>CAZTAA010000091.1:0-16154 GCA_964611465.1 uncultured Mycobacterium sp. | reverse complement strand
CCTCGACCCCGACCTACTGGCCACCCTCGACCCCGACCACGACCTCATCGACGACGAACGCTGGACACCCCGCCACCTCGCTGCCCGAAACTGACACCCACCGGATGGGCGGGCACTGAAGTCCAACGCGCCCAATCGAATTCAGGTCAAGACGGAGACTGACCGGTAGCGACTGTCAACGTCGCACGCAGCCCGCCGAGCGGACTGTCCGACAGCTCGACCCGGCCGCCGTGCAGGGCGGCCTGCTGAGCCACCAGCGCAAGCCCGAGTCCGGAACCCCCGGAGGCCGCGGTGCTCCCCCGGGAAAACCGGCCGAGGACCGCGGTGTGCTCCTCGGCCGGCAGGCCTCGCCCGTTGTCGTCGACGGTGATCTCCAGGCTCGCCGGATCGGGGCGGTGCGCGGTGAGCACGATGCGGGTCGCCTGGCCGTGGGTCACGGCGTTGCGCACCAGGTTGTCCACCGCCAACCGCATCCCACCCGCCCAACCCGAGATGACGCCGGCCTCGTCGGCGTGCACCTCGATCGGCACGCCCGCCAGGCGGACGTTCTCCCGGGCGACGCGGTCCAGCAGCTCCTCGATGTCGATGGGCTCGCGGTCCTTGTCCTGAGCGAGCTGACCCGACGCCAGCTGTCCCAGGGCCGTGATGGTCGACTCGATACGGCGTTGCGCCCGAGCCAGATCCGCCACCACCTCGTCGCGCTCCTCGGGCGGAAGGTCGTGGATGCGCAGCGTGTCCAAATCGGCCCGCATCGCCGTCAGCGGTGTCCGCAACTCATGGGCGGCGTTCGCGGCGAAATCCTGCGCGGCCTGCAACGACTTCGTCGTCGCCTCCCGCGCGGCCGCCAACCGGACGAGCATCATCACCATCGCCTCGGACAGGTCCTCGGTCTCCTTCACCCCGTGCACGGGCACGATCTGGTCTTGCGAGCCCTCACCGAGCCGACGGGTCTGCTCGGTGAGTCGCCGCAGCGGCCGGGTGGCGACGCCACCCAGGAACCAGCCCAGGCCAGCCGCGATCAGCAACGCCAACAGGCCGATCGCCACATAGAGCGGGATGCGCGCCGGGTTCAGCAGAATGCTGTCGGCCCGAATGCCGATCGAGACCAGTAGGTCCTCGCCGGCGTCGCGTTGCACGGCCACCGTGCGCACCCGGTAGTCGACCCCGTTGACCGGCACGGTCTGGGTGCCCGGCGGCAGGCTCGGGAGCTGAAATCCCCGCTGGAACATCACCTGCCCGGTGCTCGCCGCACGGCCGGTGGACAACACGTCGTGGGTCGGGTCCCGCGGATCGGCGGTGCTGACGCTCGCGTTCACGATCGCGTCGAGTCGCCGATCCAACTGGGCCACATCGTTGTTGGCGAGCGCGATCGAACTCAGCACCACGAAAGCGCCGACCACCACGGCGGCGGCCACCGCGGCGGCGATGGCGACCCTGGTCCGCAGTGAGGCGGTGAACCGCGGGCGCCGCCCCGCTGGACCGGCTGAGGTCACGGATCGGCCCGCAGCACGTATCCGATCCCGCGCACCGTGTGGATCACCCGCGGGACGCCGTCGCGTTCCAGCTTGCGCCGCAGGTAACTGATGAAGACGTCGGCGACGTTGGTGTCGACGTCGAAGTCGTAACCCCAGACCAACTCGAGCAGGCGCTGCCGGCTGAGGACCACCCCGGCGTTCTCCGCCAGGACCGACAGCAGGTCGAACTCCCGCTTGGTCAGTTCGACCCGCTCCCCGTCGACGAACACCAACCGCCGTGAGGTGTCGATGGTCAGCGGACCGACCGTCATCGCATCGAACTGCTCGTCGGAGTGGGCGGCCCGACGCAGCAGCGCATGCAACCGGGCCACCAACTCGCCGAGGTCGAACGGCTTGGTCAGGTAGTCGTCGGCGCCCGCCTCCAGCCCGGCGATCCGGTCGTTGACGGTGTCGCGCGCCGACAGCACGCAGATCGGGATTTCGTTGCCGAGCGCCCGCAGTGCGGTGACCACCGCGACGCCGTCCAGTTCGGGCATCTGCACATCGAGCACCAGCGCGTCGTGGTCCTCGTTGGACAGCAGTCGCAGAGCTTCTTTTCCGTTGGCCGCCACCCGGACGTCGAAGCCGGAGTGCCGCAGTCCGCGCGCCACCGAGGTGCGCACGTCGGGGTCGTCGTCGACCATGAGCACCGTGTGACCCGCGTTCTCACGCACGTGCGACCCCGTGCCTGTCCGGCGCTAGTTGCCGGGCGCGCCGCCGAAGCCCTCGCCGACGGGGCCGGTCGCGTCGCCGCAGCGGGTCCGGATGTCGACCAGGGGCTGGCGGATGCCCGTCAGCTCCGCCCGCACCTGGGGATTGGCGTCCATGTAGGACGTGACGTCGGCGCGCATCTGTTCGCGTGGCTTGCCCTGCAGCCCCGAGAAGAAGTTGTTGACGTCCGGGTGGGTGAACAGATAGGCGGAGGTGGCAGCCGACACACCCGAGGCGACACCGGCCAGGTCGGCGGCCGTGCAGTTCGGCGGGTCGGCCAGCGCGGAACCGGCGCCGGTGAACAGCATGGCGCCGGCGACAGCACCCGTTCCGATGGCACCGATGACCGCGCGACGGGCAGTGAGCAACATCTACGGGCTCCTTAACTGTGTGGACGAGTGTCAGAACATTCCTACCCCGCGCGGTGCGGATTCGCCAGAAGCCAGGCCGAGTACCTGCGGCAGACTGATCGGCAGTTTGCACTTGGTGGTCAGCACCGTCACCGGCCGCTGAATGACCTGGAGGTCTATGGCCGCCTGCGGATTGGCGTCGAAGTAGGCCTTCAGCGCCGCCACGGACTGCGGCCCGGCCGGCTGCCCGGCGACCGCCGTCAGCACCTGGTTGGTCTGCGGATGCGAGTCGAGATACATGCTGGCGTTGAGGGCGACGTTGCCAACGGTCTTGGCGATCTCGCTGGCCGCGCAGGGATCCGGCGCTGCGACGGCGGCGGACGTGTTCACGGCGACGAGGCCGGCCGCGCTGACCGCGGCGGCCAGGGCGGCGCTGACAGCACCGCGTCGGAACGAGATCGTCATGGTCGGACTCCTAACGTCGAATGTTCGCCGGCGGCGCTGCGCACACACGGTGCAGCGACAATCTGGCGAACTGGGACCCCGACCTGACAACAGCCGTCGCCATCCTGCCACCTGCGCTGGGTCAGCCGCCAACGGGGTTCGCTGCGCATGCCCAGCGAACTCGTCATCGGTCCAGTTCAGCGTGCGTGCAAACATCCGGGGCGCAGGGTTGCTGCGGTAAGCTTCCTGCGACGCCCTCGGGAGAGAATGCGGGGAGACCGACATCCAGCAGTTCATGATGCGCCTGAGCAGCAGCCTGCGCCGGGCCCGCTGGCTGGTGTTCGGCGCATGGTTGCTCACGCTGGTGCCGGCGGTGTGGTTGGCGCTCACCCAGTCCGGCCACCTGACCGGAGGCGGGTTCGAGGTCGCCGGCTCGCAGTCGCTGAACGTCCAATACCAGCTCGAGGACCACTTTCCCGGCGAAGGCGCCTCACCGCTGGCGCTGGTCGCCGCGCCGCGGTCGGACGCCACCTACGCCGACATGAACTCGGCCGCCGACCTCCTGCGCCAGGTCGCCGGGGAGGTGCCCAGCGTCACGCTGATACCAGACCCACGCCAGCCGGCGCCGCAACCCGACCGGCCGTACGTGGTGTCGCTACGGCTGGACTTCAACAACACCGGCGCCGTGGACGTCGCGCGCAAGCTGCGCGAGAAGGTCGGCGTCACCGGCGACCAACCCGGCCAGACCGTCAACGGCAAGGTCCGGCTCTACGTGATCGGCCAGGGAGCGCTCGGCGCCGCGGCCTCGGACGCCACCAAGCACGACATCGCCGAGGCCGAGCGCTGGAATCTGCCGATCGTGCTGATCGTGCTGCTGGCGGTGTTCGGGTCGCTGGCCGCCGCGGCCATCCCGCTGGCGCTGGGCGTGTGCACCGTCGTGGTGACGATGGGCGTCGTCTATCTGCTTTCGACGTTCAGCCAGATGTCGGTGTTCGCGACGACGACGGTGTCGATGTTCGGCATCGCCCTGGCCATCGACTACTCCCTGTTCATCCTCATGCGGTTCCGCGAGGAGTTGCGCGCCGGCCGCGATCCCGCGCAGGCCACCGACGCCGCGATGGCGACCTCAGGTCTGGCGGTGGTGCTGTCCGGGTTGACGGTGATCGCGTCGGTGTTGGCGATCTACCTCATCAACACGCCGGTGTTGTCGTCCATGGCGACGGGGGCGATCCTGGCGATCGCGGTCGCGGTCTTGACCTCGGTCACGTTGACCCCGGCGGTGCTGGCGACGTTCGGCCGCTCGGCCGCCAAACGCTCCTCGGTGCTGCGCTGGTCCCGGCGTGGCGAGACGACGCAGTCGAGGTTCTGGACCCGCTGGGTGCGGTCGGTGATGAAGCGGCCGTGGCTGTCGGCCCTCGCGGCGACGGCTTTCCTGCTGATGCTTGCGGCGCCGGCCTTCTCGATGGTGCTCGGCAACAGCATGCTGCGCCAGTTCCCGCCGGCGCACGAGATTCGCGGCGGGGTCGGCGCGGCGGCCGAGGCGCTGGGACCCGGCGCGCTCGGCCCGGTGCGGGTGCTGGTGGCGTTCCCGGACGGGAACGCGTCCTCGCCGGCGCACACCGCCGTCGTCGACGCGGTGTCGCGGGAGATGGCCCGCGCGGTGAACATCGTGTCGGTGGCGCCGCCGGTGTTCGCCGAGGACAACCGGTCGGTGCTGCTGAGTGCCGTGCTCGCGGTCGATCCCGAGGACATGGCCGCCCGCAACACCGTCGACTGGATGCGTGCCCAGTTGCCGAAGATGCCCGGGGCGGACGCCGCGACCATCTCGGTGGGTGGGCCCACCGCCCTCATCAAGGACTTCGACGACCGCGTCGCGCAGACGCAGCCACTGGTGTTCGCCGCCGTCGCGCTGATCGCATTCGTGATGTTGCTGATCGCGATCCGCTCGATCTTCCTGGCGTTCAAGGGTGTGCTGATGACGGTCCTGTCGGTGGCCGCCGCGTACGGAAGCCTGGTGATGATCTTCCAGTGGGGCTGGCTGGAGCGGTTGGGCTTCCAGCCGATCACCTCCATCGACAGCACCATCCCCCCGCTGGTTCTGGCGCTGACCTTCGGCCTGTCGATGGACTACGAGATCTTCCTGCTGACCCGCATCCGGGAGCGGTTCCTGCAGACCGGCGACACCCGGGACGCCGTGGCGTACGGGGTGTCGACGAGTGCGCGCACCATCACGAGCGCCGCGCTGATCATGATCGCGGTGTTCATCGGCTTCGCGTTCGCCGGTATGCCGTTGGTCGCCGAACTCGGGGTGGCCTGTGCGGTGGCGATCGCCGTGGACGCCACCGTCGTGCGCCTGGTCCTGGTGCCGGCGTTGATGGCGATGTTCGACCAGTGGAACTGGTGGCTGCCGCGGTGGCTGGACCGGCTGCTGCCGGCGGTCGACTTCGAGAAGCCGCTGCCCGAGGTGGACGTCGGCGACCTCGTGATCATTCCCGACGACATCTCGGCCCTGGTGGCGCCCGGACCCGACCTTCGCATGGTGGTCAAGTCGGCGGCACGGCTGAAAAGCCTTGCGCCCGATACGATCACGGTCCCCGACCCGCTGGCGTTGCGCGGCTGCGCCGGGGTGGGCGATTTGATGGAACGGCCGCGCGCCGCCGTCGGGCAGCTCGATCCGGTGAGCGCGACGGCCCAGACCGTGCGGATCCGCACGGCGGGACCCGAGGGCTACACCCGAACCCCGCGACACACCGGGCCACGGCCACTGCATCCGGTGACGGTGTGGCGCGGTCGGCTCGAGGTGGCGCTCGATGCGCTGGAAGCGGCGTCGGCCATCGAGACGGTCGAGATCGGCGGCACCCCGCCGCCGGTGCGGCGCATCGCCCCGATCGAGACGACCAACGTCCAACTGCCCACCGGCGACCGGTTGCAGATCCCGACCGGCGCCGAGACGCTGCGCCTCAAGGGCTCGCTGATCCTGGCCCGCAACAGCACCCGCGACTACCGGGAGTTCGCCGACCTGGTGGACACGATGCATCCGCACACCGCCGCGGTGGTGCTGGGCGACCTGGACAGGTACTACTGTTTCCAACCGTCCGCCGGGACGCGGCCCGGATCACGCTGGGTCGCCACCGAACTGGTCCGCCGGTTGGCCGACCCGCAACCCGGTGACGCCCAGCCCGCGGGGTCCGAGACGGACCTGGACTGGGAGAATGTCAGGGACCGCTGCCTGGCGGTCGCCGTGGCGATGCTGGAGGAATGAGGTGACGTTGACCACTGAAAATGGTGCGTCACCGGTGTCCCCCTCCGACCCCGGCCCCGCCGACCGGCCGGTCGAATACTGGCCGACCACCGCGATCCGCTCCGCGCTGGAGGCCGGTGACATCTCGGTGTGGCAGAAGATCGTCGTCGCGATCAAGCGTGATCCGTTCGGGCGCACCGCCCGCCAGGTCGAGGAGGTCCTCGACAAGGCCCCGCCGCAGGGCATCACCAACGCCCTGTCCGAGGTGCTGGTGCGCAGCCGCCAGCATCTGGAAGCCGGTGAACGCGCCGAGGCGGCCCGGCACATCCGCTCCCTGGTGGCCCGTTCGGGGTTGTCCCACCATGAGTTCGCCTCCCGGATCGGCGTGCCGGCGGAGGATCTGATGCTCTACCTGGAGGGCCGGGTCAGCCCGCCGGCGTCATTGGTGATCCGCATCCGCAAGCTGTCGGACCGGTTCGCCCGGCTGCGCGCGCAACGCGGCGAAGACACCCGCTGAGCCGGGTCAGCGGACGTCGGTGATGGGCACGACGTCGTAGACCGCCCACCGGCCGTCCTTCTTGGCCAGCGTCACCCGCAGTGCGAGCACCGCACGGCTCGGTTGCTGTCCGGGCGCCTGCTGGGTGCCGCGCATCAGGACCGCGACACTGGCGGCGGCCGGCCCCAGCGCCTCGATGCCCGCGGAGATGGTCTGCGCCTGCGCCGAGACGTTCTTGCGGGCCAGCTCCTGCGTCGACTTGCCGAAGTTCTCCCGGAACGCCGCGCCCTGTTCGGGGGCCATCATCGAGACCGCCCGTTCGATCGAGGAGGTCGGGTCGCTCGGGGAGAAGGTGGCCGTCGCCTCGGAGACGGCGGTCGCCAACCCGACCACCTCGCCGGCGTCGGCGCTCAGCTGGCGGTCCGGCACAGTCCAGCGGGTGTACCCGACGGCCACCGCGACGGCCAGCAGCGCCGCCACCAGACCAACCATGGCGAGGCGCAACCGGGGTCCGTCGTCGTCGGTGCCGAAGCTGACCCGGTCGCGGCGCACCAGGTACACGTTGAGCAGAACGCCCTCGGCCACCAGCAGGCACAGCATCGACGCGACGGCCACCCACCACAGCGGCCAGCCGAGGAACACCCCGACCGTCAACAGCGCACCGATCGCGACGAGCGGGACGACCATGTCGAAGACCAGTACCCGCAGAAGGTTTCTCACCGGATGCTCTCCAGCCGCGAGACCAGTAGCCGGCCGTCGACGTCGGAGACGTCCAAGCGCAGGTTCCAGTGGACCGTCTGCGGCTGGCCGCCGGCGTTCCGGCTGACGGAGCTGGCCACCACCAGCACCGTGTCGGTGCGGGAGGCCATTCCCGCGGGCAGTTCCGAGGGCGGGTTGGAGGTGCCGGGAAGCGCGTCCAGGTCATGATGGACGTTCTCGACGGCCACCGACTCGATCTGCCCGGTGGTCTGGGACTGCAGGGTCCGCACGATGTCGCGGTAGGGCTGGACGGATGCTTCGAAGTCGGCGTTGAGCTGGCCGACGGTGCCGTCGCGCAGCTTCTGCAGGCTGGTTTCGACGTTGTCCTTGTTCATGTTGACGAGGACGCCGGTCCAGTCGGCGGCGGCCTGCATGGCGTCGGTCTGCCGGGTGCGCTCGGCCACCTCGCCGTGATGGTGGGACCAGATCAGCGCGAGCACCCCGACCGCCGCGGCACAGAACACACCCAACAACGCTGAGACGACGCCGTACCGCGAGAAGACGCCCGGGGCAACGCCGGACGCCTCGCCACCGGTCTCCGGGTCCGGCTCGGCCGGGTCCTCGGCGGCGTCGGGCATGGCCGTGAGGGTACCCGGCGGTTTCTGCAAGGATGTCGGCGTGGCCATGAAGACAGCTGGACAGACAACCGACGCGGCCGTTCCCTCCGGCCTGGACCTGAGTTACGTCGACGCCGCGACCCGCCCGCAGGACGACCTGTTCGGGCATGTCAACGGCCGCTGGCTGGCCGACTACTCGATACCCGCCGACCGCGCCACCGACGGCGCGTTCCGGTCGCTGTTCGACCGGGCCGAGGAGCAGGTCCGCGACCTGATCACCGAGGCATCGGCGAGCGGCGCAGCGGAGGGCACCGATCAGCAGCGCATCGGCGATCTGTACGCCAGCTTCCTCGACGAGGCCACCGTGCAGTCGCGCGGGGTGCGACCGCTGCTCGACGAACTCGCGACGATCGACGGCGCCGCCGACGCCGCCGCCCTGGCCGCGGTGCTGGGACAGCTGCAACGCACCGGAGTCGGTGGCGGCACCGGGGTGTACGTCGACACCGATTCGAAGGATTCGACCCGCTATCTGGTGCACCTGACGCAGTCCGGCATCGGGCTGCCCGACGAGTCGTACTACCGCGATCCGCAGCACGCGGAGATCCTCGCCGCCTATCCCGGTCACATCGCGCGGATGTTCGCCCTCGTCTACGGCGGCTCCGCCGACGATCACGCGCAGACCGCCGAACGCATCGTCGCACTGGAAACCCAACTGGCCGCGGCACATTGGGATGTGGTCAAACGCCGCGACGCCGACCTGACCTACAACCTGCGGGCGTTCGCCGAGCTGGCCGCCGAGGCGCCCGGCTTCGACTGGGCCGGCTGGATCGGCGCGCTCGGGGCCTCCCCGCAGACCGCACCCGAACTGGTGGTGCGGCAGCCCGACTACCTGACGGCGTTCGCCGCGCTGTGGTCGACCGCCGACCTCGACGACTGGAAGCGCTGGGCCCGCTGGCGGCTGATCCACTCCCGCGCGGCGATGCTCACCGATGAGGTTGTCGCAGAAGACTTCTCGTTCTACGGCCGACTGCTGTCCGGTACCGAGGCGATCCGGGAGCGGTGGAAGCGCGGCGTCGCACTGGTCGAGAACCTGATGGGCGACGCCCTGGGGAAGCTTTACGTGGAGCGGCACTTTCCGCCGGAGCACAAGGCGCGGATGGACGAGTTGGTGGCCAACCTGCGCGAGGCCTACCGGGTGTCGATCACCAACCTCGACTGGATGACACCGGAGACCCGCGCCAAGGCGTTGGCCAAACTGGACAAGTTCACCCCCAAGATCGGCTACCCCAAGCGGTGGCGGGACTACTCGAAACTCGTTGTGCGCCGGGATGATCTGTACGGCAACTACCAACGTGGTCACGCGCTGGAGTCCGACCGCGAGCTGGGCAAGCTCGGCGGACCGGTGGACCGCGACGAGTGGTTCATGACACCGCAGACGGTGAACGCCTACTACAACCCCGGCATGAACGAGATCGTGTTCCCCGCGGCGATCCTGCAACCGCCGTTCTTCGACGCCGGCGCCGACGACGCGGCCAACTACGGCGGTATCGGCGCGGTCATCGGTCACGAGATCGGGCACGGCTTCGACGATCAGGGCGCCAAGTACGACGGCGACGGAAACCTGGTCGACTGGTGGACCGACGCCGACCGAACCGAATTCGGCTCCCGCACAAAGACACTCATCGAGCAGTACGACGACTTCGTGCCACGGGCACTGGACGGTGCCCACCACGTGAACGGCGCCTTCACCGTCGGGGAGAACATCGGCGACCTGGGCGGCCTGTCCATCGCCCTGCTGGCCTACCAGCTGTCCCTGGGCGGCGCCGAGGCCCCGGTGATCGATGGACTGACCGGTGTGCAACGCGTCTTCTTCGGCTGGGCGCAGGTCTGGCGGACGAAATCCCGTGAAGCCGAGGCAATTCGGCGGCTGGCCACCGATCCGCACTCACCGCCGGAGTTCCGCTGCAACGGTGTCATCCGCAATATCGACGCCTACTACGACGCCTTCGACGTGGACGCCGCCGATGAGCTCTACCTGGCGCCGGAACGCCGGGTGCACATCTGGAACTGACACATCCCGGATCTGTTCAGCGGTGGCTGCGACGAACTTCGAGTAGATGTCGCAGAGACCGCTGAACAGATCGGAAGGGCGTCAGAACATCTGCCAGTCGGAGGCGCCGTCGGGCGTGTTGTACCAGCCGCCGCCGGTGTTCTTGACGACCACCGGGTCGCCGCTGCCGAAGTTGTCGTAGAACCATTGCGCGTTGGCGGGGCTGAGGTTGACGCAGCCGTGGCTGACGTTGCGCTTGCCCTGATCGCCGACCGACCACGGAGCACTGTGCACGAACGCACCGCTGTTGTCGATCCGAACCGCGTCGTCAACCTTGAGCTTGTAGCCCTCGGCCGAATCCACCGGGACGCCGTAGGTGGAGGAGTCCATGACGACCGTCGGGAACTTCTCCAGCACGTAGTAGGTGCCGTTCTTGGTCTCGTGCTTGCCGTCGGGCCGGCCCATCGACACCGGGAAGGTCTTCTCCAGCTTCCCGTTGCGCATGACCTCCATCTGGTGGGCCTTGTCGTCGATGGTGGCCACCAGGTAGTCACCGGTGCGGAAGGTGGACTTGGTGCCCGCCGCGTCGATGTTGACCACGGTGTTGGCCGGCCAGAAGTCCTGCGGACGCCAGCGCAGCTGGGTGTCGGTCACCCAGTAGAACCGGCCCGGCACCGGGGGCACCGAGGAGATGTGGATCGCGTCCTGAGCCAGCTGGCGGTTGGCGATCGGGACGGCGAAGTTGATGTAGATGGGCTTGGCAACCCCCACCATCGACCCGTTCGTCGGGTTGAAGGTCGGCGGCCGGAACGGCGCGGTGCCCTCGAACGGCAGCGGGTTCTGGCCCGCCGGGGTGCCCGGCGGGATTGCCGTCACCGGCTGCGGCTGCTCCCACGGCATGACGGGGGCCGGCGGTGGGATCTCGATCGGCTTGGTCCGCGGGTCGTCGGGCAGGAACGGGTAGTTGTTCGGGACGGGCGGCGCCACGGGCGCGCCCGCGGTGGCGGGATCGACGGGCGGCGGCACATTCGGGTCCGGATCCGCCAGCGCCGGGGCACTGCCCAGCACCACGCCCGCCGTCAGGACAACCGCTCCCAGGGTCCCCCACATTGCCGCCAGCGTGCTCGTCGCGCGCCCTCGCATAACCAACCTCCACAGATCTGAACTTCAACCAGTGTTACACAGCCACCGGAGTGGCCCCGGCCCTCAGCAGCGGCCGACCAGCACTTTCACAGCCGTCAACAGGCCGCCGACCTGTGAGGATGATCGCATCGGGCGGCGGCTTCGTTACCCGTCACGAGCGGACCAGCCGCGCGATGGCCGCCGACGCCTCGGCCAGCTTGCGGTCCGCCTCCTCGCCGCCCTGGGCCACCGCATGACTGACACAGTGACCGAGATGCTCCTCGAGCAGGCCCAGCGCCACCGACTGCAGCGCACTGTTGACGGCGCTGATCTGGGTTAGGACGTCGATGCAGTACTTGTCCTCGTCGATCATCTTGGCGATGCCGCGGACCTGACCCTCGATGCGGCGCAGCCGTTTGGCGTAGTTGTCCTTGTTCGGGGTGTAGCCGGGCGGCTGGTGTTCGGTCACGGCGTACCGGCCAGCATCTTCTTCATCTGGTCGATCTCGGCCTGCTGCGCGGTGACGATGCTCTGTGCCAGCGTCTTGGCGTCGGCGTTCTGGCCGTCGGCCAACTCGGTCTTGGCCATCTCGATCGCCCCCTGGTGATGGGCGATCATCGAGTTCAGCCACAAGGTGTCGAACTCGGCGCCGTTGAGCGTCTTCAGCTTCGCCATCGTGGCGTCGTCGACCATGCCCTGCATGCCCGCGTGACCGCCGTGGTCCATGCCCGGCATGCCGTGCTGGTCCTGCGGGTTCTCGTGCCACTGCACCAGGAAGGCCTTCATGGTGTCGATCTCGGGCTGCTGGGCGGCGGAGATCTGGCGGGCCAGTGCCAGCAGCTCGGGGTTGGTGCTCCGGTCCGGCACCAGCGCGGAGAGTTCCACGGCCTGCTGGTGGTGCGGAATCATGTTGGTGGCGAAGGTGACGTCGTCGGCGTCGAAGCCGGCGGGTTCGGCGCTGATGACGGTGGTCTCGGACGCCGCCTGGTCATGGTCGGTGTGCCCGTCGTTCGTGCCGTCACTGCAGGCGGACAGGAAGAACGCGGTCGCCACGGCGGCCAGGGCGGCGGGGATTTTCTTGGACGTCATCACACCACCGTACCGAATACCCCCAAGGGGTATGGTCAGCGGCCCGTAACGGATTTGGGCGGCCAAAGTTTCGAGGTCATACTTGGACCCATGCCCTCAGGCCCTGAGAAGACATCCTCGCCCGATCTGAAGCCCCGGAGCCGCGACGTCACCGACGGCCTGGAGAAGGCCGCGGCCCGCGGCATGCTCCGCGCGGTGGGCATGGGCGACGACGACTTCGCCAAGCCGCAGATCGGCGTCGCGTCGTCGTGGAACGAGATCACTCCGTGCAACCTGTCCCTGGACCGGCTGGCCAAGGCCGTCAAGGAGGGCGTGTTCGAGGCCGGCGGTTTCCCGATGGAGTTCGGCACCATCTCGGTGTCCGACGGCATCTCGATGGGCCACGAGGGCATGCACTTCTCGCTGGTGTCGCGCGAGATCATCGCCGACTCCGTGGAGACCGTCATGCAGGCCGAGCGGCTGGACGGTTCGGTGCTGCTGGCCGGCTGCGACAAGTCGCTGCCCGGCATGCTGATGGCCGCCGCCCGGCTGGACCTCGCCAGCGTCTTCCTCTACGCCGGCTCGATCCTGCCCGGCCGCGCGAAGCTGAGCGACGGCACCGAGAAGGACGTCACGATCATCGACGCGTTCGAGGCGGTCGGCGCGTGTGCCCGCGGCCTGATGAGCCGCGAGGACGTCGACGCCATCGAACGCGCCATCTGTCCCGGCGAGGGCGCCTGCGGCGGCATGTACACGGCCAACACCATGGCGTCGGCCGCCGAGGCGCTCGGCATGTCGCTGCCGGGTTCGGCCGCTCCCCCGGCCACCGACCGGCGCCGCGACGGGTTCGCCCGCAAGAGCGGCATCGCGGTGGTCGAGCTGCTGCGCCGCGGCATCACCGCGCGCGACATCCTGACCAAGGAGGCGTTCGAGAACGCGATCGCGGTGGTGATGGCGTTCGGCGGCTCCACCAACGCGGTCCTGCACCTGCTGGCGATCGCCTACGAGGCCAACGTCAAACTGACGCTGGAGGACTTCACCCGGGTCGGCGCCAAGGTGCCGCACCTGGCCGACGTGAAACCGTTCGGCTCCTACGTGATGAACGACGTCGACCGCATCGGCGGGGTGCCGGTGGTGATGAAAGCGCTGCTGGATGCCGGGCTGCTGCACGGTGACTGCCTGACGGTCACCGGCCGGACGATGGCCGAGAACCTGGCGCACATCGCACCTCCGGATCCCGACGGCAAGGTGCTGCGCGCGCTGACCGAACCCATCCACCCGACCGGCGGGATCACGATCCTGCACGGGTCGCTGGCGCCCGAAGGCGCGGTGGTCAAGTCGGCCGGCTTCGACTCCGACGTGTTCGAAGGCACCGCAAGGGTTTTCGAGCGGGAGCGGGCCGCCCTCGATGCGCTCGAGGACGGCACCATCACCCACGGTGACGTCGTGGTGATCCGCTACGAGGGCCCCAAGGGCGGTCCGGGCATGCGCGAGATGCTGGCGATCACCGGCGCGATCAAGGGCGCCGGCCTGGGCAAGGACGTGCTGCTGATGACCGACGGCCGGTTCTCCGGCGGCACCACCGGCCTGTGCGTCGGTCACATCGCGCCCGAGGCCGTCGACGGCGGCCCGATCGCGTTCGTGCGCGACGGCGACCGCATCCGCCTCGACGTCGCGAACGGCACGCTCGACCTGCTGGTCGACGCCGGCGAACTCGACGCCCGCAAGAAGGACTTCCAGCCGCTGCCCCCGACCTACACCACCGGCGTGCTGGCCAAGTACACCAAACTGGTCGGCTCGGCCGCGGTCGGCGCGGTTTGCACCTGAGCTCGACTCGGTCCCGGGACTACGAGACCGTCAGCTTGGACCCCTCCTGGGTCACCGTCTTGGACGCCAGCGGCTCCGTCGCCGGGCCGTGTTCCACGGATCCATCGGTCGCGCTGAAAGTGCTTCCGTGACAAGGGCATTCGATCACGCCGTCGGCGACCTTGTTCACCGTGCAGCCCTTGTGTGTGCACACCGCGCTGAAGGCGTGGAACTTCCCGGCCTCAGGCTGGGTGACCACCACCTCGGCGTCCTCTAGCACCACGCCGCCGCCCACCGGGACGGCCGACACGTCGACCTGCGCTTTGCCGGCCGCCGACGTAGTCCCTGTGGCGCCCGTCGTGCCGGTGGCCTCCTCGCTCGGCCCGGCCGACGGCTCGGTCTTGGTCGAGCCGCCGCAGGCGGTGACCACCGCTCCCGCGCCCAGGGCGCCGGCTCCCAGGAGCACGCCGCGCCTGCTGGCCCCACCGGCCGTCGCCGCCGATGTTTCGAGTTCGGTCATGTGCACACCTTCCGCTACCGTTCGCCGCGTCCATCGTGACAGAAGCACGTGCCACGGATGCGGAAAGTTCGATTACCGATCACCGAGGGCCCCGTGCAGTTCGGGCAGGAATACGGCCAGGTGATTCATCTCCTGCGCGCAATGGACCAGCAGGTCACGCGGATCGGGCAGCATCCGTGCGGCGATCCGGCGAACCACCTTGTCCGCCAACCGGTTACCGTGCCGGACGGCCACGTACTGACCACCCATCCAGAACCGGGACCGCATTTCCGATCCGGTCTCCGTCGGGCGAACGTGGTGAATCAGCCACCCGACGTCCACGGGCAGGTCCGGAGAGGCCAGCCTGGCGCAGATCGCCACCTGGTCCACATCGACGGCCAGGCCGAGTTCGGCCGGGTCGACGAACCGGATCGCCGCCCGTTGGTGCGCCGAGCCGATGTACTCGATCACCAGTGAGGTACGCCCGATGTAGTGGCCGGCGCCACCGCGGTCGGACCACTGCGCCGACACATGCGCCCGCGGATGCCACAGCTTGTACCGCCGCGCGTCATTGCCGTGCCAGCCGAACCACCACGTCCACATGTTCGGCGTCACACCCGGCATGTCGGTGCGCACGGCGACGTGGAATCCGCCGTCGCGCAGAGTTCCGTAGCCGTTCTCGGTCTGGTGATAGCTCGGATCGAGAAGGCTTGGCGCAGAGTCGAATTCGAGGAGGGTCGGGTCGGCCTGCGGCCCGTGCTGGAGGGCTTGCACGACGTGCCCGGGCAGCGGCGCCATTCGCGGGTCGAAGAACCGGCCCCACGCGGTGTCGGCGTCGGACCCCCGATAGCCGAGGTAGTTCACCATGGCCGCGGCATCGTCACCGGACCAGCGCCACCGCGAAACCGTCCCAGCCCTTGACGCCCACCGTCTGAATCGCGGCGGTGTCCAGGCGCGGATGTCGGCCCATCATCTCGAGCATGTCGCGCACCGCGCGGGCCTGCGCGTCGTCGGGCGCGGGCGCCAGGACCCGCCCGTCGCGCACCACGTTGTCGACGACGATCACCGTGCCCGGCCGGCCCAGTTTCACCGCCCAGTTCACATAGGCCGAGTTGTTCTCCTTGTCGGCGTCGATGAACACGAAGTCGAAGGTGCCGCTCAGGGTCGGCAGGGTGTCCAACGCGGCGCCGACGACGATCTCGACCCGGTCGGCCACCCCGGCCCGGCGCAGGTTCGCCGCGGCCACCTCGGCATGCCGTGGTTCGTATTCCAGTGTGGTGACACTGCTTTCGGCCCCGGCGGCCCGGGCCAGGGAGATGGTGCTGTAACCGCCCAGGGTGCCGATCTCCAAAATGCGCCGAGCGTCGGCGATCCGGACCAGCAGGCCCAGGAAATGGGCCGCCTGCGGTGAGACCTCGATCGCCGGCAACCCGGCCGCCGCGCTGGCCGCCAGCGCACCGGCCAGCGCCGCATCGTCGTCCAGCAGCAGCGTGTCCAGTAGGGCGTCGACGGCGGCCGGCGTGGGTTCGCTCACCCG
>CAZTAA010000090.1:8235-16177 GCA_964611465.1 uncultured Mycobacterium sp. | reverse complement strand
GCCGGCGCGGCGAAACTCCACTTGTCCGGGTTCTTCGCCGAATAGACCACCGGATACAGCTGGCCCATGGTCGGCCAGGTGGTCACGTCGACGGCCATCTGCTGGTACACGACATGCTCGTCGACGGTCGGTCCGTTGATGACGCCGGTGATCGTCACCCACTGCTGACCGGTCGCGTCCGGCCGCGGGCTGACGCCGGTGACCAACAGGGTTCCCCGCTCCGAATCGGCGGGCGGAGTGCGCCGCATGAACCGAGGCCCGATCAGCACCGCCAGGGCGCCGATCAACATCAGCAGTATGCCGATCTCCCACAACATGAAGCCATGGTAGGACTCCGTGTATGGACGACCTCGCCTTTGCGCTCGAGCTGGCCGATCGTGCCGACACCGTGACCATGCGACGGTTCGGCGCACTGGATCTGCGGATCGACACCAAACCCGATTTGACGCCGGTGACCGACGCCGATGAATCCGCCGAACGGATGCTGCGCGACATGCTCGCCGAGCACCGGCCCGGCGACAGCGTGTTCGGGGAGGAGTTCGGCGGCGGCGAGGGCGCCCGGCAGTGGGTGATCGATCCCATCGACGGCACGAAGAACTTCGTCCGCGGCGTGCCGGTCTGGTGCACCCTGATCGCCCTGCTCGAAGACGGCGTGCCCACGGTGGGTGTGGTCAGCGCGCCCGCCTTGAGCCGCCGGTGGTGGGCCGGGCTCGGCCGGGGCGCACATACGTCGTTCGCCGGGACGCAGCGCCAGATCGCCGTGTCGGGCGTACGCGACCTGGGTGCCGCCAGCCTGTCATACTCGGACTTGACCACCGGGTGGGACGCTCGCCGCGACCGTTTCGTCGCACTGACCGACGAGGTCTGGCGCGTCCGCGCGTACGGGGACTTCTGGTCGTACTGCCTGGTCGCCGAGGGCGCGGTCGACATCGCGGCGGAACCCGAGGTCAAGTTGTGGGACATCGCGCCGCTGGACATCCTGATCCGGGAGGCCGGCGGAACATTCACCAGCATCGATGGCCGGCCCGGGCCGCATCATGGCAGCGCGCTGGCCACCAATGGCCTGTTGCACGACGAGGTCGCGCGCCGCCTCATGTGAATTTGCTTACAAAACGGTCGTATCTTACTCCAGAGTAAGATACGGTGGTCTTCATGACGAGCACTCATGAGAGCGCGGTCGGCCTGCAACGGCACAAACGATCCGCGATCGACGTCGCGATGGCCTTCCTCACGCCCCTCCTCGGCCAGGAATTCCTGGACCGGCACAACCTGCGCGACCCGCTCAATCGCGGCCTGAAATACGGCGTCAAGCAGGTGTTCTCGGCCGCCGGCGCGGCGACGCGCCAGTTCAACCGGGTACAGGGGCTGGGAAAGGCCCCGGTGCGGCTGGAGTCGGCGAAGGGATCGGACTACTTCGACCTGACGCCCGACGACGACCAGAAGATGATCGTCGAGACGGTCCGCGAGTTCGCCGAGGAAATCCTGCGCCCCGCCGCGCTCGACGCCGACGCGGCCGCCACCTATCCGGCGGACCTGATCGCCAAGGCCGCCGAGTTGGGTATCACCGCGGTCAACATTCCCGAAGACTTCGACGGCATCGCCGAGCATCGTTCGTCGGTCACCAACGCTCTGGTCGCCGAGGCGCTCGGCTACGGCGACATGGGCCTGGCACTGCCGATCCTGGCGCCCGGCGGGGTGGCCTCGGCGATCACCAAGTGGGGCAGCGCCGACCAGCAGGCCACCTACCTTTCGGAGTTCGCCGGCGAGAACGTGCCGCAGGCCTGCGTGGCGATCGCCGAACCGCACGCGCTGTTCGACCCGACCGCGTTGAAGACCACCGCGGTGCGCACCCCCAGCGGATACCGGCTCGACGGGGTGAAGTCGCTGGTGCCCGCCGCCGCCGATGCCGAACTGTTCATCGTGGCCGCGCAACTCAACGGCAAGCCGGCGATGTTCATCGTCGAGTCCGCCACGGCGGGCCTGACCGTCACACCCGACCCCAGCATGGGAATCCGCGCCGCCGCACTGGGCCGGATCGAACTCGACAAGGTGACGGTCCCCCTGTCGGCCCGCCTGGGTGAAGACGTCCCCGACCCGGAGCACGCCCAGAACTATTCGGAAGCCATCGCGCTGTCCCGGCTCGGCTGGGCCGCGCTGGCCGTCGGAACATCGCACGCGGTGCTCGACTACGTGATGCCCTACATCAAGGAACGCGAGGCGTTCGGCGAGCCCATCGCCCGCCGGCAGTCGGTCGCGTTCATGTGCGCCGACATCGCGATCGAACTGGACGGCTTGCGACTGGTCACCTGGCGCGGCGCCGCCCGCGCGGATCGCGGCCTGCCCTTCGCCCGCGAAGGCGCGCTGGCGCGAAAGCTGGCCGCGGACAAGGGAATGCGGATCGGCCTCGACGGCGTGCAGCTGCTCGGCGGCCACGGCTACACCAAGGAACACCCGGTCGAACGCTGGTACCGCGATCTGCGGGCAATCGGTGTCGCCGAAGGCGTGGTCGTCCTCTAACGGCGCCCTCTGAGGAGAGAACAATGGCAATCAACCTGGAAATGCCCAAGAAGCTGCGGGCCGTCATGGAGAAGGGCCACCAGGCCGGGATCGAGATGTTCCGGCCCGTGTCCCGCAAGTACGACCTCGCCGAGCACGCCTATCCCGTCGAGCTCGATACCGTGGCCGCCCTGTTCGAGGGCATCTCGGAGGCCAAGACCCTCTCTTTCGCCGGCACCGAGGCGTTCCGGGACGGGGCCGACACCGACAAGACAAACGTCAACGGCGCCAACATGTCTGCCCTGGTGAACGCGCTCGAAGCGTCATGGGGCGATGTGGCGCTGCTGTTGTCGATGCCGTACCAGGGTTTGGGCAACGCCGCGATCTCCAGTGTGGCCACCCCCGAGCAACTCGAGCGGCTCGGCAAGGTGTGGGCGGCCATGGCGATCACCGAACCGGGATTCGGCTCCGACTCGGCCGCGGTGTCCACGACGGCGACTCTCGACGGTGACGAGTACGTCATCAACGGTGAGAAGATCTTCGTCACCGCCGGGTCCCGCGCCACCCACATCGTGGTCTGGGCGACGCTGGACAAGTCCAAGGGCCGCGCGGCCATCAAGTCGTTCATCGTGCCGCGCGAGCATCCCGGCGTGACGGTCGAGCGCCTGGAGCACAAGCTGGGCATCAAGGCCTCCGACACCGCGGTGATCCGCTTCGACAACGCCCGCATTCCGAAGGACAACCTGCTGGGCAGTCCGGAGATCGAGGTCGAGAAGGGTTTCGCGGGGGTCATGGAGACTTTCGACGCCACCCGTCCGATCGTGGCGGCCATGGCCGTCGGCGTGGCCCGCGCCGCTCTCGAGGAACTCCGCGCGATCTTGACCGACGCCGGCGTGGAGATCTCCTATGACAAGCCGGCCCACGCGCAGAGCGCCGCGGCCGCCGAGTTCCTGCGGATGGAGGCCGACTGGGAGTCCGGGTACCTGCTGACCGTGCGTTCCGCGTGGCAGGCCGACAACAGGATCCCCAACTCCAAGGAAGCCTCGATGGGCAAGGCCAAGGCCGCCCGGGTGGCCAGCGACATCACCCTCAAGGCCGTCGAAATGGCCGGCACCACAGGCTATTCCGAGCAGACGCTGCTGGAGAAGTGGGCCCGCGACTCGAAGATCCTCGACATCTTCGAAGGCACCCAGCAGATCCAGCTGCTGGTGGTGGCCCGCCGGTTGCTCGGCCTGTCGTCGGCCGAACTGAAGTAGTCGACTCCGCCATGGGCATGCAATAGCAACACGTTACGCACATCATCCGTACTAAAAAGTATGGTACGGTCATCGACCATGACCGCAGTCGCCGAACCGACGCCGACCATCACCGACGACTTCGTCGCGCGCCTCACGCAGCGCGCCGGCGAAGCCGAAAGGCTGCGCCGGCTGCCCGCTGAGACCATCACCGACCTGGCGGAGTCGGGGTTCACCGAGTTGCTGGTGCCGGCCCGTTACGGCGGGCGGCAGGCGCCCTTCCCGGACATCCTCGACCCGGTCCGCCGGATGGCACACGGGTGCACGTCGAGCGCATGGACCATCGGGTTCTACGCGCTGCACAACTGGATGCTGGCGCTGTTCTCCGAAGAGGCCCAGACCGAGGCGTTCGCGACGCGGCCGTTTCTGGCACCTGCCCCGTTGGCTCCCACCGGGCGCGGCCTGCCGGAGGCGGGCGGGGTGCGCCTGTCCGGCCGGTGGTCCTGGGCCACCGGAGTGATGGAGTGCAACTGGATCATGGTCGGCGCTCTGTGCGGCCCGGACGACGGCATCTATCCCGCGCTGGCGCTGCTGCCCGCCTCGGACATCCGGGTCGAGGACGTCTGGCACACCGACGGCATGTGCGCGACCGGATCCAACGACGTCGTGATCGCCAGCGAGAACCCAGCGTTCGTCCCCGAACACCGCCTGGCGCGGGTCACCGACATCTACGGCGGCACCGCGCCCGGCGCGGCACTGCACGACTCCCCCACCTATCGCTGGCCGATGGTGCCCGCGCTGGCTTTCCTGGCGGCCATGCCAGCGCTGGGCACCGCCGAGCAGGTGACCGAGATCTACGCCGAGCGGCTCTGCGAGCGCGTGCTGGCCTACGAGTTCGTCAAGCAGAAGGACAAGCCGATCGCCCAGGCGCATCTGGCCGAGGCGCAGGTGCGGTTGCGCGCCCTGCGGGGGCTGGTCGCCGACACCGTCGGGAACATCGACGCCACGGTGACCGCCGGCGACCCGGTGACGCGCGATGTGCGCGCGGCGGCCCGGCTCGCGGCGGCGCACATCGTGCGCGAGTCCAAGGACGTGATCACGTTGCTGCTCAACGCATCCGGGGCGAGCGCGCATTTCCTGGACAATCCGCTGCAACGCGCCAAGCGCGACGTCGACGTGCTCGCCGGGCACGTCATCTTCGACTACGACACCAGCCGCGAGCTGGCGGGTGCGCTGCGCGTTGGGGTGAAGATTCCGCCGACCGCGATGATCTGATGCGCACGGTCCGCCCCGCCGGCACCCGGCTGTCGGTCGACGACTGGATCCAGGCGGGCTACGCGCTCATCGCGGACGACGGCTTGGAAGCCCTGAAGATCGATCGACTGTGCAAACGCATCGGGGCCACCAAGGGCAGCTTCTATTGGCACTTCACCGATATGGCGGCCTACCGCAGCGCGCTCATCGAGGCGTGGGCACAGCAACGGGGTGAGGAACACCAGGTCTACCGACAGATCGGCGACCTGCCGCCGCGGGAGCGACTGTCCAAGATGATCGCCGCCCTCGTCGCCCCCCGGCACTGGAAGCTCGAACGCGCGATGCGGGAATGGGCTCGCACCGACAAGAACGTCGCCGCCGGTGTCGAAGCCGCCGACCGGCGTGTGGTGCAGACCGTTCGGCAGGCGTTCCGCGACCTCGGCTTCACCGCCGAAGAGGCCGAATTACGCGCTCGCACAACGTTTGCCGCCGGCATTGGATTCCTGCAGATGCCCGACTCCAAACCGAATCCGCTGAGCGGTGCGCAGCGGGAACGCTTCCTGGACTTCATGGTGCGCCCTTGACGGCGCCAGGCAGCAAAACTAAAGTCAGTTTTACTTTCTGAGCTCGAGGAGAATCCCCATGGAATCGTTCGTCCACCTGCGCAAAGGGAAGACTCCGAAGCGCATCCACGCCGACCTCGGTGACATCGGAGACCTCAAGGACGACGAACTGGGCCGCGGCGGCTTCGTCGGGCGCACCGCGAACATGTACCGGCGCAACGACCC
The DNA here is from genome assembly GCA_964611465.1 of uncultured Mycobacterium sp. Classification (GTDB taxonomy): domain Bacteria; phylum Actinomycetota; class Actinomycetes; order Mycobacteriales; family Mycobacteriaceae; genus Mycobacterium. The sequence continues at coordinate 10,404 of CAZTAA010000090.1, read as the reverse complement.
GACCGCCTACCGCTCCGTCGGCCCACTGCGCCCCACCGACGTGCTCAGTTCCGAACTCAAACCGTCCGACGCCACCGACGCCCACGGCGGGCCGTTGCTGATGTTCTCCAACGCCGACTGCCAGGTGCTGCTGTCGCGCCGCACCGAGGAGATGCCGTTCTTCGTCCGCTACGTCGACGGCGACCTGCTGTCCTTCGTGCACAAGGGATCCGGGAAGCTGGAGACCGAGTTCGGCCCGCTGGACTACCGCGAGGGCGACTGGGTGTACATCCCGAAGGCGTGCACGTGGCGCCAGCTCCCGGCGGAAGAGTCGACCCTGTTGATGATCCAGGCCACCGACGAGTTCCGGGTGCCGCCGCCCGGCACCCTGGGCCGGCATTTCCCGTTCGACCCCGCGCAGGCTGTCATTCCGGACCCGCAGCCGATCGACGATGACGGCCGGCAGGAATACGAAGTCAAGTTGATCCATGAGGGCGGGCCGACTTCGCTTTTCTACCAACACAATCCGCTGGACGTCGAAGGGTGGCGCGGCGACAACTTTCCCTTCACCTTCAACATCGCCGACTACAACGTGATCACCTCCGACAGCGTGCACCTGCCGCCCATGGTCCACCTGTTCATGGAGGCCACCGGCGTCTACGTGTGCAACTTCCTGCCCAAGCCGGCCGAGCGGGTCCCCGGGACCGAACGCACGCCGTGGTACCACCGCAACGTCGACTTCGACGAGATCGCGTTCTTCCACGGCGGCTCGCTCTACGGCATCCCGATGCCCCCCGGCCTCATTTCGCATGCGCCGCAAGGCGTTCACCACGGCGCGCCGGAGAAGGCCCGCGAACGGGCCCGGCGCAAGTTCGACGACTATGACACCGTCGACTGGCAGGTGATCGCGATCGACACCCGCAAGCGCCTGGTGCCGTCCGAAGAAATCCTCGCCAACGACCTGGGGCAGCACTGAAAATGACGCAGACCGCCGAACAGCCCGTCAAGCACGAGTACGACCGCATCCCGTATCTGGTTGCCTACCAGAATAATTCGGCCGTCCGGGACGTCTACGGCGGGGTCGCCGAACTGGTGGTCCTGGAGAGCTATCTACTACGCCCGAAGGACAAGCCCTCCGATACGGTCTTGGTGTTCATGCACCCGATCGGCGGCGGTGCGTACCTGCCGATGATCAACGGCCTGGCCCGCGCCGGACACCACGTCATCTACTGCAACAGCCGATTCCGCGGCACCGACTCGGCCCTGTTGATGGAGAAGGTGGTCGAGGACCTCGGCGAGTGCATCAAGGACGCCAAGAACCGGTTGGGCTACGACAAGGTGGTGCTGGCCGGTTGGAGCGGCGGTGGGTCGCTGTCGGTGTTCTATCAGCAGCAGGCCCAGAACCCGACCGTGACGGCCAGCCCGTCCGGTGACGGACCGGATCTGACGAAACTGGGCCTGATTTCCGCGGACGCGATCATGTTGCTGGCCGCGCACATCAGCCGCCACGGCACCATGACCGAGTGGATGGACGCCTCGATCCTCGACGAGTCCGATCCCACCAAACGCGATCCGGAATTGGACCTGTACAACCCGGACAATCCGAATCAGCCGCCGTACACCCCGGAGTTTCTGGAGCGCTACCACCAGGCGCAGATCGCCCGGAATCGGCGAATCACCAAGTGGGTCAAGGAAAAACTCGCCGAACTGAGGGCCGCCGGACGACCCGACGACGAGTTCGCGTTCGTCGTCCACGGCACCATGGCCGACCCGCGGTGGCTGGACCCGACCGTCGACCCCAACGAGCGCACACCGGGCACCTGCTATCTGGGCGACCCGCAGGTGGTCAACATGAGCCCGGTCGGCCTGGCGCGGTTCTGCACCCTGCGCAGCTGGCTGTCGCAGTGGAGCTACGACGACGCCAACGGCGACGCGGTCAAGGCCGGCCCGGACATCGCGGTGCCCGCGCTGGTGATCGGCAACCTCGCCGACGACGCGTGCACCCCGAGCCACACCCGCCGGCTGTTCGAGGCGATCGGGCACCCGGACAAGGAGATGCACGAAATCCACGGCGCCAACCACTATTACGCGGGGCCCCACCAGCGCGGTACCCTGCGCGAGGCCGTCGGCATCTGCACCGACTGGCTGCACCGGCACGGGCTATCCCTGTGAGCGACGATGCCCGCGAGG
>CAZTAA010000090.1:4888-8135 GCA_964611465.1 uncultured Mycobacterium sp. | reverse complement strand
GCCGCAGCGTCGGGTCCTGTGAGCGACGATGCCCGCGAGGAACGAGCGGGAGGAGGAGCCGCAGCATCGGGACCTGTGAGCGAGCCTTGTGCGGGGCCGCTGGACGGGATCCGGGTGATCGAGGTGGGCACGCTGATCTCCGGGCCGTACGCCGGCCGCCTCCTCGGCGACATGGGTGCGGAGGTGATCAAGATCGAGCCGCCCGGCCAGCCGGACCCGTTGCGCACCTGGGGACAGGCCGAACTGGACGGTCATCACTTCTTCTGGACGGTGCACGCCCGCAACAAGAAGGCCGTCACGCTGAACCTGCGGGCAGCCCGGGGACGCGAACTGTTCCTGGAGCTGGTCGAGCACGCCGATATCATCGTGGAGAACTTCCGCCCCGGCACCCTGGAGAAGTGGAATCTGGGTTACGACGTTCTGCGGGAACGCAACCGAGGCATCATCCTGGTCCGCGTCTCCGGCTACGGACAGACCGGACCGGATGCCGGCAAAGCCGGCTACGCATCGGTCGCCGAGGCCGCCAGCGGGCTGCGGCACATGAACGGCTTCCCCGGCGGCCCTCCCCCGCGCCTCGCACTCTCCCTGGGCGACAGCCTCGCCGGGATGTTCGCCGTCCAGGGGGCGCTCGCTGCACTGTACCGGCGGACCGTCACCGGCGAGGGTCAGGTCGTCGACACCGCACTCACCGAATCCTGTCTGGCCGTGCAGGAATCGACCATCCCCGACTACGACGTCGGTGGCGTCGTGCGCGGCCCGTCCGGAACCCGGTTGGAGGGCATTGCGCCGTCGAACATCTACCAATCCTCGGACGGCAGCTGGGTGGTGATCGCCGCCAACCAGGACACCGTCTTTCGCCGGCTCTGTGCGGCCATGGGCCAGCCCGAGCTCGCGACCGACGAGCGATTCGCCGATCACGTTGCGCGCGGCCGCAATCAGGACGAGCTCGACAAGATCATCGCGGACTGGGCCGTCCTCCGGCCGCCCGCCGAGATCATCGCTACGTTGTCCGAAGCCGGAGTCATTTCCGGACCCATCAACACCGTCGCCGAAGTCGTCAGCGATCCACAGTTGCTGTCCCGCGGCATGATCGCCGATCACTGGGACGAACGGGTCCAGCGAAACATCAAGGGCCCCGGTGTGGTTCCGGTGCTGTCGGAATCGCCCGGCACCATCCGCTGCGCCGGATCCGCCCGGCCCGGCCAGCACAATCTGGACGTATACCGCGATCTCCTCGGCCACGACCCCGAGGAGCTGGCCGAACTCGAGAACCAGGGGGTGCTGTAGATGACCCATGTCACCATCCGCGAGGTTTGCCTGCGCGACGGGCTGCAGATCGAAGAGCCCATTCCGCTTGCCGCCAAGATCGAACTGCTCGAGGCCGTCGTCGCCACCGGCGTGCGCGAGGTGGAGGCCACCGCCTTCGTCTCCCCGTCCAAGGTGCCGGCGCTGGCCGACGCCGAAGAACTGGCCGTTGAGCTGAAACGCTTTGACGGCATCGACTTCTCGGCCCTGGTGGCCAGCCCCAACGGCGCCCGTCGGGCGATCGCGGCGGGGCTGAACTCGATCGAGTATGTCGTTTCGGCCGCCGACGCGCACAGCCGCGCCAACGTCGGTCGCGACACCGGCGCGGCCACCGCGGCCATCGCCGACGTCGCCGCCATCGCCCACGACGCCGGCGCCACCGTCGAGGTCATCGTCGCCACCGCATGGGACTGCCCGTTCGACGGGCCGACCGCGCCGGAGCGGGTCCTCGACGTCGTCGAAGCGGCCGTCGGGTTCGGCGCCGACCGGATCGCGATCGCCGACACCATCGGCACCACCACACCCGGACGGGTCAGTTCCCTTGTCGCGCAGCTGAAACCGCTCATCGGCGACATCCCGCTGGGCGCACACTTCCACAACACCCGCGGCACCGGACTGGCCAGCGCGTGGGCCGCGGTGCAGGCCGGAGTGACCCGGCTGGACTCCTCGGTCGGCGGGCTGGGCGGCTGCCCGTTCGCCCCGGGGGCCAGCGGCAACATCGCCACCGAGGATCTCGTTTATCTGTTGCGCGACAGCGGGATCGGCGTCGACCTCGATCTCGCCGCCGTCATCGAGGCCGCGGGACTGGCGCAGCGGTTGATCGGCCACCCGCTGCCCAGTGCCCTGTTGCGCGCCGGCGACCGGATCCTGAACTGACATGGCCCGCCCGCTGTCGAACAAGGGCATGGCGACCCGCGACGCCATCGAGGCCGCGGCGCGCAAGCTGTTCGCCGAGCGGGGCTTTCACGGCACCACCCTGGCCGACATCACGTCGGCGGCCGGCAAGTCACCGGCCTCGTTCTACCGCTATTTCGACGACAAGGAGGACCTACTCGCCGTCCTGGCCGAGTCGTTCCTGCATGACGTGCTGTCGGGGCTGACCGTGCGCCTGCCGTCGTCGCCGAAGGACACCGAGTTCTTCACCACCGCCGTCACCGGTTACTGGAACATCTTCAAGCAGAACCTGGGCATCATGGTGGCGGTCGCTCAACTCGGTGCGACGCAGCAGCGGTTCGCCGATGTGCAGAACGAGTTCCGGCGCTTCGGCATGGACGTCGTGCGGGCCTCGGTTCGGCGCGCGCAGGAACAGGGATACGCGGCCGATCTCGATGCGGACCACATCGCGTTGGCCATCTCGCTGCTGTTCGAGAACTTCACCACCGTCTACCTGCGGCCGGATGCCGCGGCACTGGGCGTGGCGAGCACCGACGAGGACGCGGTGCGCACGCTGGCGACCATCTGGAGGAAGACGCTGTACGGACAATAGATCTGTTGAGAGGAGTCTGACGTTGGATTTCACCCTGCCCGAACATCTTCCGGGCCTACTGGCGGACATGGACGCGTTCATCGAGGCTGAGATCAAGCCGCTCGAACGAGAGCACATGCAGTACTTCGACCGGCGCCGCGAGTTCGCCCGCACCGACCTCGACAACGGCGGCATACCGCGCCGCGAATGGGAAGACCTGCTCGACGAGATGCGCCGCCGCGCGGACGCGGCCGGCTGGCTGCGCTACGGCCTGCCCGCCGAGTTCGGCGGCCGCGACGGCACCAACCTGGACATGGCCGTCATCCGGGAACACCTGGCGCACAAGGGACTCGGATTGCACAACGACCTGCAGGACGAGTCCTCGATCGTCGGCAACTTCCCGCAGGTGATCATGATGAGCCGGTTCGGCACCGACGCCCAGAAGGCCGAGTGGATCGAGGCGATGCTCACCGGCAA
>CAZTAA010000090.1:0-4788 GCA_964611465.1 uncultured Mycobacterium sp. | reverse complement strand
TCCCCTACTACTGGTGGACGTTCAACATGCCGTCGGACCACGGCGAGGTGACGCTCACCGATGTCCGGGTACCGGCCGACGCGGTGCTCGGCGAGGTCGACCACGGGCTGGAAGTCGGCCAGACCTTCCTGCACGAGAACCGGATTCGCCAGGCCGCGTCCAGCCTGGGCGCCGCGCAGTACTGCATCGACCGCGCCGCCGAATACGCCGGGCAGCGCGTGGTTTTCGGCAAGCCGCTGTCGGTGAACCAGGCCGTCCAGTGGCCGCTGGCCGAACTGCAGACCGAGGCCCAGATGGTGCGCCTGCTGGTGTATTACGCGGCCTGGCATCTGGATCGCGATCACCACATGGAGGTCTCCGACAAGGTGTCGATGGCCAACTATCGCGCCAACCGGTTGGTGTGCGAGGCCGCCGACCGGGCCATGCAGATCCACGGTGGTGTCGGGTACAGCCGGCACGAACCGTTCGAGCACATCTACCGGCACCACCGCCGGTATCGGATCACCGAGGGCGCCGAGGAGATTCAGATCCGCCGGGTGGCCCAGCGGATGCTCAAGTTCGGGCGGAAATGAGTCTGGAGCAAGAGCTTTCGGCACTGCTCGGCGCCAAGGTCGGCGACCTGCACCGGCTGAGCGGCGGGGCCAGCCGGACCACCTGGGCCTTCGATGCGGACGGTCGCCGTCTGATCCTGCGCACCGGCCCGCCGGACGAGGTGCATGCGGGCATGGAACTCGAGGCCCGGGTCCAGGAGTTGGCCGCCGGGCAGGGCGCTCCGGTGCCCGAAGTGCTGATGGCGTCGAATTCAGTTGATCCCCTTGGCAACCCGTATCTGATCTGTACCGAGATCGGCGGCGAGACGATTGTCCGGAAGATCTTCCGCAACCTCGACGATTCCGGGCGGGCGAGCTTGCTGCAGCAGTGTGCCACAGCCCTAGCGGCCATCCACCGCGCCGACCCGGCGGCCGCCGGCCTGACACCGGAAGATCCGCTGGCGCAGTGGCGTGCCGAACTCGACGAGATAGGTGACACCACCGCGACGTTCGAGTGGGCTTTCCGTTGGCTGGACCGCCACCGGCCCGAGCCGCTGCCCCCGACGTTGGTGCACGGCGATTTCCGGATGGGCAACGTGATCGTCGACGGCTCGCGGCTGGCCGCGGTGCTGGACTGGGAGCTGGTCCATGCGGGCGACCCGCGCGAGGACCTGGCCTGGTTCTGCATCCGGGCGTGGCGGTTCGGCGCACCAAAGGCGCTGGAGGCGGGCGGGCTGGGCGCCGTCGACGACTTCCTGGCCGCCTACGAGAACGCCGGCGGTGCGCGCGTCGATCCGGCCGGGTTCCGGTGGTGGCTCGCGCTCGCGACGCTGCGCTGGGGCGTCATCTGCCGGTACCAGGCGCACCGGCATCTGTCCGGGCAGACTCCCTCGGTGGAGTTGGCGACCATCGGCCGGCGGGTCTGCGAGACGGAGTTGGATCTGCTGAACCTCCTCGGCGATTTCGGTGCGATTCCCGTCGCTGAGCGACGGCAGATGCACCGAAATCCCGCCGACGGGCTGCACGGACGCCCGACGGCCGCCGAACTCGTCGCCGCCGTCGCCGACTTCCTCGACGGCGACGTCCGCGCCAACACCGAGGGCCAGGTGAACTTCCACGCCCGCGTCGCGGCCAATGCACTGCGGATGGTGCAGCGCGAACTGGAGGCCACCGACACCGCCGACGTCACCGCCGCGCTGGCCGATGTCGGTGTGGGCAGTGAGGACGAGCTCGCCGGCGCGATCCGCCGGGGTGAATTCGATGACCGCGCCGACGAACTGGTGGCCTGTCTGAGGGTGCTGGTAGGACATCGGGTATCCGCCGCACATCCCGGCTATGAGAACGAACGGTGACGAGCCGCGCGAGGTACGAGCGCGGGGAGGAATCCGGTCGCAACAGATGAGGAGTGACCATGCCCGTCACCGACGAACTCGCGATCCTGTCCATCGCCGATGACCTGTTCAGCGCGATGGAGGGCAGCGACGTCGGCATGATTCAGGAGATCTGGAATGACGACATCGCCGTCTGGCATTCCGGTGACCGCGCCGACAACGACTACGACCGCGCCTACGCGGTGATCTGCTGGTTCCTCAACCGCACCACGAAACGTCGTTACGAGGTGCTCGACCGGCGGGCCTTCGAGGGCGGCTTCGTGCAGCAGCACATCCTGCACGCGACGGGCACCAACGGGGCCGTCATCGCCATGCGGGTGTGCATCGTCGTAGCGCTCGCTGCCAATGGTCTGATCAGCCGGATCGACGAGTACTTCGACCCGCGGGAGATCGAACCGCTGTTCTGAACGTCAATCCGCTTGCAGCGGAAGGAAAACGACCTCCCTGAGCATTCTGCGCAGCCAGGCGCGGTAGCGGTCCACCGTCCACCCGTCGTGGCGGGTGATCCGCACAAAGGTGTCGATACTGCAGAGAACCGCGGCGGACTCGACCAGCTCGTCGAACGGGATGTCATCACGAAGCCACCCGCGGTCGCGATAGATCTCGAGCACCCGACGGTCCTGTCCGGTGATGCTGGCCACCAGCGCGGTGAGGTGCCGATCCAATTCGGGGTCGGCATTGGCCGCGCCGATGAATGCCAGCGACAGTCCCACGCTGCGTTCGTTCATTTCGGTCTGTGCAGCGGCCAGCAGGTCGACCGCCTCGGCGGGAGTCGCGACGGCCTGATACCGGCGCCCGATCTCCAGGTTCAGGATGTTCTTCTCGCCGCTGACACCGACTGCCGCCTGCTCGACCGCGGCGATCAGCAGGGCGGCCTTGGACCCCTGCCCCTGCACCGTTTCGGTCGAGACGCCCGCCGCGGCGGCGATCTTGGCCAGCGTGGTTCGGGCGTAGCCGTCGGCGGCGAACAGTTCGGCCGCCGCCGCCACGATGCGGGTGCGGGTTTCCTCCGCCTGGCGCTGCCGGAGCTCCGATCGATACCCGCGTTTGGCTATTGACTCCTGCATCATAGGAATGAATACTATCTGAGTCAGATGAATATGACCGTGGGGGGCCACAATGTCATCGATCCTGCTGGCCAGCGTTCCGGCGCACGGCCATGTCACCCCGCTGCTGGCCGTCGCCGAGGGCTTCGTCCAACGCGGCGACGATGTCCGCTTTCTCACCGGTTCCCGGTTCGCCGATCGGGTGCGGGCCACCGGCGCCACCTTCGTGCCACTACCGGCCGAGGCCGATTTCGACGATCGGACGCTGTTCGACGACCTTCCGGAACGGGCCAAGTTGAAGGGCACCAAGGCGATCGCCTTCGACATCGACCGCATCTTCGCCCGGCCCGCCAGAGCACAGTACGAGGCCATCATGGCGGCCGCCGCGGCTCAGCACATCGACGCGGTGTTCGCCGATCCGGTCTTCGCCGGGGCGGCCTTCCTGCTCACGCATCCGCGAGCCGCGCGACCGGCGGTTGCCATGTGCGGTGTCCTGCCCCTGGGTGTCAGCAGCCGCGACACCGCCCCTTTCGGCATGGGCCTACCGCCGGCACGGTTCTTCAACCGGCCACGCAATGCCGTTCTGGCCGCGCTGAACCGTCGGGTCCTGCGCCAACCCCAGCGAACCACCAATGATCTGCACAGAGCTGTACACGGCACCGACATACCGTTCCTCGTCACCGACTGGAGCCGCTACGCGGATGCGATCGTGCAGCTCGGCGTTGCCGGGTTCGAGTACCCCCGGACAGATGCGCCGTCGAACCTGCACTTCGCCGGACCCCTGAAAACAAACGGCGCAGCTGTCCCCCTCCCGGACTGGTGGTCGGATCTCGACGGAACCCGGCCCGTCGTACACGTCACCCAGGGCACCGCCGCCAACACCGACTACAGCCAGACCATCGAGCCCACCCTGCGTGCCCTGGCCGACGACGACGTGCTGGTCGTGGTGGCGACGGGAGGCCGGCCGCTGGACACCCTGCCGCCGTTGCCCGCCAACGCCCGTGCCGCGACCTATCTGCCCTACGACGAACTGCTGCCGCGCACCGCGGTGTACGTGACCAACGGCGGCTACGGCGGCGTCCAGTACGCGCTGCGCCACGGCGTCCCGATCGTGGCGACCGGCGGCAAGGAGGACAAGCCGGAGGTCGGCGCCCGCGTCGCGTGGTCCGGTGTCGGTCGCCGGCTCAGAACCGAGCGACCCTCGCCGCGGGCCATGCGCCGTGCCATCCACGAGGTGCTCTCCCAGCCGCACTACCGGGCCGCCAGCCGCCGGCTCGCCGAGGAGATGGCCGCCGCTCCCGGGTTCGCCCGGGTGGCCGACATCGCCGATCGGTTGACGCAATGACCTTGCCCGCCAAGCCGAAAAGCCCGACCTGAGCGCGGCCGCACCGTAGCCTGATCGGCGTGTCCCTGCGCATTCTGGTGTACTCCGACAACGCGCGCACCCGCGAACAGGTGATGTTGGCACTCGGCAAGCGCGTACACCCGAAGCTGCCGGAGTTGACCTACGTGGAGGTCGCCACCGCGCCGGTGGTGGTCAAGACGATCGACGACGGGGGTATCGACCTGGCCATCCTCGATGGTGAGGCCACCCCGGCCGGCGGAATGGGTATCGCCAAGCAACTCAAGGACGAGGTGTCCGACTGCCCGCCCATCGTGGTGCTCACCGGCCGGGCGGACGACGCCTGGCTGGCCAACTGGTCGCGCGCCGAGGCCGCCGTCCCACACCCCGTCGACCCGATCCGCCTGGCCGACGCGGTGGTCGGGATCCTGCTCGCGCAGTAGCGGAGCCGGGATATCAACACAGCGAATTACGCTGCG
>CAZTAA010000089.1:155-16210 GCA_964611465.1 uncultured Mycobacterium sp. | reverse complement strand
CACTGGCGCCGGGTCCTCGGCGGCTACACCCTGCTCGACGTCGCGCAGAAGGTGGTCGGTGTGGGCAGCGTCGGGCTGCGCGCGTATGTCGCTCTGCTGGAAGGGTCTTCACCCGAGGACGTCGTCTTCCTTCAGCTCAAGCAGGCCCGTCGTTCGGTGCTGGCGCGCTACGTGCACGGCGACTCGGCGTGGCATGCCCATCAGGGTCAGCGGGTCGTCGAGTATCAGCAGGCGCTGCAGACCGTGAGCGATCCGCTGCTGGGCTGGACCACCGTGCAGGGGCGCCAGTTCTACGTCCGGCAGTTCCGAAACATGAAAGGCACCATCCCACTTGACGCGATGGACGCCGCCGCGTTGATCGACTATGCCGGGGTGGTCGGCCAGTTGCTGGCGAAGGGGCACGCGCGCACCAGTGGCGCGTCGATGATCGCCGGCTATATGGGGCGCTCGGAACGGGTGGACGACGCCCTGTGCGTGTTCGCCAGGCGCTACGCCGATCAGACCGAAGCCGACCACGCCCTGCTGGTCGACGCCGTCGACGGCGGCCGGCTACCGGTTGAGCGCGGCGTGTAGGCGGAACCTCCGCCGGACTACAGGTCCACCGACATCGGCGAAACGTTCCAGATGTCGTCGCAGTACTCGGCGATCGCACGGTCCGACGAGAACTTCCCGCTGCGCGCGGTGTTCAGGATCGACATGCGCGACCACTTGTCGTCGTCGTTCCACACCCGGCCCACCCGGTCCTGGCACTCGACGTAAGAGCGGTAGTCCGCCAGCACCAGGAACGGGTCGTGGTGAATGAGATTGTCCACCACCGGTTTCAGGATTTCACTGTCGCCGTGGGTGAAGCGGCCGCTGGCGATCAGTTCCAGCACCGCGGCCAGTTCCGGATCGCGTTCGATGTAGGCCGTCGGCCGGTAACCGTCGCGCTTGACCGTCTCCACCTGATCCTCGGTGAGGCCGAACAGGAAGAAGTTCTCCTGGCCGGCCTCCTCCCGGATCTCGACGTTCGCGCCGTCGAGCGTGCCGATCGTCAGCGCGCCGTTGAGCATGAACTTCATGTTGCCGGTGCCGGAGGCCTCCTTGCCGGCCGTCGAGATCTGCTCGGAGAGGTTGGCCGCCGGGTAGACCAGATGCGCGGTCTTGACGTTGAAGTTCGGCAGGAACACCACCTTCATGAACCGGTTGGCGATCGGGTCGTTGTTCACCGTCGCGCCGATTGCGGTGATGAGCTTGATGATTCGCTTGGCCATGAAATAGCCGGGCGCGGCCTTGCCGCCGAAGATGTAGGCCCGCGGCGCGATCGGCAGGCCCGGGTTCTCCCGCAGTCGCAGGTACTGCGTGACGATGCCGAGCGCCATCAGGTGCTGCCGTTTGTATTCGTGGATGCGCTTGACCTGGATGTCGAACATCCAGTCGGCGTCCAGTTCGATGCCGGTGACGGCGTGCACGTACTCGGCGAGCCGGGATTTGTTGGCCCGCTTGACCTCTCGCCACCGCTTGCGGAACTCGGAGTCTTCGACGTAGGCCTCCAGTCCGCGCAAGTGCCGTAGATCGGTCAGCCAGCCGTCGCCGATCACCTCGTCGAGCAGCGAGCGCAGTCCCGGATTCGACAGGGCCAGGAACCGGCGCGGTGTCACACCGTTGGTGACGTTGCCGAACCGCTCGGGCCACAACTCGTAGAAGTCGCGCAGCACGCTTTCCTTGAGCAGTTCGGAGTGCAGCGCGGCCACGCCGTTGACGTGGTGGCTTCCGACGGTGGCGAGGTGCGCCATCCTGACGCACTTGCCGTCGTCCTCGCCGATCAGCGACATCCGGGCGGTCCGCTCCTCGTCGCCCGGAAACTTCGCGCGGACCTCCTCGAGGAAGCGGTCGTTGATCTCGTAGATCAGCTCCAGGTGCCGCGGCAGCGAATCGGCGAAGATGCGCAGCGGCCAGGTCTCCAGCGCCTCGGGCAGCAGGGTGTGATTGGTGTAGCCGAACGTGCGGACCGTGAGGTCCCAGGCGTCCTCCCAGGGGAGCTGGTGGTCGTCGATGAGCAGACGCATCAGCTCGGCGACGGCGATCGACGGGTGGGTGTCGTTGAGCTGGATGGCCCACTTGTCCGGCAGTGCGGTCAGCGGTAAGCCGACCCGGTTCAGGTGGATGTTGAGGATGTCCTGCAGCGAGCAGGTCACGAAGAAGTACTGCTGCAACAGCCGCAGTCGCTTGCCGGTCTCGGGCTCGTCGTTGGGGTAGAGCACCTTGGAGACGGTCTCGGAGACGACCTCCTCGTCGACGGCCTTGTAGTAGTCACCGGCATTGAAGGCCTCCAGGGCGAGCGAGTCGACCGCGCGGGCGCTCCACAGCGTGAGGGTGTTGCAGGTGTTGACGCCGTAGCCCTGGATCGGGGTGTCGTACGACGTGCCCATGAGCACCCGCTGCGGCAGCCAGCGGACCCGGAACTTCCCGGCGACGTCCTCGTCCTTCTCGGTGTGGCCGCCCCAGTTCACCAGGTAGGTGGAGTCGGGTTTCTCGATCTCCCAGGGGTTGCCGTGGGACAGCCAGTTGTCGGTCTTCTCCACCTGCCAGCCTTCGACGATCTCCTGCTGGAAGATGCCGAACTCGTAGCGGATGCCGTAGCCGATGGACGGGCGCTCCAGGGTGGCCAGCGAGTCCAGGTAGCAGGCGGCCAGCCGGCCCAGGCCGCCGTTGCCCAGCCCCGGCTCAACCTCGCAGGCGAGAATCTCGTCGAGGTCCTGACCCAGGTCGGCCAGCGCGGCGCGCGCCTCTTCTTCGATGCCGAGGTTGAGCAGGTTGTTGCCCAGCTGCGGACCCATCAGGAACTCCGCCGACAGGTAGCAGGTGACCTTGCCGGACAGGTCGAGCCAGTCCTGCGTGGTGGCCATCCAGCGCTTCTGCATGCGGTCGCGCACCGCCAGCGAGAGCGCGCGGTAGTAGTGCTCGGGCGTCAGGGCAACCGGCGGACGGGCGATCGAGTAGACCAGATGATCGGAGACGGCGGCCCTGATCGACTCGGCGGTCATCCCGGACCGGGTCTGACCGGTCGGAGCGGGCTTCGGGATCGAGTTTCCGTTGATGGAATCTCCAGGCGCGGGGCTTACGACATCGGTCACTGACTTCTCCTGCCGGTGTTCGGACGGGTCAGTGTCACCCGCCCATGTTTCCAGAATGTGCGCAATCGGCGTCGCCGATGTGAACAGCCGCCCGTGCGAGCGCGACGCGCTACCGATGTCGGGGTGAGCCGGTCAGCGGCTGCCCGTCGGGAGATTGCAGCAGGCAGATCACGGTGCTGGGCAGAGGAGTGTTGGCCGTGCGGTCCTGGTTGGAGTCGATCAGGTAGGTCACCGAGTAATGCGTGCTGCCGCCGGTGTACGCGGCCAGTCCGGCCCGGCACTTCTGCTCGGCGACGTCGGCGACGGCCGCGTTGACTTCGACCGGGACGCGGAGGAACACCTCGGCGACGTGCGGGTCGGCACAGTCGACCACCGGAACCGCGACGTCGCCGAGTTCGATCTGCGGCAGGGCGGTCAGGCAGTCACCGGTGTCGAGTTCGAACCAGTTGCGGGTCCGCGGCGCCGCGACGGTGGCCGGAGTCGGGATGACGGTTGTGGTGGTGGTCGATGTCGGAGTGGTGGTGGTGCTGCTCGGCGCCTCGGTGGGGGTGGCGGCGCCGCCGCATCCAGTCAGGAGCAGGCCGCAGATCGCCGGTGCGGTTCGCGTAAGCACACTACGGAACCGGGTCTGCGGGTGTCGCGAAACCATTGCGGCGGCAGTGCTTCTCGGCTACCTGGCGGGCGCGGGCGCGGCGGCGGGTGCCGGCGCCGGGGCGGGTGCCGGCGCTGGGACAGGGCCGGCCGCGGGTGAGATCGCCGCCGCCGGGGGAGCGGGCGCCGGCGGGGGAGCGGGCGGCGGCGGGGGATTCAGGATGCGCACCATGTCCGGTTTCATCGCCTGCAGCTGCGCGCCCCAGTAGCCCCAGCTGTGGGTGCCGTTGGGCGGAAAGTTGAAGACCGCGTTGCGGCCGCCGGCGGCCCGGTAGCGCTGCTGGAATTCCACGTTGGTGTTCAGCGTGATGTTCTCCAGGTATTGCGCGCTGAAGTTGACGCCGAAGTCACCGCCGGTGTCGAGGTCCGATGGCCGCCCGGAGCCGCAGTAGATCCACAGCGCGGTGCGGTTGGCCACCAGCCGGTTGATGTTGAGCATCGGGTCGTTGCGCTGCCAGGCGGCGGTGCCCGACGGCCCCCACATGTCGTAGGCGCTGTAGCCGCCGGCGTCGCTCATCGCCAGTCCGATCAGCGTCGGCCAGAGTCCCTGCGAGGGATTGAGGAAGCCGGACAGCGAGCTGGCGAAGACGAACTGCTGCGGATGCCAGGCCGCCAGGGTCAGTGCGGCGCCGCCGGCCATCGACAGGCCGACCACCGCGTTGCCGAACGGGCTCTGGCCGCGGTTGGCGGCCAGCCAGGCGGGCAGCTCCTGGGTCAGGAAGGTCTCCCACTTGTACGTCCGCACCCCGGCGTTGCCCTTGGCGGGCCGGTACCAGTCGGTGTAGAAACTGGACTCGCCGCCGACCGGCATCACCACCGAGATGCCGGACCCGTTGAACCAGTCGAAGGCCGCGGAGTTGATGTCCCAGCCGCTGAAGTCCTCCTGGGCGCGCAGGCCGTCGAGCAGATACACCGAATGCGGGCCGCCGTTGTAGAAGGCGACGTGGATGGTGCGGCCCATCGACGGCGACGGGACGTCGAGCTGTTCGACGGGCGCGACGCTGGAGTACGCCCATGCCGCCGGAGCCGTCAGCGTCATCAGCAGCAGCGCGGGCAACACGGACAGGGCACCGAGCACCGCAGCGAGACGTCGTCGCATCACAACGGCAAGCTACGGTCCGATCAGTGCGAACCGGGGCAGCGCGCGCCGCGCGTAACCGCCTTGTTATCAACCTCTTTGACGGTTGTGACCTCTCACCGGACCCGCTGCCACAGGCAGTCGCCGGACAGGGTGATCGAGTACAGCGTCGGCGGCACCTGCATGCTCAACGGCTGCCCCGGGTCGCCGGTCGTCACCGCCGGAGGTTGAGACTGCGGCTGGCCGGCGAGCGGGACCTGTTCGGCGCGGCAGCGCGATCTCGGTTCCTGCGGCCGGCCGATCCAGCTGCCCGACGCGATCTCCGGATTGCGCCGGCCGGTGCCCGACAGCGTCAGTGGTGGTCCGTAGGTCAGCCACTGGCCGGCGGCCGGATTGACGTTGGTGGACGGCAGCCACTGGCCGGCTCGGCATTGCAGGCGGCCGTCGGGCACCGACGTCAGTGCGCCCTCGGGGCACAGCGAACTCGATTGCGGGTCGGCGAGGGCGGCGGGTGCGGTCGCCAGCGCGGTGGCCAAACACGGCGTCACGGTGAGGCTGAGGAGGTGCCGCAGTGCCGTCATCTCTGATCCCACATGTCTCTTGAGTCACATTGGTAACTGCCGTAGCAAAGGTACAACGCAAGTTGTCCACAGGGCCGGATCTATCCACAGTTCGCGCGGCGTGTCTCGATCGCGAAGCCGGTTCGGACCACGGGGGCGGATCGACGTTCACACCGAGCGTGAAACTGCTGCGAGAATCCGGCCCGAAATTCGCAAGAGGTTCACACTCGGCGCGCTGCTCGGCGAGGTGTCGCCTGAGCGCGCGACGAACGTGCTGCGGTCAGCCCGCGCCCTTGCCGTTGTCGACCCGGTACACCGCACCGTGGACGGCGGCCGCGTCGTCGCTGGCGAGGAACGCGATGGTCTTGGCGACCTCGGTGACGTCCATGAATCCGCGCGGCGAAGCGATCCGCATGATCAGCTCCCAGTCGGCGTCCTCGGGTGCGGCGAACTCCGTCACCTGTGCGGTCAGCATGCCGCCGGGGCAAATGGCGTTGACCCGCAACCGTTCTCGGGTGTACTCGACGGCCAGCGCCCGGGTCAGGCCGACGAGGCCGTGTTTGGCGGCGCAGTATCCGGCGGAGTACACCTCGCCCTCCACCCCGGCTATGGATGCCACGTTGACGATGTTGCCGCCGACCTCGAGCAGATGCGGCAGCGCTGCCCGGCACAGGAAGAACGGCCCGTTGAGGTTGACCGCGAGGTCGTACTGCCAGTCGTCGTCGGTCATCGCCACCGTGTGACGCATCTGGTGAAAACCGGCGACGTTGACCAGCACGTCGAGGCGTCCGAACGCAGCCACGCAGTCGGCGACCGCCTGCCGGCAGGCCTCCGGGTCGGCGATGTCGACCGGGGCGAACTTCCCGCCGGGCACGCCGGCGAACACGTCCGACATGCGTTCGGCGTCGCGGGCGATGCCAAACACCGATGCGCCTCGCTCGGCGAAAAGCTGTGCCGTGGCCGCGCCCAGGCCCGCCGAGGCGCCGGTCACCAATGCCACCTTGCCGTCCAGTCGACTCATGGGTCGACCTTCTCATGGTCCGGTCGGGCTCAACTCGTGGAGTCGGTACCCGTCGTCGAGGCGTGGGCCGCCGCGGTGTGAGATGACGTGGTGTCGGAGGCGGTGGGGTCCGTTCCGGTGGTGTCCGACGCGGTGCCGCCCTGGCCGCTGTGGTCCTGTTCGGTGGCTTCCGATCCGGTGCCGCCCGGCGCGGCGTCCCCGTCCTCGTCGGATTCCTGCACACCCGTCTGCTTCCCGCCGGTGACGTGCGCGCCGTCGTTCCCGTCATCCAGGGTGTTCCCGTCGGCGCGGTCGCCGGCGTCGGTCTCATGGACGTCAGCACCGGCGTCGTCAGCGTCCTCATCGCCCGCAGCGCCGCCGGAGTCGCCATGGACTTCGACGCCGCTCGCGGCATGACCGGACGAACCTGTTCCGCCGGCACCGGCCTGTCCCGCATCGTCGTGCTGAGAATCGCCCTGCTGCTCCTCGGATGCCGCGCTCATGACGTCCGAGCGAAGTGCACTCGTCGGCGCGACGGCCTGCGTGGTGGCGGTGTCCTTCTTACCGCTGAGTGCCACCGCGACCCCTCGGGCCGTCGCGTCGACGAGGTCCTTGGTGACGTCGAGTGGGTTGACATTCGGAATCAGCCCGGCGGACTGTGGATCCCCGTAATCCGTTCTGTCATAACCGAGTTCGACGAGTACTCGCAGCGGCGCGTCGATCGCGTCGAGGATCTGTCCCGGCACGATCCACTCGAGCGGCATCAGCAGCGGCAGCCGGTCGGTGTGGATCAGGTAGTAGGTGGTGTCGCCGTGCACCGACTTGTCGGTCTTGGTCGGATCGTCGAGCACCGCGGGATCGATGTCCCGGTCGTACTTGCCGTGCAGGTAGAGGATCCCGAGGAATGCGTTCGCGGTCGCCAGCAGGTTCAGCGGGTACTTCGGGAAGTCGGCCCACCCGTCGTACTGGCGCGCGATGTCGTAGGTGGTGTCGCCGTCGGTCGGCGTCGCGCCGTTGAACGAGACGTCGAAGATCGGCACGTGAACCCCGGTGAACCGTTCCAGGATGCCGCCGTTGGGCCGGTTCGGATTGGCCACCAGCACATAGGTGTTGCCGACGGCGCCCTTTTCCCGCTTGTACTCGGTGGCGACCACCGCGCCCTGCGAGAACCCGTAGATGATCACGCCGGTGTCGTCGCCGGTGAGGCTCTTCAGGCTGGCGAGTCCCTCGGCCACCGACTTGTCGTAGGTGGGATCGCTGAAGCCGCCCTTCGAGAAGAACCAGAAGCCGCCGGGGTAGGGCACCTTCTCGGCCGGGTCGTGGGTGCCGACGGTCTGGTCGATGACGGCGTCCGCCCATGCCGCGTACTCCGCGTCGGGCGGCACCGTGCCGATGTTGGTGCCGCGCAGGTAGTAGGTCTGGGCGGCCAATTCGGTCGCGGCAGTCAGAGTGGGTGCTCCGCCGATCACCGCGGACCCGGCCAGCGCGACGCCGGCCAACCCCGCGACCGGCCACGCCGAACGCCTCCGCCGGCCTTCGACGTTCGGCTCTGCCACCGTCGGTTGTGCCGACAGATGGTTGCCCCCATAATTCCCCATTATTTGCTCCCGCGTGAATTGTTCTGTAAACCACCAGTATTCGCGGTTGGCATAGTAAGCACATCATTTGCCGAATAGCCACCCTTAACCGACATTGGTGGTAGCTGGCGGTCACGGCGCATCGATCTCGCACCGGCTGGGCCGCCCTCATGCCAAGGTGAAAGGCGACACCCCGACCGAGAGGAAAACCGATGGCCGATGCCGCACCGAAACGGATCGTGATCTGGGGGACCGGCTTCGTCGGACGGATGGTGATCGCCGAGATCGTCGAGCACCCGCGCTTCGAACTCGTCGGCGTCGGCGTCAGTAATCCGGACAAGGTCGGCCGCGACATCGGCGAGATCTGCGGTCTGGCCGAACCGGTCGGCATCGTCGCCACCGACGACGTCGACGCCCTGATCGCCCTCAAACCCGACGCGCTGGTGCACTACGGTCCGACCGCCCAGCACGCCGAGGACAACATCCGGCTCATCTCGCGGTTCCTGCGCGCCGGCATCGACGTCTGCTCCACCGCGATGACGCCGTGGGTCTGGCCGCAGATGAAACTCAACCCGCCGAACTGGATCACGCCGATCGAGGAGGCCTGCGCGGACGGCGGCGCATCGTGTTTCACCACCGGCATCGATCCGGGTTTCGCCAACGACCTGTTTCCGATGACGTTGATGGGCCTGTGCTCGGAGGTGCGCACCGTCCGCGCCTCGGAGTTACTGGACTACACCAACTACGAGGGTGACTACGAGTTCGAGATGGGCATCGGCCGCGAACCGGAATTCCGCCCGCTGCTGGAGAATCCGGACATCCTGATCTTCGCGTGGGGTGCGACGGTGTTCATGATGGCGCACGCCGCAGGCATCGAACTCGACGACGTCACCACCACCTGGGACAAATGGGTCACCCCGACCGAACGCAAGACCGTCAAGGGCGTCATCGCGCCCGGGCACGTTGCCGCGGTGCGCTTCACCATCAACGGAAAATACAAGGGCGAGACCAGGATTGCACTCGAGCACGTCAACCGGATCGGCTCCGACGCGGCGCCGGACTGGCCGTCGGGCAACGACGACGACGTGTACCGGGTCGACATCGAGGGCACCCCGAGCATCTTCCAGGAGACCGCGTTCCGGTTCACCGACGGGTCCGGCCGCGATGCCGCCACCGCCGGTTGCCTGGCCACCGGGCTGCGGGCGCTCAACGCCGTTCCGGCGGTCAACGATCTGCCGCCGGGTTGGGTCACGCCGCTGGACCTGCCGCTGATCCCCGGGGCCGGCACCATCCGCTGACCGGTCAGAGCGGGCGGTTCTTCACCAGCACCACGGTGGTGAGGGTGATCGGCATCTTCTCCGGCGCGGCGGCCAGTCGCTGCGCGGTGCCCCGCTCGAGACGGTCGCTGAACTCAGGCACCCGGGGATCGTCGGCACCGCCGGTCAGCGCGCCGAACAGGCAGCCGAACACCGACGCGCGCAGGAAGGCCGCCCAGTTCGCCCCGAACGCCGCGGCGTCCTGGTCGGCCCGAAACTGTTGCCAGAAACGGTCTTCGGCGTCGCGCACCTCGAGATGCTCGACGGAGAGCCCTTCGAACCGGTCCTTCGGCGCGAACGGCGACACGACGTCCTTCTCGTTGCGCCCGGTGATCGGGATCACCATCTTGGCCAACTCGTCATTGGTGATCAGGCCGTCGGCCGCCAGTTCCCGCAACGCGGCGTAGGCCGCATCGATCAGCGGGCGCATTCCGATCTCGCCGGAGTCGTCGCGACCCACCGTCAAGACCATCAGCCGGCCCTCGGGCACCAACTCGCGACCCCGAAAGGCGATGAACTCATGCCAGTCCGCGGCCGCCTGCCGCTCGGCGGCGAGGCGCACCGATTCGTCGCCGCTCAGGGCCGGCACCAGATGACCGCCGGCCCGGTCCGGCGGTCGGGACAGCCATTGGATGGCCCAGGAGGACCAGCCCAGCGTGACGCTGTTCGACGGCAGGACCTGCTGGTAGAACGACCGTCCCACGGCCGAGGAGTAGGTCGCCGGGTAGCGGTGCAGGTAGCTGTCGGGATCATCGGCCAACGTATGGAACAGCGCGGTGAAGTCGTTCTCGGCGACGTCGGTGTGGGTGACCAACACGGCCTGGTCCTTGCGGATGCGGCTGCCGAGCACCTCGATGGCCGCGCCGATCGGCAGCAGCGAATTGTGCCCGGTCGCCGCACCGTAGTCGGCCAGCACCACCGGATGGGGCGCTCTGGGAATCGGAACGGCCTTGGCGATACCCGTGAAAAGCGCGACAGCCGAGTCCAATCCGGCTGCCCGTAGCCGGGAAGCCGCCGTATAGGACGGGCTGCCCGGGGACTCCGGACGAACCACGATGCTCGACTCGGGCATGCTCAGCCGATCCGCCGGCGGACGGGTGCGCGCATGGTGACCTCCTGATCGTGCGCCCACGACGGTAGTCAACGCTAGTCGCCGTGTCATCGCGGTGACACCCTTCGCCGTGACACACTTCGGCGATGAAAGGTGGCCGCTTCGCGCCCAAGGTGCTACTCACCGTGGCGATCGTGACCCTGGTGGTGTCGATCGTCGGCCTGATCGGCTCGATCCTGCTGAACGCGTTCGTCTTCGACAAGTTCGACGCCTACGGCGAGGTGCCGATCCCCGGCGCCGCGTCCCTGCACCTGCCGGCCGGTCAGGTGAACATCACACTGCACACCTACGCGTTCGGCTCGCCGGGCGGGGGCGGGTTGCCGGTTCCCGATCTGAGCGTGACGATCGACCCGCCGCCCGGGGTGGCACAGCCGGAGGTCGTCGAAAGCCTGGGCGGCACAACCACTGTCAACAACGACATCCGCCGGCGCGTGTGGGTGGCCGACATCCCGGCCGCGGGCACCTACCGGGTCACCACCGACGGCCGGGTCAACGCATTCATCGAACCCCGGCTGGCGTTCGGCCACGGCAGCACGTTGGGCTGGCTTCCGTGGGTGTTCGCGGCGATGCTGGCGGTGTCGATCGTCGACTTCGTGCTGTCCATCGTGTGGCTGCTCCGGCGCGGGGCAGCGCCCGCCTCGGACTTCGAGCCCGACTTCGAGCCGGACTTCGACATGCCCACTGACTTGCCCGCCGACATGCCGACGGACATGCCCGCGACGCAACCCGCCGACCCCTACGTCCCGACGGATGAGGCGATCCGCATTGAACAGATCAAACACCTTGCCGCCCTGCGTGATTCGGGTGCGCTGACCCAGCAGGAGTTCGAGGAGGAAAAGCGCCGGGTGCTCGACGGGCGCTAATTGCCGACAAGTCTCAGCAGCGGGTCGGCGGGACCGACGTCCAGGGTGCAGTCAGCGCGTCGCGGCTCGGGCATGAAAGCCCACAGGAGCGCTCCGGCCGTGCCCGCCGCCCGCTGCTTACCGATGATCTGCGCCAGCGCATCCCGCCGCTCGTCCGGGCTGCGGCACAATCCGGCGGGCATCCCGATCTCGGCCACCACCAGCGGTTTGCCGACGGCCCTGGCCTGATCGATCCGGCGCGGCAGCCCATCGGCCTCGTGGCCGGGGAGCCCGCCGCCCCCGGTGTAGTCGTGGAACTCCAGCACGTCGATGCCCGGCGACGTCGACACGCTGCGGTAGTCGTCGTCATCCGACCCGCACTGGTCCCCGCCGAGGCGGCCGTCCCAGACCACCGCGCCGGGGTCGAGTTGCCGAATGCGCGCACCGGTGGCGTCGTAAAACGCGCGCAGTACGGCCGCCGCATCGGCCGGACAGGTGTTGGTCCGCCAGTCGCAGGTCCCGCCCTGGCACACGCTCGGTGTCGGCTCGCCGATCGGGCTCCACCCGGCCACCGCCGGCGAATCCGCCCACCGGCGCACCGCGGTGTCGAGCCACTGCGCGAACGGCATGGGCGCGGCCGGCGGCGTGTCTGATCGCCAGCCGCCGGCGTACCACCGGTAATCCTTGAAGTCACCGTTCTCGCACTGCCCGTCCTGCGAGGCGAGGACGGGTATCAGCAGTTGATCGTGCCGGGCTGCGGCGTCGAACACCGCGTCCAGCGCGGTGAAGTCGAGTTCGCCCGTCGTCTTGTTCACCGCCATGGCCGACACCACGGCGACCCGGGTCAGCGAGCGGGCCGGCAACCGGGAGAAATACGCGTCCAGATCCACCTGCGGCCCGCAGCCGACGTTCACATTCCAGTCGGTGCCGAGCGAATAGGCATTGAGACCGATTGGCCACCAAGGCTTTCCATCGAGCAGCAACGTGGTTGCCGACGTCCCGAACACCGCCCGTGCATGTTGGGCCGGGGCGGCGTGTGCCGGTTGGGTGCCCGCGCCGAACAGGATCATGATGCCGGTCAACGCGGTGAGCGCAGCCCGCCGGCGCACCCGAACGTCAGCGTCGCAGCGCATCGTCAGTGTCCCGGTTCATGGTCCACTTCCTCCTCGCTGCTCGTTCCTCGCAGCGCATCGTCAGTGTCCGCGGGCCACCCACTCGTCGTAGTTCACGATCTCGTCGCCAATGCGGGTGTTGTCGCCGTGGCCGGTGTAGACGACGGTGTCCGGCGGCAGCTTGCCGAGTTTGTCCTTGATCGAGCCCAGGATGGTGGGGAAGTCGGAGAACGATCGGCCCGTGGCGCCCGGTCCGCCCTGGAACAGCGTGTCGCCGGAGAACACCGCTCCGAGCGCCGGGGCGTACAGGCACGTCGAGCCGGGGGAGTGACCGGGCGTGGCGATGGCGTGCAACTCGATCCCGTCGGCCTTGAATACCTGACCGTCCTCGATGGCGCGAAAAGGCTTGTCGCCGTGGGTCATCTGCCAGAGCATGTCGTCGGCCGGGTTCAGCAGCACGGGCGCGTCGAGGTCCTTGGACAGCTGCGGGGCGACGGTGATGTGATCGTTGTGGCCGTGCGTGCAGATCACCGCGACGACGTGCCGGCCGCCGACGGCATCCTCGATCGCCGTGGCGTCGTGCGCCGCGTCGATCACGATGACCTCCTTGTCGTCGCCGACGAGCCAGATGTTGTTGTCGACTTCCCAACTGCCACCGTCGAGTTCGAAAGTGCCGTGCGTGACCACCCGTTCGATGCCAGTGCTCATTTGAGCACCACCACCGAGCGCAGGACCTCACCGGCGTGCATCTTGTGGAACGCGTCCTCGATACCGTCCAGGCCGATGCGTTCGGAGACGAACTTCTCCAGCGGCAGGCGGCCCTGCAGGTACAGCGAGATCAGGGTGGGGAAGTCGCGCTCGGGCAGGCAGTCGCCGTACCACGACGACTTCAGCGACCCGCCGCGGGAGAAGAAGTCCACTAACGGCATCTCCAGGGTCATGTCCGGGGTCGGAACACCCACCAGCACAACGGTTCCCGCCAAGTCGCGGGCGTAAAACGCCTGTTTCCAGGTCTCCGGGCGGCCGACCGCGTCGATGACGACGTCGGCGCCGAACCCGTCGGTCAGATCCTGAATCGTCGCGACAGCGTCGAGGTCGCGGGCGTTCACGGTGTGGGTGGCGCCGAACTCGCGGGCCCACTGCAATTTCTTGTTGTCGGTGTCAACGGCGATGATCATGCGGGCGCCCGCCAGGGCGGCACCGGCGATCGCGGCGTCCCCGACGCCGCCGCAGCCGATGACGGCGACGGTGTCGTCGCGCCCCACGGCACCGGTGTTGACGGCGGCACCGAGACCGGCCATCACGCCGCAGCCCAGCAGTCCGGCCACCGCCGGATCGGCGGCCGGGTCGACCTTGGTGCACTGGCCCTCATGAACCAGCGTCTTGTCGGCGAACGCGCCGATTCCCAGGGCGGGAGTCAGTTCGGTGCCGTCGGTCAGCGTCATCTTCTGGGTGGCGTTGAAGGTGTCGAAGCAGTACCACGGCCGGCCGCGCTTGCAGGCGCGGCACTGCCCGCAAACGGCGCGCCAGTTCAGGACGACGAAATCGCCCGGCACGACGTGGGTGACGCCGGGGCCGACGGATTCGACGGTGCCGGCGGCCTCGTGCCCGAGCAGGAACGGGAACTCGTCGTTGATGCCGCCCTCGCGGTAGGTCAGATCTGTGTGGCAGACCCCGCAGGCGATGACGTCGACCACCACCTCGCCTGGTCCGGGATCGGGGATGACGATGTCGACCAACTCGACGGGCTTCTGCTTGGACCGTGAAATCACACCGCGCACTGTCTGAGGCATGGGTAAAACTTTAGCGACCAGCGTCCAATCATTGGTGGCGCTACCGATTCTGCGAGGCTGCCGTCGCCTCCAGCGATGCAGTCAGATTCGCGGCCGGATCGTCGACGGCAGGGTGATGGGGCTGGCCAAACGCCGGATTCAGCGTCTCAAGGCTGGCATCGTTGAAAGCTGTCGGCAGTGGGTCGCTTTTTCGTAGTCGCCTAGTCGCGAGCCGTCCGATCAGCTCCCGCGCGGCGAGGATGTACCGGCTAGCGGTTTCGGGCGGAACGAACGCAAGGTAGGCCGCCAGCATGGTGAGGCTGAAGAACCCGATCAGAAGCGAGGAGTCGATGCCGAGGTGCAGGCACACGCCCAGTGCGAGTACCCACGGTCGGGCGACCCGGTTCCAGATCAGCACGCCGAGTGACAGTTCGATGGCGAGGGTCCCGTATGTCAGCAGGTTGATCAGGATGACCGAGTGCGTGACGAACGACGGGGTCGGCATCCGATGGATGTCCTGTATGCGGAGGGCGTAAGACACCGCTGTGCCGTTGGCCCACAACTCGTTCTGGGCCTTGTGCCAGACCGCCGACATGTAGCCGATGCTGATCTGAATCTGTATGAGCCGCAGCGCCCATGGGGCGCGGGCGGGGAACTCCCAGAACCGACCGGGAGCCGTGCGGAGCCGATCCACCGAAAGTGCGGCGCCGGCAGGGGCGAGGGCACAAAAGAACGCGAGGGTTCGAATGACGCCGTCGCCGGAATTCGTGACGAACGGGTTGCGGTGCTCGAATGAAACGATCCCTATCCAGAACAGCACCGCGGCTATCCGGGTGTAGAACCCCATCGTCAATGCCACCGCCGCGCCAAGGGTGACGGCGAAGACGGCGACCAGCAGGGCCGGGCTGTTCGAGATCGCGAGGATTCCCCATTCGCCCGGGCCCTGGGCGACGTTGCGTGGAAGGATTCCGCGCGGGCCGAAGAAAGCGAACAAATTGGGGATGAGCGTCGCGGTCCATGCAATTGCGATCAACCCGAACGCGATCCGGAACAGCGCCAGACTGGATGTCTCCTGGGGTTCGAACCAGAACCGCTGCCATCCCGACCGTAGCCGGGAAAGCGGTCGGCTCATCGCGCTTCTCCCACCTGGAAGACGCCCATCACTGCTTCGTGCCACGGCCCCCGTTCGGGTCCAGGGCCCGGGGGGAGGGTGTCTGACCATCGTCTGATGAGCGTGACTCGCACCGGATGATGCCCATCGGCGCGGGCACGGTCAGCCAGATACTCCGCGTACGCCGGCCATAGCCGCTGGCCGTCATCAGGGCGTATCGCCTCTTCGTACTTGTGCCAGCGATAGTCCATCGACGCTTCGAGGCCCCGCCGAATCCGAATCGGATACACCGAGGAGGTGCCGTCCGAGTTGTCAACGCGCCCGTCGACGTAACCGGAAAGAATCCGGGGTTGGGAGAAGACACTCCAATTCTGGTAGAGCCCAGTGGCATTCAGAAACGGCGCCGCCACATCATCGAGGCTGGACTTGAGGGCGGAATCGGGCATGTTGCCGACGATGATCGCCGCAATAGTCACGACCACCCCGACGCTGATGAGCACTTGCCCCGGGACTGAGTTCTCAACCTTGGGGCGCATGGTCAGAACCAGTGGAACAAGCGGTGGATGAGGGTCGAGATCGTATGTATCAGCCGATCGAGCGAATGACCGAACCAGCCGTGACCACCACTGGTGCCGCCGCTGGTGGCGCCGGAGGTGCCGCCGCTGGTTTGGCCGGACGTGCCGCCCGACGTGCCGCCGCTGGTTTGGCCGGAGGTGTTGCCGCTGGTGCCGCTGCTGGTCTGATCCGAGGTGGTGCCGCTGGTTTGGCCGGAGGTGTTGCCGCTGGTGCCGCTGCTGGTCTGATCCGAG
>CAZTAA010000088.1:0-16215 GCA_964611465.1 uncultured Mycobacterium sp. | reverse complement strand
AAAATGTGTACCCCCGATGGGATTCGAACCCACGCTACCGCCGTGAGAGGGCGGCGTCCTAGGCCGCTAGACGACGGGGGCCAGAACTTTCTGCGACGGTCAGCATAGCTCAGCGGCGATGGCCGACCTAATCACCATCTGCTGGGGTACCAGGACTCGAACCTAGAACGGCTGAACCAGAATCAGCTGTGTTGCCAATTACACCATACCCCATTGGCTTCCCGTTCTTGCTGGTCAGGCACCCTTTCCGGCAAGCTCGCGCGGATCGGGCGACCGGGTCCAGCCCGTCAGGGCCGTCGGCAAGACTACCAAAGATTCCGGGCAGCCCTTAATCGCCGTCAGCCGGCGCCCGGGCGGCCCGCAGGCGGGCCAGAGTGCGCTCGCGGCCCAGCAACTCGATCGACTCGAACAGCGGCGGACTGACCGACGAACCCGTGACGGCCACCCGGACCGGGCCGAACGCCTTGCGCGGCTTGAGTTCCAGCGTGTCGATCAGACTCGCCTTCAGGGCGGCTTCGATGTCGGGTGTCGTCCAGTCCCCTACCGCCTCCAGCGCGCCCAGGGCCGCGTCGAGCACCGGCGCGGAGTCCGGGCCGAGCTCCTTGGCGGCCGCCTTGGGATCGAGTTCGAACTCCCGGTCGCTGAGGAACTTCAGCAGGTCCCAGGCATCGCCGAGCACCACGATGCGGGTCTGCACCAGCCGGGCGGCCTCGGCGAACGCGGCGGGTGTCATCTCCAGGCGGTGTCCCTGGGCCAGCAGGTAGGCGGCCAGCCGGTCGGCGAACACGTCCTCGCCGAGGCGGCGAATGTGCTCGGCGTTGAGCGCGTCGGCCTTCTTCTGGTCGAAGCGCGCCGGGTTGGAGTTGACGTCGGCGACGTCGAACGCGGCCACCATTTCCGGCAGACTGAACACGTCGCGGTCGTCGGCGATCGACCAACCAAGCAGCGCAAGATAATTCAGCAGTCCCTCGGGGATGAAGCCGCGGTCGCGGTGCAGGAACAGGTTGGACTGCGGATCGCGCTTGGACAGCTTCTTGTTGCCCTCGCCGAGAACCGGTGGCAGATGGGCGAATTGCGGAGTCGAGTCGGCCACTCCGATGCGGATCAGCGCCTGGTACAGCGCCAGCTGCCGCGGTGTGGAGGGCAGCAGATCCTCGCCGCGCAGCACGTGGGTGATCTTCATCAGGGCGTCGTCGACCGGATTCACCAAGGTGTACAACGGATCCCCGTTGCCGCGGGTGATCGCGAAATCGGGCACCGAGCCCGCCGGGAACGTCGTCTCGCCGCGCACGAGGTCATGCCAGGTCATATCGGTGTCGGGCATCCTCAGCCGCAGCACCGGATTTCGGCCCTCGGCGCGGTAGGCGGCGCGCTGTTCGTCGGTCAGATCCCGGTCGAAGTTGTCGTAGCCCAGTTTCGGGTTACGTCCGGCGGCGACGTGCCGGGCCTCCACCTCCTCCGGAGTCGAGTACGCCTCGTAGGCCTCCCCGGCCGCCACGAGCTTTTCGACGACGTCCCGGTAGATCTCGCCGCGCTGCGACTGCCGGTAGGGGCCGTGCGGTCCCCCGACCTCCGGGCCCTCGTCCCAGTCCAGGCCGAGCCAGCGCAATGCGTCCAGCAGGGCAGCGTAGCTCTCCTCGCTGTCCCGGGCGGCGTCGGTGTCCTCGATGCGGAAGACGAAGTCGCCGCCGGTGTGCCGGGCGTAGGCCCAGTTGAACAGCGCGGTGCGAATCAGCCCGACGTGCGGGATGCCCGTCGGCGAGGGGCAGAATCGGACACGAACCTGCTCGGTCATGACTTTCCTTTGCGCACAACGGGATTCGTGAGCGTCCCGATCCCGGAGATGGTGATGCTGACGGTGTCGCCGTCCTCGATCGGGCCGACGCCCTCGGGGGTGCCGGTCAGGATCAGATCCCCGGGCAGCAGCGTCATCACCGCCGACACCCATTCGATGATCGCGCCGACGTCGTGGAGCATCAGCGCGGTGTTCGAGTGCTGGCGCGGCTGACCGTTGACCGTCGTGGTCAGCTCCAGGTCGGACGGATCGATGTCGGTGACGATCCACGGGCCCACCGGGCAGAACGTGTCGTGCCCCTTGGCTCGCATCCACTGCCCGTCCTGCTGCTGCTGATCGCGCGCCGACACGTCGTTGGCGATCGTGTAGCCCAGGATGTTCTCCTTGGCGCGGGCGGCCGGCACGTCCTTGCACGGCCGTCCGATCACCACGGCCAGCTCCCCCTCGTGGTGCACCGGGCGGGCGTCGGCCGGCAGCTGGATCGGCACGTTGGGGCCGATGATCGCGGTGTTGGGCTTGAGGAAGATCACCGGATCCTCCGGTGCGACGCCGCCCATCTCGGCGGCATGGGCCGCGTAGTTCTTGCCCATGCAGATCACCTTGCTGGCCAGGATCGGGGCCAGCAGCCGCACGTCGGCCAGCGGCCAGGACCGGCCGGTGAAGGTCGGCGTGCCGAATGGATGCTCGGCGATTTCGCGGCACACGGCCGCAGCTGTTCCGCCCTCGGTATCACCCTCGATGGAGACGAAGGCGACGCCGTCGGGGCTGGCGATTCGACCCAGTCGCATTGGTTCACCCTAGTGGCGGCCCGCGACGGCACCGCCGGGCCCCGACACCGTGAGATTGATGTCACGCGGACGACGTGCGACTAGCTGGCCTGCGTCACATCAATCTCACGCCGCGGCGAACTCACCCGACCCGGCGCGCGGTCACCATCGCGACCAGGAAATCCTCCAGATGCTCCCGGGTGACGTCGAGTTCACCGCGCAGCCATCCGGTGACGAGGTCGAATCCGCCGGCCACCAGTGTCAGCGCGGCCAGGTCCATGTCCGGGTCCAGCGCCTCCTGCCCGGCCAGCAAGGCCCGACCCTGCTCGGCCATCGTCTGCGCGAGGCTCTTCACCAGGTCCCGGCGCCGGGACCGCAGGGCGTCGGTGGCCTGCGACTCGATCAGCAGCGGCCCGCGCCGGGGGTCGTCGGTGATCCACCGCAGGCCGCTGCCGATGGCCGCGCGCGCCCGCACGACGGCATCCGCGGGACTTTCCGCGATCGCCGTCAGCATCGCCATCGACGCCCGGGTCACCTGATCGTCGAACAGCGCCAGCAGCAATTCGTCTGTGGTGCGAAAGCTTTCGTAGAAGTACCGGTCGTTGAGCCGGGCCGCCGCCGAGACCCCGCGGACGGTCAGCGACGCCACGCCGCCGGCGGCAACGAGTTCCAGCGCCGCGTCGAGCAGCGCCGCGTACCGCTTGGCCCGGCGCTCCGCCGAGGTGGCGCCCGCATAGGTGCGCGCCCGCGTTGCCATGACAGTGATTGTCGCACCATTGACCGCGATCACAATCTGGCGAAGACTGTCACCAGATGGTTGACGGACACGACGAAAGGGCCGGAATTGGCGTCTGCACCAGAGAAGCTGCCGAATCCGGCATCGCTGACCGAGTTTCCGTTCAACATGTTCATGCGCCTGCTGGCGACCGGCGACGTCCGGGCCACCGCGGCCCAGCACGCGTCGTTCCGGCGGTTCGCCGACCTCGGCGACCCGCTGGCCGACGACCTGGTGGCGATGATGCAGCGGCTGCCCACCGGGGAGGGGCGGGCACTGTTCGAGGCCGCGGTCGACGGCGGCCTGGACGCGGTCGCCGACCCGCCGCCGGAGCTGGTGGCGTTCTTCGCCGCGGCCGAGGACGAGCCGTACTGGCTGGACCACGACAAGCTGGCGCTGGCCGCGCGGGTCTGCATGCGCACCGGGATGGTGGGCATCGGACTGGCGCTGCCGGGGCTGGCGCTGACCGGCGGGTATCTGGCATCCAAGGCCGACAAGCCGTTGGTGGGCACCGGGGACCTGCGCCGGATGGCGCCGCGCCGGCTCAACGAGACGGCCCAGTGGTACATCGACGTCACCTCCCCCGGCGGGCTGGACCGGTTCGCCCGCGGATTCACCGGAACGCTGCGGGTGCGGCTGATGCACGCCATGGTGCGCGCCGCGATGGCCCGCCGCGAGGACTGGGATTTCGACGCCTGGGACGCCCCGGTCAACCAGGTCCAGATGGCGGGGACACTGATGCTGTTCTCGTTGGCGAACCTGGCGGGCTGTCAGGCGATGGGCCTGCGCTTCACCGACCGCGAGCGCGACGCGGTGTTCCACTTCTGGCGCTACGTCGGGCTGCTGATGGGCGTGCACCCGGAACTGGTGCCGACGTGCGAGGAGGACACCTGGCGGCTGTTCTGGCTCGAGGCCGACACCGAGTTCCTGCCCGACGACGACTCCATGCGGCTCGCCGACGCGCTGCACGGCGGCCGCGACGAACCGCGGGTGATGGCGCTGTCGCGGGCCTATCTGTCGTCGTACAGCCGGCTGGTGCTCGGCAAGTCGAACGCCGACCGGCTGGGCCTGCCGGACAACAAGGCGCTGCAGGCCGCCGTGCTGGCGACCGCGGCGGTCAACCGGGTATTCGAGTACCGCCGCGTGCTGCCCGGAATGACTTGGCTCAGTGAGGAATTGGGCCAACGTGCCCGGCTCGGCTTCATCAACCGCGGGCTGGCCGAAACGGGTGGTGACCGCTCGTACCGCCGTCATGACGGGTTGGCCGCCGCGGGCTGACGTCTGACGTCTGACTGCAACGGCATCGAGTGAGGAGTCACGCAGCGGTTCACTTGCACTTCTTCTGCGCCGCTCCTCACTGAACGATCGCCCCGGGATGTTGTGACACCATGGCGCCCATGCCCGCCTCGCAGATCGGCACCGCGCGGCGCTGGTCGATGCTGGCGATCGCGCTCGGTGCCACGTTGTGTGCCAACGTGTTCATCAACGGTGTGGCGTTCCTGATCCCGACGCTGCACAGCGAACGCGGACTGGACCTGTCACGTGCGGGGATGATCTCGGCGATGCCCAGTTTCGGCATGGTCGTCACGCTGATCGCCTGGGGTTATGTGGTCGACCGGGTGGGCGAGCGTTTCGTGCTCGCGGTCGGCTCGGCGCTGACGGCGGTGGCGGCCTTCGCGGCGGCCTCGGCGGACTCGCTGGTGGTCGTCGCCGCCTTCCTCTTCCTGGGCGGCATGGCCGCGGCGTCGAGCAACTCGGCGAGCGCGCGGGTGGTGGTCGGCTGGTTTCCACCCGATCAGCGCGGCCTGGTGATGGGTATCCGGCAGACCGCCCAGCCCCTGGGTGTGGCGTTGGGCGCCTTGGTGATTCCGCGGCTGGCCCAGTCACACGGCGTGTCGGTGGCGTTGCTGTTCCCGGCCGCGGTGTGCGCGGTGGCCGCGGTGGTGACGGCCGTCGGGGTGCTCGATCCGCCGCGGCCGCCGCGCGCCGAGGCCCATCCCGACGACCTGGCGAATCCGTACCGGGGATCGTCGACGTTGTGGCGCATCCACGCGGTGTCCGTGCTGTTGGTGGTGCCGCAGTCCCTGGTGTGGACTTTCACCCTGGTGTGGCTGATGAGCGAGCGCGGCTGGCAGGCCGGGGCGGCCGGGTTGATGGTCACCGTCGCCCAATTGTTCGGCGCCGCAGGGCGTATCGCCGCCGGGCGATGGTCCGACGTGGTGGGCTCGCGGCTGCACCCGGTGCGCTGGATCGCCGCGGTCGCGGCCGCCTCGATGGGGCTGCTGGCACTGCTGGACCGGTGGGACTCGCCGTTGGCCGTGGTGGTCATGGTGGTGGCGTCGGTGGTCACGGTGTCCGACAACAGCCTGGCGTTCACCGCGATCGCGGAGATCGCCGGGCCGTTCTGGAGCGGACGGGCGCTGGGTATGCAGAACACCAGTCAGTTGTTCACGACGGGTATCGTGCCGCCGGCGTTCGGCGCATTGATCACGGCCCTGGGTTTCCCGGCCGCGTTCGCGGTGTGCGCGCTGTTCCCGTTGGCGGCGCTGCCGTTGGTGCCGGTGGGCGCCGATCCGCTGCGCCATCCCCCGACCTCCGCGTCGAAACGGCTGTAAGAGTGACGATTACGCCGATTTCTCGCTCTCGGTGCCGTCTCGACGCGAGTCAGGACGACAGCACCTGCACCGGCACATCGTCCTGCCACGGCTGGCGCGCGCAGGTGTCGGCGACCCGGAAGGTGCCGCGCTCGAATTCGCCGGTGGCCGCGTCGACCAAGCGGTATTCGTGTGTCGGGGTCTGGATCGGCTGACCGTCGAGCAGGATCACCCGCACCTCCCCCGGTTCGAAGTGGCACCGGTTCTGCAGGGCCGCGATCAGTTGTTCGTTGTGCAGATGTCCGTCGCCGAAGTTCCAGCCGATCGCGTACGCGCAGAACTGCTCCCCTTCGAGGATCGCGTAGTCGTCTTCGCGGCCAACGGGAATCGCCCGTTTCAGCAGGGTCAGCAGACCCCGCCCGTTGGCGAACATCACCCGGAAAGCCAGCGCCAGTTCCTTCGGCACGTCGGCATCGTCGGCGCCGTAGAACTTCTCGATCTGCTTGTGCGGCAATAGCCCCAGCCCGATCCGGTTGCGCGCGATCTTGTCGCACGCCGAGTCGGTCAGACACCACACCGACAGGTCCCAGTTGCCGGCGTAGTAGCGCATGCCCGGCAGGAAGGAGACCCGGCGCGGATACAGATTGCCGATCACGATCGTCGTGAGCACCACCGCGAGCAGCGCGACCACCCACCACGCCTGCGGGAACTGCAGATCCCGCAACCCGAATGACGCCTTGTCGACGAACAGCGTCACGATCGCGAACAGCATGTAGACGTTCCACTCCAGCGGCACTCCGAGCGGGATCGACGTCAGGATGATCAGGTGCAGTGCGATCAGCAGTCCCGCCGCTACATAGGTGAGCGGTCCGCCGTGGGAGAAGAACAGCACCGGTGTTACGAACAGCTCGATCACGCTGCCGGTGTGGGCGAGCAGCCGCGGGATCCAGCTGGGTTGCAGATCGTCGGGGAAGCGACGGAACATCTTGCGCCGCAACGCCTTCAGTCGCACGATCGGGTTGTTGGCCATCATGGTGGCGACGACGTACGGGAAGTGGCGGTTGAGCTTGGACACTCCGGCGCCGAACCAGATGCACAACATCACGATCTTGGCCGCGACGATCATGTTGACCGGAGCCAACAGGAACGTCACGGCCAGCGTCCCGTACACCTCGCCGCGGGCGGCCAGGAAGATCAGCTTGTCCCGCAGGCCGACGACGGCCAGCAGCACCAGCACGACGGCGACCTTCCAGGTCGGGAGCACACCCACCACGGTGCCGAGTGCGGGAACCGGCCCGGTGCCGTCCGAGCACAGCGCATACAGCGTGGCGACGATCAGTCCGGCGTAGAGCACCACCTCGACAAGTGTGCGGCGGTCACCGGCCGTGAACGGGATTCGGCCGGGCCATGGCGGCTGCCGGATGGTGCCGGTGCGCAGCCAGTACAGCGGCGAACCCAACGGCGGCGCGATCTTCCCGGTCAGCGGCCCGAAGCCGCAGCCCAGGCCGAGCACCTCGAACAGCAGCGACCAGAGCACGGCCTTCTGGAACACGATCGGCTCGGTCCACCACGAGCCGACGTCGCCCCAGCCGTCGATTCCCTTGGTGGCCAAGCCGAATGCCAGGCCGCCCACGATGAACAGGCCGATCTTCACCGCGTACAGCACGTAGAACACGTCGGGATAGCCCATGCCGCGTTCGGCGATGTGCCGGGCCATCGGCCGCAGCCGTTCTGCTCGGCTTCCCCGGTGCCATTCGTCGAGGTCGACCACGGGTAGGTCAGGACTGAGAAAACCCACGGGCAGACACTATTCGATGAGTGTCTACTCCAGTGGACGGATCGCCGAGTTCTACAGCCGCTCGAGAATCCGGTCGCCGACCTGGGACGTGGACAGCTTCTCGTCGCCGCGGGTGGCCAGGTGCTCCTCGACGGCCTTGTCCACCCGGGCCGCCGCATCACCCTCGCCGACGTGGGCCAGCAGCAGCGCCACGCTCATCACCGCCGCCGTCGGATCGGCCAGGCCCTGCCCGGCGATGTCCGGCGCACTGCCGTGCACGGGCTCGAACATCGACGGATTGGTCCGCGTCGCGTCGATGTTGCCGCTGGCCGCCAGGCCGATGCCGCCGCAGACCGCGGCCGCCAGGTCGGTGATGATGTCGCCGAACAGGTTGTCGGTGACGATCACGTCGAAGCGGCCCGGGTCGGTGACCATGTGGATGGTCGCGGCGTCGATGTGCTGATAGGCCACCTCGACGTCGGGGAACTCGTAGGCCACCTCGTCCACGGTCCGCGACCACAGGCTGCCGGCGAACGCCAGCACGTTGGTCTTGTGGACCAGGGTCAGATGCTTGCGGCG
Source organism: uncultured Mycobacterium sp. (assembly GCA_964611465.1). GTDB lineage: Bacteria > Actinomycetota > Actinomycetes > Mycobacteriales > Mycobacteriaceae > Mycobacterium. The sequence continues at coordinate 7,928 of CAZTAA010000088.1, read as the reverse complement.
GGCCTGGGCGCGGGTGAAGGCGTCACGCACCACGCGCTGCACCCCGAAGGCGGTGTTGACGCTGACCTCGGTGGCCACCTCGTGCGGGGTGCCGACCCGCAGCGCGCCACCGTTTCCGGTGTACGGGCCCTCGGTGCCCTCCCGCACGACGACGAAGTCGATGTCGCTGACACCTGAAACCGGGCTGGCCACACCGGGATACAGCCGGCCCGGGCGCAGGTTGACGTGGTGGTCCAAGGCGAACCGCAGCCTCAGCAGCAGACCGCGCTCGAGCAGCCCCGGCGGTACCGACGGGTCACCGATGGCGCCCAGCAGGATCGCGTCGTGGCCGCGCAGCTCCTCGATGGTGCTGTCGGACAGGACGTCTCCGGTCGCGTGGTAGCGCCGCGCGCCCAGGTCGTACTCGGTCTTCTCGATGCCGGGCAGCACGGCGTCCAACACCCGGCCGGCCTGTTCGATGACCTCGGGCCCGATGCCGTCACCGGCGATGACCGCCAGTTTCATCTGCGCCCCCTCATGACAGATCCACCAGTTCCAGCGTCGTCGCGTCGACGGCGTCCCGGATCGCGGCCTGCGTCTCCGGCGGCACCGGGATGTTCACCCGTAGCAGCACCGTCGCGCCGGGACCGTCGACGTCCTGGCTCAGGGCGGCGGCCTGGATGTCGATGCCCTCGTTGCCCAGGATCGTGCCGATCTTGCCCAGCGACCCGGGCTTGTCGGCGTAGCTGGCGATCAGGTTGAGCCCCTCGGCCCGCAGTTCGAAGTTGCGGCCGTTGATGTTGACGATTTTCTGCACCTGTTTCGGCCCGGTCAGCGTGCCGGACACGTTGAGCTGCGAGCCGTCGGGATAGACCGCGCGGACGTCGACGACGCTGCGGTGGTTCGGGCTCTCCGCGGACGTCGTCAGCTCGGAGGCGACGCCGCGCTCCGCGGCACGGGCCGGGGTGTTGACGAAGGTGATCGGCTCGTCGGTCACGGCGGAGAACAGCCCGCGCAGCGCCGACAGCTTCAGGATGTCGAGCGCGGTCTCCGAGGCCAGCTCGCCGTACACGTCCACCGACACCGACGTCGGCACCGTCTTGGCCAGCGCGCCCAGCAGCACACCCTGCTTGCGCACGATGTCGAGCCACGGCGCGACCTCGTCGCCGACGGCGCCGCCGGATACGTTGACGGCCTCGGGCACGAATTCCCCGGCCAGGGCCAGCAGCACGGACTTGGCGACGTCGGTGCCGGCGCGATCCTGCGCCTCGGACGTCGACGCGCCCAGGTGCGGCGTGACGACCACCTGCGGCAGGTCGAACAGCGGGCTGTCGGTGCACGGCTCGGTGTCGAACACGTCCAGGCCGGCGGCGCGCACATGGCCGCTGACGATGGCGTCGGCCAGCGCCTGCTCGTCGATCAGTCCGCCGCGGGCGGCGTTGACGATGATGACGCCCGGCTTGGTCTTGGCCAACGCCTCGCGGCCGATGATGCCTTTGGTCTCAGCGGTTTTCGGCAGATGCACCGAGATCAGATCGGCCTGGGCGAGCACCTCGTCAAGCGGCAGCAACTCGATTCCCAGCTGGGTGGCCCGGGCGGCGGAGACGTAGGGGTCGTACGCGATCACCCTCGTCTCGAAAGCGGCCATTCGCTGCGCAAACAGCTGCCCGATCCGGCCCAGTCCGACCACCCCGACGGTCTTGCCGAAGACCTCCACGCCGTTGAAGCTGGAGCGCTTCCATTCGTGTTCCCGCAGCGACGCGTCGGCCTGCGGGATCTGCCGGGCCGCGGCCAGCAGCAGTGTGACGGCGTGCTCGGCGGCGGTGTGGATGTTCGACGTGGGTGCGTTGACGACCATGACGCCCCGCTTGGTGGCGGCGTCCACGTCGACGTTGTCCAGGCCCACGCCCGCGCGGCCGACGATCTTCAGCTTGGGCGCGGCGGCGAGCACCTCGTCGTCCACCGTGGTGGCCGAGCGGACCAGCAGCGCGTCGGCGTCGGGCACCGCGGCCAGCAGTTTCTCCCGGTCCGGGCCGTCCACCCAGCGGACTTCGACCCCGTCGCCGAGGGCGTCCACGGTGGATTGGGCCAGCTTGTCGGCAATCAGTACAACAGGCAAACTCACCCGGACAGCCTAAAGGGTGCCGCCGCGTCGCATTCGCGCCGGACGGCCTCGGCAGCGCGCAGCGCCCGCGTGAGGTCTACTGGAGGTGTGGACGTCACCATCGTCGGCAGCGGCCCCAACGGACTGACCGCCGCCGTGATCTGCGCCCGGGCCGGGCTGTCGGTGCGGGTGGTCGAGGCTCAGGGCACCGCGGGCGGCGGCGCCCGCACCGCCGCGGACCCCGAGTATCCGGATGTTCGGCACGACATCTGCTCGGCGGTACATCCGCTGGCGCTGGCGTCACCGTTCTTCGCCGAGTTCGACCTGCCCGCGCGCGGCGTCGAACTCGCGGTGCCGGAGATTTCCTACGCCAATCCGCTGCCCAAGCATCCGGCCGCGGTCGGTTACCGCGACCTCGAGCGCACCTGCGCCGAACTCGACGACGGCGCATCCTGGCGGCGGCTGCTCGGCCCGCTCGCCGAAGATCTCGACGGCGTGCTGGACCTGTTCCTGGGCGACAAGCGCTCGCTGCCCTCCAGTCTGCCGACCGCGGTGCGCGCCGGACTGCGGCTGCTGCAGCAGGGCGGGCCGGCCTGGAACCTGCTGCGCGGAGAGGACGCCCGCGCATTGTTCACCGGGGTTGCCGCCCATACCATTTCGACGATGCCGTCGCTGGTGTCGTCGGGCGCGGGACTGATGCTCGCGACGCTGGCCCATGCGGTCGGCTGGCCCATTCCGGTCGGCGGCTCGCAGGCCATCGCCGACGCGTTGATCGCCGACCTGCTCGCACACGGGGGTGAACTCGTGCTCGGCGAGCAGGTTCACACTCCCCCGGTCGGGGTGGTGCTCTACGACACCGCTCCCACCGCACTGCTGGACATCTACGGCGACGCGCTGCCGGCCCGGTATGCCAAGCGCTTGCGCGGTTACCGGTTCGGCCCCGGCGTGGCCAAGGTGGATTTCGTGCTGTCGGACGAAATCCCTTGGCGCGATCCACGTTTGGCGCAGGCGCCGACGTTGCACCTGGGTGGCAGCCGATCCCAGATGGCGCTCGCCGAACGCGAGGTGGCCCAGGGCCGGCACGCCGAATGGCCGATGGTGTTGGCGTCGCTGCCGCATCTGGTCGATCCCGGTCGCGTCGACAGCGCGGGCCGGCGGCCGCTGTGGACATACGCGCATGTCCCGATGGGCTCCGACGTCGACCTCACCGAGACCGTCACCGGGGTGTTCGAGAAATTCGCGCCGGAGTTCCGCGACGTCGTGGTGGCCGTCCGGGCAGTTCCGGCCGCGCGACTGGCCGACCACAACGCCAATCTGGTGGGCGGCGACATCGGCGTCGGCGGCAACAACATGTTCAGTGCGCTCACCGGGCCGGCGCCACAGCTGAACCCGTGGACCACGCCGGTCCCGCACGCGTATCTGTGTTCGTCGGCCACGCCGCCCGGTGGCGGGGTGCACGGCATGGCCGGCTACTACGCGGCCCGCACGGTGCTCAGGCGGGAATTCGGCATCAAGAACGTGCCCCGGCTGGCCCCGTAATCGACTTCGGCGCGGTTTCCGTCGGTCAGTGACGGAAACCGCGCCGAAATCACAACGGGCTAAGCGGTTTCGGTGATCGGGCGGTCGACCCAGCTCATCAGGTCGCGCAGCTTCTTGCCGGTCACCTCGATGGGATGCTCGGCGTTCTTCTTGCGCAGCCCCTCGAGTTCCTTGTTGCCGCCCTCGACGTTGGCGACCAGGCGCTTGACGAACGTGCCGTCCTGGATCTCCTTGAGGATCTGGCGCATCCGGTCCTTGGTGTCGGCGTCGATCACCCGCGGGCCGGACAGGTAGCCGCCGAACTCCGCGGTGTCGGACACCGAGTAGTTCATCCGCGCGATGCCGCCCTCGTACATCAGGTCGACGATCAGCTTCAGCTCGTGCAGCACCTCGAAGTACGCCAGCTCCGGCGCGTAACCCGCCTCCACCATGACGTCGAAACCGGCCTTCACCAGTTCCTCGGTGCCGCCGCACAACACGGCCTGCTCACCGAACAGGTCGGTTTCGGTCTCGTCCTTGAACGTCGTCTTGATGACGCCGGCGCGGGTGCCGCCGATGCCCTTGGCGTAGGACAGCGCCAGCGCCAGGCCCTGGCCCGTCGGATCCTGTTCCACCGCAACCAGACACGGCACGCCCTTGCCGTCGACGAACTGTCGGCGCACCAGGTGTCCCGGTCCCTTCGGCGCCACCATGCCGACGGTGACATTGGCCGGCGGCTTGATCAGCCCGAAGTGGATGTTCAGCCCGTGGCCGAAGAACAGCGCGTCGCCGTCCTCGAGATGCGGCTCGATCTCGTTCTTGAAGATGTCCGCCTGCGCGGTGTCGGGCGCCAGCAGCATGATCACATCGGCCCACTTGGCCACTTCTTCCGGAGTGTCGACGGCCAGGCCCTGCTCCTCGACCTTTTCGCGGGACTTGGAGCCTTCGCGCAGGCCGACTTTCACCTCGACGCCGGAGTCGCGCAGCGAAAGCGAATGCGCGTGCCCCTGGCTGCCGTAGCCGATGACGCCGACCTTGCGGCCCTGGATGATCGACAGGTCCGCGTCGTCGTCGTAGAACATCGCGATGCCTTCTTGTGATGCCACTTGCCTTTTCCTATCTTCTCTGGTTGTTCTCACCGAGTGTGTGGGTTATTTGGTGGGGAATCGCCGGATGCCGTGCATAACCCACACACTCGGCATCCGGGCTCGTACTACTTGGTGGTGGTGATGCCGCGCGGCCCGCGGGCCAGCGACACGACTCCGGACTGCACGATCTCGCGGATGCCGTAGGGCTCCAGGACCCGCAGCAGCGCCCCGATCTTCTCCTGGGTTCCGGTCGCCTCGATGGTCAGCGACTCGGTGGAGACGTCGACGACCTTGGCGCGGAACAGGTTCACCGCCTCGATCACCTGGCTGCGGGTACCGGCGTCGGCCCGCACCTTGATCAGCGCCAGCTCACGGGAAACCGAGTTCTCGGCGTCCTGCTCGACGATCTTGATCACGTTGATCAGCTTGTTGAGCTGCTTGGTGATCTGCTCGAGCGGAAAGTCCTCCACCGACACCACGATCGTCATGCGCGACATGTTCTTGGCCTCGGTGGCGCCGACCGCCAGCGACTCGATGTTGAAGCCGCGCCGGGAGAACAGCGCGGCCACCCGGGCCAGGACACCGGGTTTGTCCTCGACCAGAACCGACAGAGTGTGTGTGGTGATCGTCATCGCCTAGACCTGATCTTCGTTGTCGAACAACGGCCGGATGTCTCGGGCCGCCATGATCTCGTCGTTGCTGGTGCCCGCCGCGACCATCGGCCAGACCTGGGCGTCGGCGCCGACGATGAAGTCGATCACCACCGGCCGGTCGTTGACGGCGCGGGCCTTTTCGATCACGTCTGCCACGTCTTCCTCACGCTCGCAACGCAATCCGACGCACCCCAGCGCCTCCGCCAGCTTCACGAAGTCCGGGATGCGCTGGCTGTGGGTGGCCAGGTCGGTCTGGCTGTAGCGCTGGTCGTAGAACAGCGTCTGCCACTGCCGCACCATGCCCAGGTTGCCGTTGTTGATCAACGCCACCTTGATCGGCGCGCCCTCGATGGCACAGGTGGCCAGTTCCTGGTTGGTCATCTGGAAGCAGCCGTCGCCGTCGATGGCCCACACCTCGGCCTCGGGGCGAGCCATCTTGGCGCCCATCGCCGCGGGGATGGCGTAACCCATGGTGCCCAGGCCGCCGGAATTCAGCCAGGTGCGCGGCTTCTCGTACTTGACGAACTGTGCGGCCCACATCTGGTGCTGACCCACGCCGGCGACGTAAATCGCGTCGGGCCCGGCGATTTCGCCCAGCTTCTCGATGACGAACTCCGGCGACAGGCTGCCGTCACTCTGCGGCGCGTAACTCAGCGGGTAGGTCGAGCGGACCCCCGACAGGTACTCCCACCAGTCGTCCAGCTTGAGGTTGCCCGGAACGGCGGCGCGGCGCAGCGCCTCGATCAGGTCGACGATGACGGCCTTGACGTCGCCGACGATCGGGACGTCGGCGTGCCGGTTCTTGCCGATCTCGGCGGGATCGATGTCGGCGTGAATCACCTTGGCGTCCGGGGCGAATGACGACAACTGACCGGTGACCCGATCGTCGAACCGGGTGCCCAGCGCGATCAGCAGATCGCTGCGCTGCAGCGCGGCCACCGCCGCGACGGTGCCGTGCATGCCGGGCATGCCGAGGTGCTGCGGGTGGCTGTCGGGGAAGGCGCCGCGCGCCATCAGTGTGGTGACCACCGGGATGCCGGTCAGCTCCGCCAGGTCCAGCAGTTCCTCGGTCGCCTCGCCGCGGATGACACCGCCGCCCACATAGAGCACCGGCTTGCGGGCGGCGGCGATCAGCTTGGCCGCCTCCTTGATCTGACGGCTGTGCGGCTTGGTGTTCGGCTTGTAGCCGGGCAGGTCCATCTCCGGCGGCCAGCTGAACGTGCAGGTGCCCTGCAAGACGTCCTTGGGGATGTCGACGAGCACCGCGCCGGGCCGGCCCGAGGCGGCGATGTGGAACGCCTCGGCGATCACCTGCGGGATCTCGTCGCCATTGCGCACCAGGAAGTTGTGTTTGGTGATCGGCATGGTGATGCCGGAGATGTCGGCCTCCTGGAAGGCATCCGTGCCGATCAGGCTGCGGCCCACCTGGCCGGTGATGGCGACGACGGGGATCGAGTCCATCTGCGCGTCGGCCAGCGGGGTCACCAGGTTGGTGGCGCCCGGACCGGAGGTGGCCATCATGACGCCGACCCGCCCGGTGGCGTGCGCGTAGCCGCTGGCGGCATGGCCGGCGCCCTGCTCGTGGCGCACCAGCACGTGGCGCAGCTTCTGCGAGTCGAACAGCGGGTCGTAGACGGGCAGAACCGCGCCGCCGGGGATGCCGAAGATGATGTCGACGCCCATCTCCTCCAGCGAGCGAACCACGGCTTGCGCTCCGGTCAGCTGGTGCGGCGCCACCCGGTTCGGGGCGGGCGGCCGGCCGTTGGTCGGTTTGGCTGCGGTGGTCTTTTCCGGTGGTCGCTTGGTCGGTGCGCTCACGGTGGTGTCCTTCGGGTTCTTCATTCTCGGATTTATCGCTGTGGGCAACAAAAAACCCCCGTCAGCTTCGGCTGCACGAGGGTTGCGCGTCGGGGTGCTGGTAGCTGGAAGCTCGCCAGGTCACGCACCAACGCGCCGGCAAAGTACTACGAGCATGCTCCGCATGACCGTCGACGGTAGTCTCCGCACAGGTCAAGGTCAAATTCCTGCCTATGACGGCGTCACGATGACGGCAGCCGATCGGCCGCTACCTATGATGCAGAACGTGGCCGACAAACCCGTGGTGATCAACATCTCGCCGATGGCTCACTTCGCCGTCGGCTTCTTCGCGTTGAGTTTGTTGGTGTTCCTGGCCATTTCGCCGTGGGCCGCCCTGCTGTTGTTGATCCCGCTGGCGATGTCGGTGTTCATCATCCGCATGCGCACCGTCGCCGACCACGACTCCGTCACCGCGCGCACGATGTTGGGCAGCACGACGATGCGCTGGGAGGACATCGAGGGTCTGCGGTTCGTGAAGTCGTCCTGGGCGCGCGCCCACCTCAAGAACGGCGCTGATGTGCCGCTGCCCGCGGTGACGTTCTCGGCGCTGCCGCTGCTGACCGAGGTGAGCGGCGGGCGGGTGCCGAACCCGTACGCCCCGTCTTGATCTATTGAGCTTCTCTGATCTATTCAGCTTCTGCTGCGAACAATTGCGAGTAGACCTCGCAGCAGGCGCTGAACATTGATGATGTAAGAGCGTTACCGCACAGGTCGTGACTCGTGTCGCTG
>CAZTAA010000087.1:0-16231 GCA_964611465.1 uncultured Mycobacterium sp. | reverse complement strand
GTTCAGAACGGAAGCGACAAACCGTGCTTCTCGAAGTGCCGCGCCAGGGCCTGCATGTAGTCGTCGCCGTGGAACGGGCCGCGCGCGCCGATCGCCAGTTCGAGGAAAGGCCCGTACTCCTCGTCGTTGACATACGTTGACCAGTGCACGATTTGGCCGTCGTCGTTGGTCTCGACGAAGCTGATCGAATAGAAGCCCATCACCTTGCCGGTGGTCTGCGACGTGCCCTGCCAGCGGTAGCGCATGACGAAGCCGTTCTCGGCCGGCCAGCACTTGTAGTCGACGGGCTTCCAGTCCGGGAACTCCACGCCGTATGCGGTGGCCTCGACGGTCGCCGCCACGTCCCACGCGGTCGCGACGTCCTTGAGGACGAGTTCCTGGTCGGCGACGAAATACGGTGAGGTGTAGACCGCGTCGTCGGCGAAGTCCCACTCGTCGTAGCTCTCGCCCTCCTGGACCTTCTGGAGCACGTACTTGTCGCGGTAGCTCTCCGCCATCCGCTTGTGCTTGGCGATCCGGTCTTCCAGCTTCATTGCGGGCACCTCTCCACTGGCCAGGGATTTCGGTGCGCTCACCGGCGCTCAGCGCACGTGAGCGCACCGAAATCACGCGCGTACTCCCTCCGATCATATGCAATGTCGCATCAGGTATACAGACCTGTATGAAAGTGGTCCGTTCCGGCCGCGCTAGCCTTGCCGAAGCGGACAGGCGCGAACCGGCATGGCACGACGGGAGCACAACACGATGAATCTGGGTTTCGACGGACGGGTCGTGGTGGTGACGGGCGCCGGCGGCGGCTTGGGCCGTTGTCACGCACTGGAATTCGCGCGGCGCGGCGCGCAGGTCGTGGTCAACGACGTGGGCGCCTCGGTCGACGGCACCGGATCGTCGTCGGCCGCGCAGGCGGTGGTCGACGAGATCACCGCCGCCGGCGGCGCGGCCGTCGCCAACACCGATTCGGTGTCGACGCCGGAGAGCGGCCGGGCGATCGTCGCCACCGCCGTCGACACGTTCGGCCGCATCGACGTCCTGGTGAACAACGCCGGCATCCTGCGCGATGCCGCCTTCAAGAACATGACCGCCGAGCAGGTTGACGCGGTCATCGCGGTGCATCTGCGCGGCGCCTTCTACGTCACCGGTGCAGCCTGGCCGCACATGCGGGAGCAGGGGTACGGCCGCATCGTGATGACCACCTCGGGCTCGGGCCTGTTCGGGACCTTCGGTCAGGCCAACTACGGCGCGGCGAAGACCGGCCTGGTCGGACTGATGAACGTGCTGGCGATCGAGGGTGCGCGCAACAACATCCGGGTCAACGCGATCTCCCCCATCGCACGCACCCGGATGACCGAGAACACCATGACCGAACTGGTGAAAGACCTTGAGCCAGAACAGGTCACGCCGGTCGTCGTCTACCTCGGCCACGAGGCCTGCGACCGGACCGCACACATCTACCGCGTCGGGGGCGCCCATGTGTCGCGCGTCTTCATCGCCGAGACCGCCGGCATCGACGAGCCCGGGCTGACCGTGGAACTCATGGCCGCCAACATCGACCGGATCGACGACCCGTCGTCGTACACGATCCGCGGCGGCCCCGCCGCCTAACCCTGCCTTCGCCGAAACCTAGGTCTCGGCATCGGGTGACGGGCAGGATGGAACCGCAGCGATCACGGGGAGGCCACGATGGCGACCATCACGACGGAACGTAAGCCCGCCGGCGAGCGTGTGCCGGTGCGCTGCGTCGACTCCGACGTGCACCCGATGCCGCGTCGCGGCGAACTGGCACAGTACATCCCCGAGCCGTGGCGCACCGACTACTTCGGCAGCCACCCGTACGGCGAGCTGATCTACTACGACGCACCGGACTACGCGCATTCACATGCGATGCGGGTGGACACCTTCCCCGCCGACGGTGAATTCGCCTGCAGCGACCCGGATCTGGCGTTCAAACAGCTGATCATGGAGGCGGGCGCCGACATCGCGATCCTGGAGCCCGGCGCCTATGGGGCCCGACTGCCCGAGGCCGACCATGCGATGAGCCAGGCGCTCAACTCATGGCAGGCCAACCACTGGCTGGATTCGCACAACAACTGGCACGAGCGCTGGCGCGGCTCGATCTGCGCGTCCATCGAGGCGCCGGACCTGGCGGCCGCCGAGATCGAGAAGTGGGCCGGCCATCCCTACATGGCACAGGTGCTGATCAAGGCCGAACGCCGCCCGTCGTGGGGTCATCCGATGTACGACCCCGTCTGGGCCGCCGCCACCCGGCACGACATCGTGGTCAGCTGCCACCTGTCCCGCGGTCACAACGAGGAACTGCCGATGCCGCCGGTCGGGTTCCCCAGCTACAACCACGATTTCATGGTCACCTACTCACTGCTGGCGGCCAACCAGATCATGAGCCTGATCTTCGACGGCGTCTTCGACCGGTTCCCCACCCTGCGCATCGTGTTCGTCGAACACGCCTTCACCTGGATCCTGCCGCTGATGTGGCGGATGGACGCCGTCTACGAAGCCCGCAAGCAATGGCTCGACATCAAGCGCAAACCGTCCGAATACGTTAAGGACCACATCAAGTTCACCACCCAGCCCCTGGACTATCCCGAGGACAAGACCGAGCTCATGCGGGCCTTCGAGTGGATGGAATGCGACAAGATCCTGCTGTTCTCCTCCGACTACCCGCACTGGACCTTCGACGACCCCCGTTGGCTGGTCAAACACCTACCCGAACACGCCCGCGAAAATGTCATGTTCCGCAACGGAATCAAGACCTACCACCTGCCCGACACCGTCCCCGCCCTCGAGGGCCAAGTACGGGTGTTCTGATCCCAGATCCGATCTATTGAGCGCTCCCTGCGACTTTCACTCGGACAACGTCGCAGCCACCGCTGAATAGATCGGATTCAGCTGAACAGAGCGGAATTCGGCTGAACAGAGCGGGGTTCAGCTCAGCGGCAGGCCGAGTCCGCGGGCGATGATGTTGCGCTGAATCTCCGACGTGCCGCCGGCGATGGTGCCCGCGAAACTGCGGAAGTAGCGCTCGATCCAGCTCGCCGACAGGTAGTCGAGGTCGTAGGGCGCGTACGCGGAGGTGTTCGCCGGGTGGCGCAGCCCCTCGACGCCCATCGCGTCCAGCGCCGCCTCGGTGGCATCGCGCTCGGCCTCCGAGCCGAGCACCTTGAGCACCGAGATCGTGGTCATGTCCTCCTCGCCGCGGGCGGCCTTGGCGACGGCGGCCGAGCCCAGCAGCCGCAACGCCTGACGGTCCATCAGCAGGGTGGCGTACTTGTCGCGCTCCAGCGGGGTGATCGGGTGGAAGTCCTCGACCAGATTGTGCAGCCGGTCGGCGTACTGCATCCACATCATGGTGCGCTCGTGGCCGAGCGCGCCGTTGGCCACCCGCCAGCCGCCGTTCAGCGGGCCGACCAGGTTCTCGGCGGGCACCCGGACGTCGGTGAAGAACACCTCGTTGAAGTCGAGGTCGTCGTGGTGACACACCGTCGGGAACGGCCGGCGGACCAGGCCGTCGGACTCCGTCAGGACCAGGATCACGCTGATGCCCTTGTGCTTGGGGACGTCCGGATCGGTGCGCACGAACGTCAGCAGCACATCGGCGTGATGTGCGCCCGAGGTCCACACCTTCTGGCCGTTGACGACGAAATGGTCGCCGTCCTGAACCGCTTTTGTGCGCAACGACGCCAGGTCCGAACCGGCGCCCGGCTCGCTCATGCCGACCGAGGCCGTCATCTCGCCGCGCAGGATCGGCACGGCCCAGCGCTGCTTCTGCTCGTCGGTGCCGAAGGACAGGATCGAGGCGGCGACGATGCCGACGCCCTGCGGGTTGAAGCTGTGGTAGATCCGGCGGCGGGAGAGCTCCTCGCGGTGCACGTACTGCTGCAGGACGGAGGCGTTGCGGCCGCCGAACTCCGGCGGGTTGCCCGGCAGCAGCCAGCCGTGGTCGAACTGCAGCGCCTGCCAGCGGCGCGCCCAGGCGGGGATGTGCGAACAGGACTGCGGCCGCTCGGCGGTCTCGGCCTCCGGCGGCAGATGCTCGTCGAGGAACGCCGCGAACTCCGCGCGGAACTGTTCGACGTCGGTGTCAAACGTCAACTGCACAGGTGGCCTCCAGCCCTATAACCGCGCTTTTCCAGCGAGAATAACATTCTTCATATCCAGCAATCGACATCTCAAAAGTGCCCGGATTCGTTGAGAATTCCATTCTTGCCCATGAAGAACGGCGTTGTACTATGAAACCCATGTCGAGGCGGTCGGAGAAGTCATGATCAGGGTCGGAGACGGCGCGGACGCGGTCGAAACGCCGGTGATCGACGCCAGCGTGCACATCTTCTTCGGGTCCAACAAGGACCTGCGCGAGAACTTCATGCAGGAACCGTTCCGCAGCCGCGGCTTCCCCGACTACGAGATGGACTGGTACGGCGCGCCCGGCGGTGAGTACGCCAAGGGCACCAAGGGACCCGACGGCCAGTACCCCGGCTCCGACGTCGACGTCGTCGCCCAGCATCTGTTCGGTGACCGCGGCGTCGACATCGCGGTGCTGCACCCGATGACCCGCGGCATCATGCCCGACCGCCACCTCGGCACCGCGATCGCCGCGTCGCACAACGACATGATGGTCAAGCGCTGGCTGGAGCATCCCGAGTTCGGCGACCGGTTCCGCGGCACCATCCGCGTCGACCCCGACGACATGCCCGGCTCGCTGCGCGAAATCGACAAGTACAAGGACCATCCCCGGGTGGTGCAGATCGGGATCCCGCTGCAGTCGCGCGAGCTGTACGGCAAGCCGCAGTTCTGGCCGTTGTGGGAAGCGGCCGTGCAAGCCGGCCTGCCGGTGGCCGCCCACGTCGAGGTGGGTGCCGGAATCGCTTTTCCGCCAACGCCTTCGGGTAAGACGCTCACCTACGAGCAGTACCAGGGCTTCATGTCGCTGAACTACATTTACCACGTGATGAACATGATCGCCGAGGGCGTCTTCGAGCGTTTCGACGGCCTGAAGTTCGTCTGGGCCGACGGCGCCGGCGACATGCTGACCCCGTTCATCTGGCGGATGGACTGCTTCGGCCGGCCGCACCTGGAACAGACGCCGTGGGCGCCGAAGATGCCCAGCGACTACCTGCCCGGGCACGTCTTCTTCGTGCAGGGCGCGTTCGACGGCCCGGGTGACGTCGAGTTCGCCGGTGAGTGGTTCGGCTTCACCGGCAAGGACGACATGACGATGTTCGGCTCGAGCTACCCGCACTGGAATCTGGCGGAACTGAAAGTGCCCCAGGCGTTTTCCGCCGAGCAGCGGGAGAAGTTCTGCTGGCGCAACGCCAGTGAGCTGTACGGAATAGACATCCCCGCCGGCATGGTCACAGGAGGTTCGCGATGACGGCTACGGTCAGCACATCCAGCAGTGACCGGAAGGCGCCCGCCGAGCGCATCCCGGTGCGCTGCGTCGACTCCGATGTGCATCCCACGCCGCGGCGCGGCGAAATGGTCGGATACATTCCGGAGCCCTGGCGCAGCAAGTACTTCCTGGCCCGCAGGTACGGCGAGCAGATCTTCTACGATGCCCCCGACTATGCGCACTCCTACGCGATGCGCCTCGACACCTTCCCGGGTGACGGTGAATTCGCCTGCAGCGACCCCGATCTGGCGTTCAAGCAGATCATCATGGAGGGCGGGGCCGACATCGCGGTCCTCGAGCCCATCCACGGTGAGATGCGGCTGCCGGAGGCCACGGCGGCGTTCTGCACCGCCACCAACCTGTGGCAGGCCAATCACTGGCTGGATTCGCACAACAACTGGCACGAACGCTGGCGCGGGTCGATCTGCGTGGCGATCGAGGATCCCCAGTCGGCGGTCGCCGAAATCGAGAAGTGGGCCGGCCACCCGCACATGGTGCAGGTGCTGATCAAGGCCGAGCCGCGGCCGTCCTGGGGTCATCCGATGTACGACCCCGTCTGGGCCGCCGCCACCCGGCACGACATCGTGGTCAGCTGCCACCTGTCCCGCGGTCACAACGAGGAACTGCCGATGCCGCCGGTCGGGTTCCCCAGCTACAACCACGATTTCATGGTCACCTACTCACTGCTGGCGGCCAACCAGATCATGAGCCTGATCTTCGACGGCGTCTTCGACCGGTTCCCCACCCTGCGCATCGTGTTCGTCGAACACGCCTTCACCTGGATCCTGCCGCTGATGTGGCGGATGGACGCCGTCTACGAAGCCCGCAAGCAATGGCTCGACATCAAGCGCAAACCGTCCGAATACGTTAAGGACCACATCAAGTTCACCACCCAGCCCCTGGACTATCCCGAGGACAAGACCGAACTGATGCGCGCCTTCGAGTGGATGGAATGCGACAAGATCCTGCTGTTCTCCAGCGACTACCCGCACTGGACCTTCGACGACCCCCGCTGGCTGGTCAAACACCTACCCGAACACGCCCGCGAAAACGTCATGTTCCGCAACGGAATCAAGACCTACCACCTCCCCGACACCGTCCCCGCCCTCGAGGGCCAAGTCCGGGTGTTCTGACGTTGACCGAGAACAAACCCGCGACCGAACAACAGCCGCCCCGGCTCGCGCAGGGCCGCGAGCACATCGTCGCCACCGTCGACGAAATCCCGCCGGGCACACACAAACTGGTTCCCATTGGACGCCACGGTGTCGGCGTGTACAACGTCAACGGCACGTTCTATGCGATCGCGAACTACTGCCCGCACGAGGGCGGACCGCTGTGCTCGGGCCGCCCGCGCGGCCGCAACATCGTCGACGAGAGCGTTCCCGGCGATTCGGTGATGGTCCGCGACCTGGAGTACATCTTCTGCCCCTGGCATCAGTGGGGTTTCGAACTGGCCACGGGCACCACTGCGGTCAAGCCAGAATGGAGCATCCGCACTTATCCCGTCCGGGTCGTCGGCAACGACGTCCTGGTTCAGGCCTGACCCACAGGAGACCACCGCAGATGCCGCTCAAGCGTGGCGAGAAGTCCATCGAGATCAACGGCGGCAACGTCGTCTACGAAATCCTCGGCAAGCAGGGCGAATTCATCGCGCTGACCCCGGGCGGGCGGTTCTCCAAGGACATCCCCGGGTTGCGGCCGCTGGCACAGGAACTCGTCAAGGGTGGCTACCGGGTCCTGCTGTGGGACCGCCCGAACTGCGGCAAGTCCGATGTGCAGTTCACCGGCCAGAGCGAGTCGCACATGCGCGCCCAGACGCTGGCCGCGCTGATCAACAAGCTCGACATCGGCCCGTGCATCCTGGCCGGCGGCTCGGGCGGGGCGCGTGACTCGATGTTGACCACCATGCTCTACCCGGAGCTGGTCAAGAAACTCGTGGTGTGGAACATCGTCGGCGGCGTCTACGGGCAGTTCGTGCTGGGCTCCTACTACATCGTGCCGAGCATCCTGGCGGTGCGCGGCGCGGGGATGAAAGCCGTTGCCGCCGTGTCGGAATGGCGGGAACGAATCGCCGAGAACCCGGACAACCGCGACCGCATTCTGTCCCAGGACCCGGACGAGTTCCTCAAGCTGATGCTGCGCTGGCTCAACGCGTTCGTGCCGAAACCCGGTCAGACCATCCCGGGTGTCGAGGACGAGCTGTTCGACAACATCACCGTGCCGACGCTGATCATCCGCGGCGGCGAGAACGACCTCGACCACCCCAAGCGCACCTCCCTGGAGGTCAACTGCCTGATCAAGGGTTCCACGCTGATCGACCCGCCCTGGCCGGAGGACGCCTGGGAGCGGGCCGCCGAAGCGCGCGCCGCCGGAAAGGTCAAGCGGTTCAACATGTTCGACACCTGGGTGCTGGCGGCGCCCGCGATCCTGAAATTCCTCAGGGCATCGAGATGAACACGCCGTCACACCGTCCGGATGTGGACCTCGCAGTTGGTCGATGCCTCCAGCGCGGTGTGCACCCGGCTCTCCGGGACCCGCGCGAGGTCGTCCTTGCGCAGGGTGACGTTGATGACGTCCCAGCCGGGCCCGTCCGGGCCGCCGGGCACCCGTTCGATGTCGCCGGTCAGCCCGAACGCCGCGAGCACGCCGCGCGCGTCCTCGTCGGTGCCGTGGCTGACGAAGGTCAGCACACCGATCACCGGCTGAGTCCCGAATGCCTTGGCGCACAGGTCGCGCGCGACGTCCTGCAGTTGCGCGGGGTCTGCTCCGGTCATCAGGATCTCGACCTCGCGGCGACTCGGCGGCAGGGCGGCCAGGTTGTTGTCGATCAGTTCGGCGCCGAGATCGCCGACCAGCCCGGCCAGTTCGGTCATGCCGGCGCCGAGTTGGTGCGACGACAGCTCACCGGCCGGGTCCACGCCGATCCGCACCACCGTCGTTCGCATGCGCGCAAGCCTAGCGGCGGCCGGAACCCCCGCCAGATCAGGAGTCAGCCATGAATGCGACGGCCTCACAAGCCGAACTCACCGTGACCGCCTGGCCGGGCATCACCCCGCGGTTGCTGCGCACCGGCGACGGACCGGAGTCCGCGGCGTCCTACCGCGCCGCCGACGGCTACCGGCCGCTCGACGACCCGGCCGCCCTGCTCGACGAGATCGAGCGGGCCGGACTGGTCGGTCGCGGCGGCGCGGCGTTCCCGATGGCCGTCAAGCTGCGCGTCGTGCGCGACGCCGGACTGCTGCCGGGGTACCCCCGGGACACTGTCGTCGTCGCCAACGGCGAGGAGGGCGAGCCGGCCTCGGTCAAAGACCGTTGGCTGCTGCACAACCGCCCGCATCTCGTCCTGGACGGACTGCGGCTGGCCGCCCGGATCGTCGGCGCCGCGCACGCGCACGTCTACGTCTCCGACCCGGGCGCGGCGCGCAGCATCGAGGCTGCCCTCGCAGAGGTGGGCGGGCCTGACGCACTGGACGGGTTGACGGTCAGTGTCCGCACGGTCGAACCCGGATACGTCGCCGGCGAGGAGAGCGCGGCCGTGCGGGCCATCAACGGAGGTCCGGCCAAACCGACCGACAAGCCGCCGCGGGTCTTCCAGGAGGGTGTGGGCGGACTGCCCACCCTGGTCAGCAATGTCGAGACCCTGGCCAACCTGCCGTTCATCCAGCGCAGCGGTGCGGCCGAGTACCGCCGGGTCGGCACCGAAGGGTCGCCGGGCACCTTCCTGGCGACCATCACCGGCGGTGGCCGCCCGGCCACGCTGTACGAGCTTCCGTTCGGCGTCTCGGTCGCCGAAGTGCTTGCCGCACAGGGCATCAGCCTCGACCGGGTGCGCGGCGCGCTGATGGGCGGTTACTTCGTGGGGCTGCTGGGCCCACAGGTCACGACCACCACGCTGGACCACGAGACGCTGCGCGGCCTGGGCAGCGGGCTGGGCTGTGGCGCGGTCTCCATGCTCACCGACGAGTGCCCGGTCGCGGTCGCGGCGGCGGTGCTCGCCTACTTCGACCGGGAGAACGCCGGACAGTGCGGGTCGTGCTTCAACGGCACGGCGGCCATGGCCGCGGCGGCCGGCGCGTTGCGCGACGGGACGGCGACCGGTGAGGACCTCGCCCGGCTGGAGCGCTGGTCGGTGGTGCTGCGCGGCCGCGGCGCATGCGCGACGCTGGACGCCGCCACCAACATCGCCGCCAGTCTGCTGGCCACGTTCCCCGACGAGGTCGCCAGGCACCTGACGGGCGACTGCCCGGACTGCGGCGGAGGCGTTTTCACCGCCGAGCGGCCGTTCGAAGTGGTATGGGTGGAGGCACGATGAGCGACAACGACGATCACCGGATGCGGCTGAAGCTGGACCGGACCCTGTGCGACGGTTTCGGCATCTGCGCCAAGCACGCGCCGGAGTACTTCCCGCTCGACGACTGGGGATACGCCGTTCTGGCCGGTGACGGTGACATCCCGCCGCAGGACCGCGACGCCGTCATGCGCGCCCTGATGGACTGCCCCGCGCACGCGATCATGGAGATCGGAGAGCGGCGGCCGGACGATGCGCCGCCGCCGGTCGACCACGAAATCAGCGACCCGGAGGACAC
Source organism: uncultured Mycobacterium sp. (assembly GCA_964611465.1). GTDB lineage: Bacteria > Actinomycetota > Actinomycetes > Mycobacteriales > Mycobacteriaceae > Mycobacterium. Next base: position 6,241 of record CAZTAA010000087.1, on the reverse strand, counting down.
CTTGATAACCGAGAACAACGAAGCCGAATGGGGTTTCACCCGGTGAGCCGGCTTCCGCTGCCGCAACTCACCTTCGACAACGAGTTCTTCTGGACGTCCGGCGCCGATGGGAAGCTGCGCATCCAGGAATGCGGCGACTGCAAGTCGTTGATCCATCCCCCGCAGCCGGTGTGCCGCTACTGCCACGGCCACAACATGCGTGTCCGTGCGGTGTCGGGACGCGCCGTCCTCAGCGCGTTCACCGTCAACCACCGGTTCTCCATGCCCGGCCTGCCCGCGCCCTACGTCATCGCGCAGGTGGCGATCGAGGAAGACCCGCGGGTTCGCCTGACCACCAATATCGTGGAATATGAGGCCTGCGATCTCGAGTTGGGCCGCGTCGTCGAGGTGGTCTTCGAGCAGAACGAGGACACCTGGCTGCCGCTGTTCAGGCCGACGGCCGAACCGCAGACCGCCGAATTGCCGCCCGACGAGATCGCGCCGCAAGATTTCGCCAAGCACGTCCGGCCGATGATCGGCACGGATAAGTTCGAGGACCGCTCGGCGATCACCGGCATCGGGGCGTCGAAGATGGGCCGCCGGCTCATGGTCAACCCGCTGTCGCTGACGATCGAGGCGTGCGAGGCCGCGATCGCCGACGCCGGTCTGACGCTGGCCGACATCGACGGGCTCTCAACGTATCCCGCGATGGACGCCGTCGGCATGGGCGAGGGCGGCTGCACCGCGCTGGAGGGCGCCCTGAGCATCCGGCCGACGTGGATCAACGGTGGCATGGACACCTTCGGTCCCGGCGGATCGGTGATCGCGGCCATGATGGCCGTCGCCACCGGGATGGCCACGCACGTGCTGTGCTTCCGGACGCTGTGGGAAGCCACCTTTCAGCAGCTGATGAAGGAGGGCAAACTCTCGCCTCCCGGCGGCGCCCGCACCACCAGCTTCCAGATGCCGTTCGGGGCGATGTCGGCCGCACACACCCTGGCGCTCAACGCGCAGAGGCACTTTCACCGCTATGGCACCACGCGGGAGACGCTGGGCTGGATCGCGCTGAACCAGCGCGCCAACGCGGCGTTGAACCCGACCGCGATCTACCGGGACCCGATGACGATGGAGGACTACCTGTCGGCCCGGATGATCACCACACCGTTCGGGCTCTACGACTGTGACGTGCCGTGCGACGGGGCGATCGCCGTCATCGTGTCCGCCGTCGAAACGGTCCCCGACCGCCCCAAGCCCCCGGTGTTCGTCGAGGCGGTCGGCACCCAGATCATCGAACGCACCGACTGGGACCAGACGACCATGACGCACGAACCCCAGGTGCTCGGCCAGTCGGCACATCTGTGGACCCGAACATCGTTGCGGCCCAAGGATGTCGACGTCGCCCAGCTCTACGACGGGTTCACCTTCAACTGCCTGTCCTGGCTGGAGGCGCTGGGCTTCTGCGGCATCGGTGAGGCCAAGGACTTCCTCGACGGCGGCACGGCGATCGCCCGCGACGGGATCATCCCCGTGAACACCCACGGCGGCCAGCTCTCGCACGGCCGTACCCATGGGATGGGACTGATCCAGGAGGCCGTCACCCAGCTGCGCGGCGAGGGCGGCGAACGTCAGGTCGCCGATGCCAAGGTCGCGGTGGTGTCCTCCGGCGGGCTCACCCCCAGCGGCGTGCTGCTGATGCGGTCCGACAGGTGACCGGGTGACTCAGCCACAAGCCCGCGTGGTGCTGGTGGACGGCGTCCCGATGTCGGGGCTGCTGGCCGAGGTGGACCAGCCCAAGGCGGTGGTGGTCGCGCTGCACGGCGGCGCGACGACGGCGGCGTACTTCGACTGTCCGGGCCGGCCCGAGCTGAGCCTGCTGCGCACCGCGCCGCAGCTGGGCTACACCGTCGTCGCGCTGGACCGTCCCGGGTTCGGCGCGTCGGCGCTCTACTCGGCCGAATTCGACTCCACCCCAAGACGAATCGACATGACCTACCGGGCGGTCGACGCCGTCCTGGGCGCCCGGCCCCGCGGCGCCGGAGTTTTCGTGCTGGCCCACTCCAACGGCAGCGAACTCGCGGTGCGGATGGCCGCCGAGGAACGCGGCGCCGCCCTGCTCGGCGTCGAGATCTCGGGCACCGGGCTGCGCTATCAGGCGAGTGCCGCGGCGGTGCTCGACGGCGCCTCCCGGGACAACATCCCGACCGGGCTGCGCGAACTGCTGTGGGAACCGGCCGAACTCTATCCCGACGGGGTGGCGGCCTCGGTGCGGATCAAGGGCGGCCCGGTGTCGCCGCGCTACGAGGAGACCCTGGTGACCAACTGGCGGGCCGACCTGCCGGATCTGGCCGCCCGCGTCCGTGTTCCGGTGCGCTACACCCTCGCCGAGCATGAACGGGTCTGGGAGAACGGCCCGGCGGCGCTGGCCGAGGTCGCCGCGCTGTTCACCTCGGCTCCCCGGGTGGTCACCAACGAGCAGACCGACGCCGGGCACAATCTGAGCCTCGGTCACGCCGCGCCGGCCTACCACCGCGGCGTACTCGACTTCGCCGAGACATGCATGACAACCGAATTGACAACGGAGGGCACGTGATACGGGTCGGATTCATCGGACTGGGCAGCCAGGGCGGACCGATGGCACACGCGATCGTCGACGGCGGGTTTCCTACCACCCTGTGGGCGCGACGCCCGGAGTCGCTGGAACCCTATGCCGGCACCGGGGCGACATTCGCCGAGAGTCCCGCGGCACTGGCCGAGGCCAGCGACGTCGTGTGCCTGTGCGTCGTCGGCGACGACGATGTGCGTGGCCTGGCCTACGGGGAAGACGGTCTGCTGGAACACATGTCGTCGGGCGACACCCTGGTGATCCACAGCACGATTCACCCCGACACCTGCCGCGAGGTCGGCGAAAAGGCTGCCGCGAAAGGCATTTCGGTGGTCGACGCGCCGGTCAGCGGTGGCGCCCCCGCCGTGGAGGCCAAGCAACTGCTGGTCATGGCCGGCGGCGCGGAGGCCGACGTCGAGAAGTGTCGGCCGGTGTTCGAGACCTACGCCGACCCCATCGTGCATCTCGGGCCGCTGGGCGCCGGGCAGGTCACCAAGATCCTGAACAACCTGTTGTTCAGTGCGAACCTGGGCAGCGCGATCACGTTGCTGAAACTCGGTGAGTCCCTCGGTGTTCCGCGGGAGCGGATGTGCGAGGTGGTGACGCGCGGATCGGCCAACAGCAAGGCGCTCGGCAGCATCGCGATGTTCGGCGGCACCCTGGACAACCTGGCGCCGATCGCCGGTGCGTTGCTGCAGAAGGACGTCCGGCTGGCGGCGGACCTGGCCGGCACCGCGAGGGCTCCCGAGGAGGCCGTCTTCGACGCCGCCGACGCCGCGCTGGAATCCATGGGCCATCCGCGGTGAGGATGTAACGGATGCGGGTGGGGTTCGTCGGCGCGGGCCGGATGGGCGCGCCGATGGTGCAGCGGCTCGTCGGCGCCGGATATCAGGTGCGCGCGCTGGGTCGGACCGACGAAAAGCGTGCCGCGGTAGCCGAACTCGGCGCCACGCCGGTGACCGAGGCCGTCGAGGTCGCCGACGGCGCCGATGTGGTGGTCCTCTGCGTGTTCACCGACGATCAGGTCGACCAGATCGCACCCGGCCTGATCGACGCGATGCCGGCCGGTTCGGTGCTGGTGCTGCACACCACCGGCAGCCCGCGGACCGCGGAGCGCCTTGCCGTGGCGGCTCGGGCCCGGGGCGTGCACGTCGTCGACGCCCCGGTCAGCGGCGGCCCGCACGACATCGCCGCCGGACGGGTGACGCTGTGGGTCGGCGGCAGCGACGAGGCGGTCGAGCGGGCCCGGCCGGCGTTGTCGGCCTACGGCGATCCCGTCCTGCACGTCGGTCCGATCGGCTCGGGCCAGAAGGTCAAACTCGTCAACAACACGCTGTTCGCCGCTCAGATCGGCATGGTCGCCGAAGCCGTCGAACTCGGCGCCCGGCTCGGTCTGGACGAGGCGGCGCTGCTGGCCGCGCTGCCGTACGGCAGTGGCGCCAGCAAGGCGATGGGCAACATCGCCCGCGCCGGATCGGCGTCGAACTTCATCGCCGCGGTGGCCGAGTTCATCGGCAAGGACGTCGCCGTGGTCCGGCGGACCGCCGCCGAACTCGGGGCCGACCTGGGCCGCCTCGACCCGCTCGTCGACGCGGGTCTGGGGCACTGAATGCCGGTGTTTGGGGATCATTCGTCCGCCGATCTGCTAGCGTTACATTTCGGTCTTAATCCGTAACTTTCCGCCACCAGCCCCGCCCGCGGAGGAGCAAGCCACATGACCGCCCGCCAGGAAGCCCCGAGAGTCACCTTCGACCCGTTCTCGGACGAGTACTTCAACGACCCCTACGAGATCTACCTGCGGATGCAGGACGAGGCGCCGGTCTACTACAGCGACGAGCACGACTTCTACGCGCTGACCCGGCACGCCGACGTCGCCGCGGCGCTCAAGGACCACGAAACCTACTCGTCGACCCGCGGCTGCGACCTCGCGATGGTGCAGTCCGAGGAGGGGCCGCAGAAGTCGATCATCTTCATGGACCCGCCGGAGCACCGGGTGATGCGCAGCCTGGTCAACAAGGCGTTCACGCCGCGGGCCATCCAGGCGCAGCGCGAGACCGTCGAGCAACTGGTCGACCACTACCTGTCCCGGGTCGACCCGGACCAGTTCGACGTCGTCGCCGACTTCTCCGGCCCGTTCCCCGTCGAGGTGATCACACGGATGGCCGGGGTGCCCGAGGAGTTCCGGCAGAAGGTGCGCGAGTGGATCGACACCTCGCTGACCCGCGAGCCCGGCAACATCGGCTACACCGAGGCGGGCATGGCCGCCGCCATCGAGTCCGGCGTGTACTACTACAAGCTGGCCCAGGAGCGGCGCGCCGACCCGCAGGACGACATGCTCAGCCGGCTCATCGCGGCCGAGGTGCCCGACGAGAACGGGGGCACGCGCCGGCTCGACGACGTCGAGATCGCCGGGTTCGCCTCGCTGTTGGGCGGGGCCGGCGCCGAGACGGTCACCAAGCTGATCGGCAGTTCCATCGTGACGTTCGCGAAGAACCCGGAGCAGTGGCAGAAGCTGCTCGACGACCGCAGCAAGATCCCCGCGGCCGTGGAGGAGATGCTGCGTTTCGACGGCCCGGTGCACTACAACGTGCGGTTCACCCTCAAGGAGGCGCACCTGCACGGAACGACGATCCCGGCCGGCAAGCCGGTGTTCCTGATGAAGGCCGCCGCCAACCGCGACCCCCGGGCGTTCACCAATGCCCACGTGTTCGACATCGACCGGGATCGCACCGAATCGCAGAACCTCGGCTTCGGGTACGGCATCCACAGCTGCCTGGGCGCCGCGCTGGCCCGCCTGGAGACGACGATCGCGCTGGAGCGACTGCTCGACTTCATGCCCCGGTACGAGGTGGACTGGGACGGGTTGGAGAAGGTACACATGCAGAATGTCGCGGGTTACCACCACGTCCCAGTGCGGGTGCTGAAATGAGCAAGAAGAAGATTGTCGTCGACTTCGATCTGTGCGAAGCGAACGCGGTGTGCATGGGCATCCTGCCCGAGGTGTTCGACCTCGACGAGCAGGATTATCTGCACCTGCTCTCCGACGAGGTGACTCCCGAGAACGAGCATCAGGTGCGCGAGGCCGTCCGGCAGTGCCCACGGCAGGCGATCTCCATCAAGGAGACCGACGCCTAGCTCGCTGGTGCGGACGGCACGGGCCGCCCGATACGAAAGGGCGATGATGGCTGCGCCGGACAAACCGCTGACCCGGGAGGCCAAACGGCTGCAGACCCGTGAGCGCCTGCTGGGCGCCGCCATCGCCGAGTTCAAGAGGGCCGGTATGGCCGCGGCGGACGTGTCCGCGATCGTCGCCGCCGCCGGCGTCGCGCACGGCACGTTCTTCTTCCACTTCCCCACCAAGGAACACGTGCTGCTCGAATTGGAGCACCGCGAAGAGGAGCGCATCGCCAAACAGTTCGGCCAGTTCGTCAAGACGGACCATGACCTGGAATCGGTGCTGAACGAAGCCGTTCGCCTGGTGCTCGCACTCGAGCGGCGGCTGGGTGACCTGCTGTTCAAAGATTTTCTGGCGCTTCACTTTTCGCAGACCCGGCCCCCGCAGGAGGGTGTCGCCGACCACGCGCTGGTGATCCTGCTCGCCGAGGAGATCGAGGCGGCGCGGCGGCGCGGTGAGGTCGATGCCGACGTCATACCGGTGAA
>CAZTAA010000086.1:1401-16294 GCA_964611465.1 uncultured Mycobacterium sp. | reverse complement strand
CCGTCGAAGCCGATGCCCTCGGTGAACGCGCCCTCGAGTTCGGCCGGCGCGATCGCCACGCTCTTGAGGTATCCGAGCACATCGGTGAACCACAACCGGACAAAGCGGATGTCGCGTTCCTCCAGCGTGCGCAGCACAAATTCCGTCTGGCGATCCATGACCGCGAGCGTATGCAGCGGCTGTTAAATCGGTGTTACGTACGCGTCGCTTTACGCAGTCGCGGCAACGTCGATTGAGGAATGGCGCAGCAGAAGTTCGAGTGGCGCCCTGCCGGGCTCCTCACTCAACGGGAAGCTAGCAATGCAGATCGCCGGGCACGGTGCCGTCGACGAAGTAGTTCACCACCGCGGTGTCGATGCACTCGATGCCGTTGAACACCGCCGTGTGCTGGGTGCCCTCGTAGGTGATCAGCGGGGCGCCGAGCTGACGGGCCAGGCTCACTCCGGCCTGGTACGGGGTGGCCGGGTCGTGCGTGGTGGATACGACGACCACCTGGCCCGGCGCCGCGGGTGTGGCGGGCGCGGGCGACGACGTCGCCGGCACCGGCCAGAACGCACAGATGTCGCGCGGCGCGTACCCGGTGAACTGCCCGTAGGACAGGAACGGCGCAACCTGCCGGACCCGCTGATCGGTGGACGCCCAGACGGCGGGGTCGGTCGGGAAGGGCGCGTCGACGCAGCGCACCGCGGTGAACGCGTCCTGCTGATTGCGGTAGGTGCCGTCGGTCCGGCGGCCTTCGTACTCGTCGGCCAGCAGCAGCAGGTCGCCGGCATCGGTACCGCGTGCCAGCCCGAGCAGTCCGCTGGTCAGGTATTTCCAGAACGCCGGCGTGTAGAGCGCGTTGACGGTCCCCGTGATGGCGTCGGCGTACCCCAGCCCGCGTGAATCACCGGAGACGCGGGCCGGCTTCGTCGCCAGCGGGTTGACCAGGGCCTGATACCGGGCGACCCACTGCGCGGGATCCTGGCCGAGCGGGCAGTCCGGCGACATCGCGCAGTCGGCGGCGTAGTCGTCGAACGCCTGCTGGAAGGCGGCCATCTGGCGGACGCTCTTGTCGATGGGGTCGATGCTCGGGTCGATCGCGCCGTCGAGCACCATCGTGCGCACGTGGTCGCCGAACCGGTTGACGTAGGACGTGCCGATCTGGGTGCCGTAGGAGAACCCGAGGTAATTGATCTTGTCGTCGCCCAGCACCCGGCGGACGGTGTCCATGTCGTCCGCGGTGGTCGCCGCCCCGAGACCGGCGAGGAAGTCCTTGCCCATCCGGGCGACGCAACGATCGACGAACTGTTGGTAGAGCCCCTCGATGTGCGCGACGCCGGCCGGGCTGTAGTCGACCATCGGTTCGGCGCGCCAGGCGTCGAACTCGGCGTCGGTGCGGCAGCGCAACTCCGGGGTGGAGTGCCCGACGCCGCGCGGGTCGACGCCGATGAGGTCGAAATGTTCGTTGATGGGGCTGCCGCTCAGTGCGGCGCCCATGCCGGCGACCGCGTCGACGGCCGAGCCGCCCGGCCCACCGGGGTTGACGAACAGGGCGCCGATCCGGGCGCCCTCGGCCGGAATGCGGATCACCGCGACGTCGGTGGACCCGTCCACCGGGATCATCGCGCAGCGCGCCGTCGGGATGTCGGACACGTCACCGAGCATCGCCGCGCACGACGTCCAATTCGCTTGTGGCGCAACGGGTAACGCGCTCGCCGCAGGGGCGGCGATCCAGGTCGCCAGGAGCACCGCGAGCAGCGCCGAACCCCGGGACCTCACGAGCGGCATCCGGTCATGCTCGCACAACCAGGTCACAGCCAGATATCGGCAACGCCACGCGTTAACGGCAGACCGCACCCTGCGGCGGCAGGGTGTTGTCCAGCAGATAAGCCGCCGAGTAGTCGTCGACGCACTTGTTGCCCTGGAACACGACGGTGTGCTGGGTTCCTTCGAAGGTCAGCAGCGCGCCGCCGAGTTGCTTGGCCAGGTCGACACCGGCCTGGAACGGGGTGGCCGGATCGTGGGTCGTGGAAACCACCAGCGGCGGCGGCAGTCCGGGCGCCGACACCTTGTGCGGCTTGCTCGTCGGCGGCACCGGCCACAGCGCGCAGGTCGGCATCGGCGCGTGCCCGGTGAACTCGCCGTAGCTCATGAATGGCGCGGCCTGACGCATCCGCCGGTCCTCGTCGACGATCGTGGCGGGGTCGGTGATGGCCGGCTGGTCCACGCAGTTGACCGCGACCCGGGCATCGGTGGAGTTGCTGTAGTGACCCTTGTCGTCGCGGCGCATGTACATGTCGGCCAGCGCCAGCAGGGTGTCGCCGCGGCCGGCGCGCAGTTCCACCAGACCGTTCTCCAGGTGGTGCCACAGGTTCGGCGAGTAGAGCGCCATGATCGTGGCGACGATCGCGTCGCTGTAGGACAGGCCGCGCGGATCCTTGGTCTTGGCCGGCTTGTCCACCAGCGGATCGACCAAACTGCGGTACACGTCAACGGATTTCGCCGGATCCGTGCCCAGCGGGCAGTCGAACGACTTGGCGCAGTCGGCCGCGAAGTTGTCGAACGCCTTCTGGAATGCCGCGGCCTGGTCGAGGTCGGCCTGGATCGGGTCGGCGTCGGGGTCCACCGCGCCGTCGAGGATCATCGCGCGCACCTTCGTCGGGAACTGCTCGGCGTATTCGGAGCCGATCCGGGTGCCGTACGAGTAGCCCAGGTAGGTCAGCTTGTCGTCGCCGACGGCCGCCCGGATCGCGTCGAGATCCTTGGCGACGTTCACGGTGCCGACGTTGGCGAGGAAGTCCTTGCCCATCTTGTCGACGCAGCGCTGGACGAACTGCCTGCTTTCATGGTCGATGTGCGCCACGCCCTCCGGGGTGTAGGCCACCACGTTGTCGGCCCGCAGCCGGTCATTGTCGGCGTCGGAGTTGCACCACAGGGCGGGGGTCGACAACCCGACCCCGCGCGGGTCGAACCCGACGAGGTCGAAGCGCTCCCGCACGTCGCTCGGCACCAGGGAGACCATGCTCACCGCCGCCTCGACGCCCGACTCGCCCGGGCCACCCGGGTTGATCACCAGCGAACCGATCTTCTTGCCCGTCGCGGGAAACCGGACCATCGCCAGCACCGCCACGTCACCGTCGGGCTTGCCGTAGTCCACCGGCACCGCGACCCGGCCGCACTGGACGCTGCGCTTGATGCCGTCGTCGACGTCGGCGTTGAGCTTGCACTTGTCCCAATGGACCGGGTCACCGATTCGCGGACTGGCCAGAACCGGGCGGCCGTCGACCACGCGCGCGCAGCCGGCGCTGCCGGCCAGCAGTGCGGCGGCGGCCGCCACCGAAGTCACGCGCACGGCCAAGCGCCGAAGTCCACGGCCGGATCGGAGCCCGGGAGCGATCTTGGAAATGGTCTTCGAAAGGGTCAAAGCAACACCGGATTCATCGCCACACATAGTGCCATGCGCGCAGGCGGGAGCCCGGAAGCGCCGGTCGACCGTGGTGTCGGTCAGCTCATTGCGGCCAGCAGTTCCTTGAGCTCCGCGACGAACGCGTCGGCCAGGCGCCACAGGTCGGGCATCAGCTCCGGGGTGGAGATGATGCCGACGTCGAGCTTGCCGCTCAGCGACATCACCGTGATGTTCAGGCCCGAGCCGTGGAAGATCGGTCCGAGCGGGTACATGGCCTTGACCTCGGCGCCCAGGAAGTACAGCGGCACCTGCGGGCCGGGCACGTTGGACACCACCAGGTTGTGCACCGGGCGGGCCTCGGTCAGCCGGGTGGCGGCGTAGAGCCGCATCGCGACGCCGAACACCGCCGGCGCGGCGAACTGGGACCAGTCCTGCAGCAGCGTGGCCGCGATCGCCGAACTGTGTTCCTTCGCAACCGAACTCGCCGCGGCGATGGCCTTGAGCCGCTCGGCCGGGTCGTCGATGTCGGTCTCCAGGCTGGTGAACATCCCGGACACCTTGTTGCGCCCGGGCCGATCGGACTTCCCGTGCACCGAGACCGGCACCATGGCGACCAGGGAGCTGTCCGGCAGCTCGCCCACGTCGCTCAGGTAGTGCCGCAGCGCCCCGGCCACCAGCGCCATCACCACGTCGTTTAGCTTGACGCCGAAGTGGTTCTTGACGGCCTTGACGTCCTCGAGATCCAGCTGCGCGAAGGCGACGTTGCGCCGCCCGGTGATGCTGGCGTTGAACGGCGTCGGCGGCGCGGTGAACGGGCTCGCCATGGCCTCGCCGGCGACGGCGCGGCGCACGGTGTCGACGACGGTGCTCACCGTGGCCGGCAGCGCGCGGGTGGCCAGGTACACCGGGCGGGTGGCAAAGCGCAGCAGGCCGCGCCCGGCGATCTCCAGTTGGCTGGCGCCGCGGGTGCCCTCGACCGGCTCCGGCGCCGGCGCGTCGGCCTCGGTGCTGCACAGCTGCGACATCAGGTTGGCGCCGGTGACGCCGTCGACGGCGGCGTGGTGGACTTTGGTCAGGACCGCGATCCGTCCGCCCGCATGCGGATCGGTGCCGTCGAGGCCCTCGATGACGCACATCTCCCACAGCGGCCTGGTGCGGTCCAGTGGCAGCGAGGCGATGTGCCCGCACATCTCGGCCAGTTCGGCGCGGCCGCCCGGCGCCGGTACCGCGATGCGGTGCAGATGCCGTTCGACGTCGAAGTCCTTGTCCTCCACCCACACCGGGTGGTCGATGTTGAACGGGCTGTCGGCCAGCTTCTCGCGGAACTCGGGCATCGCGGTGATCCGAACCGCCAGGTCGTCGCGCAGTTTGTCGAAGCTGTACCCGCCCGGGATGGTCGAGGCGTCGAGTTCGAGCACCGAGCACACGTGCAAGGGCTGCGAAGGGCTTTCGAGATAGAGGAAGGTGGCGTCGAGTCCGCTGAGCCGTTGCATGCCCGCGATGGTAGTGCCGCCCGGCGCCGGTGTGAGGAAGTCCACTCGATCGGGGGTTCGCCGCTTCCGGCCGCGATGGCAGAATGGTGAGGTCAGACGTACCCGGGGACCCGCAGAGCAGGCCACGAGGAACGACCCGACTCACACTGAAAATGAGGACAGCGATGTCTGAGCAGACGGTTTATGGCGCGTCCGTGCCTGCTGAGAAGCCGCGGACCAAGGTCCGCACCCATCACCTGCAGCAGTGGAAGAACGAAGGCCACAAGTGGGCCATGCTCACCGCCTACGACTACTCCAGCGCCCGGGTGTTCGACGACGCCGGCATCCCGGTGCTGCTCGTCGGTGATTCGGCCGCCAATGTGGTCTACGGCTACGACACCACCGTGCCGATCTCCGTCGACGAGCTGATCCCGCTGGTCCGCGGCGTCGTCCGCGGTGCGCCGTACGCGCTGGTGGTCGCCGACCTGCCGTTCGGCAGTTACGAGGCCGGCCCCGCGCAGGCGCTCGAGACGGCCGTCCGGTTCATGAAGGAGGCGGGTGCGCACGCGGTGAAGCTCGAGGGCGGCGAACGCGTCGCCGAGCAGATCGCGGTGCTCACCCAGGCCGGCATCCCGGTCGTCGCGCATATCGGCTTCACGCCGCAGTCGGTCAACAGCCTCGGTGGCTTCCGTGTGCAGGGCCGCGGGGACGCCGCCGAGCAGACCATCCACGACGCGATCGCCGTCGCCGAGGCCGGCGCGATCGCCGTGGTGATGGAGATGGTGCCGGCCGAGTTGGCCACCCAGATCACCGGCAAGCTGACCATCCCGACGGTCGGCATCGGCGCGGGCCCCAACTGTGATGCCCAGGTGCTCGTCTGGCAGGACATGGCCGGGATGACCGCCGGCAAGACGGCCAAGTTCGTCAAGCGATTCGGCGATGTCGGTGGTGAATTGCGCCGGGCGGCAACGCAATACGCCGACGAGGTGGCCTCCGGTTCGTTCCCCGCCGAAGAGCACAGCTTCTAACTTTGCCCTTTCAGTGAGGAGCCAGGCGGACGGCTACTCGCAGAACGTCTGCGTGAGTCCTCACTCGACGCGTCCTACGACCGACCTGCTCGACTACGCGAAGTTCGGGGCGCGCTTGTTCAGAAACGCGTCGATGCCCTCGCGGCCGTCGGCGCCGTCGGCGTTGGCTGAGATGAACTCGCTCTCCAGTTCCATCTGCGCCTCGATGGTGTTGTCCAGGCTGGTCAGCAGCAACTTCTTCACCGCCGCATTGGATCCCTTTGCGCCAGAGGCGATTTCGTTGGCCAGCGCATCGACCTTGGCGCCCAGCTCGGCGTCGTCGACGACGTAGTTCACCAGCCCCCACTGCTCCGCCTCGGCCGCGGTCAGCTTGCGGTTGGTCAGCATCAGGTCGTGCGCGCGCCGCACCCCGACCACCCGCGGCAGGTAGTACGACGAACTGCCGTCCGGACTCAGCCCCGCGCGGGTGTAGGCCATCGTGAACGACGCCGAGGCCGCCGCGACCACCAGGTCGCCGGCCACCGCCAGGGAGAACCCCGCCCCGGCCGCGGTGCCGTTGACCGCCGTGATCAGCACCGCATCCATGCGGGCCAGCCGGGAGATCGCGGTGTGCAGATCGTCGGCGATGCCCCTGACGAACGGCCCGGGCCCCAGCGGTGAGGCGGCCATGGCCTTCAAATCGCCTCCGGCACAGAAGAATCGGCCCGCGCCGGTCAGTATCACGGCCTTGGTCTCGGGACTCTCGCAGCGCGCGGCGGCATGCGCCAGTTCGGCGGTCATCACGTCGTTCATCCCGTTGGCGGCATCGGGCCGGTTGAGGGTGATGCGGGTGATGGGGCCGGACTGGTCGAACAGCAGGGTCTGATAGGTCACGACGTGACATTAACGGGTGCGCGTGTCAACCGGTCCGCGCTCCCCCGCCGAAGCTCGCCGAAGTCACCCTCCCAGCCCAGCACCCGCAGCGCCGCGTCGGCGATCACCAAGGACAGGCCCGGTTCGCAGGCGTTGTCGTCGGAGCGGCTGCTGATGACGGACTCGACGAGCCGGAAGGGCAGGTCAACCGCCTCGGCGTGGCCGCTGGATTCGGCGACGACCTGCTGGGCCAGGGTGCGGTAGTGCGCGCGAAGTTCGGCCCGCACCAGATGGAACTCCGCGAAGCGCGGCACCCGCAGTTCGGGCAGCAGATAGAGGGCGCCGAGGTTCCACCGGTTGGCGCACAGCTGTTCGACGTCGGTGGCCACCAGCAGGTGCAGCCGCGCGGCCGCCGAGCCGGATTCGGCCAGCAGGGTCTGCGCGAGCCGTAGCGGCGTGTCCACGGTGCCGGCCAGCAGGGCGTCGAGGATGTCGTCCTTGGTGGGGAAATGGTGATACAGCGAGGCCTGCCGGATGCCGACCGCATCGGCGATCCGGCGGGTCGAGGTGCTGGCGTAGCCCAGCGTGGTGAACAGTTCGGCCGCGGCATCGAGGATCTCGTCGCGGGCGGTCTTGCCGGGCCGGCGGGGTTGTTCGAGGCGGGGTCGGCCGCGGCCCTCACTGGACATGGCGACATTCTCGCACCGCCCCGTGGTGGCCGACCTCACCACGCTTCGCCGGGCAGGAATACCTGTCATCTGATAGAAATAGCTCAACGCGCTCGTAACAGACCGGACACCGGCACGGAATGGGTGTCCAGAAAACTTTCACACGACAGTTATTGAGGAGCCGACATGAGCACCGCATCCACCCACGACGCGCGGTCGCACGCCCGGTCCCAGGCCGCATCCGCCCAGCTGCGCATCCCCGCCGCACCGGCCGGCGTCGGACCGCTGTGGGCCGAGTCGGTCCCGGGCGGCTCCTACACCACCCGCATGCTGGGCCGCGGCACCCGGCTGCGGCTGGCCGATCCCGACGGCGGCGCCTGCGCCCACCTGCTGCTGTTCCGCGCCGACGCCCCCTGGGAGCGGCTGAACGTCGCCGACACCGTCAAGGTGCCGTGGCAGGCCTATTTGGGTACCGGCCATCCGTTGCTGTCCGATCAGGGCCGGGTGCTGGCCACCGTCGTCGCCGATTCCTCGGGACGCCACGACGCCCTGTGCGGCATGACGCAGGCCGGCCGCCAGGCGATGCTGCTCGGGGTGCACAAGCACGGCATGGATCTCCGCGACGTCGCGCCGTCACTGTCGTTCTTCAAGGGCGTGCGGGTGGCCGGCGACGGCGCGCTGGAGTTCACCGGCACCGCCGGCCCTGGGACTACCGTCGACCTGCTGATCCACCTACCCGTCGTGGTGGCGCTGACCAACACCGCCCATCCCCTCGATCCCGCGCCCGCGTTGACGGACCTTGACGTGCTGGCCTGGCGGGCCGACGCCGAACTCACCGCCCCCGTCAACGACGAGCCCGAATACCTTCGGGCGCTGTTCAACACCGAAAGCACCTGGGCCGCAAGCCAATCCAGCTAAGGACGAACCATGACTCTCACCATTGACATCATTGCCGACGAGATCGCCGCGGCCTGCCAGCCGTGGTCGGCCGTCCTGCGTGCCGGCCAGCGTCTGCAGATCATCGACCTGCACGGCAACCAGGCCGTCGACACTTTGTTCTGGGGGGTTCAGGGGGATTCCACCGACGGCAGGCCGGACCCGGCGCTGAGGTACAGCGCGCAGGCCACCGTGACCGCGCAGCGCAACATCTTCCTGACCACGGGATCGGTGCTGCGCGCCGAAGACGGCACCCCGCTGGTGACGATCGTCGCCGACGAGGTCGGCAACCACGACACCATCGCGGGCGCCTGCTCCAAGGAGTCCAACACCCTGCGCTACGGGCACCACACCGTGCACCAGCACGCCTGCGCGGAGAACTTCCTGGCCGAGGCGGCCCGCTGGGGCATGGGCAAACGCGACATCGTCTCCAACGTCAACTTCTTCATGAACGTCCCGGTGGAGGCCGACGGCACCCTGGGCATCGTCGACGGCCTCTCGGCGCCGGGCAAATCCCTGACCCTGCAAGCCGATACGGACACTCTGGTACTGGTGTCCAACTGCCCGCAGATCAACAACCCGTGCAACGGCTTCGACCCCACGCCGGTGCGGATGGTGATCACCGCATCATGAGCCCGCGAGTCGACGAAACCGCGCCCAGGCACGAGGCGGGGCGAGGAGCGAGCGAAGTGACTGGAGTCGAGGTGCTCGCACCGGGCATGCTGACCACCGTTCAGGACTGGCCGGGCCGGGTCGGCTACTGGCACATCGGCGTTCCGCCGTCGGGGCCGATGGACGACCTGTCGTTCCGGATCGGCAACCGCGTGCTGGGCAATCCGGAGGGCGCGGCCGGACTGGAATGCACCCGCGGCGGACCGGCCCTGCGGTTCCCCACCGGCGGACGGGTGTGCGTCACCGGCGCCCCGGCGGCCGTCACCGTCGACGGCGACCGCGCGCCGCAGTGGCAGTCGATCACCGTGCCCGCCGGCGGACTCCTCGAGGTCGGCCACCTGTCCGGCCCCGGTATGCGTTGCTACGTGCTGATCGCCGGCGGCCTGACCGAGCCCGAATACCTCGGCAGCACCGCAACATTCACGCTCGCCACCTTCGGCGGTCACCAGGGCCGCGCCCTGCGCGCCGGCGACACGCTGACCGTCGGACCGGATCCGGGCCCGCATGAGGAGCGGCCCAACCGGGACGCCCGCGCGGCCATCGACGAGCAACCGGCCATCGGGCACCGGTGGGAGGTCGCGGTCACCGAGGGCCCGCACGGCGCCCCGGAGTTCTTCACCCGCGCCGACATGGACACCATCGTCGGCACCGACTACACCGTGCACTTCAACTCCGACCGCACCGGGGTTCGTCTCGACGGCCCCAAGCCGCAGTGGGCGCGCACCGACGGCGGCGAAGCCGGCCTGCATCCGTCGAACATCCACGACAACGCGTATTGCGTTGGCGCACTGGACTTCACCGGCGACACCCCGATCCTGCTCGGCCCCGACGGACCCAGCCTCGGCGGGTTCGTCTGTCCTGTCACCGTGGTCGGCGCCGACCGCTGGAAGCTGGGTCAGATGGCACCCGGCGACACGGTGCGGTTCGTGCCCGTGCGCGCCGAGCGGGCGCCGTCGCTGCGCACCATCGACGCCGACCGGCGCGCCTCGTTCCCGCTTGTGCTGTCCAGCGCCGGGGATGGCGACGACGGCGTGCTGAGCCGGTTCGCCGCCGGCGACGGCACCGACGTGACGCTGCGCCGCTGCGGGGACGGCGGCGTGCTGGCCGAATACGGCCCGATGACACTGGATCTGGCGATGCGCGCCCGCGTGCACGCCCTGCATCAGCATCTGCGCGCCCTGGACGTCGCCGGCCTGACCGAGTTGACACCGGGCGTGCGCTCGCTGCAGGTGCAGTTCGATCCGGCGGTGATCTCGATGCGGGAGGTGGGCGACCTGATCGGGCGGGCCGACGAGCAGTTGCCGCCGACCGACGACCTGGTGGTGCCGAGCCGCACGGTGCGGTTGCCGCTGTCGTGGGACGACCCGGCCACTCACGAGGCCATTCAGCGCTACATGCACGGTGTGCGCGGCGATGCGCCGTGGTGCCCGAGCAATATCGAGTTCATCCGCCGGATCAACGGGCTCTCCGACGTCTCGGAGGTGTACGACACCGTGTTCGGGGCGCAGTACCTGGTGCTCGGTCTGGGTGACGTGTACCTCGGTGCGCCGGTCGCCACTCCCCTGGATCCGCGACACCGGCTGGTCACCACGAAGTACAACCCGGCCCGGACCTGGACCCCCGAGAACGCCGTCGGCATCGGCGGGGCGTACCTGTGCATCTACGGGATGGAGGGTCCCGGCGGCTACCAGTTCGTCGGACGCACCACCCAGGTGTGGAACCACCGTCATCCCGCCGGCTCGGCGTCGTTCGAGCCCGGAACCCCTTGGCTGCTAAGGTATTTCGACCGAATCGGCTTCTATCCCGTCAGCGCCGCCGAACTGGCCGAGCTGCGCGCCGACATGGCCGCCGGCCGCGGGCAGGTAGACATCACCGACGGCAGCTTCTCGATGCGCGACTACACGGCGTTCCTGACCGAGCACGCCACCCAGATAACGGAATTCCGCACCCGGCAGGGCGCGGCGTTCGCCGCGGAACGGCGAGCGTGGGGCGAGGCCGGCGAGTTCGCCGACGCCAAGGCCAGCTGAGCGGACCGGCTACAGCCGGCCGGCCAGGTACTCCTCACGGCAGGCGCGGCGCGCCAGCTTGCCGCTGGTGGTGCGCGGGATGGTCCCGGCGGCGACCAGGAGCACGTCGGCGACCGGAAGCGCGTGGGTGCGCGACACGGCGGCGCGGATGTCGGCGATCACCGGTGCCGGGTCGGCCCTGCCGGCGCCGGCCGCCCGTTCGGCGACGATCACCAGACGCTCGCCGTCGGCGCCGGGCACCGAGAACGCGGCGACGTAACCGGTGCGCACGGCCGGCGAGGCGTCGGCCACCGTCGCCTCGATGTCCTGCGGGTAGTGGTTGCGTCCGTCGACGATCACCAGGTCCTTGATCCGGCCGGTGATGTAGAGCTCGCCGTCCAGATACACCCCGAGATCGCCGGTCCGCAACCAGGTTCCGCCCACCGCGGAACCCTCGGCATGACTTCCGGTGCTCAGTCGCGACTGCAGCTTGTTGCCGAAGGTGTCGCGGGTCTCGGCGGCGCGCCGCCAGTAGCCGCGGCCGATGTTGTCGCCGTGCAGCCAGATCTCACCGACCCGGCCGTCGGGCAGCTCGGTCTCGGTCTGCGGGTCGACGATGACGGCCCACTGGCTGCGCGCCACACGTCCGCACGACACCTGAGCGACGGCGTTCGGGGAATCCGGCGAAACCCGTTCGGCCACACCGGCGCCGAGCTTGTCCCGGTCGAGATACACCGCGGACGGGGCGGTGCCCGGCACGATGGTGGACACGAACAGCGTCGCCTCGGCCATGCCGTAGGACGGCCGCACCGCGGTGGGCGACAGGCCATAGGGCGCGAACGCCTTGGTGAACTTCTCGACGGAGTCCCGGTTGACCGGTTCGGAGCCGTTGATCAGGCCGGCGACATTGCTCAGGTCCAGCTCTTCACCGGGTGCGGGCAAGCCGCGCTGGGCGGCCAGCTCGAACGCGAAATTCGGTGCGGCGGCGAAGGTTCGGCCGGTCTCGGCGTGCGAACCGAGTTCGGCGATCCAGCGGGCCGGCCGGCGCACGAACGACAGCGGCGACATCAGGGTGATGTGCCCGCCGCACAGCGCCGGGAACATGATCATCAGCAGGCCCATGTCGTGGTAGAGCGGCAACCAGCTGACACTGCGGATGTCGGCGTCCAGTCCCACTGACATGATCATCTGGAGCACGTTGGTGCACACCCCGCGGTGGGTGATCTCCACGCCGGCCGGGGCGCGGGTGGACCCCGACGTGTACTGCAGGTAGGCGATGTCGTCGGTGTGCAGCGTGACCGGCGTGTAGAGGCTGCCCACCGAGTCGGGAACGGCGTCCACCGCGATCATTCGGGGCCGGCGGTCCCGGGGCAGGGTGCGCAGGAAGCTCTGCACCGACGCGGCGGCCGCGGTGGTGGTCAGCACCACCGTCGGGGCCGCGTCGGTGAGCACCGCGTCGAGGCGCTCGCTGTGCCCGTGCAGTTCCGGCGCGAACAGGGGCACGGCGATGGCGCCGGCCTCGATGGCCGCGAAGAAGGCGACGACGTAGTCGACGCCCTGCGGCGCGCAGACGGCGACCCGGTCGCCGGGCCCGGTGACCTGCTGCAGGCGCGCGGCCACCGCCCGCACCCGGGCGCCGAGCTGTGCCCAGGTCAGCTCGACCGCACTGCCGTCGCGGTCCTGGCTGTAGTCGAGGTAGCGGTAGGCCAGTTGGTCGCCGAGTTCGGCGATGTTGCTTTCCAAATACGACGTCAACGTGGTGCCCTCGGGCAGCGCGATGTGGCCCTCGGCGTCGAGGAACACCTCCGCAGACGTCACGATCGACGAATTCATGGCCATATTCTAAGAGATACCCTTAGGATTTCCGAACACAGGACACGGTTGCAATCCGATCACTGCAGGTGTGCACCCGATCACTGCAGGTGTTCACCCGCGTGTGGCACCCTGTGGGCACCATGGCTGCCGCTAGAGCGAAACCCCACAAAGTCACCGAGATCGAACGCAAGTTCGACGTCGACGACGCCGCGGTAACCCCGTCGTTCGACGGACTGACCGTCGTCGCGCAGGTCGATACGCTGCCCCTTCAGCTGCTGGACGCGGTCTACTTCGACACCCCGTCCCATGACCTGGCTCGCAACCGGATCACGCTGCGCCGGCGCACCGGCGGCCCGGACGCCGGCTGGCACCTCAAACTGCCCGCCGGCGATCGCACCGCCGATGCCCGAACCGAGGTCCGGCTGCCACTGCCGGAGTCCGGCTCCCCCGGTTACGAGGCGGCCGTGCCCGACGAGTTGCGCGACGTCGTCCTGGCGATCGTGCGGGACCGGCCGCTGCGCCCGGTGGCCCACATCGCGACCAGCCGCCGGGTGCAGAAGCTCTACGCGGCCGACGGTTCGGCACTCGCCGAGTTCTGCGACGACGAGGTCAGCGCCGGTGCGTTCCCCGCCGACGGCCCGGAGGTCCCCGTCGACACATGGCGGGAATGGGAACTGGAACTCGCCGCGGGCTGCTCCGACACCGAGCTGCTGGACCGGCTGGGCCGGCGGCTGCAGGACGCCGGCGCCGTCCCAGCCGGGCACGGATCCAAGCTGGCCCGGGTGCTCGACGCGGCCCTCCCGGCCACCGATGAGGTCCGCCCCGGAACCGGTGACGTTCCTGCCGATCCCATCCACCGGGCCGTCGCCGAGCAGGTCGCCGGCCTGATCGCCTGGGACCGCGCCGTGCGTGCGGACACCTACGACTCGGTGCACCAGATGCGGGTCACCACGCGCAAACTGCGCAGCCTGCTCAAGGAGTCCGAGGAGTCGTTCGGCCTGACCGACGACTCGTGGGTGCTCGACGAGTTGCGGCAGCTGGCCGCCATCCTGGGCGTGGCCCGCGACGCCGAGGTGCTGGCCGACAAGTACGAGAAGACTCTCGCCGCGCTGCCGGCGGAGTTGGTGCGCGGGCCGGTGCGCGAACGCCTGGTTGACGGGGCGCATCGGCGCTACGAGACCGGCTTGCGCCGCTCGATCGCCGCGATGCGCACCACCCGCTACTTCCGGTTGCTCGACGCCCTCGAAGCACTGGTGACCGCCGAAGCCCCACCGGGTGCCGAGGCGGCCGAACATGCGCCGGTGACCATCGACGCGGCGTACAAGCGGGTGCGCAAGGCGGCCAAGGCGGCGGCGGCCGCGGCCGCCGCGCAGACGCCCGACCGCGATGAGGCGCTGCACCGAATCCGCAAGGGCGCCAAGCGGTTACGCTACACGGCGGCGGCCACCGGCGCGAGCGCGGTGTCGGACGCCGCCAAGACCATTCAGACGCTGCTGGGTGATCATCAGGACGCGGTGGTCAGCCGCACCCACCTGGCTCAGCAGGCGGAGGCCGCGCACGCCGCCGGCGAGGACACCTTCACCTACGGGGTGCTCTACCAACTCGAGGACGACCTGGCCCGGTCGTCGCGCGACCAGGTTTCCGACGCGCTCAAGGCCCTGGCCAAAGCGGTGCACAAGGCGCATTGAACCGACGCGCGAGTGAATGACGGCGGCCGCCGTCCCCCGAGAGCGGCGGCCACCGTCAGGTCTGTTGCGGCCGGCGGATCACCAATTGCGGTGGTGGCGGTGGTGGTGGCGCGGCTGCCACGGCGTCATCGGGCGCGGCGCGAAGCTGCTGGGCGGTGCCACATGCTCCGGTGTGCCGACCGCGACGTTGTCGGAGCCCGAAGTGGTGCCGGTGGCTGCCTGGCTGACCGCGGCGGTGCCCAGGGCCATGACGACGGGGACGCCGGTCAGGACCGCGGTGGCGGCGACGCGGCGGAAGATGGTGGTCATTGTTCTGAGTTCTCCTGTGCGAGTTGAGTTTCGGTGTTGACTCAACCCTCTCGTAGGAG
>CAZTAA010000086.1:0-1301 GCA_964611465.1 uncultured Mycobacterium sp. | reverse complement strand
CGGGCTCGCCGGGGCGACCGTACTCTTGCGTCACCGCGCGGTTCACCACCCACACATCGGGACGCGCCTTCACTCGAGGGGGTTCGAGATGCCGAAGCGCTCGAAGGCCACAACGTTGGCCGCATCGGGGTTCGCCGCCGCACTCACGCTTTTCGGTGTCGGCGCGGTGACCCCGATGTCCGGTCAGGCCCGGGACGGGCTCCCGACGCGGACCGCCGATGTGCAACTCGTGTCCGACGATTCACCGCTGCCGTGGTGGATGACGGGTGCCGCGGCATGGACGGGAACCAGCGGCGCCGCGCACACGACCACGATGTCCACGTCGGCGCTCCGTCCCATCATCGGCCGCGGCGGCTGGCTGTTCGGCGACGGGCGCGACGCCCTGGAACTCGACCCCCGCTGCAACCTGCGCTGCAACGGTGAGGACGCGGGGCTTTTCGGTGGCAACGGCGGCGCCGGCGCCTACGGCGGCATCGGTGGAAACGCCGGCGCGCTGATCGGCGACGGCGGCGACGGCGGCGACGGGATCGATGCCGTCTACGACGCGAACGGGAAGCTGGTGGCTGCGGCGGTCGCCGGAGGCGCCGGCGGTAACAGCGCTCAGCTGTTCGGCTTCGGCGGCAGGGGCGGCAAGGGCGGGTCCGACTACAACTACTCGGGTATCGGCGGCGCCGCGGCGGCCGGCGGTGGAATCGGCGGTATCAGCGGCATCTTCGGCGGCGATTCGGGCGCCGGCGGGGACGGCGGCAACGCGTATGCCATCAGCGGGGACGCCGTCGCAGGTAACGGCGGCAAGGGCGGCTACTCGTTCTCCGGCACCGCCGGAAAGGGTGGTGCCGGTGGAACGGCGTACGCATACGCCGGCGACGCGTCCGCCGGCGCCGGCGGCGGCGGCGGTTACGGCAAGTATCACGTCGGCGGCCCGGGCGGCGACGGCGGAACCGCCTACGCCTACGACGGCGACGCCCACGGGGGCGACGGCGGCCCCGGGGGTTCGGGCATTTCGGGCGACGCCGGGTCCGGCGGGGACGGCGGGGCCGCCATCTCCACGCTCGGATCCGCCGCGGGTGGCACCGGCGGAAAGGGCGGATACGACGGGACCGTCGGCGACGGTGGCGACGGCGGCGACGGCGGCAACGCCGAGGCGGCGATTGATGCGGCCGGCGGTGACGCCGGTGACGGTGGCGACGGCGGCGGCACCTTGTCCGGCAATGGCGGCGCCGGAGGCCGGGGCGGTGACGCGACCGGCGGCGCCAGCGCGACCGGCGGAAAGGGCGGCACCGGCGGTTACGGCGGCGCGG
>CAZTAA010000085.1:9543-16603 GCA_964611465.1 uncultured Mycobacterium sp. | reverse complement strand
ACCGACACCGACACCGACACCGACATCGACGCGGCGACCGCAGCAGCCGGCGGCTCCGAGGACCAGGAGGATCGCCTCGTGGCCGAGGGGGAGATCGCGGGGGATTACCTCGAGGAGCTTCTCGACCTGCTCGACTTCGACGGTGACATCGATCTGGATGTGGAAGGCAACCGCGCCGTGGTCAGCATCGACGGCGGCGACGACCTGGTGAAGCTGGTCGGACGTAAGGGCGAGGTGCTCGACGCGCTGCAGGAGCTGACCAGGCTGGCCGTCCACCAGAAGACCGGCGAACGCAGCCGGCTGATGCTCGACATCGCGAACTGGCGCCGCCGCCGCCGCGAGGAATTGTCCGCGCTCGGCGAGAAGGTCGCGCGGCGGGTACTGGAATCGGGCGAGCGGGAAGAGCTGGCGCCGATGACACCGTTCGAGCGGAAGATCGTGCACGACGCGGTGGCGGCGGTGTCCGGTGTCCGCAGCGAGAGCGAGGGTGTCGAGCCGTCGCGCCGCGTCGTGGTCCTGGTCGGCTGAGCAAGTTACACGGCTGTAGTTCTGACGGACAAGAGCCCGACCCGGAAGCCGGAGGATGTTTCACGTGAAACATGGCGGCGTTCCGGATGCGCCAGCCGCGGCGGCGAAGGTGTTCGGGGAAGGGCTTCCGACGGCCCAAAGGTATGCGGAGCTGTTGGCGACGGCCGGGGTCGAGCGGGGCCTGATCGGCCCGCGCGAGCGCGACAGACTCTGGGAGCGGCACATCCTCAATAGCGCGGCGGTCGGAGAACTCGTTCCGCCGGCGCTCCGCATCGCCGATGTCGGCAGTGGGGCCGGCCTGCCGGGTATCCCCCTGGCGATCGCCCGCCCGGACCTCTCGGTGGTTCTGATCGAACCGCTGCTGCGGCGGACGACGTTTCTCTGCGAGGTCGTTTCCGAACTGGAACTCGCCAATGTGGCCGTGGTGCGGGGACGGGCGGAAGACCCGGCCGTCCGCGCCGAGTTGGGCGAGTTCGACGCGGTCACGTCCCGGGCGGTGGCGGCTCTGGACAAACTAGCGCGGTGGTGCCTGCCGCTGCTTCGCTCCGGCGGCCAGATGCTGGCGATGAAGGGCGAGCGGGCCGAGGCGGAAGTCGCGGAGTGCCGGGACGCGATGAGAACGTTGGGCGTGTCCGAGGTTCGAGTGGTGAAATGTGGCGTGGAGTTCTTGAGACCGCCGGCGACCGTGGTGGTGGCACGTCTGACCGGACGGCGCACCGGCGGCTCGCGGGGGAGGGGCAAATGACGAGTTCCGGCGACGCCGCGCATCGCGACGCTGTTTCACGTGAAACATCGCAATCGGCGAGTTGGCCGAACGACGTCGACACTCCGATCGGCGCGGCAGCCGAGCGGGCGATGCAGGTGCTGCACACCAACAAGACCCTGCCGCGTCCCGCCGAGCGGCGCGTCTTCACGATCGCCAATCAGAAGGGCGGCGTCGGCAAGACGACGACCGCGGTGAACCTGGCCGCAGCCCTCGCGGTGCAAGGCCTCAAGGTGTTGGTGATCGACCTGGACCCTCAGGGGAACGCCAGCACCGCCCTGGGCATCGAACATCGGCAGGCGGGCACCCCGTCGTCGTACGAGGTGCTCATCGGGGAGCTCCCGCTGTCGGAGGCGGTGCGGCAGAGTCCCCACAACGCGAACCTGTTCTGCGTCCCGGCCACGATCGATCTGGCCGGTGCGGAGATCGAACTGGTGAGCATGGTGGCGCGGGAGAACCGGCTGCGCAACGCGCTCGCCGAACTCGACAGCTCGGACTTCGACTACGTGTTCGTCGACTGCCCGCCGTCGCTGGGACTGCTCACGATCAACGCCTTGGTTGCGGCGCCGGAAGTGCTCATCCCGATCCAGTGCGAGTACTACGCCCTCGAGGGCGTCTCGCAACTGATGAAGAACATCGAGATGGTCAAGGCGCACCTCAATCCGCGCCTGGAGGTGAGCACGGTGGTTCTGACGATGTACGACGGCCGGACCAAGCTCGCCGACCAGGTGGCCGAGGAGGTGCGCCGGTACTTCGGGCCCAAGGTGTTGCGCACCGTCATCCCGCGCAGCGTGAAGGTGTCCGAGGCACCCGGATACAGCATGACGATCATCGACTACGACCCCGGCTCACGGGGAGCGATGAGCTATCTCGACGCCAGCCGGGAAATCGCCGAACGGGGCGCCGCCCCCGGCGGGAAGGAACTGCCATGAATTCGTCTGAGCGGGGGACAACGCGCCGCAAGGGCGGGCTGGGCCGTGGCCTGGCTTCGCTGATCCCGACGGGACCGGCGGACGGCGCGGGCCCGGCGACCCTGGGCCCGCGGATCGGCGATGCCGCGGCCGATGTCCTTCTCGGCGGAGCCCCCGCAGCCGCTGCGCCGGCCGGCACGGCGGAAGACATCGGGGCGGTGTACCGGGAGATCGATCCTGCGCGCATCGAACCCAACCCCAAGCAGCCGCGGCAGGTCTTCGACGAGGAGGCGCTCGCCGAACTGGTGCATTCGATCCGTGAGTTCGGCCTGATGCAGCCGATCGTCGTGCGGGCCGTTCCTGGGACCGAACCGGCGCGGTACCAGATCATCATGGGGGAGCGGCGGTGGCGGGCGGCGCAGCAGGCCGGCCTGTCCGCGGTACCCGCGATCGTCCGGGAGACGGCCGACGACCATCTGCTGCGCGACGCGCTGCTGGAGAACATCCACCGCGTCCAGCTGAACCCGTTGGAGGAGGCGGCCGCCTACCAACAGCTTCTCGACGAGTTCGGGGTCACGCACGACGAGTTGGCCGCGCGGATCGGCCGGTCCCGACCGTTGATCTCCAACATGATCCGGCTCCTTCGGCTGCCGATCGCGGTGCAACGCAGGGTCGCCGCCGGAGTGCTCTCGGCGGGGCACGCGCGGGCCCTGTTGGCGTTGGACGGGGGCCCGGAGGCCCAGGAGGAGCTCGCGGCACGGATCGTCGCCGAGGGGCTGTCGGTCCGGGCCACCGAAGAGGCGGTCACGCTGGCGAACCGGTCGGACGCCGCCAAGCCCGGGGGCCCGCGCCGGAAACCGATTCACATGCCGGGTCTGCAGGACGTGGCGGAGCGGCTGTCGAGCGCGTATGACACCCGGGTGACGGTCAGCCTGGGGAAGCGCAAAGGGAAGATCGTCGTCGAGTTCGGCTCGGTCGACGATCTGCAGCGGATCGTCGGCCTGATGGACTCCGGCGGCAGCTGACTCCGGCACCCATCGACACCGGGGCGTTGCGTCACAGTGACGAATCCGTGTCCGCCGGCCCGCGGTCGGCCATCGCCGGGCCGAAAACCGTTGCCACACAATGGCATTCAAATCGACGGGGAAGACCTCAGGGCCGGTCCGCCCGTTAGTGGTCGCGGCGACGCGTTGTCTCCTATTCTGGAGGGGCCGTCTGATGTGACCGCACCGCATGGAGGCCCGGGAAGCTAGTGTCCGCTCGTATCACGCCGCTGCGGCTCGAGGGATTCGAGCTTCTGCCCAAGCACGCCCGCCGCTGCGTGTTCTGGGAGGTGGACCCGGACGCCGTCGGCGGCGACGATCACCTGGCCGACGCGGAGTTCGAAAAAGAAGCCTGGCTGTCGATGGTGATGTTGGAGTGGGGGTCGTGCGGCCTCGTCGCGACCACGTCACCCGCGGCTCCCGGCGACGGCCCCGCTGCGCGCAGCGGCATCGAACCGGCGTGTGTCGGTTACGTGTTGTACGCCCCACCCCACGCGGTTCCGCGTGCGCTGCGGTTTCCCAGCGGTCCGGTGAGTGCCGACGCGGTGCTGCTCACGTCGATGGGCGTCGAATCGGACCCGGCCACCGACGGCCTGCAACACGAACTCGTCGGGCACGTGGTCGCCGAACTGGTGCGCCGCGGTGTCCGGGCCCTCGAAGCCTTCGGCCGCACGGTGCTGGCCGCGGAGTTGCTCGAACGGCCGGCCGCCGACCCCGCCGTCCGGGCGGCCGTCGAAGCCCTCGGTGACTGCTCCTTCGACCAGTGCATGATCGACGCGGACTTCCTCCTGGAGGTCGGATTCGTCGTCGTCTCACCGCACCCGTATTTCCCGCGGCTCCGCCTCGAACTGGACAAGGGGTTGGGCTGGAAGGAAGAAGTCGAGGCCGCGCTGGAGCGGCTGCTGGAGAGCAGTCAGCTCCGACAGCCAGTCGGCGCGGGTAGCGGCATCACCGGGGAGATACCGCAGAGCTAGCGGAGCGGAGCGCCTCAGCGGGCCTGGCCGTCGGCGAGTTCGTGTGCGAGCAGTTCGGCGAACGTGAAAGTGCCTGTGGGACGGTCGTTTTTGCCCAGCAGATAGAGCCGCTTGACCGCGGCGAGGATGCCTTCGGCGAGCGCGTCGCGGCTGGTGGGGGAGACCAGCACGGCCCGGTCGTGCGGGTTGGTGATGTACCCGACGTCGACCTGGACGGTGGGCATGCGTGTCAGGCGCAGCAGGTCCCAGGTCCGGCCGTGGGTGCGGCAATCACGTAATCCGGTGCGCGCCACCACTTCTCGCTGGATGAAGTCCGCCAGGTTGCGGCCGATGGTGGACACCGAACCGTGCGCGTTACCGAAGTAGAACGAGGCGACGCCGCTGGCGGCGGGCGACGGCTGGGCGTCACACCGCAGGCTGATCATCAGATCGGCGCCCACGCCGTTGGCGGTGTTGGCGCGCTCGATGTCGGACGGTCCCCGGTTGGCCGGCCGCGACAGGAACGTTTCCATGCCGATGGCCGCCATCCGGCCCTCGAGCCGACTTGCCAAGTCCCACAACAGATCAGCCTCGCTGATCGGCCCGTACTGACTCTGGGTGATCAGGCCGTGGTCGGGGCCGCCGCGACCCGGGTCGATGATGATGCGCTTCCCGGACAGTCGTGGGCCGGACCGCCGCACAAGCTCTTCCTCGTGGATCGCATGCGGCGACCCACCGGTCACCCGGGAGCCGAGGAAGTACAGCGACCGCAGTGTCTCCGGTCCGCAGATGCCGTCGGCGGACAACCCGAACTCGCGCTGGTAGGACATCAACGCGTTGTGGGTCTGCAGCCCGAAATGACCGTCGACCATCGAGGTGTAGAAGCCGAGATCCTGCAGGCGCGCCTGCAGCGTGGCGACGTCGTCGCCGTACATCGGCGCACCGAACTGATGGTTCAGGGTACGGGCCCCCAGCCGGTAGGACGCTTCCTTCAGCGCGCGGTAGGTGGCCTCGCCGACCACGCCGTCCACCAGCAGTCCCCGCTGCTGCTGGAACGCGCGGACCGCATCGTCGAGGTCGGCGTCGAACAGGTCCAGCGCGACGTGCCTGCCAGTGGTGAGATCGGCCTCCGGATTCGCGACCAGGCCAAGAGCGGCCAGCGCCGCGCGGATCTCGGCGACCGCCACGCCGCGGTCGCCGCGACGCAGCGCGTCGCCGACGTTGTCGCGGTGGCGGATCGGCATCGATCGAGACCCTCACTCCCGGTGTCGGCAGGCTGCCAGCAGGCCGCCGAACGGGCCGTGGCCGGCGTTCGGCGGTGTTGCTGCATTCTCTCAGACCCTCGGCCGAATATGGAAAACCCCAGGCGGACGTCGCGCGGATGTTTTCCGGTATTGGACGGTCAGGAAATGATGTCGGCCAACTCGCGCAGCAGCGCCGCTTTGCCCTTGGCGCCGACGATCCGCTTCACCGGTGCACCGTCCTTGAACAGGATCATCGTGGGAATCGAGACGACCTCGAAATCCTGGGCGGTGACGGGGTTGGCTTCGACGTCGAGCTTGGCGACCCAGAGCCGGCCGGCCTTTTCGGCGGCGATCTCCTCCAGCACCGGAGCCACCATCCGGCACGGGCCGCACCACGTGGCCCAGAAGTCGACCAGGACGGGTTCGCTGCTGCCGAGTACGTCATCAGCGAAGGAGTCGTCGGAAACGGTGAAGGTGGCGCTATCCTTGCCGGCGCTCATCGCGGCGCTCCTATCAGGTCGGTTCCGGCGGGACGGGCGGCCTCGGCGAGCCAGCGCTCGGCGTCGATCGCCGCCGCACAGCCGCTGCCCGCGGCGGTGATGGCCTGGCGGTAGGTGTGGTCGACGAGATCGCCGGCGGCGAACACGCCGTCGACCGAGGTGTGGGTGGAGCGGCCCTGAACCAGGACGTAGCCCTCGTCGTCGAGGTCGACCACACCGCGGACCAGTTCCGAGCGCGGGTCGTGACCGATCGCGACGAACATGCCGGTGACCGCGAGCAGTGAGTCCTGACCGGTGACCTTGTCGTGCAGGCGCAGTCCGCTCACCGTGCCGTCGCCTTCGACGGCGAGCACCTCGGCGTTGGTGACGAAGGTGATCTTCTCGTTCGCCCGCGCGCGCTCCAGCATGATCTTCGACGCGCGGAACTCGTCGCGCCGGTGCACCAGGGTGACGCTGCGGGCGAACTTCGTCAGGAACGTCGCCTCCTCCATCGCCGAGTCGCCGCCGCCGATCACCGCGATGTCCTGGTCCTTGAAGAAGAAGCCGTCACAGGTGGCGCACGCGCTGACACCGCGGCCGAGCAGTTCTTCTTCACCGGGAACACCCAGGTAGCGTGCGGCGGCGCCCATCGCCAGGATGACCGCGCGGGCGCGGTGCGTCTCGCCGCCCGCGGTGGTCACCGTCTTGACCGGACCGTGCAGCGAGACCGACTCGACGTCCTCCATCCGCAGATCGGCGCCGAACCGCAGCGCCTGTTCCCGCATCTCGTCCATCAGCGCGGGGCCCAGGATGCCGTCCCGGAATCCCGGATAGTTCTCGACCTCGGTGGTCGTCATCAACGCGCCGCCGAATGACGTTCCCTCGAAGACCAGCGGCGTCAGTTGGGCGCGGGCGGTGTAGACCGCGGCGGTGTAGCCGGCCGGACCGGAGCCGATGACGATGACCTCGTGAACGGGAGTGGTGTCGGTCATACGGGCCTTTCTGGCGTGGGCTGGCACGGTTATGAACAACAAGGGTAGGCCGGGGTGTTCCCGGTATCTCGCCGGTGTGCGCTTTCAGCCGCGCCGCACGGTCGTCTCGGCCAGTAGCCCGGTGTCGGCGGCGCTGCACGTCGGCGG
>CAZTAA010000085.1:4762-9443 GCA_964611465.1 uncultured Mycobacterium sp. | reverse complement strand
CTTGCGCACCGACGTGATCCCGGCCGCCGGGGTGTGCAGCAGGGTGATCGCCCCGATGGTCACGGCGGCCACCGCGGCCACGGCACCCACCACCGTCAGTGCCCGCGGCGGCCGCGGCGGCGGATGCGCGGCATGCTTCACCGGGACAGTCTGCATCAACCCTCCGGCTCGCCGAGCAGGCTTGCGAGCCGGTGCCGGGCCCGCGCGGCACGGCTCTTCACCGTCCCCTCCGGGATACCGAGCAGTCTCGCGGTGGCGGCGACCGAATAGCCGTGCAGTTCGACCGCACACAGTGCGGCCCGCTGGTCGGCCGGCAGCCGGGCCAGGGCCGTGTGCACCATCACCGCCGCGTCGAGGCGCTCGCCGTGGTCGACGGCCGGGTGAGCGGCCTCCTCCAGCGGGACGGTACAGCGAATCCTGTTGTGCCGCAACCGGTCAACGCATGCGTTGACGACGATCCGGTGCAGCCAGCTGCCGACCGTGCTCTCGTGACGAAAGGCGCCGGCGCCGCGGTGTGCGGCCAGCATCGCCTCCTGCAGTGCATCGGCGGCGTCCTCGGGAGCGCAGGTGCGCCGCGCCAGCCGCGCCAGCCGATCCCGGTGCCGGCCGAACAGCTCCGCGAAGGCGTGGCGGTCCCCGGCCACATGGGCGGCCAGAAGTTCGGCGTCGCTGCGGGTATCGGTGCTGACCACCGGGCGGACGTTAGCGATGCGACGGGCACCGGACACTTCACCCGGCGGCGCGGCTGGGGATAACCAGGGTCAGCCGGCGGCGCGCACCGTGATCTCGGTGATGTCGGACCTGTTCTTGCCGTCGACGGTGCCGAGTGTGGAGATCCACACCAGCAGGTGGGATGTCGGCGCCGGCGCGTTGACCTTGATGGTGTTGTTGCCGGGCTGCACCGAGGTCGGCTGGGTCAGCGCGGTGGTGTCCTCCAGCGCCGACGGGTCCGAGCTCTCCGCGGACCGGATCTGGATCTTCGTGCCGGTGCTGGTCACCCCGATGTCGACCGAGCCGATCTTGGTGGGCTCCGGCAGGTCGAGCATGAGCCCGACGCCGTTCTTGAAGTTCGGGAACGGGTTGGGATCGGTGTAGGTGTCCACCGGCCACATGGTGGCGGTGTCACCGTCGATCGCCAGACCCGCCAGGGACGGGGCGTCGGCACCGCCCTGGGGCGAGAACACCGTTGCCTTGACGGGCTTGACCACGGCTCCGGCGGCCGGGCTCTCGGCGCTGTTGGTCGGGTTGAGGCCCAGTTGGTCGCCGTCGATGCTGCCACCGACGTCGCCGAAGATCCGGGTGAGCACCGTCGCCAGCACGATGAGGGCGACGACGAGAACCGCGGCGGCGGCGCCGAGGCCGATCATGAGGTTGCGCCGGCGGCGCGCGCGGGCCTCCTCGTCCAAGCCGGGGTCCGTGGGTGTGAGGGGCGCCGAGGAGGCGGGGGTGTTGTCGACCGCACCGATCTGTTCGGTTCGGTCGGCGACCGCGGTGGCCTGCTGCAGCAGGTTGAGCAGGGTGGGTGCGGTTCGGATGCCGCCGCCGTCCTGAACCGAGCGGACCGCCGCCGCCGAGATCTGGAACGGGATGCTCCGGTTCACCGAACGCGGCTCGACGGGCTGGCCGGCGGCATCGACGTCGGCGGGCCGCATGCCGCTGGGGGTACCGGCCTCCCGTAACGGCCAGCGGTTGACGAGAAGGGCATACAGCGCGGCGCCGACTCCGCGGATGTCGTCCTCGGGGGTTGCGTTGGGCAGGGTGGCGGGGAACGCCAGCGCGACGTCACCGTCGATGCTCACCCGGATCCGGCTGGGATGGTCGATCGACAGCGCGAGACCGTCCTGATGGGCCGTCTCGGCGGCGGCGGCCAGTGACTGGATGGCGCGGGCGCCGCCGATGGGAGACGGTGCGGTTTCGGCGACCTCGCGCAGCGAGCCGCCACGGATCCACTCCGAGACCACCAGGCCGCCAGGCCGGTCCGGAGCAGCGGCGACATCCAGCACGCGCGCAATCCCGGGCCGATCGACGCGGCTCAATTGCGATGTGCGAGAGAGTATTTCGTTGACCGCCTCGGGCGCCAGCGTGCCCTCCGGGTCGACGAAGGTCAATGCGACCTGACGGTCCAGCGCGGTGTCCAGGGCCTGCCAGAACTGCAGTCCCGGCGGGCCGCCGTGGAACACGAGCAGGCGGTAGCGCCCGTTGGCGACGGTGGTGCCGGGCACGAGGTGTTCGGCCTCGGTGCGGGCGGGCGGGCGAACGTCCGTCACGATCTCCGTCGGGCGGTCGGTGTGTCCCGAAGCATCCGGTGGCGTCGTCCGCGGCAATCCCGAGGCTTCGTCGGTCACCTCCGGTCCTTTCCCCGTGGCCGTGCCGGCATGGCTCAACGGCAGTTTCCTGGGCACAGGGTACGTGACAGGGACGCCGGTGGTGGGTGAGTCCGGCGTGACTGATGCGACGGCTGCTGCCGGTTCGCCGCGCCGGAGCCGTCGGCGCACGGCCGCCGCCGCGGCCAGGGCCTCCGGGACGCGGGCCGCCAGCATGACCGCCGCGACGATCGGCAGCATGATCAGCCCCAGGATCGTCAGGCGCAGCAGCGAGCCCATGCCGCCGCCCCGGGTCGTCAGCTCCGCCAGACCGAACACCCGGTCGGCGGCGTAACCGAGGAGGCTGGCCAGCAGCGAGGCGATCAACGTGACCGCGACGGTGCGGACCACGGGCAGGCCGACCAGCTGTCCGCCGGCCGGCCGCAGGGCACGGCGCAACAGGAAGTAGCCCAGTACCGCGCCGGCGAGGAAGCCGAGCCCGTTGGCCGTGCCGAGGAATCCGGCGACCAGTTCGGGGTTGTCGGTGACGTGCGGTGCGGCCAGCGACGCGCCGATCTTGACCGCCGTGATCGCGATCACGATGAGGATGGGGATCCACGGCTGTTCGCGCGCGTAGAACACCCGCAGTTCGAGCAGCACCAAGGCATACGGGATCAGGGTGAACGAGGACAACGCGATCGAGATGCCCAGATAGTTGGCGTCGACCTCACCGAACTTGCCGTACGCGAACAGCGCGCTGCCGATCGCCGGTCCGGCCACTGTCATGAAGGCCACGAACGGGATCAGGGTGATCATCGTCAACCGGGTCGCCAGCGAGAAGTCGGCCAGCACGGCTTCGGTGTCCTCGGCGGCGGCGTTGCGGCTCAGCCGGGGCATCACCACCGTCAGTACCGTCACGCCGATCATCCCGAACGGCAGCATCAGCACCAGCCACGTGTAGTTGTAGATGGCCGGGCCGGATGCCGCTGCGGCGCTGGCGATCTGGTTGCCCACCACCAGACCGAACTGACTGATCAGCACGTAGAGCACCATCGCCGCGGCCATCGCGCCGAACTGCTTGAGCCGGTCGTCGATTCCCCACAGCGGGCGCAGGCTGATCTGCTCGCGCCGGATCGCGATGAGCAGCACCGCCGCCTGCGCGACGACGCCGAGGGTGGTTCCGACCCCCAGGACGAGCAGCTTGGCGTTCCCCATCCGCACCGGGTCGACGGAAAGTTCGCCCGGCACAAGCACATACAACCCCAGGGTCGCGATCGCGACGACGTTGTTGACGACGGGTGCCCAGGCGGGTGCGGCGAAGTGGTTGCGGTTGTTGAGGATCGCCATGAACACCGACGACAGTCCGTAGAAGATCACCTGCGGCAGAAGCAGATACGCGAACGCCGTGGTCAGTGGGGCGTTGACTTTCGGGTCGTCGCCGAGCATCAGCCGGACCAGCAAAGGTGCGCCGGCCACGGAGAGCACGGTCGTGACGACCAGCAGCGTGGTGGCCAGCGTGACCAGCCGCCGCACGAAAGCCGTTCCGCCGTCGGCGTCGTCGCGTTCGGCCCGGGCCAGTACCGGCACGAAGATGGCCGTGAACGTCGCTTCCAGCACCAGGGCGGCCACCAGGTTGGGCAGCTGGTTGGCCACGGTGAACGAACTGGACAGCGCCGCGCCGAGGATCGCGGCGAGCAGCACGATCCGGATGAACCCGGTGATCCGGCTGATCAGCGTCGCGAACGCCATGCCCCACGAACGGGACACCACGGCCGCGTCGGACAGCTCCGCGCGGACCGGCTGGGCGTCCGTTCGGGACGGCGGGTTGACGGAGCTCATCCTTCGCGCCGCCTCGGCTGGTCCAGGTCGGCCCGGTCGGGTTCGCCGCGGAACCGGTGCCACAGCCGGCGGGCGGTCAACGTCACCAGGACCGCGCCGGCGGTCAGCGTGATGAAGAACAGCACCTTGCCATAGGCGTTGGAATGCACCGACAGGCGAACCGGGTCACCGAGCGCGAGACCCTCCGGCGTCCGCAGGCCGACGTCGACGGCAACTCGCTGGGTGAAGTGGACCTCGACGGGCACCCGCACCGGCAGGTATCCCGGGGGCAGTTCCTGCTCACCGATATCGGCCACCGTCATTCCCGGTGGTGCGTCCACCTCGAGGCGGACGCGGATCGGGACGGCCAGATCGTTACGCAACGCCAGCGGCAGCGGGCTGTGCTCGGTCGCCAGGGTGTAGGAGCCACCCGGGTTGACGATGGTCACCGCCTTGAACAGGTCGTCGAGGGTGCTGCCCACCCGGTCCAGGCGCGCCACGGCCAGACCGTTGCGGGTGTCGGCCGGTTCGGACTGGCTCAGCGCGCGCAGCATGTCCTC
>CAZTAA010000085.1:0-4662 GCA_964611465.1 uncultured Mycobacterium sp. | reverse complement strand
GGGTCGCCGGCCGTTTCGGCGATCACCGCGGGCATCGGACGGGGCACGGCCAGACCGGCATGAATGGTGGCCGCGAACGCCGCCAGAATGCGCTGCGCGTCATCGGGCTGCAGGCCCCACACCAGCGGCGGCATCAGCAGCTGGGTGCGAATCTCGGCGTCGGGTGTCAACGCCCGCCACACCAACGCCGACACCGCGTTCTGGCGGCGCGCGGCCGCCGAGTCGTGCCGCAGCGGAACGGTCAGCGTGCTGTCGAGATACGACGGCGTCACCGGATCGGTTCCCGCGGCGGCGAGCGCGGCACCGACCGCCGGATCGAATGGCGCGGCGACGACCGCGTCCGACAACCGGCGCGGCGTCAGGTCGGCGGAGCCGGAGCCTTCGGAGGCGGGATCGGCCGCCGCGATCGCCACCGTATTGCCTTGCCCGCCAAGCAGATTGACGACGTTGTCGGTCAACGGTTCGTCACCGGTCAAGGTCACGCCCGACAGCGGCCGGACACCGAGGATCTGCTGGACGACGTCGGCCGATCCGCCGGTGGTGAACGAACTGAGCCCGGCGTCGCCGACGCGTTCGAGCGCGTCGAGGCTGGCCTGGGCGTAGGGCGCGGCCGTCACGCACATGCGGCCCGCCAGCGCGCGCAACCGGTTCAGCCACGCCGCCGCGGCATCCTGACCGGTCCCCGGATGACCGCCGCCGGCCTGACCGTCGTCGGCGACCGTGTAGCCCGCGGTCATCGCGTTGACGGTGACCAACAGGTCCGGATCCACCGCCAGACACAACCCCCGGGCCACGGCTCCGTCGGCGTCGGCGGCCGGGCTCGTCGCGAACTCGGCCGCGCCCAGCAGGGTGTCCAGTCGGCCCCCGGGGGCCAATGACGCGGCGAGCGTGTCGTCGCTCAGGCGTACCGGAGTGGTCCCGCCCGGCACGCCCGGGACCAGTCTCGGCTGATCGGCCAGCGGCCACAGCATCGTCATCTGGACCGGCTTGCTGTTATCCGGTGCGACACTGTCGGACTCGGAGTCCGGGGCCGCGGGCAGACCGAGCACGGGGAGCAGGAACCGGCCGTCGTCCAGCCGGGCCGGCGCGCCGTAGTCGGGTGTGCCGTTGACGTTCACCAGCAGCGGATAAACGCCGGGCCGGTCGATGCCCAGGGCGGGCTCCGTCGACGAACGCAGCGGATAGGCGAAGGCGAACCCGGCGCTCTGGCCGGGCTGCAACTCGCCCGAGACGTTGACGAATTCGCCGACGGGCTGGAATTGCTGGGTGGTGCCGTCGAGTTCGGTGCGCAACTGTGCGGAGCTGCTCACCGCCGGGGCGTGCTCCAGGCGCGCGACGATGTCGCGGACCGACCGGTCGCCGACGTTGTCGACGGCACCCGTCACGCGCACCACCGGGTCGCTACCGGGTGTCACCAGATCCGGGGTGACGCTGTCGATCCGAACGGCAAGAAACGCGGTGGCACCGGGCTCACCGCCGGCGGCGCGGGGGAGCACGTTCGGCAGCAGGAAGACCGCGATCATCAGGATCACCGCGGCCAAGCGCGGCGCGGTCCGGCGCAGCCCGGCGGTCACGGCGTATTCGGCGTCTTCGGCGACGCCGGCCCGCACCCGTTCGTCCGGCCGGAGGCGGGCCCGTCGGGACGGTGGTTGCGACTGTGCGAATGCGTCTGCGGCCGTCGCCGGGGGGCGCTGCGCGGCAGTGGCGGCAGCGCCTCGGGCCCGTGGTTCTGCAGGGTGCGGATCAGTTCGTGGGCGACCTCGGCGAGGCGCCGTTCGTCGGCGTAGGCCAGCCGGGCGGGCAGTTCCCGCAGCGGAACCCAGGCCACCTCGGTCACCTCGAGGTCCTCGTCGCAGAGCTCACCACCGGAGAACCGCAGCAGGTAGTGGTGGACGGTCTTGTGCACGCGCCGTCCGTCGGTGACGAACCAGTAGTCGATGCTGCCCAGGGACGCCAGCACCTTGCCGTGGATGCCGGTTTCCTCGGCGACCTCCCGGATGGCGGTCTGTTCGGCGGTTTCACCCTGCTCGATGTGGCCCTTGGGCAGTGACCACAGCATCCGGCCGCGGCGGTCGACCCGGCCGATGAGCGCGGCGACCTGATCCTCGTGGGGGCCGTCGATTCCGTCGATCACCAACCCGCCCGCCGACGTCTCGTGCACGGTGCGCAACCGGTCGCGTCCGCCGCGCCCGGGGCGGGGACGACTCGGCTTGGCCACGCCGGACGATCCGGGGGAGGGTTGCGCGGCGAGGGGAGTGTTGCCGGTGGGCGGCTCGTGACCGGCGGCCGTTCCGGCGGCGGTGCCGGGATCGGCGGCGCGCCGCCCTCGGCGACGCCCGCGGCGCCGTCGAGGTTTGGGCTGTTCGCCGTCCGACACCTCAGCGATAGTAGTTGTTTACCGGGGCGCTCCCGCCGCCCACTCGCCGTACCGCGGGTGCGCGCTCAGCCCGCATCTGTTCAGGAATGTGTGCGAAGTCCACTCGCACAACGTCGCAGCCGAGACTCATCAGATCTGGGGAACGGCCCGCCGTTCGCTTCGGCCTCGTCACCCCGACTAGTCTCGGAGAACGTGCCCGAATCCGGTCCCGGCGCCGACGCTGACCTCGACGCTCCGCTGTTGGCGCGGGCGCTCGTCGCGCTGAACCGCCACGGTGAGCCGCTGCGAAAGCTCGGCGACGTGTTCGAATCGTCGGGCCATCAGCTCTACCTCGTCGGCGGCAGCGTGCGCGACGCGCTGTTGGGTCGGCTGAGTCCGGATCTCGACTTCACCACCGACGCGCACCCGGCCGAGGTGCAGCGCATCGTGCGGCCGTGGGCCGACGCCCTGTGGGACACCGGTATCGAGTTCGGCACCGTCGGCGCGGCCCGCGACGGGCAGCGCGTCGAGATCACGACGTTCCGCGCCGACTCCTACGACCAGGTGTCGCGCAATCCCGAAGTCCGATTCGGCGACCGCCTCGAGGACGATCTGGTCCGCCGCGATTTCACCGTCAACGCGATGGCGGTCCGGATCACCGGCGCCGGTCCCGGTGAGTTCATCGATCCCCTGGGCGGGCTGGCGGCCCTGCGCGACGGCGTGCTCGACACCCCGTCGGCACCGGAGGTGTCCTTCGGTGACGACCCGCTGCGGATGCTGCGGGCCGCCCGGTTCGTCTCCCAGCTCGGCTTCACCGTGGCACCGCGGGTGCGGACGGCGATCGAGGAGATGGCGCCGCAGTTGTCCCGGATCACCGCCGAGCGGATCGCCACCGAGTTGGACAAGCTGCTGCTCGGGTCCGACCCGGTTGCCGGTGTGGACCTCATGGTGCAGACCGGCATGGGCGAGCAGGTGCTGCCCGAGATCGGGGCGATGCGCATGGCGATCGACGAGCATCATCAGCACAAGGACGTCTATCAGCATTCGCTGACCGTGCTGCGCCAGGCCATTGGTCTGGAGGGCCCCGACGGACCCGATCTGGTGCTGCGCTGGTCGGCGTTGCTGCACGACATCGGCAAACCGGCGACCCGCCGGCACGAACCGGACGGCGGGGTGAGCTTCCACCACCACGAGGTCGTCGGCGCCAAGATGACCCGCAAGCGGATGCGGGCGCTGAAGTACTCCAAACAGATGGTCGACGACGTGTCCCAGCTGGTGTACCTGCACCTGCGGTTCCACGGGTACGGGGACGGCAGGTGGACCGATTCGGCGGTGCGCCGGTATGTCACCGACGCCGGGCCGCTGCTGCCCCGGTTGCACAAGCTGGTCCGGGCCGACTGCACGACCCGCAACAAACGTCGCGCGGCGCGGCTGCAGGCCAACTACGACGAACTGGAACACCGGATCGCCGACCTGGCCGCGCGCGAGGACCTGGCCCGGGTGCGCCCGGACCTCGACGGCAACGAGATCATGGAACTGCTGGGCATCCCGGCCGGACCGCAGGTGGGGGAGGCCTGGAAGTACCTCAAGGAGCTGCGGCTGGACCGCGGGCCGCTGAGCCCGGACGAGGCGCGCGCCGAATTGCTTGCGTGGTGGAACGCGAAGGCGGATCGCACCGTCTGATCTCGTATGGACTACTGCCTGGGAGATGACGGCACCGCCACGATGTGGACCGGGCCGCCGGACGTGGACAGCGACGGCGACGGCGTGCTGGACGCGGTCGGGCTGGACTTCGACGGCGACGGGCTGCGCGACGACGCCCTGGCCGACCTGGACGGCGACGGCCTCGCCGACCACGCCGTTCTGGACGTGGGCTCGAGCGGCGGCCGATGGTTCACCGACGACGGAACCGGCACCTGGGCGATCGCGGCGACACAACGCGCCGCCGGCGCCGGGTTGCGTTGGCACAGCCTCGACGGCGCCGAACACACCGGCGGCCCGCTGGTCGACTTCGACGCCGACGGCGACGCCGACGACCGCCTGCTCGACGCCGACGGTGACGGTCTGGCCGACCGGGTGATCGCCGAGGACGGCTCCGTCGGTTATGTCGACACCGACGGCGACGGTCGCTGGGATGTCACGCTGGCCGACGCGGACGGCGACGGGTCCGCCGACAGCGCAGGCCTTCTCTAGCGCCCCACGATCTGTTGAGCGCTCACCGACAAGAAGTTCGAGTGGCCCTCGCAGTGGGCGCTCAACAGATGTCAGAGTCGGCGGTCAGCGGCCGGCGCCGGGCGGCCCCGCGA
>CAZTAA010000084.1:0-16732 GCA_964611465.1 uncultured Mycobacterium sp. | reverse complement strand
CGCCGCACCACGACATCTACTCGATCGAGGACCTCGCGCAGCTGATCCACGACCTCAAGAACGCCAACGCCGACGCCCGGATCCACGTCAAGCTGGTCAGTTCGGTGGGCGTCGGCACAGTGGCGGCCGGGGTGTCGAAGGCGCACGCCGACGTGGTGCTCATCAGCGGATACGACGGCGGCACCGGCGCGGCTCCGCTCACCTCGCTGAAACATGCCGGGGCGCCGTGGGAGATCGGCCTGGCCGACACACAGCAGACGCTGG
Organism: uncultured Mycobacterium sp.; assembly: GCA_964611465.1. Taxonomy (GTDB): domain Bacteria; phylum Actinomycetota; class Actinomycetes; order Mycobacteriales; family Mycobacteriaceae; genus Mycobacterium. The sequence goes on along the minus strand of CAZTAA010000084.1, from coordinate 16,468 downwards.
TGCTCAACGGGTTACGCGACCGGATCACGGTGCAGTGTGACGGCGGCATGCGCACCGCGCGTGACGTCATGGTCGCGATGCTGCTCGGGGCCGAGGAATTCGGCTTCGCCACCGCGCCGCTGATCGTGTCCGGCTGCATCATGATGCGCGTCTGCCACCTCGACACCTGCCCGGTCGGCGTCGCCACCCAGAATCCGGAACTACGGGCCCGCTACAACGGCAAGCCCGAGTTCGTCGAGAACTTCTTCCGGTTCATCGCCGAGGACATCCGGAAGTACCTGGCCGAACTGGGTTTCCGCAGCATCGACGAGGCCGTCGGGCACGCCGAACTGCTCGACACCGCCGACGGCGTCGCGCACTGGAAGAGCAAGGGTCTGGACCTGAGCCCGCTGTTCGCGGTGCCCGGCGACGAACCGGACGCGACGTATCCCGAGCGCCGGCGGGTCCGCGATCAGGATCACGGCCTGGACCACGCGCTGGACCGGACGCTGATCGCGCTGGCCGAGGGCGCCCTCGAGGACGCTCATCCGGTGGTGCTGGAACTGCCGGTCCGCAACGTCAACCGGACCGTGGGCACCCTGCTGGGTTCGGAGGTGACCCGTCGCTACGGCGCGCAGGGTCTGCCGGCGGACACCATCACGGTCAAGCTCACCGGTTCGGCGGGCCAGTCGCTGGGCGCCTTCCTGCCGCCCGGTATCAGCATCGACCTGGTGGGCGATGCGAACGACTATGTCGGAAAAGGGCTTTCGGGCGGCCGGATCGTGGTGCGACCGCCGGACGATGTGCTGTTCCTGCCCGAGGACAACGTCATCGCCGGCAACACCCTGCTGTACGGGGCCACCTCGGGTGAGGTGTACCTGCGCGGCCGGGTGGGCGAGCGGTTCTGCGCCCGCAACTCCGGGGCGCTGGCCGTCACGGAGGGTGTCGGCGACCACGCCTGCGAGTACATGACCGGCGGCCGGGTCGTGGTGCTCGGCCCGACCGGACGCAACATCGCGGCGGGCATGTCCGGCGGCATCACCTATGTGCTGGGGCTGAACCCGAAGAAGGTCAACACCGCGATGGTGGAGTTGCAGCGGCTCGAACCCGAGGACCTGGCCTGGCTGCGCGAGATCGTCGCGCGGCATGCCCATTTCACCGGCAGCACGGTGGCGTCGTCGGTGCTCGCGGACTGGCCGCGGCGCAGCGCGCAGTTCACCAAGATCATGCCGACCGACTACCAGAAGGTGCTGCAGGCCACCCGGATGGCCAAGGCCGAGGGCCGCGACGTGGATGCGGCGATCATGGAGGCGACTCGTGGCTGACCCACACGGATTCCTCGAGGTGAGCAAGGTCGAGGCGCACAAGCGGCCCGTCGACGAACGGGTCGGCGACTGGCGGGAGGTCTACGAGGCCCAGGACGCCCACGCGCGGTCGGCGGAGGTGAGCCAGCAGGCCCGTCGGTGCATGGACTGCGGAATTCCGTTCTGCCACTCCGGAACCGCGGGCTGCCCGCTGGGCAACCTGATCCCGGAATGGAACGATCTGGTCCGCCGGGGGCGCTGGTCGGCGGCCAGCGAGCGCCTGCACGCCACCAACAACTTCCCGGAGTTCACCGGGCGGTTGTGTCCGGCGCCCTGCGAGGCGGCCTGTGTGCTGTCCATCGCCGACGACCAGACCGGCGGCAGCGTGACCATCAAACGCATCGAGCAGACCATCGCCGACCAGGCGTGGCTCGACGGCATCGTGGAGCCGCAACCGGCCGCCGTCTCGACCGGCAAGAACGTCGCGGTGGTCGGCTCGGGGCCCGCGGGACTGGCGGCCGCGCAACAACTCACCCGCGCGGGCCACCACGTCACCGTCTACGAACGCGACGACCGGCTGGGCGGACTGCTGCGCTACGGGATTCCGGAGTACAAGCTGGAGAAGTCCACGCTCAACCAGCGGCTGACCCAGATGCGTGCCGAGGGCACCCGGTTCGTCACCGATTGCGAAGTGGGCGTTGACCTTTCGGTGGACGAACTTCGCAGCAGGTTCGACGCGGTGGTGCTGGCGGTCGGCGCGCTGCGCGGCCGCGACAACGACGTGGAGGGCCGCCAGCTACCGGGCGTGCACCTGGCGATGGAACACCTGGTCCCGGCGAACAGGGAATGCGAAGGCGACGGGCCGTCGCCCATCAGCGCCGCGGGCAAGCACGTCGTGATCATCGGCGGCGGCGACACCGGCGCGGACTGCCTGGGCACCGCGCATCGCCAGGGTGCGGCGTCGGTGACCCAGCTGGACTACAACCCCGAGCCCCCGGAGCTGCGCGACGAATCGCTGTCGCCGTGGCCCACCTGGCCGTTGGTGCTGCGGACCTCGCCGGCCCACGCGGAGGGCGGGCACCGGCGCTATGAGGTCGCCGTCCAGCGGTTCGTCGGCGACGAGGACGGCAAGCTGCGGGCCATCGAGATCGCCGAGGTGCGGGTGACCCGGGACGGCGAAACGGGGGGGCGCACCATCACGCCGGTCGGCGAGTCGCTGGAGCTTCCGTGTGACCTGGCGCTGCTGGCGATCGGCTTCGAGGGCGTCGAACGGATGCCGCTGCTCGACGGCCTCGGACTGCAGCTCACCCGCCGCGGTTCGCTCGGCTGCGGGCCGGACTGGCAGACCAGCACGCCGGGAGTGTTCGTCTGCGGCGACGCCCACCGGGGTGCGTCGCTGGTGGTCTGGGCCATCGCCGAGGGCCGCAGCGCGGCCCGCGCGGTCGACGTCTTCCTGATGGGCGAATCCGATCTGCCCGAGCCGGTCAAGCCGACCGCGCTGCCGCTGGCGGTCGGGTAGATGACGGCTGCGCGAACAACGCGTAGACCGCCGGGGCGGCGATCTGTATCGGTCGAGACGGCGACGACCCGCGACTATGCTGAGGCGCCGTGACCAGACGCGGCAAGATCGTTTGTACCCTCGGACCGGCTGTCGGCACAGACGAGATGGTGCGCGCGCTTGTCGAGGCGGGCATGGACGTCGCCCGGCTGAACATGAGCCACGGCGAGTACAGCGACCACAAGGCGGCCTACGACCGCGTCCGGGCGGCCTCGGACGGCACCGGCCGCGCGGTCGGCATCCTCGCCGACCTCCAGGGGCCCAAGATCCGGCTGGGCCGATTCGCCGAGCGCGCGGTGCGCTGGAGCAACGGCGAAACGGTGCGCATCACGGTCGAGGACGTCGAAGGCACCCACGATCGGGTCTCGACGACCTACCAGGGACTGGCGGCGGACGCCCGTCCCGGAGACCGGTTGCTGGTCGACGACGGGAAGGTGGCGCTCGTCGTCGAGCACATCGACGGTGACGACGTGGTGTGCACGGTCACCGAGGGCGGCCCGGTCAGTAACAACAAGGGCCTGTCCCTGCCGGGCATGAACGTCTCGGTTCCGGCCTTGTCCGAGAAGGACATCGCGGACCTGGAGTTCGCCCTGCAGTTGGGTGTCGACATGATCGCGCTGTCGTTCGTGCGCTCGCCCAGTGACGTCGAACTCGTGCACGCGGTGATGGACCGGGTCGGCCGCCGGGTTCCGGTGATCGCCAAGCTGGAGAAGCCGGAGGCGGTGGAGAACCTCGAGGCGGTCGTGCTGGCCTTCGACGGCATCATGGTGGCCCGCGGAGACCTCGGTGTCGAACTGCCCCTCGAAGAGGTGCCGCTCGTCCAGAAGCGGGCCATCCAGATGGCCCGGGAGAACGCCAAGCCGGTGATCGTGGCGACCCAGATGCTCGAGTCGATGATCGAGAACTCCCGGCCGACCCGCGCCGAGGCCTCGGATGTGGCCAACGCCGTGATGGACGGCACGGATGCGGTCATGCTGTCGGGGGAGACCTCGGTGGGCAAGTACCCGCTGGACGCGGTCCGCACCATGGCCCGGATCATCGTCGCGGTCGAGGAGAACTCCACGGCCGCACCACCTTTGACGCATGTGCCGCGAACCAAACGCGGCGTGATCTCCTATGCGGCCCGCGACATCGGCGAGCGTCTGGACGCCAAGGGGCTGGTGGCGTTCACCGAATCCGGGGACACCGTGCGCCGGCTGGCCCGACTGCACACGCCGCTGCCGTTGCTGGCGTTCACGGCGCTGCCGGAGGTGCGCAGCCAGCTGGCGCTGACCTGGGGAACCGAGACCTTCATCGTCGATCACATGACGTCGACCGACGAGATGATCCGCTATGCCGACCGGGAACTGCTGACGATGGGCCGCTACAAGCGCGGCGATCTGGTGGTGATCGTCGCGGGCGCTCCGCCGGGCACAGTAGGCTCGACGAATCTGATCCACGTGCACCGGATCGGGGAAGACGACCACTAATACCTCCCGGGGGGACACTTGCCGGCCGGCACGGACTTCGAGGAGTTGCTGGCCGTTCTGGACCTCCGGCAAGCCGACGCCGACACCTTCTACGGCAGGCATCCGTCGAAGAACCCGATCCGGACCTTCGGTGGGCAGATGATGGCCCAGGCTTTCGTGGCCGGCAGCCGGACGGTCGACCCGAAGCTGCCGCCGAGCGCGCTGTCGGTGCACTTCATCGCCGGCGGCGACCCGACACAGGACCTCGAACTGCGGGTGTTCCGGCTGCGCGACGAGCGCCGGTTCGCCAACCGCCGCGTCGACGTCGTGCAGAACGACCAGTTGCTGGCGACGGCGCTGATCTCCTATCTGTCCGGCGGGCCGGGTCTCGAGCACGGGATTCCGGCGCCGGCCGTCCAGCCGCCGGACGGACTGCCGAAGATCGACGACCTGCTCGTCGGCTACGAGCGGACGGTGCCGCTGTTCGTCGAGGCGCTGCGGCCCATCGAATGGCGCTACACCAACGACCCGGCGTGGATCATGCGCGACAAAGGGGACCGGCTTCCGCACAACCGGGTGTGGATGACCACCGAGGGCGCGATGCCCGACGATCCGGTGCTGCACAACGCCGCGCTGGTGTACTCGTCGGACACCACGGTGCTGGACTCGATCATCACCACGCACGGGTTGTCCTGGGGGCATGACCGGATCTTCGCGGTGACGATCAACCACTCGGTCTGGTTCCACCGCCCGATCCGGTTCGACGAGTGGGTCCTGTACTCGACGACCTCGCCGGTGGCGGCTGACTCACGCGGCCTGGGCACCGGCCACTTCTTCGACGGCTCCGGCCAACTGCTGGCCACGGTGGTTCAGGAAGGAATCGTCAAGCACTTCCCGAAGCGCTGAAATCCGTTGCGGCCCAAGCTGATCAGGGCGTCGGGGTCAGCGTGATACTCAAGCGGTCCTCGAGGTTGCCCCGGAACTCGTCCTGGCACCGCTGCTGCGCGGCGGTGTCGTTGCCGGCCTGGCGCATGCAGTCGACCAGATCCTGGCCACCGAACTTGTTGAAGCCCCAGACGCCGACGGCGATCACCACCGCGCTGACGATGATGCCGAGGATGCCCAGGACGATGCCGCCGATCGCCATCCCGCCGTTGGTCGCCTCGCCGCTACGCGCACGCCGGTAGCCCACGAACCCGATGATGACGGCCAGCAGGCCGAGTACGAATCCGCCGGCGACGGTGAACACGGCGGGCAGCGACAGCAGGCCCAGGATCAGCGCGGCGACACCCATCCCGTTCTTCGGGGCCGCGGGCATCGGCGCGCCGTAGCCCGCATAGGGCTGCGGGGGCGCGGCCGGGTAGCCGCCCCCGGCGGGTGGCGGCGGCGGGTAGGCGCCCGGATACGGTCCGGGAGCATAGTTCTGGGGATAACCCGGCGGGGCGTATCCCGGTGGCGGGGGAGTCGTTGTCTCCGTGGGAATGTCCGGCTTGTCGGCGGGGTCGGATGGTTCAGTCATGACTCGGCACTCCCGTCAGGCCCGATGGGGCGGATTGGCAGTCAGGCTACCCGCCGAAGTCGACGTGCAGGCGAGGACAGCCGATATCGGCCGCCCTCGCCGCAGTGTCGCGTTACGAGGTGAGCGCCTTGGTTTCCCGCCGGATGGCGAAGGACATCACGACCTCGAACACCCCGATGAAGATCAGGTACCAACCGACCACCATCAAGAGCGTCAGCAGGGACAGGCCGGGCCAGGCGAGCATCACGATGCCGGCGATCAGGCTGATGATGCCGAAGAAGATCTCCCAGCCGCGCCCGGGCAGGCCGGGATCGCTGATCGCCGACACGGTGTGGGCGACGCCACGGAAGATGAACCCGACGGCGATCCAGATGGCCAGCAGCAGAACGGCATAGCCCTCGCCGAAGTGGCGGAAGGCCAGCACCGCGAGGATCAGTGACGCCGCACCGCTGAGGAACAGCAGCACGCGGCCACCGGCCGACACATGCAGCGTGAACGCGAAGAAGACTTGGGCGATACCGCTGATCAGGAGATACGCGCCGAACAGAACGCCCGCGACGGCGAGCGTCTTGGTGGGCCATACCAGCATGAGCACGCCCATGACGATGGAGAGCAGGCCCGAGAGCAGGGTCGACTTCCAGAGGTGGGGGACGAGGCTTCGAACTTCGGTGATCACAGGGGATTCCATGCGGAAAAGTCTTACACGCGCTTGCCCACCCAACGCCGGAAAGTCCTGTTCTGCTGCCGCGATGCGGCCGCTTTATTACTGTTCCGTTACCGGCAGTGCGAGTTGGCTTCACGGTCGTTAACGTGCACTGCTTGGAGCAGACGAAACGGCCCCACCCAGAAAGTTGAGACAAACGTGGAAGCTGGAAAGCAGGTTCGCCGGTGGTCCGGGCTCGGATGGCGCGCTGTCGGCGTTCTTGCGCTGTCGGGGACGCTGGCGTTGTCGGGATGTACCAAGAACACCGACACCGAGTCTTCGACAACGCAGACCACGGCGGCGCAGGCCTCGAAGGTGGACTCGATCGCCAATATGGTTCCCGAGGACATCAAGTCGTCCGGCAAGCTGGTCGTCGGCGTCAACGTCCCCTACACGCCGAACGAGTTCAAGGATCCCAGCGGCAAGATCATCGGCTTCGACGTGGACCTGATGAACGCCATCGCGGCGACGCTGGGACTCACCCCGGACTACCGCGAGGCCGATTTCGACAAGATCATCCCGTCCATCCAGGGCGGCACGTTCAACGTCGGCATGTCGTCGTTCACGGACACCAAGGAACGCGAGCAGACCGTCGACTTCGTGACCTACTTCTCCGCCGGTTCGTTGTGGGCCAAGCCTGTCGGCTCGGCGATCACCCCGGACAACGCGTGCGGGAAGAAGGTCGCGGTGCAGGCGACCACGGTTCAGGAGACCGAGGAGCTCCCGGGCCGCAGTAAGGCGTGCACCGACGCGGGCAAGCCGGCCATCGAGATCCTCAAGTTCGACGGTCAGGACCAGGCCACCAACGCCGTCGTCCTGGGACAGGCCGACGCGATGTCGGCCGATTCCCCGGTGACGCTGTACGCGATCAAGCAGAGCAACGGCAAGCTCGAACAGGCCGGTGACATCTTCGACTCGGCGCCGTACGGCTGGCCGGTGAAGAAGGGCTCGGCCCTGGCGGCCGCGATGCAGAAGGCGCTGGAGCATCTCATCGAGACCGGTGACTACAAGACCGTCGCCACCAACTGGGGCGTCGAGAAGGGCATGATCGACAAACCGGTGATCAACGGCGCGGTCAACTAGTCCGGCGAGCAACGATGAGCCTCGACGTTTCGCCCTCACCCAGCGCTGAGCCTGTCGCGCCCGCCGCCATCGATGCGGTGCCGCTGCGGCATCCGTGGCGCTGGGTGACGGCGATCGTCGTCCTGCTGCTGGCGGCCCTGTTCGTGTACGGGGCCGCCACCAACGAGGCGTACCGCTGGTCGGTCTTCAGCAAGTACATTCTCGACGAACGCATCGTCCGCGGCGTCGTGGTGACCCTCGAGCTCACCGTGTTGTCCATGGTGCTGGCGATCGTGCTCGCCGTGGTGCTGGCCGTGATGCGGCTCTCGCCCAACCCGGTGCTGCGCTCGGTGTCCTGGGTTTACCTGTGGATCTTCCGCGGCACACCGGTGTGGGTGCAGCTGGTGTTCTGGGGCCTGGTGCCGACCATCTACCGGAACGTCCAGTTGGGAATTCCGTTCGGGCCCACGTTCTTTCACCTCAACATCCAGAATCTGGCGCCATATTTCTGGCTGGCGGTGATCGGCCTCGCGCTCAACGAGGCCGCCTACCTCGCCGAGATCATCCGCGCCGGCATCTCTTCGGTGCCCGAAGGGCAGCACGAAGCCTCCGTGGCCCTCGGCATGTCGTGGTGGATGACCATGCGACGCACGGTGCTGCCGCAGGCGATGCGGGTGATCATCCCGCCCACCGGCAACGAATTCATCGGCATGCTCAAGACCACCTCACTGGTCGCGGCGGTGCCGTACACCAAGGATCTGTTCGGCGCGCAGCGCAACATCGCCGCGGTGATCTTCGAGCCGGTCCCGCTGCTGCTGGTGGCATCGGCCTGGTACCTGCTGGTGACCAGCATCCTGATGGTTGGTCAGCATTACCTCGAGCAGTACTTCTCCCGGGGTGCCTCGCGCAAGCTGACCGACAAGCAACTCGAAGCGCTCAACGAGGCCGAGCAGCTCGGAGAGGCGGGCCACGTATGAGTCGAGTCGACGATGCCGCCGAGGGACGAGGCGGAGGAGGAGCGAGACAATCCGGCGTGAGTCGAGTCGACGATGCCGCGCCGCTGATGGTCAAAGCCGAAGGCGTGTGCAAGAACTTCGGCGCCCTGCAGGTCCTCAAGGGCGTCACCCTCGAGATCGGCCGCGGCCAGGTGCTGGTGCTGATCGGTCCGTCCGGGTCCGGCAAGTCGACCTTCCTGCGGTGCATCAACCACCTCGAGCAGATCAGCGCCGGACGGCTCTACGTCGACGGTGAACTCATCGGCTACCGGGAGCGTGGCGAGAAGCTTTACGAGATGTCCCCGCGTGACGCGGCCCGGCAGCGCCGCGACATCGGGATGGTGTTCCAGCACTTCAACCTCTTCCCGCACCGCACCGCCCTGGCGAACATCGTCGAGGCCCCGATACAGGTGAAAGGTGTCAAGAAGGACGTCGCGGTGGCCCGGGCCAAGGATCTGCTGAACCAGGTCGGGCTGTCGTCCAAGGCCGACGCCTACCCCGCGCAGCTGTCCGGCGGCCAGCAGCAGCGCGTCGCGATCGCCCGCGCACTGGCCATGGAGCCCAAGCTCATGCTGTTCGACGAACCCACCTCCGCGCTGGATCCCGAACTCGTCGGCGAGGTGCTCGCGGTGATGAAAAAGCTTGCGGCAGCGGGCATGACGATGGTCGTGGTGACCCACGAGATGGGCTTCGCGCGAGAGGTCGCAGACCAGTTGGTGTTCATGGACGGCGGCGTCATCGTCGAGGCGGGTCCGCCGCGTGAGGTGCTGGCCAATCCGCAGCACCAACGGACTCAGGCGTTCCTCTCCAAGGTGATGTAGCCTCCGGCAAACGGGGAGTTCAAGGTGGAGGGGACACGTTTCGGGCACTACGAGTTGCTCGAACTGCTCGGTCGCGGGGGTATGGGCGAGGTTTACCGCGCCCGCGACACGAAGACCGACCGGATCGTCGCGCTCAAGGTGCTGCCCGCGCACCTGGCGCAGGACGAGGTTTTCCAGCAGCGCTTCCGGCGCGAGGCCCAGGCCGCGTCCGGTGTCAATGACCCGCATGTCGTGCCCATCCACGGCTACGGCGAGATCGACGGCCGGCTCTATCTGGACATGCGGCTGATCGAGGGGGAGAACCTCGGAAACCTTCTGGCGCAACGAGATTCGCCACTGGGGCCGCGGTTGGGTGCCGTGGTGGTCGAGCAGGTGGCGTCGGCCCTGGATTCCGCGCACGCCCGGGGTCTGGTGCACCGGGACGTCAAGCCGACCAACATCTTGATCTCCGACCGTGAGTTCGTGTATCTCATCGACTTCGGTCTGGCCCGCACCGCCGGCGAGGCGGGCCTGACGACCGCCGGCAGCACCCTCGGGACGCTGGCGTACATGGCCCCCGAGCGGTTCAACGGCGGACAGAGCGACACCCGTTCGGACATCTACGCCTTGACCTGTGTGCTCTACGAATGTCTGACCGGCAAGCGCCCTTACCCCAGTGACAGCCTCGAACAGCAGATCGCGGGGCACCTGGTGTCGACTCCGCCGCGCCCGTCGGATACCGATCCGGCGCTGGCGGCCTTCGACGACATCATCGCCAAGGGCATGGCTAAGGATCCCGACCGCCGCTACCAGACCGGTCGCGCGCTGGCCGCCGCGGTCCGGCAGGCGGTGGACGCACCCCGGGTGCGGGCGGGCCGCAGTCGAGGCCGGCATTCGGCCGGGGAAACCGAGGCGGCCCGACGGTCGCGGCACGCCGCGCTCGCGGCGGTCCTGGCCGCCGTGTTGTTGACCGCTGGCGGCATCGGGGTCTGGCAGGTGCTGGCACACCGGGATGCGGGCGGGCCGCCGTCCACCGACACCCCGGTGACCCTCGGCGCCGTCCCGTCGATCGCCGCGACGCTGCCCGACGACATCAAGTCGCGGGGGCGGCTGATTGTCGGCGTGAACATCCCTTATGCGCCAAACGAATTCAGGGACGGCTACGGGCAGCTGGTCGGTTTCGACGTCGATCTGATGAACGCGATCGCCCGGGTCCTCGGCGTGGCGCCGGAATACCGGGAGGTCGACTTCGACACGATCCTGCCGTCGGTGCAGGCCGGTGACTTCGACGTCGGGATGTCCTCGGTAACCGACACCGTCGAACGTGAGCGGCTGGCGGATTTCGTCACCTACTTCGAGGCCGGCACGCTGTGGGCGCAGCGGCCCGGTCCGCCGATCGATCCGGCCCATGCCTGTGGTCTGCGCGTCGGCGTCACCGCCGGGGTGATTCAGCAGACCCACGAACTGCCGCGCAAGAGCGACGAGTGCGTCGCCGCCGGACTGCCCCCGATCGACAGCGTGGTGTTCCAGCGCCAGGACGAGCTGACGGCGGCGTTGATCGCCGGCCAGGTGGATGCGATGGCGGCGGATTCACCGGTCACCGGTTTCGCCATCAAGACCAGCGGCGGCTCGCTGACGCCGGCGGGGGAGGTGTTCGACGCCGGACCGTACGGCTGGCCGGTGCAGCGCGGATCGAAGCTGGCCGAATCGTTGCGGCTGGCACTCGAGCACCTGATGAAATCGGGGGAGTACAAGACCATCGCCACGCTGTGGGGCGTCGAGCGGGGCACCATCGACAAGCCCGTCCTCAACGGTGCGATCAGATGAGATGCCCTGCCTCGGTTGCCTCGACCGTCCTCGTCGCGGGAACCGGCTGCCGGCCGACCAGGTACCAGGTGTGCATGACGCCCTTGCCCTTGATGTCGACGTCGCCGCGCTCGATGAACTCGAACTCGCCGCGCAGCCGTTCGTAGACGTCCTGCGGGACCTGGATGTGCCCGGTCGGGTCGGTGCTCTCCATCCGGGAGGCGATGTTGACCGCGTCGCCCCACACGTCGTAGAAGAACCGCCGGGAGCCCACCACCCCGGCCACCACCGGCCCGCTCGCCAGCCCGATCCGCATGGCCACCGGCTGCCCGTGGGGGTCGCGCATCTGCGCGACGGCGTGCGCCATGTCGAGGGCCAGCGCCGCCAGCGCGTGCACGTGGTCGGCGCGAGGTTGCGGCACGCCGCTGACCACCATGTACGCGTCGCCGGTGGTCTTGATCTTCTCCAGGCCGTGACGGTCGACCAGCAGGTCGAATTCGCTGTACAGCCGGTCCAGGAAGGCGACCAGGTCACAGGGTGGGGTCTGGCTGGCCCGTTCGGTGAATCCGGCGATGTCGGCGAACAGGACGGAGGCGTCGTCGTAGCGGTCGGCGATCACGTCGTGCGCCGGGTCCTTGAGCCTCTCGGCGATGGTGGCGGGCAGGATGTTGGCCAGAAGTTGTTCGGAGCGTTGGTATTCCAGCTCCATGGCCGTTTCGGCGCGGGCGATCTCGCGCAGCACGAACCACACTGCCGCGAACGCCATGAAGGCCGCGGCGGTGACCGAGACGATGAAGCCGGCGGTGATGCTCCAGGACGGCTGAAGGCCGGTGTCGGCGGGCACGGTGAGCCTGAGGATGATCGCCAAAGCCACCCCGACCGCGGCGAGCACGCCGGCCAGCCAGATGCGTTCGGCGCCCAGTGTCAGGACAATGAGAACCGCGGCTATCGGGTAGTAGAACAGCAGCCCGGAGCCGGTGCCGACATTCCAGGTGATGAAGAACAGCGAGGCGTACGCCAGTGCGGTGAAGACCAGCGGCGGCACGAGTTCGCCGTAGCGGCGCAGTTGCGGAATCGCCAGGAACGCCACGGCCGTGCCGAGGTTCACGATTCCGATCGGCCACATCGCGCGGCCAAGGGTCAGTTGGTAGAAACCGAAACCGGCGCTGACGAGCGCCGCGATCACGGTGGTGATCCGCAGCACCCGGAATCGCCGGTCCGCGGCCTCGGCGTAGTGCGCGTTGCGCACCGGCGCACAGAGGCTCGGCCGACGGAATCGCGGATTCGCCGGCGAGGAATGGGTGGAACGGCGCGTAACCACTGAGGCCAGCCTAACCCAGCGGCCCGACTTCAGGCGTTGAGCAGCACCAAGCGAACGGCGTGGTCGACGACGGCGTCGAGGTCGTCGCCGAGATTGCCGGCCAGCCACTGCTGCGCCAGTTCGGCCATGGCGCCGGTGTACATCGCGGCCGCGACCGCCGTGGCGACCGGTTTCTCGCCCGGATGGGCCTGTGCGCGTTCGCTGAGCACCATCTGACGCAGCAGCTCCTGGGCGATCTCCCGGCGGGCCGCCAGCACGGGGTTCGCCCGGGCCTCGGTGAACAGCACCCGGCCGCGGCGCGGATCGGCGGAACTGAAACCCAGCACGGCACGGATGCCGGCCCGCGACCGCTCGATGTCGTTGCCCTCGGTTGCGCTGATCGCCGCCTCCACTTCGGCGTTCAGGCCCGCGGCCACCTCGTCGTACACGGAGCCGAGCAGTTCGTCGGTGTCGGCGAAGCTCTCGTAGAAGTAGCGGCTGTTCAGCGCCGACCGCCGGCACACCGAGCGCACCGACACCGCGCTTTCGCCCTCGTCGCCGAACAGCTCGAACGCCGCGCCGATCAGCAGCGCGCGACGCTCGATCCGGCGGTCGGACAGTGGAACGCCCGCCCACCTGGTGGGGCTCGACATGCGGTAAGCGTAGCGGCCTAAGTCTGGTGACATCTGTATCCAGAAATGTAGAGTGGGTGCATGCAGTTGCCCGCCATGCCGCATCAGCTTCTCGCACAGCGCATCACCCAGTTCTACGACGACGAGGTCCGCAGCCGGTACTTCCGCGGCCTCGACTTCGCCGGGCCGCAGGGCGATCCCGGCTGGTTCGGGCCGGGCAGCGCGGTCTGGCACGTGCATTCCCACATGCCGGCGCTGGTGTTCGGACTGCAGTGCGCCGCCTATCTGGAACGGTTCGACCCGAGCATCTTCTGGATGGGTGTGGACCACTCGCGCATCGTCGAGCGCGACGAGAGCGGCGAGCCGACGATGCAGGTGGATCCCGAAGGCGCCGCGGTGCGGCTGGGGCATTCGGTGTCGTTCTTCATCGCCACGGCCTACGGTTCCACGGCGACCGCCGAACGGGTGGCCAAGACCGTGCGGGCGATGCACCACACCGTCAAGGGCACGCGGCCCGACGGCCTGCGCTACGACGCCGACGACCCGGACTGGCTGCGCTGGAACTACGCCACCGTGGTGTGGGGGATCGCCACGGCGCACGAGTATTACCATCCGAATCCGTTGCGCGGCAAGAAGATCGACCGCTACTACCGCGAGTTCGTCAAGGTCGGCCATGCCCTCGGTGGTACGGATCTGCCCGAGACGAAGGCCGAGACGTTGGACTGCCTGTACTCGTACCTGCCCAAGCTGGCCCTGACCTACGGCGCGGCGATGGCCACCGGGCCGAACCTGGCGGCGGCCGAAACCCAGCCGCCCGGTGGGGAATTCGTCGACTGGGCCATTCGCGACACGCTGCCCAGCTGGGCCGCGGCCATGGTGATGCACCGGCGCCCCAACCCGATCGAGCGGGCGGCCCGTCAGGCCGCGGTGTGGTCGGTGATCAACGGCATCCACTTCACGATGGGTCCGCTGCCGGAATTCCGCCAGGCGCAACAGCGGGTGGCCGCAGTGCGCAACGGCACCGTGCCGGCGCCCACGTCACCGACCCATGTCCCGGGGACTGACCCGAAGCGCTCGCGCGCCAAGGCCGAGCAGATGGCCTGACCGGCCCCGATCAGGCGGCGGCCTTGTCCGTCTGGGAGGCCGAAGTCTCTTGTGCGGGCTGCTCGACGTGATCGCCGTCCTGCTTGACGTCCGTTGTTTCTGAGGCGGAGTCGCCGGCTTGGGCAGGGCCGGAATGCATTTCGCTCGTGACCGAGTCGTCCGACTCCTGCTGAGACGTGCTCGTCTTCGGGAGATCCGGATCGGGTGTGACGTCCTCATCGGCACTGGATCCGGTGGCCTCTTGTGGCGAGGTGGTGTCGGTGGTCTCCGCCGGCGGCGGCGCCACGGGCGACTCGGCGGTCACGGTATCGATGTCCTCTGCCACCGCGGGCGTTGTCGAGGGCTCGTCGTCGATGAGAGCGGATGTGGGTGCCGCTATCTCGGGGGCGGCCGACCGCGATGAGAGGACGTTGACGTCCTTCGGCACCGCCGCGACGGTCAGCGCCGGGGTGGCCGGGGTCGCCTCCTCGATGCGAGCCGGTGTGGACGGCGTCGTCGTCACCGGCGCGGCCGGAGCGGCCCGTTCCGGCGATGGTTGTTGCAGCGGATAGAACCAGTTGTTGAAGTCGTCCAGCTGCGTCACTTGGTCATCGCTGAGCCGGATGCCGAGGAGGGCCCAGGCCATTTCGGTGAGTTGGGTCAGCGGGTGTTCGGCGTGGTAGACGATGTAGGTGGTGCGGCCGTCACGGCTGTAGAGAACGTCCTTGTCCTGGATCTCATCCAGGTTGGAGTAGTTCTGGGGACCCATGAGCCCGTGGATCGCCAAGCCGCCGGCCGCATCGACGATCAACGAGGTGATCGGCCGGTACCACACCCACTGGAAGTTGGCGACGGGATCTCCGTCGATGATGACGGACGTAACCTGTAGCTCGTCCCCGGTGTCCGCGGGGTTGCGGGCGCCGTTGGGCGTTATCCCGATGAGGCAGGCCATGATGCCCACCAGGAAGTGGTCGCTGGCCCATTGCTTGACACCCCACGGACTGCGCGGGTCGGACAGCAGCACGACCTGGGTGCTGGCAGGATCGAGGAGGCCTTGGGCGTACGCCTGCTCCGCGGCGTTGCCCAGGGCGTCGGCGCCCTGCGAGTACCCGCTGTAGACCAGGTAGGGCTTGTCCGAGGCGTCCTGAAGCCCCTCCATCGTGGCGAGATTGTGGGCGACGGCGAGGGCGACGGACTGGTCGTAGGTGGGGGCGAAGATCGGCAGCCACTGGCCCGAGTTCCCGGAGATGATCGGAAACATCGACTGCGGATAGACGACGATCACGGTCTCGAGGTCGCCCCGCATCGGATCGATGCGTTTGTACAGGGTGGTGTCGTCGGTACCCGGGCTGTTGACCACCAGGGCGCCGGCCGGCACATAGAACGGTGTACCGGTGAGCCAACCCGTGCTACTCGTGCTTGGCTCGGAAAGGCTGAGGGCCGGATCTTTGCCAGCCATGAGGCCGTCGAGGACCTGCTGGGTGGTCTGCTGGGAGGCGACCACGGCTGCGGCTCCGTTTGCCGAAGCGGCCAAGGGCAGCGCCAGGGCAAGACACAGGACCCACGCCGCGATGATCCACTCGACAGCTCGTCTGGAGGTGTTCATTTCGCCCCGATCCACAGTGAACGCGGACAATCCGAGACGGTTCGGCGTTCTCTCCGGCCAGCCCCGATGCCGCGTCGATTCTCTCACATCGAGGGCGCTTTTGGTTTGCCAGGCCGGCTATTGAGGGCATCGCCGCGGAGCGGATGCCGCCACGGATCGTCAGTTTGCGGTGACGGCGGGCAAGGGATCGTGGTGCCCTCGGTGAGACTCGAACTCACACTGGACGGGTTTTGAATCCGTTTCCTCTGCCAATTGGGATACGAGGGCCTGCGCGAGTAACCACGATAGAGGATCGATTCGGCGACACCGTCGGCCCCGTGGTCGGTGCTGATCAAGCGACTGCGCGACAATGGGCCGATGAGCACCGACGCCGACGCAAGCCAGCCATACCGCGTTCTGATCGCCGAAGACGAGGCCCTGATTCGGCTCGATCTGGCCGAGATGCTGCGCGAGGAGGGCTATCACGTGGTCGGCGAGGCGGGCGACGGCCAGGAGGCCGTCGAACTTGCCGAGAAGCTCACGCCCGATCTGGTGATCATGGATGTGAAGATGCCGCGCCGTGACGGCATCGACGCCGCGCGGGAGATCGCCGAGAAGCGCATCGCCCCGATCGTGGTGCTCACCGCGTTCTCGCAGCGCGACCTCGTCGAGCGGGCCCGCGACGCCGGGGCGA
>CAZTAA010000083.1:3193-17176 GCA_964611465.1 uncultured Mycobacterium sp. | reverse complement strand
CCCCGGTGATCGCCTACTGCCGGATCGGCGAACGCTCCAGCCACACCTGGTTCGTCCTGACGCATCTGCTCGGCATCCCGGGCGTGCGCAACTACGACGGTTCGTGGACCGAGTGGGGCAACACCGTGCGGGTGCCCATCGTGGCCGGGGACGAACCAGGCTCGTTGTGAGCCTGCCCGCGCCGCTGGCCGAGGTGGTTGCTGACTTCGCCGACGTCGAGGGCCAGGACAAGCTGGCGCTGCTGCTGGAGTTCGCCGGCGAACTGCCCACGCTGCCGTCGTGGCTGGAAGAGGCGGCGATGGAACCGGTACCGGAGTGCCAGTCGCCGCTGTTCCTCCACGTCGACGCCGACGACGCCGACCACGTGCGGCTCTACTTCAGCGCGCCCGCCGAGGCGCCGACCACGCGGGGCTTCGCGTCGATCCTGGCGAGTGGCCTGGACCGCCAGTCGCGCGCCGACATCCTGGCCGTGCCCGACGACTTCTACGCCGACCTGGGTCTGGCCAAGCTGATCAGCCCGCTGCGGCTGCGCGGCATGTCGGCGATGCTGGCCCGGATCAAGCGGCGGTTGCGGGAGAGCTGATCCAGCCCCATCCGGATCTGGTCAGCGATGACGGCGAGAAAGTCCGAGAGGATTTCGCAGGGGACGCTGACCAGATTGGAGAGAATGCCGGTTACCCGTCGGTAAGGAGAGACCCGGAACCGCGCGCCGATTCGCGCCACATAAACTCCCCCCGATAGATTGTTTAAGACGATTCTTAGAGACCCAGCCTCAGGAGGCGCAGTGGCCAGTCACGCCAACGAGAAGATCTCGAAGGTGCTTGTCGCCAACCGCGGTGAAATCGCCGTCCGGGTGATCCGCGCGGCCAAGGACGCCGGCCTGGCGAGTGTGGCGGTCTACGCCGAACCCGACGCCGACGCGCCCCACGTGCGGCTGGCCGACGAGGCGTTCGCGCTGGGCGGGCAGACCTCCGCCGAGTCCTATCTGGACTTCGGCAAGCTTCTCGACGCGGCGGCCAAGTCCGGCGCCAACGCGATCCACCCCGGCTACGGCTTCCTGTCGGAGAACGCCGACTTCGCCCAGGCCGTCATCGACGCCGGGCTGATCTGGATCGGGCCGTCGCCGCAGTCGATCCGCGACCTCGGAGACAAGGTCACCGCCCGGCACATCGCCGCGCGCGCCGAGGCGCCGCTGGTGCCCGGCACCCCCGACCCGGTCAAGGACGCCGACGAGGTCGTCGCCTTCGCCAAGAAGCACGGCGTCCCGGTGGCCATCAAGGCCGCGTTCGGCGGCGGCGGGCGCGGCATGAAGGTCGCCCGCACCATCGAGGAGATCCCCGAGCTGTTCGAGTCGGCCACCCGCGAGGCCGTCGCCGCCTTCGGCCGCGGCGAATGCTTCGTCGAGCGCTACCTGGACAAGCCGCGCCACGTCGAGGCGCAGGTGATCGCCGACAAGCACGGCAACGTCATCGTCGCCGGCACCCGCGACTGCTCGCTGCAGCGCCGCTTCCAGAAGCTCGTCGAGGAGGCGCCCGCGCCGTTCCTGAGCAAGAAGCAGCGCAAGGAGATTCACGAGTCCGCCAAGCGCATCTGCAAGGAGGCCGGCTACTACGGCGCCGGCACCGTCGAGTACCTGGTCGGCCAGGACGGGCTGATCAGCTTCCTCGAGGTCAACACCCGCCTGCAGGTCGAGCACCCCGTCACCGAGGAGACCTCCGGCATCGACCTGGTGCGCGAGCAGTTCCGCATCGCCGAGGGCGAGAAGCTCGACATCTCGGAAGACCCTGAGCCGCGCGGACATTCGTTCGAGTTCCGCATCAACGGCGAGGACGCCGGCCGTGGCTTCCTGCCCGCCCCCGGGCCCGTCAACAAGTTCGAGCCGCCCACCGGCGCCGGCGTGCGACTGGACTCCGGCGTGGAGACCGGCTCGGTCATCGGCGGGCAGTTCGACTCGATGCTGGCCAAGCTGATCATCACCGGCGCCACCCGCGAAGAGGCGCTGGAGCGCTCGCGGCGCGCGCTGGCGGAGTTCAACGTCGAGGGCCTGGCGACCGTCATCCCGTTCCACCGCGCCGTCGTGTCCGACCCGGCGTTCATCGGCAACGAGGACGGCTTCAGCGTCCACACCCGGTGGATCGAGACCGAGTGGAACAACACCGTCGAGCCGTTCACCGGCGGCGGCGCCGTCGACGAGGAAGAGGCCACCCCGCGGCAGACCGTCGTCGTCGAGGTCGGCGGCCGTCGCCTGGAGGTGTCGCTGCCCGGCGACATGGCCATCGGCGGCGGAGCCGGGCCCGAGCACGGCGCGCTGCGCAAGAAGCCCAAGGCCCGCAAGCGCGGTGGGCACGGCGGCGGCGCGGCGGCCTCCGGTGATGCCGTCACCGCACCCATGCAGGGCACCGTCGTCAAGGTGGCCGTCGAAGAGGGTCAGTCCGTTGCGGCCGGCGACCTGATCGTCGTGCTGGAGGCCATGAAGATGGAGAACCCGGTCACCGCCCACAAGGACGGCACCGTCACCGGCCTGGCCGTCGAGCCCGGTGCGGCCATCACGCAGGGCACCGTCATCGCGGAGATCAAGGACTAGTTTTTTTAGTCTGTTCAGCGGTGGCTGCGACATTGTGCGAGTAGACCTCGCACTGGCCGCTGAATAGATGGGGTTAGAGGCCCAGCGCCGCCCGAGCATCCTTGATCGACAGCAGAAGGTGCAACGGGTCCGTCGGCGACGGCTCGAAACCGAAGTGTGCGTGAAAGTTTCGGGCATCGTCGTGCAACGCATGCACCAACATCGCTCGGACACCGATCAGATCAGCCGCGGCGACACTGCGGCCGATGGCGTCCCGCAACAGATGGGCGCCCAGACCCGTGCCCTGTTCGGCACGATCGACGGCCAACCGTGACAACAGGACCACCGGCACCGGGTCGGGCATGTTGCGGCGAATCCGGCCGTGCGCGGAGCGGCGTTCGACAGCGGCGGCAGCCAAGGCATAGAAGCCGACTACCCGCCCGCCGCGACAGGTGACGAAGCATCGCGAGGCGCCCTCGGCATCGTTTGCGAGGGCGCGTTTCCGGAGATAGGTGTCCAGGCCGGGCTCACCGCTGTCAAAGGTGGCCACGTCGTCGTCAGCGGAGATCGGACGCGGTGAGCTATACCCGCTCACCTATTTTTCGAAGACGGTCGGCTCGGCGAACAGCGCGGCCAGCCGGGGCTTGGCGGCCACCGGTAGGTCCAGCATCTCGAGGAACTCCTCCCAGGCCGAATCGTCGAGCGCGAACAGGCGCCGGTCGGCAAGGACGTCGCGCGCACGAGCCAATGTCGCGGTGACCGTGAAGTTCGTCAAGTCAGTGCCCTCGGCCTCGGCGGCGCGGCGGATCAATGCGTCCTGATCAGGAGTCAGGCGCACCGCGAACCGTTCCGTCTTGTTGGCCATGCCAGCCAACGTACGCCTACTAGGCACACAGAGCAATCCATGCCGATCTGTTCAGTCACGGCTGCGACGTTGTGCGAGTAGACCTCGCACTGGCCGCTGAACAGATCGGGTTAGAACTCGATGCTGCCCAGCATCGCCCCGGGCCCGGTGACCAGACTGTCCGGCTTCAGCCGGGCCCCGAAGTAGCGCGCGTCCGGGTCGACCGCCACGGTCTGGCTGCCGTGCCGGCGTGCCACCACCGCGCGCGCCAGATCGGCGAACGACAACCTCTCCGGGCCGCCGATATTCACGATGTGGTTGCGGGGCGCCTCCACCGCGACCTCCGCCAGGAACGCCGCAACCTCGTCGCCCGCGATCGGCTGGATCATCGCGTCGGGCACCCGCACGTCGTCCCCGTCGGTCAGCGAGTCCACGATCGTCCCGGCGAATTCATGGAACTGGGTGGCGCGCACGATGGTGTACGGCACGCCGGAGCCGGTGATCAGCCGCTCCTGGGCGGTCTTGGCCCGCATGTACGGACTGTCCGGCAGGGCGTCGACTCCCACGATCGACAGCTCCACGAAGTGCTTGACCCCGGCCGCCCTCGCCGCCGCCACCATGTTCGTGGTCCCGGTGCGGAAGAAGTCCGTCAACTCCTCGGGGTCGAAGGACGGCGCGTTGGTCACATCGACCAGGGCGTCGGCACCCGCCAGCGCGCGTGCCAGGCCGGCGCCGGTGAGCACGTCGACGCCCGAGCGCCGCGACGCGGGCACCACCTCCTCACCCTCGCGCGCCAACATGTCGACGAGCTTGGTCCCCATGAATCCACCGGCTCCGACCACCACAACCTTCATCCCTTGAGCATGGCACGCTGTCGCCATGGAACCCATCGAGATCAACGCCGGGTCATGGTACTTGCGTGCGCTGCGCGCCGACGAGCGCATCGACGACCGGCCCGCGCTGGCCGACATGGGTATCACCTCGGCCGGCTACGTCGCGGACTCGTTGACAGGCTGGCAGCAGGACGTCCGCTACACCTGGGCTGTGTGCGAACCCACAACCGGGGAACTGCTCGGCGAGGTGACACTGTCGCCGTCGACCGGAATGATCGAGATGCACGCCCGCGCCGGCCACGCCGTCGCCGTTCAGACCGCCGCCGACGCCGTCCGCAGATTCGCTGATTCGTTGCAGGAGAACACATGACCTCCTCCGCGCCCAAGCCCGTCACCGTCGCGGTCACCGGCGCCGCCGGCCAGATCGGCTACGCCGCGCTGTTCCGGATCGCCGCCGGCGCGATGCTCGGCCATGACACCCCGGTGGTGCTGCGCCTGCTCGAACTGCCCACCGCGGTGCGCGCCGCCGAGGGCGTGGTGATGGAACTCGACGACGGCGCCTTCCCGCTGCTGGCGGCGACCGAGATCTACGACGACCCGGTGAAGGCGTTCGACGGCGTGGACGTCGCGCTGCTGATCGGCGCGCGACCGCGCAGCAAGGGCATGGAACGCGCGGACCTTCTTTCGGCGAATGCGGAGATCTTCTCGACGTCGGGCGAGGCGCTGAACGCCGGGGCGGCCGCCAATGTGCGGGTGCTGGTGGTCGGCAACCCGGCCAACACCAATGCGATGGTGACCGCCGCGCATGCCCCCGACATCCCCCGCGACCGGTTCACCGCGCTGACGCGCCTCGACCACAACCGTGCCGTCGCGGCGCTGGCCCGGCATGCGCGGGTGCCCGTCACCGAGATCTCCCGCATGACGATCTGGGGCAATCACTCGCCCACCCAGTACCCCGACATCTTCCACGCTCATGTGGCGGGCCGCTCCGGCGCCGACTACGCCGCCGATACCCATTGGCTCACAGACGATTTCATTCCGACGGTGGCCCGCCGCGGCACCGCGATCATCGAGGCGCGCGGAACCTCTTCGGCGGCCTCGGCGGCCAACGGCGCGATCGACCACATCGACGACTGGGTGCACGGCACTCCTGCCGGCGACTGGACCTCGGTGGCGCTGCCCTCCCCCGGCGTCTACGGCGTCGACGAGGGCCTGGTGTGCTCCTTCCCGTGCCGCTCGGTGGACGGTCGCTGGGAGATCGTCGAGGGGCTGGACATCAACTCGTTCTCCCGCACCCGCATCGACGCCTCGGTGGCCGAACTGCGTTCCGAGCGCGACGCCGTCGCGGCCCTGGGGCTCTTGTAGTTCTTGCATCTAGCCCCCCTACGCATCTGTTCAGCCCTGGCTGCGACATCTACTCGCACAACCTCGCGGTGAGCGCTCAACAGATCGAGTCGATGTCTCGGCCCGTCGCCAGATCCCCGCACTCGACGGCCACCACGTCGTCGCGGCCGGCCAGGAACGCCCGCGCGCCCTCATCACCATGCAGGGTCTCCAGCAGCGCGGGCCAATACCGCCGGGCGATCACCACCGGATGCCCGGGCCGCCCGTCGAACACCGCGCGGGCCAGGCCCGAGGCACCCGCCGCGGCCAGCACCCGGGCCACCACGTCAGCACCGACATCCGGGGTGTCGACGACGTGCAACACGGCCGGATCGCCGTCCGCGTGCCCGGCGGCTCGCACGCCCGCCCGCAACGAGGCCGCCATCCCGTCGGCCCAGTCCTCGGCGACGACGGCGCGTGCGGGTGCGGGCACATCGACCACCGCCGCGCCGAGCACCACGATCACGTCCCGACAGCCACCGTCGGACAGCGCGCCGACGGCACGCGAAAGCCACTCTGCGACAAGGACTTTGGGCTGACCGAAGCGAGTGCCCGCCCCCGCCGCCAGGACAATGCCGACCGGCCCCGTGGACTGCGTCATCAGACCTCGATGATAACGACACACACCGATCTGTTCAGCGGCCCTTGCGACAACGTGCGAGTGGAACTCGCAGCAGCCGCTGAACAGATCGAGAAAGGGCGGTCGCCAGAAGCCACCGGCAGGCGTATGGTCGAAGCCACGGTTGAGTTCACAGCCGCCCCGAAGACGTTACGGGCCTGTTCACCGCTCACCACCCTGACGCGACCCGCACGTACGAACACCGCTTCGACAGACGGAGTCCATCCATGTCCGCAACTTTCCCGTTGCCGAATCTGACGCGCTACCACGATGTATACCTCTCGACGCAGCACTCCGCTGGAGCCACCGTCATCGCCGCGACAGGCGAACTCGACGCCGCCAGCACCGACGACTTCACCACCTACGCCAAGGCGCACACCGGCGCCGGCCAGCGACTGACCGTCGACCTGTCCCAACTGAAATTCTTTGCCGTAGAAGGGTTTTCCGCACTCGAGGACATCCGCTCGCACTGCAACCGCACGGGCACGACATGGTCGCTGGTCGCCGGCCCGGCCGTGCATCGGGTGCTCAAGATCTGCGACCCGACCCGCCGACCGCTGGCCGTCAGATCACTGCAGCTGGTCCCGCAGCCGGGCCAGGGCACGCGCGAGTAGCCGCGACACATGCATCTGTGACACCCCGACGCGCTCGGCGATCTGGGTCTGGGTCATGTTCTCGAAGAACCGCAGCACCAGCACCGTGCGCTCGCGCTCCGACAGCGACTCCAGCAGCGGCCGCAGCGCCTCGCGGTTCTCGATCTGGTCCAGCGCCAGGTCGACGTCGCCGAGGGTGTCGGCGATCGCCGGCGCCTCGTCGTCACCACCGCTACCACTGTCGATCGACAACGTGTTGTACGAACTGCCGGCCACCAGCCCCTCGACCACCTCGTCGCGGTCCATCTCGAGCTCCTCGGCCAGCTCCGAGGCCGTCGGGGCACGCCCGAGCCGCTGCGAAAGCTCCGCCGTGGCGGTACCGAGCCGCAGATGCAGCTCCTTGAGCCGCCGCGGCACCTTCACCGACCAGCTGTTGTCCCGGAAATGCCGGCGGACCTCGCCCATGATGGTCGGCACCGCGAACGACACGAAATCCGAACCGGCGTCGACGTCGAACCGGATGACGGCGTTGACCAAACCGACGCGGGCCACCTGCACCAGGTCGTCACGGGGCTCACCGCGGCCGTCGAACCGGCGCGCGATGTGGTCGGCCAGCGGCAGGCAGCGTTCGACGATCCGGTCACGCTGACGCTGGAACGGCGCGGTGCCCTCGGTCAGATCCGCCAATTCCCGGAACATCTCCGGAACATCGGCGTACTCGGAAGTCGACCTGCTGGTCTTTCCGCGCGGTGCGGGAGCGCTCACCGGGAAGCACTCACCCGCCTGGTCGTCAGCGAGATGCCCACGATCGGCCCGACCTCGGCGCCGTCATGGAACACCTGCACGTCGTCGGTCAGCGAGTTCAGCACATGCCAGCTGAAGCTGCCCTGAGATAGGACGTCGTCGACGGCGACCGACGAGGTGGTGGACACGTCGATCACCAGTTCGTCGGCCCGCGGATCGACCATCACGACCAGGGTGGAGGCCGGCGTCGTGGCCTTGATCAGCCGGGTACAGGCCTCGTCGACGGCCAGTCGCAGGTCGGCGACCGCATCCAGATCGAGATCCTCGAACGTGGCCAAGGCCCCGATGACGGTGCGGACAACGGCAAGGTTTTCGAGTTGGGCCGAGACCCGGACCTCGACGGAATGCGGATTCTGCGCACTCTCGGCGTTCGACATGTGGTGGCCTCCCGGCGATATCGACCCGAGAGTACCCCAGGCTGTCGACCATCCCGGCGCCCTCGTTGAATTCATGGTGTGCGGCTCATACCCGCGATGTGGATGCGGTCAAACGTCGTAGTACCCGGTATTTTCGTGGCATGACCAAACCCAACGACAACCTTCCGAAAAATGTCGACGACGACACCGCCGTCCCACTCGAGAGCGACCCCGCCGACTGGCAGGAACAGCATCAGGACGTACCCGGCGACCCGGACGAGCGACGCTGAGACGGGTTGTGGCCCAACGCTATCCGATGCCGGCGATCGTCGGGAAACCAACGGTCAGCGTGAACAGCGACAGCGTCAGCAGGAACCAGCCGGCACCCTGCCAACCCCACCAGGTTCCGTCGCCGCGCCAGATCCGATAGGTCCGGACGAACGCGCCGACCGTGCCGATGCTCAACACGACCGGTGCGGCCAGGCCCAGCAGCGTCCGCTCGGCGGAACCGCACGCGACGGTGTCGATGTCGGCGCTCACGCCGCAGGTATGCACCCACAGCGCGGCCACGACGAGCATGGCGGTGCCGGCCAGCGCGAACCACGCGGCCCACTTGACGGCTCCGCCGCTGTCCGCGCGGCCGAAGGGGTTGCTGCCGCGCGTCGGAGTGGAATATCTGCTCATGTCATCACCTACCTGCGTCGATTACCCGTGGGTTGATGGGATCAAACGCCCCGCTTGGCGGCCTTGACCGCCGCGACGGTGTCGGGGTCGCCCGCGAAGTCGGCGTGAACCTCGTTGCGACCGAAGGCGAACAACAGTAGTTCCGGGATTTCGCCGGTGATCGTCAGCGCCGGGCCCTTCCCGACAGTGGCCAGCGTGTGCCCATCCGGGGTGCACAACGACACCCGGGCCGGGACCTTCGACATACCCATCCGGCTGAACGTCGCCAGCGGGCGGCGCAGCGCATCAGCCGTGGCGGCGTCGAGGTCACGCGGTTGCCAGTCCGGTGCGGCGCGGCGGACGTCCTCGTGGTGGACGAACATCTCTGTGACATTGGCCACTGAGTCGAGCAGTTTCAGCGGCGAGTACAACGGCGGGCCCGCGGCCAGCTTGGCCACCAGGGTGTCCCAATCCGTCTCGGCGGCAACGCGGTTCTGCACCTTGGCGGTGTAGCCGGCCAGCTGGGGCACCAGGATGCCGGGGGCCGCGTCGAGACGGTGTTCGCGAATGACCATGTGGGCGGTGAGGTCTTTCGTGGTCCAGCCCTCGCAGAGGGTCGGTGCATCGGGGCCGACGGCGCGCAGTGTGGCGACCAGCGCGGCGCGTTCGTTGCGGGCGACAGACATGGCTTCCACGATACTGTCGGTGCCCGCACTTACCATCTGGGCTTGTGGTGAAGGCCTACCTGCTCGCCGGCATGGTTGCCGCCGTTGTGGTGTGGGCTCTTTCCGGCAGCTGGGGCTGGGCGCTGGCGGCCGGCGTCGTCGGACCGGCGCTGCCGTTCCTGGTGTGGCGCTTCGCGGTGGGTGTGTGGACGGGTGCACGGACGCCGTCGCGCTTCGAGGATGCCGCCGGGCGGGCGGAGGTGATGTCGGGCACGCAGTTCGAGGACTATGTCGCCGGGGTGGCCCGCAGTTGTGGGTTGCCGGTGATCATGACGCCGCTGTCCGGCGACTGGGGGGTGGACCTGATCGTCGGCCGACGGCCGAATCGCCTTGCTGTTCAATGCAAACGGGCCGGCCGACCGGTCGGGTCGGCGGCCGTGCAGGAAGTGGTCGCCGGGGCGCCGATGCAGGACTGCGCGCAGACGATGGTCGTCACCAACAACGACTTCACGCCCGCGGCCCGCAAGCTGGCTGAGTTGCACGGCTGCCATCTGATCGGTGGAGCCCAGCTGCCCCAGCTGCGTGCGCTGCTGCGCCAAGCCGTGAATTCGTAGGGATCTGTTCAGTACTCACGGACACGATTTCCTACGGATCTGTTCAGTACTCACGGACAGAATGTGCGAGTAGACCTCGCAGTCACGGCTGAACAGATTCCGGATGGGTGGCAGTCACGGCTGAACAGATTCGGGATGGTCAGCTCAGCGCGTCCCGCACCGCGCCCACGGCTATGTCCAACTCGGCGCGGCCGACCGTCAGCGCGGGCCGGAAGCGGACACTGGCCTCGCCGCTGGCCAGCACGATGACGCCGCGCAGCCACAGCCGCTTCACCAGCTCGTCGCGGGCGGCGGCATCGGGCAGCGTGAAGGCACACATCAGCCCCCGGCCCCGGACGTCGAGCACCGTGTCGGGTAGCTCGTCCGCCAACCCGCGGAGCAGTTCGAGCAGATACGCCCCCTGCGTCGCCGCGTTGTCGAAAAGCTCCTCCGCGACAATGGTTTCCAGGATTCGCCGCGAGCGCACCATGTCCACCAGGTTCCCGCCCCACGTCGAGTTGATCCGGGAACTGACCGCAAAGACGTTGTCCGGCACCGCATCCACGCGCCGGCCGGCCATCAGCCCGCACACCTGGGTCTTCTTACCGAACGCCACGATGTCGGGCTGCACACCGATCTGCTGGTATGCCCACGGCGTGCCGGTCAGACCGCAACCGGTCTGCACCTCGTCGAAGATCATCAGCGCGTCGTACTCGTCGCACAGCGCACGCATCGCGGCGAAGAACTCCGGACGGAAATGCCGGTCGCCGCCCTCACCCTGGATGGGTTCGGCGATGAAGCAGGCGATGTCGTGTGGGTTCGCCTCGAACGCGGCGCGCGCCTGGCGCAGCGAATCTGCTTCAAGCTCAGCGATATTCGCGCCGGGACGGATATACGGCGCGTCGATGCGCGGCCAGTCGAACTTCGGGAACCGCGCGACCTTGATCGGGTCGGTGTTGGTCAGCGACAGCGTGTAGCCGCTGCGTCCGTGAAACGCGCCGCGCAGGTGCAGCACCTTGGTGCCCAGCGCCGGATCCAGTCCGCGGGCCTCGTTGAACCGGCTCTTCCAGTCGAAGGCCACCTTCAGCGCGTTCTCGACGGCCAGCGCGCCGCCGTCGATGAAGAACAGGTGCGGCAGGGCCGGGTCGCCGAGCACGCGGGCGAAGGTGTCGACGAAGCGGGCCATCGCCACGGTGTAGATGTCGGAGTTGCTCGGCTTGTTGACCGCGGCGGTCGCCAGTTCGGCCCGGAACGCCGGGTCGTCGGCCAGCGCCGGGTGGTTCATCCCCAGCGCCGAGGAGGCAAAGAAGGTGAACATGTCCAGGTAGCGCCGGCCCGTGCGGGCGTCGACTAGATACGAGCCGCGGGAACGTTCCAGGTCGAGGACGAGGTCCATACCGTCGGCCAGGATGCTGCGGCCGAGCACTTGGTGAACGGACGCCGGTGTGGCGTCGGATGTCACCGGACCGCCGTCAGCCGTCAGAATCTCCGTCATGACCGGCAGAATAACGTATTTTTTCCTTTCTAGAGCGCCGTGTGGCGCGGTTTTTCTCCCTTGGCGCCCAGACGCCACGGCTCTGCGACAGGATCGCCGGCGGCTCACAGGTGGCCCGCAGACCGGCAGCCTCGAGTCGTCGGTACACATCGGCGGGCTGATCCCCCTTGACGATCCGCACCCGCCGGTACTGCCGTTCGATGAACTCCGAGCGCCTGACATCGCCGGTGTACTGCCGATCATCGGTCCGGTGTTGTTCGCCGTCATACTCGGCGGCGACCTTCGCGTCGGTCCAGCCCATGTCGAGGAAGTACCACGAATAGCCGTCCGGCTTGAGCAACGGCACCTGTGTCTCCGGCCGACGGAAGCCGCCGGCCAAAATTCGCATCCGCCAACGAGATTCCTGCATCGACTCCGCACCGGGATCCATCAGGTCCAGAATGTCGGGCACCCACAACCGCCCGGGCGCACCCGGATGTCGCTCCGACAACTCGAGCACATCGTCGACCTTGAAGTTCGTCGCGCGGGCCAGCGCGTCCATGCGGCCGACGGACTCGGCGACGCACCCGTAGCGCGCCAGGTCGAACGCCGTGCGTTCGACGGACGTCACCCGTACGCCCTCGATCAGCACCACTTCGTCGTCGAGCAGCTTTTCGTGACGGGTCATGATGCCCTTGGGTGCGCGATTGTTGCCGTGATTGAGATCGATGACGGCGTCGGCGTCCACCCATCTGGCGCCGTGCAACGCCGACGCAGCGGCACCGCTGATAACTCCTTGCCGACCGGACCAGAGAAACGCCGCTTCGCAGCGGTCCCACAACGTGAGTTCGGCGTGCTTGGGCGCGTAGACGCCGGGAAACATCCGCCGGTAGTTGGCCCTCAACGCGTAGGGCGTCAACACTCCGGATGCCAGCGCCTCGCTGCCGATGATGATCATGGGCGGGAGGGTGCCAAGGTCCGGCGTTCGCCGTGTACGGCCATCCACAGGACCACCCAACCCCATCTGTTCAGCGGCCTCTGCGATGTCCACTCGCAAAACGTCGCAGCCGGCGCTGAACAGATTGGAGAGGGGGCTCAACAGATGCAGAAGGGATCGAAGCCCCGATCTGTTGAGCGATCTCTGCGATGTCTACTCGCAAAACGTCGCAGCTGACGCTGAACAGTTTGGGGAGGGGGCTGAACAGATTGGGGAGGGGGCTGAACAGATTGGGGAGGGGGCTGAACAGATCGGGTGAAAAGCGACCAACGGCCCTTCATCGAGGACTTTGTTCGGCTGTACCCTTCAGGAACTGTGGTTAACCTCGCCTAACGGGGCAATGTGGACGCGAGGAGGCTCCGACGATGACCGGCAGCCCGCTGACCCTGCCCGAACTGGCCGTCGGGTCGTCCGCCGTCATCCGCTCCATCGCCGACACCGCACCCGAACAGGTCGCTCACCGGCTGCGGCACCTCGGCTTTCGCGCCGGCAATGTCGTGGAGGCCGTCCGCGTGGCCCCGCTGGGCGATCCGCACGTCTACCGGATCCTCGGCTACGAGATGTGCCTGCGCCAGCAGGAGGCCCGGCACATCCAGATCGCCCCGCCATGAGCTCACCCGCCTGCCATTCGACCGGCCCGGTCGACGCCCCGGAAGGCCAGCAACGCATCGCCCTGGTCGGCAGCCCCAACGCCGGTAAGACCAGCGTCTTCAACCACCTCACCGGCATGCGGGCCCGCACCGGCAACTACCCCGGCGTCACCGTCACGCGCAGCATCGGCACCGGCAAGCACACCTGCCCGAACTGCGGCACCGTGAAGTTCACCGTCGAGGATCTGCCCGGCGCCTACGGCCTGCATCCGGTCAGCCCCGACGAGCAGGTCGTCTACGACCTGCTGAACGGTGACCTGCCGGGCGTCAGCCCGCCGGACGCGCTGGCCGTCGTCGTCGACGTCACGGTGCTGGAACGCTCGCTGTCTCTGGTCGCGCAGGTGCTCACGGTGGGCCGCCCGACGATGGTGATCCTGACGATGACCGACGAACTGGCCAGCCGCGGCGGCCACGTCGACGTCGACGCCCTGTCGACGGCGCTGGGCATTCCGGTGGTCGGCGTGGTGGCCAGCCGCGGCAAGGGCTTCGCCCCGCTGCGCGAACGGCTGGCCGCGCCGGATACCTGGTCGCGAGTGCCCATCGCCCCGCCGCGCGACGACGCCGAGTTCAACAGCTGGGTCGCCTCGATCCTGGCCGCAGCGAAATACCGCGCGCCGGAAGCCGACGCCCGCAGTTCCCGCATCGACCGCGTGCTGTTGCACCCCATCATCGGCGCGCTGTTCTTCCTCGCGGTGATGTTCAGCTTCTTCCAGGTGATCTTCACCGTGGCGGCGCCGCTGCAGGACCTCATCGAACAGTTCTTCGGCCTGCTCGCCGGCTGGGTGCACGAGTACATCCCGAATCAGACCATCGCCGGACTGCTCGGCGACGGCGTGATCGGCGGTGTCGGCGCGGTGCTGGTGTTCATCCCGCAGATCACCCTGATGTTCCTGCTCATCTCGTTGCTCGAACAGATCGGTTACATGGCCCGCGCGGCGTTCCTCGT
>CAZTAA010000083.1:2037-3093 GCA_964611465.1 uncultured Mycobacterium sp. | reverse complement strand
ATGTGGGACTCGGCAAAGGCGTTCCTGCACAAGGCCGGAACCATCATCCTGGGCACGTCGATCGTGTTGTGGTTCCTGCTGAACCTGCCGCCGCGCACCGGCGAGATCGCGAACATGGACGCCGCGACGGGGTCCGCGTACGTGCTGGACCATTCGTTCGCCGCGGCGATCGGCAGGTTCATCCAGCCGATCTTCGGCCCGCTCGGATTCGACTGGCGCATCTGCGTCGGCCTGATCGGCGCGATGGCCGCCCGCGAGGTGTTCGTCGCCACCATGGGCCAGATCTTCGCCGCCGGCAACCCGGACAGTCCGGCCGACGCGATCCGCACGGCGGTCTGGACCAGCGGCCCGCACCAGGGCGAGTTGCTGTTCACCCCGCCGACGATCGCCGCCCTGCTGGTGTTCTTCGCGTTCGCGCTGCTGTGCATGTCGACGGTGGCCACCATCCGCCGCGAGACCAACTCGTGGCGTTGGCCCGCCGTGGCATGGGGCTACATGTTCGCGCTGGCGTGGATCGGCGCACTGGTTGCCCGCTACGTGACGATGTGGCTGACATGACGGTCCGCCTGCACCCCGAGTCCACCCCCGACCCGCTGACCATGCGGTGGGTGACGGACGCCTCCACCGCGGGACCGTTGCCGGAACTGCAGGCGCTGGTCGACGACGGCACGCTGGCCGGCGTCGAGGTCGGCACCGGCGAGATCCGCACCCGGCTGAGCCCGCAACGGTCCTGGGCGGACGACGGCGCACGCGTGAGAACCGCGGTGTTCCAAGCGCTTTCGCGGACCGCCGACGACTCGCTGGAGGGCCGCGTCGCCGAGGTGCTGCGCCGCGAGGTCAGCCCGTACGTCGACTCGCACGGCGGCCGGATCGAGATCGCGTCGTTGAACGACGGCGTGCTCACCGTCGCCCTCGGCGGCGCCTGCGGGCACTGCACCATGCGCGCCGCCACGCTGCGCAACCTGGTGGCGAACGCCGTGCGGCGGTTCCCGGAGATCCGTGACGTGCGCGCCGCCTCGTAGTTTCAGCCGTTTTCAGCGGTGGCTGCGACAACGT
>CAZTAA010000083.1:0-1937 GCA_964611465.1 uncultured Mycobacterium sp. | reverse complement strand
CGAGTAGCCCTCGCAGGCAACGCTGAAATCGACTACTCCCACACGCCTTTTGGCTGACACAGGATGGCCGGCGGCTCACAGGTCGCCCGCAACCCGGCGGCTTCGAGGCGACGGAAGACGGCAGTCGTCCGATCCCCGCCGAGAATCCGCACCCGGCGCCATTTCTCGGCGATGTACTCCGAACGCCGGACGTCCCCGACGTATTGAGCTCGGTCGGTGCGATGCTGCTCTCCGTCGTATTCGCAGGCGATCATGAGCTCCGGCCAGCCCATGTCCAGGAAATACCAGCGGTAACCGTCCGGCCTCGGTACCGGCACCTGGGTTTGCGGCCTCGGGTAACCGGCAGCGACGATGCGCATTCGCCACCACGTCTCCTGCGGCGATTGCGCGCCCCCATCCACCAGGTCGAGGATGGCCGGCACGCGCGCACACCCCGCCGCTACCGGATGCCTGGCGGCCAGTGCCGCCACATCCTCGACCTTGAAGTTGGTGGCGCGCGCCAGCGAGTCCAACCCCTGCACGGCGGCGACGATCGGCCCCCTGCGCGCCAGGTCGAACGCCGTACGTTCGACCGTCGTCACCGCCAACCCCTGAACTTGGGTGATCTCGTCCTCGAAAAGAGTCTCCTTGCGGGTCTTGATGCCTGTGGGCGCGCGATTGTTGGCGTGATTCAGCTCGATCTCTGTTTCCTCGTCAACCCACTTGGCACCGTGAAGCGCAGCGGCCGCGCTGCCGGTCACCACTGCCTGATGCCGCGACCACAACACGGCGGCGACCGTGCGATCCCGCAGGGTCAACTTGGCCCGCTTGGGCGCAAAGATATTCGGCAATATGCGGCGGAAGTCGGTGCGAAGCTCGTAAGGGGTGAGCACGCCGGATGCCAGCACCTCGCTGCCGCGAATGATCCTCATGGGGCCGCAGGGTGCCAGTCCGGCGCCGACTGGCGTGCGCAGCCATCCACAGGCCCGCGCATTCAGCGTTCCCTGCGAGGCCTACTCGCACAACGTCGCCGACAACGCTGAAACCGGCGCGGCTGCGACGCGATCATTCACCACCAAAACCGCCACGTCGCCGGAAAATTTACGGTATGTGCCGCCGATCGGTGTAGAACGTCTGTAGGATGATCGTGCTGCGCGTCTGCACGTTGGCCGCACTGCGGATCTGCTGGAGAAGTCCCTCCAGCGCCCGGGCCGACTCCACGTGGACCAGCAGCACGTAACTGTCCTCGCCGGCCACCGAACTGCACGACTCGATCTCCGGGATGTGCTGCAGCCGCGCGGGGACATCGTCGGGCTCGGACGGATCGAGAGGAGTGATGGCGACGAACGCCGAAAGTTGCTGGCCCAGCGCATCGGGCGCCACCCGCGCCGTGTATCCGGAGATCACGCCGCGGGCCTCCAGCCGCCGCACCCGCGACTGCACCGCCGACACCGACAGGCCGGCCGTCGACGCCAGGTGCGCCAGCGTGGCCCGGCCGTCGGCAACAAGTTCGCGCAGCAGCGCGCGGTCGATGTCGTCGAGCTCTATGGCGGCCATGGCGGGAGACTACCGGTGACCGACACGCCGCTGTGGCAGTTGCGCGGACGTTTCGCCACGGGACTGTCCGCCATGTACGGCACCGAGGTGCCCGCGTACACGACGCTGGTGGATGTCAGCGCACAGGTGAACGCCGACTACGTCGCGGCGCATCCCGAGGCCGAGCGACTGGGCTCGCTGCACCGGGTCACCGCCGAACGGCACGGCGCCATCCGCGTCGGCAGCCCGGCCGAACTGGCCGACGTGGCCACACTTTTCGCCGCGTTCGGCATGTACCCGGTGGGCTTCTACGACCTGCGCGACGCGGCCTCTCCGGTCCCGGTGGTGTCGACGGCGTTCCGTCCGGTCGACGATGACGAGTTGGCCCGCAACCCGTTTCGGGTTTTCACCTCGATGCTGGC
>CAZTAA010000082.1:2050-18466 GCA_964611465.1 uncultured Mycobacterium sp. | reverse complement strand
TGGTGCCGTCGCCGGCGACGTCGTTGGTCTTGGTGGCCACCGACTTGACCAGCTGGGCGCCGAGGTTCTCGAACGGATCCTCGAGGTCGATCTCGCGGGCGATGGTGACGCCGTCGTTGGTGACGGTCGGTCCTCCCCACGACTTGGCCAGCACGACATGCCGGCCCCGCGGGCCGAGGGTGACCTTGACCGCGTCGGCGAGCTTGTCGACGCCGACCTCCATGGCGCGGCGCGCGGTTTCGTTGAATTCAATCTGCTTGCTCATGAGTGTCTTTCGCTAAGACATGCAACGCCCCGGACAGCACGGAGATTTTTCCGCGATGCCCGGGGCGCCTACACGATTCGCTTACTTACCGACGACAGCCAGCACGTCGCGGGCCGACAGGATCAGGTACTCCTCGCCGTTGTACTTGATCTCGGTGCCGCCGTACTTGCTGTAGATGACGACGTCGCCCTCCGACACGTCCAGAGGAATCCGCTTCTCGCCATCCTCATCCCAGCGGCCGGGGCCAACTGCGACGACGGTGCCTTCCTGCGGCTTCTCCTTGGCGGTGTCGGGGATGACCAGACCGGAAGCGGTCGTGGTCTCGGCCTCGTTGGCCTGTACGAGGATCTTGTCCTCGAGTGGCTTGATGTTCACGCTCGCCACGATGGAGCCCCTTCACTGATATCGGTGCGGTCCGGGGCTTGTCCCCGTCCCTTACTCAGGATGTTTCGGCATTCGGATCACGCCTCGCGCCGTCGTCGCGGGTGCCGACACCAGGGCGACCGATTGCCACCTAGCACTCTATACACGAGAGTGCTAGCACTCAAGGATGGGGTTCAGGCAACTCGGACGTACTCGCTGAAAGCGAACATCCACAGTCTCGGATTCATCCACAGATTGCGGGGCCGGCCTGGTAGCGGGCTTTTTGCGGCACTACCGTCGAATGCATGTTCGATATCCAGCCGCCGGGGCCGGAGGTGCTGCGCGGCCTCTCCGATGCCGATCTGGCCACCGGCATCGGTGATTGGGCGCGGGCGGCTGCGGCGGCCGAGGCCGCCAAGAGCGCGGCGATCGCCGAGTTGGTGCGTCGGCGCTGCGTCGACGAACACCCCGACTGGGCCTGTGACGACTGGGACGCCTGCGCGGCAGAGTTGTCCTGCATCCTGACGGTCACACACCGGAACGCATCCGGGCTGATGCGGCTGGCGATCACGCTGCGTGACCGATTGCCCAAGCTCGCCGCGCTGTTCCTCGACGGGCGCGTCTCGGCCCGCAACGTGAACACCATCGCCTGGCGCACCAGCCTGGTCGAGGACCCCGCGGCGCTTGACGCGATCGACACCGACATCGCCGGCGCCGCGTCCCGGTGGGGCCGGTTGTCCCAGCAAAAGTTGGAGCGGGCGGTCGACGCTGCGGTGGCGCGGCGGGATCGGGCGGCGGTGCACCGAACCCGCACGGGCATGAGGAGCCGCGACTTCACCATCGGCGACGCCGACGACATCACCGGACTCACCAGCGTGTGGGGCAGCCTGTCCAGCGCGGACGCCGCACTTCTCGGTGAGGCCGTCGCCGAGTTGGTGGAATCGGTGTGCGCCGACGATCCGCGCACGCGTGCGCAGCGCCGCGCGGACGCCGTGGGCGCACTGGCCGCCCGCGCCACCCGCCTGTCGTGCCGCTGCGGGAAGGACACCTGCCCGGTTGCCGGCGAACCGGATCCGGTCGCGGCCCGGTTCGTCGTGCACCTGCTGGCCGAGACCGACACCATCGACACTCCCCCGGACCCGGACTGGGACGGTGGCCACGACTTCGACGCCGACGACTCAGATACCGCGGACGACGACGGCGCCGAGGGCTCCGACGAACCCGACACCGCGGCGCCCGATACCGAGCCGCCACACCGCCCGCGCGGCATCGGCCTGATCCCCGGCATGCCGGGCACCGGACTGCTCGACGGCGGACAGGTGGCCGATCTGATCGCCCGGGGAGCGAAGGTCCGGCCATTGAATACCCCGACGGACGAACCCGAGCGGAGCTATCGGCCTTCGGCCGCAATGGACCGCTGGATAAGGTTGCGCGACTTGACATGTCGCTTTCCCGGGTGCGATCAGCCCGCAGTGAGGGCGGACATCGACCACACCGTGCCATGGCCCACCGGGCCCACACACCCGTCGAACAACAGTTGCCGATGCCGTAAGCATCACTTGTTGAAAACCTTCTGGCCGGGCTGGTCGGACCGGCAAGACCCCGACGGGCAGGTGCACATCACAACTCCCAGCGGACTGACCTACACCACCAAACCGACTGCGGCTCTGCTCTTTCCGCAGTGGGACACCACCACGGCCAGCCTGCCGCCACCACCGCGGCGGCAACCGCCCGCAGCGGCGCGCGCACTGAAGATACCCAAGCGGAAGCAGACCCGCGCTCAGGCCCGCGCGCGGTATATCGCGACGGAACGCGCGTGCAACGAGAGTGGCGAAGAGGCCCCGTTCTGAACGGGTGTCAGGCCACCTGGCCCTGCATCACCGGCAATCCGGGATCGCTGGCCACGTCCAGCGGTGACGGCGCGGCGCCGGCATCAATGAGGTGCGCGGCGAACGATGCGATCATCGCGCCGTTGTCGGTGCAGAGCCGCGGCCGCGGCACCCGCAGGGTCAAACTGGCTGCGGCACAACGCTCCTCGGCCAGTTCCCGGAGACGAGAGTTCGCGGCCACACCGCCGGCGATCAGCAGTGTCGACACGCCGAGGTCGGTCGCCGCCCGAACCGCCTTGCGGGTGAGCACATCGGCCACCGCCTCCTGGAAGCCGGCCGCCACGTCGGCGACGGGGGCATCGGGGTGGGTCTCGACATAGCGGGCGACCGCGGTCTTCAGGCCGGAGAAGCTGAACGCGTAGGGATCGTCGCGCGGGCCGGTCATGCCGCGCGGGAACACGACGGCGTCGCGGTCGCCGGTGCGGGCCAACTCGTCGAGCACCCGACCACCCGGGTAACCGAGCCCCAGCAGCCGCGCCACCTTGTCGTACGCCTCACCGGCGGCATCGTCGACCGTGCTGCCCAGTTCGATGATCGGCTCGCCGAGGGAGCGCACGTGCAGCAGATGGGTGTGCCCTCCGGACACCAGCAGCCCGACGCTCTCGGGCAATGGGCCGTGCTCGTAGACGTCGGCGGCAAGGTGCCCGCCGAGATGGTTGACCGCATAGAACGGCACACCCCAGGCCGCCGCGTACGCCTTGGCCGCGGCGACGCCGACCAGCAGCGCACCGGCGAGCCCCGGACCGATGGTGGCGGCCACGACGTCGGGACGCTCGACGCCGGCGGCCTCCAGCGCGCGACGCATCGTCGGCCCGAGTGCTTCCAGATGCGCGCGCGAGGCGATCTCGGGCACCACCCCGCCGAACCGGGCGTGCTCGTCGACGCTCGAGGCCACCTCGTCGGCCAGCAGTGTCACCGTCCCGGACTCCAGCCGGGCGATGCCGACTCCCGTTTCGTCGCAAGAACTTTCGATGGCCAGGATGACCGTCACCGTGGATCCCTCCGCATGGTGTAGGCGTCGGCGCCGCTGACGCGGTAGTACCGCTTGCGGATGCCCATCGTCACGAAACCGGCGCTCTCGTACAGCGCGATCGCCGGCGCGTTGTCGGTGCGAACCTCCAGATAGACCACGCCTCCGTCGGCGAAGTCCAACAGGCCCTCCAGCAGCCGCCGGCCGATGCCCAGACCCTGATACGCCGGATCGACACCGATGGTGTGGACCTCGTATTCGAACGGGGGCCGCCGGCCGAGCCGGGCGATACCGGCGTAGCCGACCAACAGATCGCCGACCCGGGCGGCGACGTACTTGTTGTGCGCGGCATCGAGTTCGCGGCAGAACGCCTCGGCGGGCCAGGGGTCGTCGCCGTCGAACAGTTGCGCCTCCAGCGCGGCGCACCGCGCGGCATCCCGGC
Organism: uncultured Mycobacterium sp.; assembly: GCA_964611465.1. Taxonomy (GTDB): domain Bacteria; phylum Actinomycetota; class Actinomycetes; order Mycobacteriales; family Mycobacteriaceae; genus Mycobacterium. The sequence goes on along the minus strand of CAZTAA010000082.1, from coordinate 14,537 downwards.
GCGTCAACTCCGTCAACCCAGCGTTTTCAGTGGCGCTCACCGCGCGACCCCCCGTTCGGCGAGCGTCTTGGCGTCTGGGCGGCGCAGGTACAGCGGCACCAGCGGTTCGGGCGCCGCGGTCAGATCCGGCACGGCCGCAACGAGACTCACGGCCGACGGGTACTCCGGGCCCAGCACCGGCAGCCCGAACATCGCCGCATGCGGGGCCGACCCGGCGACGGCGCTCGCTCCGGCGGCCGGCACGTCGGCGGGCGCGTCGACCCCCGGGCCGCTGACCCGGACCCCGTCGCGGTAGCGCGCCCAGTAAAGCTCGCGACGACGGGCATCGGTGACGACCAGCACCTCTCCGGTGGTCCCCCCGCCGATCCCGTCCAGGCTGCACACCCCGAACACCGGGATGCCCAGCGCATGCCCGAACGCCGCCGCCGTCGCCATCCCGACCCGCAGGCCGGTGAACGGGCCCGGACCGCAACCGACCACCACGGCGCCGAGATCCGGCATCGACACCGCCGAATCAGACAGGGCACCAAGGACATTGGGCGTCAACGACTCCGCGTGGGCCCGCGGGTCGGCGGTCAGCCGCTCGGCCAGCACGGTCACCGGACCGTCGGCCCGAACCACCGCGGCGGTCACCGCCGGCGTCGCGGTGTCGATCACCAGCACGAGGGTCATGCGCCGCTCCAGCACCAGGTGGCGGTCCGCACCTCGGAGTCGGCGGCCCGATCGAGCCGTACGTCGAGATGACGGTCGGACAACCGCTCGGCCAGTCCCTCGCCCCACTCCACCACGACGACCGCGTCGTCGAGGTCGGTGTCCAGGTCCAGCGAATCCAACTCGGCCAGCAGATCCGCCGCGGCATGGTCCAACAGCCGGTACACGTCCACGTGCACCATCGCCGGTGCGCCGGCCCGACGGGGCCGATGCACGCGGGCGAGCACGTACGTCGGCGAGGTCACCGGCCCCTCGACATCCATCGCCCGGGCAATCCCCTTGGCCAGCACCGTCTTTCCGGCGCCCAGCGGCCCGGACAGCACGACGACGTCGCCGGCGCGCAGCCCGCTGCCCAGGCTCTCGCCGAGCGCCAGGGTCTCCTCGACGGTGGCCAGCACCGCCGATCCGCTCTCAGCCACGGCCGTTTCGCCTGTCCGCGACCCGCCCGCGCAGTCGCCGGGACATCGCCACGAGCTTGTTCGGGGTGGCGCGCTCGACGAGGCGGATCAGCGCTTCGTTGATGGCGTCGGGTTGCTCCAGCTGCACCAGGTGTCCGGCGCCGCCGACCACCAGCAGTTCGGCCCGGGGCAGCACCGCGGCCATCTCCTCGGCATGCTCGGGTGTGGTCAGGTCGTCCGCCGAGCCGCAGGCGACGAGTGTCGGCACCTTCGCGAGCACGGTCAGCCCGTCGGCCTCGTCGTGCACACCGAGGGCGTGCAGGAAGCCGACCATCGTGGTGACGGGCGTGTCGTGGATCATCGCCTCGCTGTAGCGCGCCACGGTCGGGCTGACCGCGGTGTCCCCGAACGACGCGGCCTGCAGGATCGGCGAGAGCACCGAGCGCACCGCGCCGCGACCACGGTGCACCAGGTTCGGCGCGTAGCGGGTGACGAACCGGGCCGCCTCCAGCGCCGGGTTCTGCAGGATCTCGCCCAGCGGGGACCGCGAAAGCCCTTCGGCCGCACAGGAGATCAACGCCGCCCCGACGATGCTGGTGCCATACCGGCGGGGGAACTGCCGTGCGTGCGAGAGCACCGTCATCCCGCCCATCGAATGCCCGACCAGGATGACCGAGCCCCGCGGGGCCAGCACGTTGAGCACGCAGTCCAGGTCGCAACCCAACTGGGCCACGGTGTACGTCCGCGGCGCCGCCGAACTGGACCGGCCGTGGCCGCGCTGGTCGTAGAACACCATCCGGACCTGGTCACCCCAGACGCGGGCGAGCTCACAACGCTGAAAGTGGAAGGCCCCCATGTTCATACAGAAGCCGTGCGCGAACACGACGGTGACGGGGGCGTCGGTGGGACCGACCTCGCGGACCACCAGGTCGACCCCGTCGGGGGTCGTGATCACGCAGCCGCGGTCGGCGTCCAGTTGTGCGAAATCCTCACCGGCATAAGGGTCTTCGACGGTGACGCGGCGGGTCATCGACCGTGCGGCGGTGGTTCCGGCGACGGCGCCGACCGCCGACAGTCCGGCGGCTCCGGCCAGCCAGCGCCGCCGGCGTGCGCGTTCAGACATCGACACCCCGGTGGGCACGCACGACCCGGCCGCGCGGCGAGGTCACCACTTCGTAGTGGATGGTGCCGAGCAGATCCGCCCAGTCCTGGGCGGTCTGCTCACCGGCGGTCCCCGGCCCAAAGAGCACCGCTTGGTCGCCGGCGGTGACGTCCACCGGCCCCGGACCGAGGTCGACGACGAACTGGTCCATGCAGATCCGCCCGACGTTGCGATAGCGCCGGCCGTTGATCGCCACGTCGATCCGGCCGGACAGCCCGCGGAACACCCCGTCGGCATATCCGAGCGGGATCAGCGCGACCGTGGTGTCGACGTCGGCGTTCCAGGCGTGGCCGTAAGACACCCCCTCCCCGGCCCGTACCGACTTGACCATCGCCACCGGCGACTTCAGCGTCATCGCCGGAATCAGCCCGTGGTCGTCCCGTCCCACCAGCGGGTTCAGCCCGTACACCGCCACCCCGGGCCGCACCATGTCGAACGCGAGGTCGGGCCGGGCCAGTGTCGCCGGCGAGTTGGCCAGGTGCGCGATCTCGAACGGGACGCCCTGCCGGCGCGCGACGTCGAGTGCCTCGCGCAACCGTTGCGCCTGCCGGTCGTTGTTCGGGTGCTCCGGTTCGTCACCGTGCGACAGGTGCGACATCAGGCCGCGGACCCGGATCGCCCCCTCGGCGAGGGCGGAGCGCAACGCCGCCAGCAGATCCGGATAGTCGGCCGCGGCGACCCCGTTGCGGTTCAGCCCGGTGTCCAGCTTGACCGACACCGTCGCGGGGCGACCGGTGCGGCCGGCGGCCGCGACCACGTCACCGAGCTGGGCAGCCGAGGACAGCCCGATCTGCACGTCGGCGGCGACCGCTTCCGTGAAGTCGGTGCCAGGCGGGTGCAGCCACGCCAGCATGGGTGCGGTCACGCCGGCGGCACGCAGTTCCAGCGCCTCGCCGACGGTCGCCACCCCGAGTTCGGCGGCCCCGGCGGACAGCGCCGCGCGCGCCACCTCCACCGCCCCGTGGCCGTAGCCGTCCGCCTTGACGACGGCCATCAGCTGCGCCGAACCGGCCCGCTCGCGCAGGATCCGCACGTTGTGGGCGATGGCGCCGAGGTCGACCACCGCAGTGGGGACGGTCAGGGGCTGATTCACGGTTCTAGTCACCGCCGTACAGTGTCCCAGGTCGGGGCTCAGTGGGCGAAATGCTCCTCGGTGGCGAACCCGCCGACGGGCAGTCTGTCCAGCTTGCCGAGCACTTCGACCAGGTCGTCCCGCAGCGCGCGGGCCAGGTTGGCCGAGAATCCCTCACGAACCACGATCCGCAGCACCGCCACGTCGGCGGCGTCGTCGGGCATGGTGTAGGCCGGTACCTGCCAGCCGTAGCTCCGCAGCAGCGCCGAGATGTCGAACACCGTGTAGCCGGGATCACCAGCGAGCCGGAACGACACCACCGGAATCGCCGAACCGTCGGAGATCACCTGGAACCTGGACGTTCCATCGTTTCCCGTCATGCCGGCCAGCTGGTGGGCCAGCCACTGGGCGGTGTCCGACAGACACCGCATGACGGTCGTATAGCCCTCGCGGCCCAGCCGCAGGAAGTTGTAGTACTGGCCGACGACCTGGTTGCCGGGCCGGGAGAAGTTCAGCGTGAACGTCGGCATGTCACCGCCGAGGTAGTTGACGCGGAACACCAGGTCCTCGGGCAGTTGCTCGGCGTTGCGCCACACCACGAAGCCGATGCCCGGATACGTCAGGCCGTACTTGTGCCCGCTGACGTTGATCGACACCACCCGGGGCAACCGGAAGTCCCACACCAGATCCGGATGCAGGAACGGCACCACGAATCCGCCGCTGGCCGCGTCCACGTGCACCGGCACGTCCACTCTTGCGGCGCCCTTCTTCTTGGCGAGCTTGTCCAGCGCCGCACAGATCGCCCCGATCGGCTCCAGTTCGCCGGTGAACGTCGTGCCCAGGATGGCGACCACGCCGATGGTGTCCTCGTCGACTTTGTCGAGCACCTGCTCGGGGGTGATCACGTAGCGCCCCTCCTCCATCGGCAGGTAGCGCGGCTCGACGTCGAAGTACCGGCAGAACTTCTCCCACACCACCTGGACGTTGGATCCCATCACCAGGTTGGGGGTCCGCTTCTTCCAGTCGCCGACCCTTTCCCGCCAGCGCCACTTCATCGCAAGGCCGGCCAGCATCACCGCCTCGCTCGACCCGACCGTGGACACCCCGATCGCCGAGGACGGGTCGTCGTCGCGCAGGTTCTCGGCGTGGAACAGGTCGGCCACCATGGACACGCAGCGCTGCTCGATGGCCGCGGTGACCGGGTATTCGTCCTTGTCGATCATGTTCTTGTCGAACGTCTCGGCCATCAGGTCCTGGGCCTCGGGGTCCATCCAGGTGGTGACGAAGGTCGCCAGGTTGAGCCGCGAACTGCCGTCGAGCATCAACTCGTCGTGGATGAACCGGTAGGCCGACTCCGGTTCCATGGTTTCGTCGGGCAGGCGCAGGGCGGGCACCGGCGAGGTGGACAGGCGTCCGGTGTACGCGGGCGTGAGGGACGAGTGGCGCGAAACGTTGGGCATGGGAACCCTTTTACAGAATTCCGGCGACCGCCGTGCGCAGATGGGCCAGGATGGCCGACGCCGAAATCGGAGCGGGCGCCGGACCGGGATCGTGGGCGGCGATGTCCGCGGCGCGGCTGTGCACAAACGCCGCCGCGGCGGCGGCCTCGGCCGGCGGCAACCCGGCGGCCAGCAGGGCGCCGATCATGCCGGAGAGCACGTCACCGGATCCGGCGGTGGCGGCCCATGAGGATCCGGCCGGGTTCAGGTAGACCGGCCCGCCCGGGTCGGCGATGACGGTGACGTTGCCCTTGAGCAGCACGGTGGCGCCCAGGTCGTCGGCCAGCCCGCGGGCGGCGGCCACCCGGTCGGCGCCGGGCGGTTGACCGGTCAGTCGTTCGAACTCCCCGGCGTGCGGGGTGAGCACCGTCGGCGCTGACCGGGATCGCACCAGGTCGAAGTGTCGGGACACGATGGTCAGCGCGTCGGCGTCGACGATCACCGGCAGGTCGGTGGCCAGCACCGCCCGCAGCGTCGCCGACTCGGCGTGCCCGGTGCCCAGCCCGGGGCCGATCACCCAGGCCTGCACCCGGCCCGCGGCGTCCAGGCCGGGCGCCGCGACGACCTCGGGCCAGTGTGAAACCACTTGCGCCGCAGCACTTCCCGCGTATCGAACCATGCCGGACCGAGTCGCCACGGCCGCGCCGGCGCAGAGCACGGCCGCACCCGGATAGCCCTCCGAACCGGCCAGCACACCGGTCACGCCCTGGCTGTACTTGTCGTCATGGCGACCGGGCAGCGGCCACCGGGCCGCGACGTCGGCGGCTTCGAACCCAAGCAGGTCGGTGGCCGGCAGGTCCAGCCCGATGTCGACGAGTTCGACGCGACCGCAGTCGGCCAGCGCGTGCACCGGTTTGAGCCCGCCGAACGTCACCGTCAGCACCGGACGCACCGCCGGACCCGTGACAGCCCCGGTCAGGACGTCGACTCCGCTGGGCAGGTCGACGGAGACAACCGGTGCGTCCGTGCCGTCGAAGACCGCCGCGGCCGCCGGGCGCAACGGGCCGCGGCCGGAGATCCCGACCACCCCGTCGATCACCAGGTCGGTGCCCGCTGCGACGGCCGAAACCTCGCGTCCGCCGGCGCTGCGGAACGCGGCCCGGGCGGCGGGATGGGCACGGTCGGGATCGAGCAGGACGGCGTCGGCCGCGGCTCCCCGGCGCCGCAGGAACGTCGCCGCCCACAGGGCGTCGCCGCCGTTGTCGCCCGAGCCGACCACCGCACAGACCCGCCGGCCGGCCACCGCGCCCGTGCGGCGGCGCAGTTCACCCGCGATCGCCACGGCCAGCGGCCACGCCGCCCGCCGCATCAGGGCGCCGGCCGGCAGTGCGGCCAGTAGTGGCGCTTCCGCATCGCGGATCTGCTGATCGGAGTAGTAGTGCCGCATCGGCACTCAGGCTAGTCAGCGTTACCCGGCGGCGAGCCGATACTGGCTCGGTGTCACCCCCACCCGCTGCCGGAACGTCGAGGCGAAGTGGCTTGGCGTGGAGAAGCCGACCGCCGAACCGACGGCACGGATGGGCATCTCGGTGGTCGTCAGCAGGCGTTGCGCCTCGTCGATACGCCGGTTGAGGACATATTGATACGGCGTGGTGGCGAACGCGGCGGTGAACGCGGCGACGAACGCGCTGACCGGCATGTCGGTCAACTCGGCGAGGCGCTCCAGGCTGATGTCGGAGGCGAGCTCGTCGTCGAGATAGTCGAGGACGAGTTCCCGTTTGCCGGCGGTCAAGCGCCGCGGCGCCGCTCCGGTGTTCGGCCGCCCGAGGGTGTACTGATCCCGAAGGTGCAGGCGGACCGCTTCGCCGAGGGTCTCGCGGAGCAGCAGACCGGTGACGTCGTCGCGCGACACGAATGCCCGCATTCGTCGAACGGACTCGTAGAGGAAGGCGTCGTTGTGTCCGATGCCCGACCGCAGCCGGCCCTCGCCGAGGGCCTTGTCCCGAACGGTGATCTCGGCGAAGGCGATCGAATCCCCCTGCAGCACAGCCTCACAGCGATGCCCCGCGGGGATGACCCAGACATCGCCGGGCCGCCAGTCGACCGAACCATTGGGTCCGCCGTCATAGGAGAACCGCATCGATCGCAGTCGGCCCGAGAGGTGGACGACGAAGGTGTGGTGATCCTCGTCGAAGCACCACCTGGTGGGCGTCGCCACGCGTTCCCCGACGAATCGGTAGGTGAGCCCGCGGACCTCGAGCCTGTCCTCGCTGAGGATCAGACGGTCGACACGAGCAGGTTGCCAGGTTAGGCTTGGCTGTGATGCGGTGATGGTCACGACTTCCCCGATTTAGCTTGCTAGATGATTCTTGCGTCGGCTCGATTCTAGCCAGAAAACGAAAAAATCAACAGCCCTTCATGCGCAGATACCACGCACACCGGATCAGGAGCCTTGGAATCGGCCGGGTAATTAGTTAGCGAGCCGAGCATAACTGCGGTAATGTTTGCCCGGACGGTCGACCACATATTGTTTAGCTGACCGTTTAGCAAGTGGTGGGTTTGCGGGAGCCGCACATACGATTCACAGCCATGACCTACGGCTACCCGCAACCGGGCTTTCCGCAACCGGGCTTTCCGCCACCGGGCTATGCGCCCCCGCCGAAGCCGCCCGTCGCACCGGTCGATCTGACCATCTCGGTCGTCGCCATGATCCTGACCGTCCTCGGCATCGTCGTGGCGGGATTCCTGGGGTTTATGTTGCTGGCCTTCACGGACTACTGCCCGCCCGAAACCTGCAACATCGATGCGGGGGTGACGGCGGTGATGACCGGCCTCTGCATCGCGGCCCTGATCGCGGTCGTCGGCGTTGCGCTGACGATCACCCGGCTGGTCCGCCGGGTCGCGGCCTGGCCGTACGCCGTCGGCACACTGTTCCTCTGCGCGGTCAGCTGCGTGCTGGCGCTGTGGGGCTACACGCAGGCGGTCGGCTGACCGCCGCTATACCCGGCTATTCCCCGCTATTCAACGGTGACCGACTTGGCCAGGTTGCGCGGCTTGTCTACGTCATAGCCACGCGCACGGGCGACCGCCGCCGCGAACACCTGCAGCGGGACGGTGGACAGCAGCGGCTGGAAAAGCGTTGACACCGAAGGCATTTCGATCAGGTAGTCGGCGTACGGCCGGACCGTGTCGTCGCCCTCCTCGGCGAGGACGACGGTCACCGCGCCGCGCGCCTGGATCTCGCGGATGTTGGACAGCAGCTTGGAGTGCAACAGCGCCGAACCCTTCGGCGAGGGCATCACGACGAACACCGGCAGCCCGTCCTCGATCAGCGCGATCGGGCCGTGCTTGAGCTCGCCGGCGGCGAACCCCTCGGCGTGCATGTACGCCAGTTCCTTGAGCTTGAGCGCGCCTTCGAGGGCGACCGGATATCCGACGTGCCGGCCTAGGAACAGCACGGCGTTCGACCGGGCGAACCGTTCGGCGAGGTCTTCCACCGGACCCATCCGGGTCAGCACGTCGGCAACCAGACCCGGCATCGCCTCCAACTCGCGGTATTCGCGCGCCACCTCGTCGGGGTACTTGGTGCCGCGGGCCTGCGCCAGCGCGAGTCCGACGAGGTAGTTCGCGGCGATCTGCGCGAGGAACGTCTTGGTGGCGGCCACCCCGATCTCCGGGCCGGCGCGGGTGTAGAGAACCGCATCGCACTCGCGCGGAATCTGGCTGCCGTTGGTGTTGCAGATCGCCAGCACCTTGGCCTTCTGGCCCTTGGCATGGCGGACGGCTTCGAGCGTGTCGGCGGTCTCACCGGACTGACTGATGGCGACCACCAGGGTGCTGCGGTCCAGAACCGGGTCGCGGTAACGGAATTCGCTGGCGAGCTCCACCTCGACGGGCAGCCGGGTCCAGTGCTCGATGGCGTACTTGGCCAGCAGCCCGGAGTGATACGCCGTCCCGCAGGCCACGATGAAGACCTTGTCGACCTCCCGCAGTTCCTGATCGGACAGCCGCTGCTCGTCGAGCACGATCCGCCCGTCGACGAAGTGCCCGAGCAGCGTGTCGGCGACGGCTGCGGGCTGCTCGGCGATCTCCTTGAGCATGAAGAAGTCGTAGCCGCCCTTCTGCGCGGCCGACAGGTCCCAGTCGATGTGAAAGCGACGGGCGGCGGCGGACTGATCGCCACCGCCGAAATCCAGGATCCGGTAGTCGTCGGCGGTGATCACGACGGCCTGGTCCTGGCCGAGCTCGACGGCCTCACGGGTGTACTCGATGAACGCGGCGACGTCCGAGCCGACGAACATCTCGCCCTCGCCGATCCCGACCACCAGCGGGGTGGATCGGCGTGCGGCCACGATGGTGCCGGGTTCGTCGGCATTGGCGAACACCAAAGTGAAGTGCCCCTCGAGGCGGCGCAGCACCGAGAGCACGGAGGCCACGAAATCCCCCGCGGTGGCACCGTCGCGAAAGGCCCGGGCGACCAGGTGCACCGCGACCTCGCTGTCGGTGTCGCTGGCGAACTCCACCCCGTCGGCCTCCAACTCGGCCCGCAGGACGGCGAAATTCTCGATGATCCCGTTGTGCACGACGGCGAAGCGCCCGGAGGCGTCCCGGTGCGGGTGGGCGTTGCGGTCGGTGGGCCGGCCATGCGTCGCCCACCGGGTATGACCGATGCCGGTACCACCCTGCAGGTCGAGCGGGTCGGTGAGCGCCAGCGCCTCCTCCAGGTTGGCCAGCCGCCCGGCACGCCTGCGGACGGTCATTCCGCCCTTGCCGTCGAGCACGGCCATGCCAGAGGAGTCGTACCCGCGGTACTCCATCCGGCGCAGGGCGTCGACGACGACGTCGCGGGCATTGCGCTGCCCGACGTAGCCGACGATTCCGCACATGGTCAAACAGCCTAGTGCAGCGCCGGGGTGACGGCCTCTGAGCTACGGTCGTCCGGTGAGCGCCATCAAGAAGCTCGTCGCCGACCTGTCCGGGCGTGGTCCGCACCGCGTTTTGCGCGGTGACCTGGCATTCGCCGGGCAGCCCGGGGTCGTCTACACCCCCGAGGAGGGGCTCGGACTGCCCGGTGTCGCGTTCGGCCACGACTGGGTCACACCCGCGGCCGGCTACGCCGGCACGCTGGAACACCTGGCGTCCTGGGGCATCGTCGCGGCGGCCCCGGACACCGAGAAGGGCTTCGCGCCATCAGTGCTCAACCTGGCGTTCGACCTGGGCACGACACTCGACATCATCACCGGTGTCCGGCTGGGCTCCGGGCGGATCAGCGTGCATCCCGGCAAGCTGGCGGTCGCCGGCCACGGGTTCGGGGCGTCGGCGGCGGTGTTCACCGCGGCCGGGCTCGGCAGCCGGCTGGGCAGCGCCGTCGCGCTGTTCCCGTCGACCACCCGCCCTGGCGCCGAAGAACCGGCAGCGACGCTGAAGCTGCCCGGCCTGGTGGTCGGCGCGCCCGACGATCCGTCGAACGTCCGCTTCAACGCCGGGGACCTGGCCCGCGCCTGGCCCGGCGCGATCCTGCGGACCGTCAGCAAATCCGAGGCCACTGGCCTGGCGGAGAATCGCCGGTTTTCGAAGTTCATCGGGCTGGGCGGCTCCGACCGGGGCACCCAGCGGGCGGTCCGGCCCCTGTTGACCGGCTTCCTGCTTTACACCCTGACCGGCGATAAGAACTACCGCGAGTTCGCCGATCCCGAGGTCCGGTTACCCCGCACCGATGCCGTGGACCCGGACCTGGCGCCGGTGACGGCCGAGGAGAAACTGGTCGCGCTGTTACGGCGCTAGCGCGCTACCGGATCCCACATCGAGCACCTGCGACTCGAACAGGTCGGCGACCCGGTTGAGTTCGTCCGGATGACCCCCGGCACCGATCAGGGCGAAGCCGTAGACCACCGCGCGCACCAGCCGCGAGACCTCGGCCGCCACCACGTCCGGCGGAATCGTGCCCGTACGCTGGCCCTGCACGACGAAACCTTTCATCGCCTCGTCGAGTCGGACCGCCTGCGCCTCGTACATCTCGGTCAATTCCGAGTGCCGCCGCGCATCCACCGGCGCCGCCCCGACGAACGCCGCGACGTCCGGTGACGCCTCGTTGATCCGCAGCGCCGCCCGCAACACCAGCCGCAACAATCCGGCCACCGACAGATCGGCCGGCTCCAGTTCGCCCAGCCAATTCGCGAGCTTGCCGTAGACGTCCTCGCAGACGCTGCCGAACAGGTCGCGCTTCGTCCGGAAGTGGTAGTAGACCGAGCCCGCGGTCACCCCGGCCGTTTCCGCGATCAGGTTGTTGGTCGAGGGACCGTAGCCGTACCGGGCGAAGCACTGACATGCCGCATCGATCACCCGCTGTCGGGTGTCGAGACTGTCCACGCCGGCCGGCCGGCCCGGACCCTGCCGGGGAGCTCGGCCGGTATGTGCCACCCCGCCATCATTGCGCAACCAACGTCGCACTTCAGCGTTTGCTGACAATTCACAAGCGCGTCGGGCACCCGCCGCGAGTCAACCAACCGGTTGGGGTATAACTCTGTGATGCGAACGGGTATTTTCCTCAGCTACGCGGGCGGCTTCCGGGAGGCGGCCGAACAGGTCGTCGAACTGGAAAAGGCCGGCGTCGACATCGCCCTGGTGGCCGAGGCCTACTCCTACGACGCGATCAGCCAGCTCGGTTACCTGGCCGCCAAGACCAACCGCATCGAACTGGGCACCGGCGTCGTCCCCATCTACGTGCGGACGCCCACGCTGCTGGCGATGACGGCGGCCGGCCTGGACTACGTCTCCGACGGCCGGTTCCGGCTGGGAATCGGCACATCCGGCCCTCAGGTGATCGAGGGCTTTCACGGCGTCCCGTTCGACGCGCCGCTGGGACGCACCCGCGAGGTCGTCGACATCTGCCGGCAGGTCTGGCGACGGGACCGGGTCCAGCACGCCGGTAAGTACTATCAGATCCCGCTGCCGGCCGACCGGGGAACCGGCTTGGGGAAGCCGCTGCGCCTCATCAATCATCCTGTGCGCGAATGCATTCCGATCACGATCGCGGCACTCGGACCGCAGAACGTGGAACTGACGGCCGAGATCGCCGAGGGGTGGCAGCCGGTGTTCTTCCATCCCGAGAAGGCGGAGCAGGTGTGGGGCGAGGCACTGCGGGCCGGCTACGCCAAACGCGATCCGCAGCTCGGCCCGCTGGACATCATGGTCTCGGCCAGCCTGGCGATCGGCGAGAACGTGGACGACCGGCTCGCCTGGGCCAAACCGCAACTGGCCCTGTACCTGGGCGGCATGGGCGCGCGCGGGAAGAACTTCTACCACGCGCTGGCCACCCGCTACGGCTTCGGTGACGCGGCCGACCGGATCCAGGATCTCTACCTGGCCGGACGCAAACAGGAAGCGGTGGAAGCGGTTCCCGACGACCTGGTTCGCCATGTGTCGCTGGTGGGGCCGCGTGGGTTCGTCAAGGAACGGCTGGCCGCCTATGCCGAGGCCGGTGTGACGACCATGCTGGTTCATCCGCTGGCCACCGACGACCGCGAAACGCTGGCCTTCGTCGAGGAGCTGCTCACCCTGACCCGGTGATCAGCCGCCCACCTGGGGCAGTTCGTCAGCGGCGATCTCACACGGGGTTGCCGCCGGGTCGGGCGGCTGGTCCGGAGCGGGGGTTTCTTCCGGAGCGGGATCCGTTGGGACGGAATTGGTTTCGTTCGGCGGCGGG
>CAZTAA010000082.1:0-1950 GCA_964611465.1 uncultured Mycobacterium sp. | reverse complement strand
GGTTTCTTCCGGAGCGGGATCCGTTGGGACGGAATTGGTTTCGTTCGGCGGCGGGAGCGTGTCGGGCTCCTCGGATTCGCCCGGTTCGCCGGGTTCGCCGGGCTGGCCGGCCTGTTGCGGCTCCTTCGGCGCGTCGGGGTCCTCCGGCTTGTCGGGTTTCTTGGCCTCGTCGGGATTCTCGGGGTCAACGGGTTTCCCGGGGTCGTCGGACGTCACGGACTCGTCCTGCTTCCCCGGCTCGTCGGGCTTGTCGAGTCCATGGGGCATCTCGGACATCTGGTGTCCGGCCTCGTGGATCCCGTGCGGCTGCGGCACATCAGGCATTCCACCGGTCGAGCCGCCGTGGCCCAACAGGCCACCGGCACCGGGCATCGACATCGGCGTTGTCGACAGATCGGACGATGGCAACGCGCCAGAAGTCAAGGCGTCCAACGGGTTTCCCGACGGCATCGCCGGCGGGGCCGGGGCGATCGGCGGTGCGACGGATGCCGCGGGTAACGGCGAGGGAGCGGCGGCCGGGACCGGCGCGGGGGTTGGGGCTGACGCGACTGACTGGACCGGGGCGGGCGCACCGGACGAGAAAGGCGCGACGGAGTGGCCCGGCGCGGGGGCTGCCGGGGCCGTCGGCGGCGGCGTGGACCAGCCGCCCGGACTCTCGAAGCGGATCGGGCCCTCGCCGTCCAGGGCGGCGACGGCTCGCCGGTAGGCGGCGCGGGCATCGTCGTCGGCCTGTCGCATCGCGGCCGTCCACTCACCGAGAACGGTGTTGTGCACGAAGGGCTTCACCTGGTTCTCCACGATCGACACGGCGTCATCGCGATCGGGCCCGCCGGTCACCACGGTGCGCGCGGCGGCCAGCCACGCGGGCTGCACGGAACCGGCAACGGACTGGGTGTGCGCCACCCGGGCATCGAGAATCCGCCACAGTTCCTCACCGAGCGTCGCGCAAGAGTCGGCGGCGGCCCGCACCGCCGATGCCAGCCGCTGGGCGGCCGCACCGTGCCGCCCGACGAACCCCGATGCCCGCTCACCGCCCGGCCCACGCCAGGCGTCGGCCAACCGGACGGCCTGGGCGCGCACCGACTCCGCCCCTTGGCCGGCGCGGTCCGCAGCGTCGCGCAACGCGGCGGCATCGGCGGCCAGCGCGCGCAGGTCCAGGCCCTCCTCGGCAGAGTAGGCGTCGCGCAGTCGGTAGCCGCCCAGTCCGCAGGCATCGACGCAGGTCTGCAGTTCATCGAGCGCGGCCTGCCCGTCATGCAGTCTTGCCGCCGCGTCCGGGGTGCCTGCGGTCATCGGATCCTCGCGCCGGCAGTCAGCTCCGATTCCGTGTAACGGTCTGCGGCACAGCGCAATTCGACGGAAAAGTCCCGCGCGGCGCACACCCAGTCGGACAACTCGTCCACCAGTCGGGCAGCGAGGCTGCGCACCGCCTCACCCTCGGACGGGTACCCGCGCCCCGCGGTGGCCACGCCGAACGTCAGCTGTGCCGCGGCCGCCCGGGCGGCCGTCTGCGCCACCGCGTCGAACTGCCCGGCGACTGCCCGCACCGCGGCGGTGTCGATGTCGACTGCTTGCATACCCGGTTAGACGGCCCGGGCGTGGATTCGGTTCCGGCTAGGGCTGTTCGCTGACGGATTCGGCGACGCGCAGCGCGAGTCGGCGGGCGGTGTCCTCGTCGGCGGCCTCGACCATGACCCGGACCAGTTGTTCGGTTCCGGAGGGCCGCAACAGGATTCGGCCGGTGTCACCGAGGGCGGTCTCGGCGGCTTGCACCGCGGCGCGCACCGACGGCGCGTCGGCCACGGTGGCCTTGTCGGTCACCGCGACGTTGATGAGCACCTGCGGCAGGGTCTGCATGTCGGCCGCGAGGTCTGCCAGCGGAAGACCGGTCTGGGCCATCCGCGACATCAGCCGCAGCCCGGTGACGATGCCGTCGCCGGTGGTGCCGAA
>CAZTAA010000081.1:0-18710 GCA_964611465.1 uncultured Mycobacterium sp. | reverse complement strand
CCGCTGGCGCCGGCTGAGGTGCCGCCGCTGGTCTGCCCTGAGGTGCCGCCGCTGGTCTGGCCGGTCGAGCCGGAGGATTCGCCGGTGGTGCCGCTGGTCTGGCCGCTGGCGCCGGCTGAGGTGCCGCCGCTGGTCTGCCCTGAGGTGCCGCCGCTGGAGGTGTTGCCGCTGGTGCCGCCGCTGGTCCAACCGGTCGAGCCGGACGACTGGCCGCTGGTGCCGCTCGTCTTGCCACTGGTCTTGCCGGAGGTGTCGCCGCCGTGGTGATGGATACGTTTTTCCGGGAAATTGAAATTCAGCGGTGTGGTTGCTGGCCGGCGGGCTATGGATGGCTCGCCGGCAACTGCCGTCGCGGTACCGCCTGCAGCTATGACTCCCGTGGCCAGCGCCGCAGCCATGACAGTCTTCTTCTTGTTGTCCATGGCCCCGTCCTCTCGACAGCGCAGCATCGAGTCCTATTGAGGGGTCGAAGCTCTGCATGCGGAGTGGGTGTCGGTCAGAACCCGGCCCTGGCGTAGCGCAAGAACGCGGTCGCCTTTCGAGGTCGGCGAGTGTGCGGTCATGGCTCGCCGCGTTCTATCGCGGTGTGAGCGTATCGGCGTGTGACGAACGTCACAATAGAGCTTAAGAACTAGTCATAGTGAGCTGTGATCCGGTCCGAGTCCCTGTCAGCGTTCGCCGCTCGACGTTGTGGCGTCACTCGGACGCGATGCCACGGTTCCCATTTGCCCGCACCGCGTGACAGCGGTCCGACTTCTTGCCGGCTGCTAGCCTGCGCCCAATGTCCACGCCGCTCGACCTCATCGCGGATTGGCCGGTCCCGGCCGCATCCGCCGCTGTGGTGGCCCCCTCAGGTGTGCTGGCGACATACGGCGACATCGCCCGTGAGTATCGGCTCGCGTCGGTGACCAAGCTCCTGGTGGCACGTGCGGTCCAGGTCGCGGTCGAAGAGGGCGCCGTCGAACTCGACACGCCGGCCGGGCCGCCCGGGGCGACGATACGTCATCTGCTGGCACACGCGTCGGGCCTGACGATGCAAGGGGACAAGACGCTGGCCAAACCCGGCACCCGGCGGATCTACTCCAATGCCGGGTTTGCGGTGCTGGCGCAGACGGTCGAGGCCGCCACCGGTATCGAGTTCGCGGCCTACCTGGCCGAGGCGGTGCTCGAGCCGCTCGGCATGACGTCGACGACGCTGGACGGCGGCGCCGAAGCCGCCGGCTACGGGGCCACGTCGACGGTCGCAGACCTGGCCCGCTTCGCCGCGGACCTGCTGGCGCCGGTGACCGTCTCGCCGCAGATGCACGCCGAGGCCGCCACGGTGCAATTCCCCGGCCTGGCCGGCGTGCTGCCTGGGTACGGCTCGCAACGGCCCAACGACTGGGGACTGGGCTTCGAACTGCGCGACGACAAGGCGCCGCACTGGACTGGGTCGGCGAACAGTCCGGCGACATTCGGTCATTTCGGCCAGTCGGGCACGTTCACCTGGGCGGATCCGGTCGCCGAGGTGGCGCTGGTGGTGCTGACGGACCGTGATTTCGGGGACTGGGCGCGGCCCCTGTGGCCTGCGATCTCTGACCGAGTTCTGAGAGAATTCGCCGCACACTAGCGCAACACCTGCCTCACAGGGCACAATAGACACGCAAGACACATAAGTTGTGATGCTCTACGGAACCACCAGGTCGTTGGGGAAGACGTCCCTCGTGGAACCGAAGGAGCAGACCATGCGTGCGTCGAACCAACTCGCTGAGGCGACAACGGGCGTGGTGTACATCCACGCCTCGCCCGCGGCGGTGTGCCCCCATGTCGAGTGGGCGTTGTCGTCGACCCTGAATTCCCACGCCAATCTCAAGTGGAGTCCGCAGCCCGCGATGCCCGGCCAGTTCTGCGCGGTGACCAACTGGCGCGGCCCGGTCGGCACCGGCGCCCAGCTGGCCAACGCGCTGCGGTCCTGGTCCGTGCTGCGGTTCGAGGTCACCGAGGATCCCAGCGCCGGCGTTGACGGTCAGCGGTTCTGCCATACTCCCCAACTCGGCCTGTGGAGCGGAGCGATGAGCGCCAACGGTGACACCATCGTCGGCGAGATGCGGCTGCGCGCGCTAATGGCCGCCGGTGCGGACACCCTCGCCGCCGAACTCGACTCGGTGCTGGGCACCGCGTGGGACGAGGCGCTCGAGCCCTACCGCAACGGCGGTGACGGGATCCAGGCCAGCTGGCTCAGCCGCGGCGTGGGGTAGCTTCTTCTGCCCCGGTAGCGAATACCTGAAGAACGCTTTCAGCCGAACTGAGAAGACTTCAACTGGCGGACGCGGGCGTCAGGCGCATTACCGGAATGGTCCTCTTACCGGAGCGCTGACGGTGCAGCGCAAAGACCTTGGAAAGACGCTCCACGGCGAGGGCGTACAACCGGTCGCGGTCCGAACCGGTTGTTTCCCGCGCGACGAAGGACCCACCGCGCGGCCCGAGGTGCAGTTCGCATTCCGGGTGTGCGACAAGATTGTGATACCAGGCCGGGTGGCGATCGCCACCGTAGTTGGACGCGATCAGAATTACGTCGTCTCCGTCGGTGAAGTAAGTAAGCGGTACTTCACAACGTTTGCCGCTGCGCGCGCCGACGGTGGTCAGCACGACCATAGGCAGCGAGAAGCTGAGTCTCACGCGCCCCCGAGTTGCGTTGATGACCTGCGCTTCGATGGGCGCGGCAACTTTCCGCCACACCTTGAGACCGGTCTTGGTGGCACCCAGCTGTCCGCCCGCCAACCATGCCAAGTTCCGCTTCCACACCGGGCGGTGAATCAGGTCGCGGCGTGGAATCCCGTTGATGGCGTCCGTAACCATGGTGGATCTGATCTTAAGTCCGTCGGCTAAGTGCCGGCCAGAAGGACTTTCGCACCCGGTGTTCGCAAGATAGGAAGCGAAATTCGATGGAGCGCCGGCGACAGCCCTCAGTCGTCCGCGGGTACCAGGATTCGCAACGCACCCGGCACCGCCGACACCGTGACGGGCAACGGCATCGCGAAATCACCGTCCGCATAGGCGTTGATACCCGGGGAGTCGACGTACACCGACCGCGCCCGGGCGGTGGTCACCTCGTCGAGGTCGACGTGGGTGCCCTTGAACACCGTGGGAAACAGCCGGATCAACCGGGTGCGCGACGCCGAGTGCACCATCGTGACGTCGAGCAGGCCGTCGGCGTGGTCGGCGTTCGGGCAGATCCGCATGCCGCCGCCGTAGCTTCGGGTGTTGCCGAAAGCCGCCAGTGTCAAAGGCATTTCGACTTCGTCAGCGCCGTCGAAAGACAACCGGAACGGCAGCAGTCGCAGCTTCGAGATCTCGGCGACCATGGCGAGGTTGTAACGCATCCGCCCGTGCGGCCAGCTCATCCGGTTGACCCGATCGCTCACCAGCGAGTCGAACCCGGCCGCCATCACCGTGCCGAACCACTTGTGCGCTCCGTTGCCGTCGATACGGCCCAGGTCGACGGTCTCGACGCAGCCATCGACGACGATGTCGGCGGCGGCTTCGGGATCACTTGTGGGCAAACGATATTCGCGCGCGTGATCGTTGCCGGTGCCGGCCGGGATGATGCCCAACGGCACATCGCCCTGTGCAAGTGCTTGCAGCGCAAGAGAAATCACGCCGTCCCCGCCGACCACCACCAATGCGTCGGTGCCGTGCGCTAGGGCCTCGTCGATCAGCCGCCGGGCATGGTCGGCATCGGTACCGACGATCCCGACGACGTCGACACCGCGCCGCTGGAACTGGGCCACCGCGCGCTCGGTGGCGTGCGGGGCGTTGCCGTGCCCGGCCATCGGATTGGTCAGCACGGTGACACTGCGAATCGCGCGGTGCGACGTCACGGAATCAGCTTGCCCGGGTTGAGGATTCCGGCCGGGTCGAGCGTCGCCTTGACCGCCCGTAGCACCTCGACACCGAGATCGCCGATCTCGTCGCGCATCCAGGCCCGGTGGTCGGTGCCGACCGCGTGGTGGTGGGTGATCGTCCCGCCGGTGCGCATGATGGCGTCGGACGCGGCGGCTTTGGCGGTGCGCCACTGTTCGACCGGATTGCCGCGCTGGGCGGCCACCACGGTGAAGTACAGCGACGCACCGGTGGCGTACATGTGCGAAATATGGCACAGCACAAGACAAGCCGAGCCGGACTCGCCCAGCGCGGCGGTCAGCGCCTCGGTGACGGCCGCTTTCAGCGCGGGAATGTTCGACCACCACGTCGCGGTCTCCAGCGTCTCGCACAGTGCGCCCGCGACCAGCAGCGAATCCCGCAGGTAGGGCGCGGCGAACCGGCCGTCCTCCCAGGCCCGGGCCGCGGCCTCACCCAGCGACGTCCCGCCATGGGCCGCCAGCAGTGCGCGCGTCTCGGCGTGCCGGCTCTCGACGTGCTCGGCCGTCCCCTCGAATACGGTGACCGCCAGGCAGCCGCCGGTGATCTGCTGCTCGCCGATGTGCTCGGTGGTGGCGAGGTTGACGCCGGTCTCCGCCTCGTCGGACAGCCGGATGACGGTGGGTCCGGTGCCGGTCTGGGCGGCGGCGCGCAGCGCTTCGGTTCCCGTCGCGAAATCCGGGAACGACCACGCCTCGTACCGCACCGCCGCCGGCATCGGATGGACCCGCAGTCGAACCTGCGTGATGACGCCGAACACGCCCTCGGAACCGACCAGCAACTGGCGCAGATCGGGGCCGGCCGCCGATGCCGGCGCCCGGCCGAGGTCCAGCACACCCGCCGGAGTGATCATCCGCAGTCCGCAGACCATGTCGTCGATACGCCCGTAACCGGCCGAGTCCTGCCCCGACGACCGAGTCGCCACGGAGCCGCCGATCGTCACGTACTGGAAGCTCTGCGGAAAGTGGCCGAGCGAAAACCCGCGCTCACCGAGCAGCCGCTCGGCCTCGGGACCGGTGACGCCCGCGCCCAGGACGGCTTCGCCGGAAGTCTCGTCGAGGCTTATCAGCCGGTCGAACCGGCGCAGGTCCAGCGAGATGACGGCGGCGAACCCCCCGCGATCGGGTTCGAGGCCGCCCACCACGCTGGTGCCGCCACCGAACGGGACCACCGCGATGCGCTGCTGCGAGCAGTGCCGCAACACCTGTGCGACCTCGTCGTCGGAACCGGGGGTCACGACGGCGTCGGGTGCATTCTGGGGGCCGAAGTCCTTGCGCCGCAACAGATCCGGAGTGGACTTGCCGCCCGCCCGCAGCAGCCGGGCTTGGTCGTCGTCCGCCACGTTGGCTTCGCCGACGATGGCCGTCAATGCGGTCCGGTCGGCGGCGGACAACGTGGAAGGCCGCAGCCGCACCTCCTCGAGCGTGACCGCCGCGATGGGGGAGCCGTCCACGCCGAGCACCTGTTGCAGCAGCGTGGCGATGCCCTCCGACAGCGGCTTCGCGGCGGCTGGATCACCCCAGGCGTTCCACTTCATCGGAGGCTGGTTCATGCGTTACAGTATTACAGATGTTGTCAATCAGTAACGCGGAACGTCAGGGCGATCCGGCCCTTGATGACCGTATTCTGCGCGCTGCCGAGACGTGTGTGAAGGATTTCGGCATAGATCGGGTGACGGTCGCCGAGATCGCGCGCCGCGCCCGGGTCAGCCGACCCACCATCTACCGGCGCTGGCGCGACGTGCACGCGATCATGGCCGCGATGTTCACCCGCCGTGTCATCGGCATCCTGCGCGATGTCACGGGCGGTACCCCAGAACGAACGGCGATCGTCGAGCGGTCGGTGGCCGCCGTCGCGCGGATGCGGCACGACCCGGTGATCGAGGCGGGACTGCGCTGGGCGCCCGAGATGTCCCTCCGCACGATCTCCGAGCGGCTGGGTCCTGGCCAGCTGGCTCTCATCGAGGTGCTGGCAGCGGACTTGAAAGTGGCGCAAGCCGACGGCAGCGTGCGTGCAGGGGACTGCCGGCAGATGGCGGCGATGATGATGCTGATCGCGCAGTCGGGCGTCCAGTCGGCCCGGATGGTCGAGCCGGTTCTCGACGAGGCCGCGCTGGACGCCGAACTGACCTACGTCTTCAACCGGTACCTGACCTGATGGGCCCCGTGTCCGCCTCGAGCGCGCTGAACGCCGCGCGCCGCGCCGCCGATCTGGACGTGCTGTCCGGCGGCGCGGCGGTCGACCTGCTCGTCATCGGCGGCGGCGTCACCGGCACCGGCATCGCGTTGGACGCGGCGGCGCGAGGACTGTCGGTGGCGCTGGTGGACAAGCACGACCTGGCGTTCGGCACCAGCCGGTGGAGTTCGAAGCTGGTGCACGGCGGGCTGCGCTACCTCGCCACCGGCAACATCGGCATCGCCCGGCGCAGCGCCGCCGAACGCGGAATCCTCATGTCGCACAACGCACCTCACCTGGTCCGGGCGATGCCGCAGCTGGTGCCGCTGCTGCCGTCGATGGGCCGCGGCGCGCGGGCGTTGGTGCGCACCGGGTTCCTCGCGGGTGACGCGCTGCGCCGGCTGGCGGGCACACCGGCGTCGGCGCTGCCGCGATCGCGGCGCGTATCGGCCGAGCGCGCCGTCCAACTGGCGCCCACAGTCCGACGCGACGGACTCGACGGCGGGCTTCTCGCCTACGACGGACAGTTGGTCGACGACGCCCGACTGGTCGTCGCCATCGCCCGCACCGCCGCGCAGCACGGCGCCCGGATCCTCACCTACGTCGGCGCCTCGGCGGTCACCGGAACGACGGCGCGGCTGACCGACATGCGCGGCGGCGAGTCAATGGAGGTGACGGCCCGCGCGGTGATCAACGCAACCGGGGTGTGGGCCGGCGAGATCGATCCCGCGTTGCGGCTGCGGCCGAGTCGCGGCACGCATCTGGTGTTCGACGCCGCCGCACTGGGTCATCCGACCGCGGCGCTGACGGTTCCGATTCCCGGCGAGTTGAACCGATTCGTGTTCGCGATGCCCGAACAGCTGGGCCGGGTCTACCTCGGCCTGACCGACGAGGACGCGCCCGGGCCCATTCCCGATGTGCCGCAACCGACTTCGGCTGAGATCGACTTTCTGCTCGACACCGTCAACACCGCGCTCGGCACCCGGCTCGGCACCTCGGACGTCGTCGGCAGCTATGCGGGGCTGCGGCCGCTGATCGACACCGGCGAGGGGCGAACCGCTGACGTCTCACGCGACCATGCGGTCATCGAGTCGGACTCCGGCGTGTTCAGCATCATCGGCGGCAAGCTCACCGAGTACCGGTACATGGCTCAGGATGTGCTCGACCGGGCGGTGGCCGCCCGTGGCCTGCCGGCCGCTCCGTGCCGGACCCGCAACCTGCCGCTCATCGGCGCGCCGGCCAACCCGGGCTCGCGGCCGGACCCGGTCACACTCGGCACCCCGTTACCGCCGTCGCTGGTGGCACGGTTCGGGGCCGAGGCGGCCGAGGTGATCGCGTCGGCCGGTTGCACTCGGCCCACCGACCCGGTTGCCGACGGGATCGACGTGATCCGCGCCGAGTTCGAATACGCCGTCACACACGAGGGCGCGCTGACCGCCGACGACATCCTGGACCGGCGCAGCAGGATCGGTCTGGTGGCCGCCGACCGGGCGCGCGCCGAGACGGCAGCAGTCGACTTCACAGCGTGATTTCGGTGCACTGACCGTCGCCCAGCGACGGCGAACGCACCGAAATCACACGGTTACAGCGGGATGTTCTTGTGCCGGCCGCGGCGGGCGGGTGCCTCGGCCAGCGCCTGGGTGAGCACGCTACGGGTGTGTGCGGGGTCGATCTTGTCGTCGACCACGCCGATCTCGATGGCCGCATCGACCCCGCCGGCGATCCGCTCATGTTCGGCGGCGAGTTCCTCATGCAGCGCGTCGCGTTCGTGGTCGGCGGCGGCGGCCAGCTTCTTCTTGTGGAGGATGCCGACGGCGGCCTTGGCGCCCATGACGGCGACCTCGGCATCGGGCCACGCGTACACCTTGGTGGCGTTCAGCGAGCGGGAGTTCATCGCGATGTAGGCGCCGCCGTAGATCTTGCGGGTCACCAGCGTCACGCGCGGGACGGTCGCCTCGCCGAAGGCGTGCAGCAACTTCGCGCCGCGCCGCACGACGCCTCCCCACTCCTGGTCGACGCCGGGCAGGTAACCGGGCACGTCCACGATGACGACCAGCGGGATGCCGAACGCATTGCACAGGCGCACGAAACGTGCTGCCTTCTCGGCACTTTCGGAGTTCAGGCAGCCGCCCAGCCGCAGCGGGTTGTTGGCCAGCACGCCGACGGTTCGGCCGGCCAACCGGCCCAACCCGATCACCATCGACGGCGCCCACTTGGACTGGAACTCGTCGAAACCGGGGGCGCCGTCGACCCCGTGGTCGAGCAACGCCTCGACGAGCGGGTGCACGTCGTAGGCCCGCCGAGCCGACTCCGGCAGCAGCGCCTTGAGGTCGATCTCCTCGGCCTCGGCCTTGCTGCGGTCGAAGTGGCCCTGCTGGCAGAAGTAGCCGACCAGCCGGCGGCCGCGCGCGTAGGCGTCGAGTTCGTCGTCGGCGACGATGTGGCACACGCCGGACTTCTTGTGGTGGGTGTCCGGACCGCCGAGGGAGGCCATGTCGACGTCCTCACCGGTGACGCTGCGGACCACGTCGGGACCCGTGACGAACACGCGGCTCTCCGGGGCCATCACGATGACGTCGGTCAACGCGGGGCCGTAGGCAGCGCCGCCGGCGGCGAACCCGACCACGACCGAGATCTGCGGGATGTAGCCCGAGGCCCGGATCATCGCCTCGAACACGAGGCCGACCGCGTGCAGGGCCTTGACGCCCTCCGCGAGGCGGGCGCCCCCGGAGTGCCAGATGCCCACGATCGGGCTCTGCTCCTCGATGGCGGTGTCGTAGGCGTCGACGATGTGCTGGCAGCCCTCGACACCCATCGCGCCGCCCATCACGGTGCCGTCGGTGCAGAACGCCACGGTCCGCACCCCGTTGACGGTACCGGCGCCGGCCAGCACGCCGGAGCGGTCGCGCTCGTGCAGCAGTTCAACGCTGCCGTCGTCGAAGAAGGCGGACAACCGCAACAGCGGGTCGCGGGGATCGAGCGATTCGTTCACCGCATCGGGGGCCATCGTGGTCATCCTGGTCTCCTGACCGTTTGGTGTCTCTAGTACTTACCGAAGGCGAGTGCGACGTTGTGCCCGCCGAAGCCGAACGAGTTGTTCACCGCGTACCGGAAGTCGCCGGTGCGCGCGGTGCCCGCGACCACGTCCAGGTCGATCTCCGGATCGAGGTTCTCCAGGTTCAGTGTGGGCGGGATGACGCCGTCGCGCAGCGCCAAAACGGTGAGAATCGACTCCACCGCTCCGACCGCACCCACCGAATGGCCCAGGGCGGCCTTCGGCGCGTACACCGCGGGGCGGTGGCCGCCCATCGCGTTGTTGATCGCCTTGCCCTCGGCGACGTCGCCGACGTGGGTGCCGGTTGCGTGCGCGTTGATGTGGTCGATGTCCGAAGGCGCCAGCCCGGCCAGTTCGACGGCCCGGGAGATGGCGTAACCGGCGCGCTCACCGTTGGGGTCCGGGGCGACCATGTGGAAGCCGTCGGAGGTCACCGAGGCGCCCATGATCCGCGCCAGGATGTTGGCGCCGCGGGCCTTGGCGTGCTCCTCGGTTTCGATGACCATCAGTGCGCCGGCCTCGCCGAACACGAAGCCGTTGCGGTCCCGGTCGAACGGCCGGCAGGCGCCGGTCGGATTGTCATTCGAGTTGGACAGCACGATGCGCATCTGGGCGAAACCGGCGATCGGCACGGCCTCGATGCGGGTCTCCACGCCGCCGCAGATCGCCATGTCGGCCTCGCCGTAGGCGATGTTGCGCCACGCGTTGGCGATGGCCTCCGAGCCCGACGCGCACGCCGACACCGCGGTGCACACGCCGGCCTTGGCGCCGCGCTCGAGTCCGACGACCGCCGCCGCGCCGTTGGGCATGTACTGCTGGACCACGAGCGGCGAGACCGCCCGCAGGCCGCGGGCCCGCATGCCGTCGTAGGCGAAGACGAGTTCCTCGGTGGAACCCATGCCGGTGCCGATCGACACCATCAGTCGACGGGTGTCGACCTCCGGAGACCCGGTGTCCTCCCAGACCCGGCGGCCCAGCACCGTCGCCATCTTCTGCAGATACGACATCCGCCGGTTCTCGACCTTGTTGAGCTGGCTGTCGAACTCCTCCAGCAGGTGTCCCCCAATACGCACCGGAAGGTCGTACTCCTCGACGAAGGGATCCTCGAGCTTGCGGATCCCGCATTGGCCGTCGAGCAGTTTCTTCCAGGTGTTCTCTGCGTCGGTCGCCAACGCGGTCGTCATGGCGATGCCAGTGACGACCACGTTCGGCAGACCGTTACCCGTTGTCAGTGAAGCCATCGGCGCAGTCGGTCCTTCCCCCCCGAATCAGTACTTCCCGAATGCGAGTGCGACGTTGTGCCCGCCGAACCCGAACGAGTTGTTGATCGCGTAGTTGTACTCCCCGTAACGCGGTTCACCGGCGACGACGTCGAGGTCGATCTCCGGATCCGGCGTCTCGTAGTTGAGCGTCGGCGGGATGACGCCGTCGCGCAGCGCCAGCACCGTCAGCACCGACTCCAACGCACCCACCGCGCCGATCGAGTGACCCAGCGCCGACTTCGGCGCGTAGACCGCGGCTTTCTCGCATCCGGCGACGCGGATGGCGGCGGCCTCGGCGGTGTCGCCGATCGGGGTGGCGGTGCCGTGCGCGTTGACGTGGCTGATGTCGCTCGCGGACAGGCCCGCGGTCTCCATCGCCCGTTTCATCGCCTGGCCGGCCCGCAGGCCGTCCGGGGCCGGGGCCACCATGTGGTAGGCGTCCGAGGTGATGCCGGCCCCCATGAGGCGGGCCAGCGGCTTGGCGCCGCGGGCCTTGGCGTGCTCCTCGGTCTCGATGATCATCATCGCGCCGGCCTCACCGAACACGAAGCCGTCCCGGTCCTTGTCGAACGGGCGCGACGCGCCGGCCGGGTCGTCGTTGCGGGTGGACATCGCGCGCATCATCGAGAACGCCGCGATCGGCAGCGCCTCGATCATGCCCTCGACACCGCCGCACACGACGAAGTCGGCGTCACCCATGACGACGTGCCGCCAGGCGTGGGCGATGGCCTCCGACCCGGACGAGCACGCCGACACCGGGGTGATGACCCCGGCGCGGGCGCCCAGTTCCAGGCCGGCGACCGCGGCCGCGCCGTTGGGCATGATCATCTGCACCGCGAGCGGGGACACCTTGCGGGGTCCCCCCTCGTTCATCGCGTCGTAGGTCTCGACGATCTTCTCGCCGCCACCCAGACCGGTGCCGATCACGACCGCGAACCGGTCTGGGTCGACCTCGGGCTTGCCCGCGGTCTCCCAGAGCCGTCCGGCCAGCAGCTTCGACATCCGCTGGACGTAGGACATGCGGCGCATGTCGATTCGGGTCATGTGCTCGTCGACGTTGTCCACGAGGCGCCCGCCGATGCGCACCGGCAGGTCCCACTTGGTGATGAAGTCGTCGGTGAGCTCGCGGATGCCGCTCTCGCCGGCCAGCAGGCCCTTCCACGTGCTCTCGGCGTCAGCGGCGACGGCCGTGGTGGCCTCGACCGCGGTGACGACGACGGAGGGGAACCCGCCGTTGGCAGTGGAAGGCCTGGTCACTGGCCGAACTTCTCGCGCAGTGCGGCGGCGGCCTCGGGGTTCTCTTCCTCGAGCTTCTGGATGTAGGTGACGACGTCACCGACGGTGCGCAGACCGGCGAGGTCCTCGTCCGGGATCTTGACGCCGTACTTGTCCTCGGTCTGGACGGCGATCTCGACCATCGACAGCGAGTCGATGTCCAGGTCGTCGACGAAGGACTTCTCCGGGGTCACCTCGGACGGCTCGATACCGGTGACCTCTTCGATGATCTCGGCGAGACCGGCGATGATTTCTTCCTGGCTGGCGGGCACGGTGGCTCCTTCTCTATTTCTCTTACGACAGCTGACGGTTGTGAGCTGCTTGTTGGAGTACTGCAGGACTAGAGCTCGGCGAGCCCGTCCAGATCGGTGGGTGTCTTGATCGCGTGCGTCGGGACGCCCTTCAGCTCGCGCTTGGCGATGCCCACGAGCGCACCGGCGGGCGGGAACTCGACGATCGCGGCGACACCGGCGTCGCGCATCCCGGCGGTGCACAGATCCCAGCGCACCGGGCTGGTCATCTGCGCGACCAGCTTGGTCATGGCGTCGGCGGCCGAGACGACGGGCCGGCCGTCGGCGTTGCTCAGCAGCGTGACGCCCGCGTTGGGCTCGGCGGTGGCGACCTTGGCGGCGGCCGCCGCGTATCCGTCGCTGGCGGGGGCCATGTACTGGGTGTGGAAGGCGCCGGCGGTGGCCAGCTGGCGCACGCGGGCCCGCTCGGGCGGGTTCTCGGCCAGTTTCGCCAGCGCATCCAGGCGGCCCGCGGCGACGATCTGCCCGGCGGCGTTGCGGTTGGCCGGGATCAGGTCCAGGTCGGCCAGCGCCTTCAGGACCTCGTTCTCGTCACCGCCGAGGACCGCGGACATGCCGGTCGGTTCGACGGCGCAGGCCTTGGCCATCTCGGCGCCCCGGGTGGCGGCGAGCGCGATCGCGTCATCGGGGGAGATGACGCCGGCGATGGCGTATGCGGCGATCTCGCCGACGGAGTGCCCGGCCACGATCAGGTTCGCGTTGCCGAGCAGCCCGCGGGCCTGCAGCTCGCGGTGGGCCAGCAGCGTGGCGGCCACCACGAGCGGCTGGGTCACGGCGGTGTCGGTGATCTCGTCGGCCTCGGCGGTGGTGCCGAGCCGGGCCAGGTCCAGGCCGCTGATCGACGACCACGTCGCGAGCTGCTCGGCGGCGCCGGGAAGGCTGAGCCACTCGGTCAGCATTCCGGGGGTCTGCGAACCCTGGCCGGGCGCGAGCAGCGCAATCTGGGGTGTCGTTTCAGGCACGTCTTTAAGAGAACACTGTGAAACCGGATTTGTGCGGTGTGCGAGATTATGAACCTCGTCTTATGTTTTTGTATACATCCAACAAATCAGCACGGTGATGCGATGTCCCCGATATTGATATGCAACATGTCACACCGCGCTGAGGCTCAGGCGCCGGCGCCCAACTGCGCCGTAGCGGACGTCGTCGTCGGCTGATGCTGGCGATCGCCCAGCCGGGCCACGCTGGTGGCGACCCGCAGGACGTAGGCATCGCGCGGCATCGTCGGGTCGCGGCCGGTGAAATCGGTGATGCGCTTGAGGCGGTATCGCACGGTGTTTGGATGAACGAACAATCGCCGCGCGCAGGCCTCGATCGCGCCACCGGAATCCAGATACGCGTCCAGCGTCTCAGTCAGCGCCGGCCCGGCGTCGGCCAGCGGCCGGATGACATCGTTGTGCAGGGCGGCGACGGCCGACTGGTCACCGGCCAGGGCGCGTTCGGGCAGCAGTTCGCGCGCCGCCACCGGGCGCGGCGCGCCGGGCCAGCCGGCGACGGCGTTCATTCCCGAGATCGCTTCAGCGGCACTGTGGTACGCCGCGGTCAGCGACGGGGCCGTCGGGCCGATCACCACCGGGCCGGCGGAGAACGCGCCGAGCAGGTCGGGCAGGAACTTGTCGGTCGGGGACAGCTGCCCGGAGACGATGGCCACCAGCTGAGTGCCGTGCACGTCAGTCAGCGCGGCCCGGCCGTGCCGCGTGGCGACGGTGCGGATGTCCTCGCTGGCCAGTTGGGAGCGGTCGGCCGGCGGGGTGCCGACGATCACGGTCGCCGGTGCGGTGGTGTCCCAGTTCAGTGCCGCCGCCCGGGACAGCAGTTCCGGGCCGGTGTCGCCGCGGACCACCGCATCCACGACGCTGGCCTCCATCCGGCTGTCCCACGCCCCCCGGGCCTCGGCGGCATCGGCGTAGGCCTTGGCTGCGGCGAAGGCCAGATTGCGGCTGTAGCGCAGGATGCCGACCGTCAGGACGGTGGCCTGTTCGTCGTTGCGGGCCAGCATCGGCACCACCTCTTCGAAGAACTCCATCGACACCCGCACCATGTCGACGGTCTGCCGCAGGGCGATCCGGCGGGTGAGGTCCTGGGGCACCAGGGCGAACGCCTCGGCGGTGTAGCCGACGTTGCTCTCGGGGTCCTGCAGCCACTCGGCGAAGTTCACCACCGCGGTCTGGACGACCAGTTGCACGCTGGCCCGCTGGGACGCCTCCAACTGGGCGAAGAACGGCAACCGCTCCTGCATCGCCTGGACCGCATCGGTGGCCAGCCGCCCGCTGTACTGCTTGACCCGGCGCCGAAGCGAGTCGGGCACGTTCGCCAGCAGGGCCAAGTGCGGCCGTGTCGTCATCGGCCCCGCGAACGGATTGTCGGGCATCCCTAAACCGTACGCCGGTTGGTTGGCGGAACCCTCCAATAGAAGGTTCGCCGAAAGTCACCTTGTTTGCACGCCCACTCGTGAAACGTGTTCATCAAGGCGACTTTCGGCGCGCGGCGGCGGGAGCTACGCGCTGCCGGTGTCCCGATAGGAGACGCCGGCGGCCAGCACGTCGTCGATCCGGTACTGCTTGGCGGCGGCCACCGCGACCGACGGGTCGATCTCGCCGTCGCGGGCCAGCGCCTCGAGCACCGCGACGACCACCGACTCGGCGTCGACGTTGAAGTAGCGCCGCGCGGCCGGGCGGGTGTCGGAGAAGCCGAAGCCGTCGGTGCCCAGCGTGACGTAGGTGTTGGGCACCCAGGGCCGGATCAGCTCGGGCACCGCGCGCATCCAGTCGCTGACCGCCACCGCGGGGCCGGCGGCGTCGCGCAGCGCCTGGGTGACATACGCGACCGGCCCGTCGGGACCGTGGCGCTCGGGATGGCGCAGCAGTTCCTTCTCGACGCCGATGCCGTCGCGGTTGAGCTCACCCCAACTGGTCACCGACCAGACATCGGCAGCGACGTCCCACTCGGCGGCGAGCATGTCGGCCGCCCGCAGTGCTTCGGGCATCGCGACTCCCGACGTCAGGATCTGCGCGACGTTGGAGCGGGACTCGGGCGCCCTGCGGTACCGGTAGATGCCGCGCAGCAGTCCCTCGGGGTCGAAGTTCTCCGGTTCGGCCGGCTGCGCATACGGCTCGTTGTAGATCGTCATGTAGTAGTAGACGTTCTCCGGATCCGGGCCGTACATCCGGCGCAGGCCGTCCTCGATGATGTAGGCGATCTCGTAGGCGAACGCCGGATCATAAGCCACCACAGCGGGATTCGTGGATGCCAGCAGCAGCGAATGCCCATCGGCGTGCTGCAGCCCCTCACCGGTCAGCGTGGTGCGCCCGGCGGTGGCGCCGAGCACGAAGCCGCGGGCCATCTGGTCCGACGCGGCCCAGAAGCCGTCACCGGTGCGCTGGAACCCGAACATCGAATAGAAGATGTAGATCGGGATCATCGGCTCGTTGTGCGTCGAGTACGACGTGCCCACGGCCGTGAACGACGCCGTCGAACCGGCCTCGCTGATGCCCTCGTGCAGGATCTGGCCGACTTCACTTTCCTTGTACGCCAACATCAATTCGGCGTCGACGGAGGTGTAGAGCTGACCGTTGCGGTTGTAGATCTTCAGGCTCGGGAACCACGAGTCCATGCCGAAGGTGCGGGCTTCGTCGGGGATGATCGGCACCAGTCGCGGCCCGATGTTCTTGTCCCGCAACAGTTCTTTGAACGTGCGGACGGTCGCCATGGTGGTGGCGACCTCCTGCGCGCCGGAGCCCTTCTTCAGCGCCTTGTACGTGTCGCGGACCGGCAGCGGCAGTGCCTTCGACTTGGTGCGGCGCTCGGGCAGGAACCCGCCCAGGGCGCGCCGGCGGTCGAGCATGTAGCGGATCTCCGGGGCCTCCGGGCCGGGGTGGTAGTAGGGCGGCAGGTAGGGATCCTCGTCGAGTTGGCTGTCCGGGATCGGCACGCTGCACACGTCGCGGAAGGCCTTGAGATCCTCCAGCGTCAGCTTCTTCATCTGGTGGGTGGCGTTGCGGCCCTCGAAGTGCTTGCCGACGTGGTAGCCCTTGATGGTGTGCGCCAGGATGACGGTCGGCTGGCCCTTGTGCTCGATGGCCGCGCGGTAGGCGGCGTAGACCTTGCGATAGTCGTGCCCGCCGCGGCGCAGGTTCCAGATGTCGGCGTCGGAGAAGTTCTCCACCAGCGCCTTGGTGCGCGGGTCGCGGGCGAAGAAGTGGTCGCGGATGTAGCCGCCGTCGTTGGCGCGGTAGGTCTGGAAGTCACCGTCGGGCGTGGTGTTCATCAGGTTCACCAGGGCGCCGTCGCGGTCGGCCTGGAACAGGGCGTCCCAGCCGCGGCCCCAGATCACCTTGATGACGTTCCAGCCCGCGCCGCGGAAGAACGACTCCAGTTCCTGAATGATCTTGCCGTTGCCGCGGACCGGGCCGTCGAGGCGCTGCAGGTTGCAGTTGATCACGAAGGTCAGGTTGTCCAGGCCTTCCAGCGCCGCGATGTGGGTCAGCCCGCGGCTCTCCGGCTCGTCGCACTCGCCGTCGCCCAGGAACGCCCACACATGCTGATCGGAGGTGTCCTTGATGCCGCGGTCGTGCAGATAGTGGTTGAACCGCGCCTGGTAGATGGCGTTGATCGGGCCGAGGCCCATCGACACCGTCGGGAATTCCCAGAAGTCGGGCATCAGCCGCGGGTGCGGGTAGGACGGGATGCCGCCGCCGGGATGGCTGTGCTCCTGGCGGAAGCCGTCGAGTTTGTCGGCGGTCAGCCGGCCCTCCAGGAAGGCCCGGGCGTAGATCCCGGGGGAGGCGTGGCCCTGGATGAAGACCTGGTCACCGCCGCTGGGGTGCTGCTTGCCGCGGAAGAAGTGGTTGAACCCGACCTCGTAGAGCGACGCCGACGACGCGTAGGTCGAGATGTGCCCGCCCACGCCGACGCCCGGGCGTTGCGCGCGGTGCACCATGATGGCGGCGTTCCAGCGCATCCAGCGGCGGTAGCGCCGCTCGACGTCCTCGTCGCCGGGGAACCACGGCTCCAGTTCGGTGGGGATGGTGTTGACGTAGTCGGTGGACGTCAGCGCCGGGATCGAGACGCGTTGCTCGCCCGCCCGCTCGAGCAGTCGCAGCATCAGGTAGCGGGCGCGGGCCGGCCCCGAGCGGGCCAGCAGATCGTCGAAACTCTCGAGCCATTCCCCGGTCTCGTCGGGATCGATGTCGGGCAGGTAGGACGCGACACCCTCGCGGATCACCCGAACCCGATCCGGTTCGGCTGCTGCGCCGGAGTGTTGAGCCAGGTCCTGGCGCACGAACTCGGTGGTCAACTTCGCTCCTCGTGGGCTCTACGCTCCTGCAGGGATTGTGTGCGTCCTTCTATCTAACGCCACTCGCGTCCGTCGCGACGGTCGGACAGCCGGGTGGGGCTTTCAGATATACCCGGCCAGCCTGAACCGGTAACGTCTGCGCCTGTGCTGAG
The DNA here is from genome assembly GCA_964611465.1 of uncultured Mycobacterium sp. Taxonomy (GTDB): domain Bacteria; phylum Actinomycetota; class Actinomycetes; order Mycobacteriales; family Mycobacteriaceae; genus Mycobacterium. The sequence goes on along the minus strand of CAZTAA010000081.1, from coordinate 1,284 downwards.
CGGACGGCCGTACCGGCGGGGGGCCCTGGTGGTGGGGCTCACGGCGGTGTCGGTGATCATCGTGGTGGCAGCCTGTACGACGGTGACCGGTGGCAGCGGCCGCGTCGACGGCGCCGAGGCGCCGGCCTACCGGTCCTCGGTCGCGGTGTCGGTCTCGGAGTCGGTCGCCACGTCGAGCATGCGAGAGTCCGAACGCCAGGCCACCCTGACCACCGAGGCGATTCACACGGCCTGTGAAACGCTGAGCACCACCAGCGCCGACGCGGTGGACACCGTCAACGTCTACGTCGACGCCGTCAACGGCCAGGGTGATCCGGTGGCCGCGGAGGGTCCGGCCGCCGACGCCCTGCACCACAGTGCCGACATGGTGCTCTCCGACGTGAATGACACACTGCCGCAACCGATTCACGACGCGCTGTCGGCGTGGGTGGACGCCGCGCGCGCCACGGCCGACGCCGTCACCGGTCGGGTGCCGCCCGGTCAGTTCAACGACGCCGTCGACAAGCTCAATGACGCACGGTCGCACGCGCTGGATCTGTGCGATGCCACGTACTGAACACGTTGCGAATCTCTTGGACGTGATGGGCCATCCCTGTGCGACCATTAGCTGATTCGGCAAGCTCGAGCACGATTTCGACAAGCGTCAGGAGGTCAACGGTGGTCGCGGCGGAGGGCGCCTCGAACTACGCCCAGAGGCTGGGCATCCAGCAAAATCAGGTCGTGCAGGAGTTGGGGTGGGACACCGACACCGATGACGACATCCGCGCCGACGTCGAGGACGCCTGTGGCGGCGAACTGCTCGACGAGGACGCCGACGAGGTCATCGACGTGGTGCTGTTGTGGTGGCGGGATGACGACGGCGATCTGGTCGACGCGCTGATGGATGCGATCACCCCGCTGGCCGACGACGGCGTCATCTGGGTCCTGACCCCCAAGACCGGCAAGCCCGGCCATGTGCGGCCGGCCGAGATCGCCGAGTCGGCGCCCACGGCCGGACTGATGCAGACCTCGTCGGCCAACCTCGGCGACTGGAGCGCCAGCCGGTTGGTGCAGCCGAAATCCAAAGCGGCGGGCCGACATTGATGCCGGTTCCCGGCGTCGGGGCCGAGGCTCCGGACTTCACGTTGAAGGACCAGAACGGACAGCCCGTCACCCTCTCGGGTTTCCGGGGCGCCAAGAACGTGCTACTGGTGTTCTTCCCGCTGGCGTTCACGGGCATCTGCCAGGGAGAGCTCGACTACGTGCGCGACCATCTGCCCCAGTTCGACAACGAGGACACCGCGA
>CAZTAA010000080.1:0-18937 GCA_964611465.1 uncultured Mycobacterium sp. | reverse complement strand
ACCCGGACCCGCCACCGTTCTGACTTGCACGGCTCCGCCGAGCCCTGCACGGTAGGTTGCCCGGGTGGATATGTTCACACCGTCCCTGGACTGGGGCAATGAGCTGGTCACGTCGTTGGTCTGGATCGCCAAGGCCTGGACGATCTCCGCCGCGGTCACGCTGCTGGTGCTGGTCCTCATCGAGCGATTCACCGAATGGGGCCGGCAGTACTGGCACATCACCAAGCGGTACTTCGTCGGGCCGGGCAGCGCCCGGGTCTGGTTGTGGCTGGCAGTCATCCTGCTGTTCGTCATCGCGGGCGTGCGCCTGGACGTCCTGTTCAGCTACCAGGGCAACGATATGTACTCCTCGCTGCAGACGGCGTTCCAGGGAGTCGGCGCCGGGGACGACGCGGCAGCCGAATCGGGTCGCCACGGCTTTTGGGTGTCGCTCGGTGTGGTCTTCAGCATCCTGGCGACCATCCACGTCGTGCGGTTGATGCTCGACCTCTTCTTGACCCAGCGGTTCATGCTGGACTGGCGGGCCTGGCTGACCGATCACCTGACCGGTGACTGGCTGGACGGTCACGCCTACTACCGCACCCGGTTCATCGACGAGACCATCGACAACCCGGACCAACGTATCCAGTCCGACATCGACATCTTCACCGCGGGCGTCGGCCCGTCGCCGAACATCCCGAACAACACCGCCGAGAGCACCCTGCTGTTCGGCGCGATCAGCTCCATCGTGTCGGTGATCTCGTTCACCGCGATCCTGTGGAACCTGTCGGGGGATCTGTCGCTGTTCGGGCTCACCATGCCGCATGCGGTGTTCTGGATCTGCTTCCTCTACGTGTTCGTCGCGACCGTCATCGCGTTCTGGATCGGCCGCCCGCTCATCCGGTTGACCTTCAACAACGAGAAGTTCAACGCGGCCTTTCGGTACGCCCTGGTGCGGCTTCGGGACGCGGCCGAGGCGGTGGCCTTCTATCGCGGCGAGCGCGCCGAACGGGTCCAGCTGCGGCAGCGATTCGCGCCGGTGGTCGACAACTACAAGCGGCTCATCAACCGGATGATGGGCTTCAACGGCTGGAACCTGGCGATGAGCCAGATCATCGTGCCGCTGCCGTGGCTGGTGCAGGCACAGCGGTTGTTCCGCGGCGAGATCAAGTTCGGTGACGTCACTCAGAGCGCGTCGGCGTTCGGTTCGATCCAGGACGGCCTGTCGTTCTTCCGGAACTCCTACGACAGCTTCGCCGGCTGGCGGGCCTCGATCATTCGTCTGCACGGTCTGGTGGTCGCCAACGAGCAGGGCCGCGCGCTGCCGGAAGTCGACGTCGAGCCCAGCGCGGCCACCCTGGTCGAACTCGACGACGTCGAAGTCCGCACTCCCGACGGCCGCCAGCTGATCACCGACCTCGATCTGCGTCTCGACACCGGCGACTCGTTGCTCATCGCGGGCAAGTCGGGCAGCGGGAAGACGACGCTGCTGCGCAGCCTGGCGCAGCTGTGGCCGTACGCCACCGGCACGCTGCGCTGCCCGCCCGGCGATTCGGAGACGATGTTCCTCTCGCAGCTGCCCTACGTGCCGCTCGGTGACCTGCGGGCAGTGGTGAGCTATCCGAGCGAACCCGGCGACATCCCCGACGACGCGCTGCGGGCCATGCTGACCAAGGTCGCGCTGCCCCACCTGGTGGACCGTCTCGACGACACCGAGGACTGGGCCAAGGTGCTGTCGCCCGGTGAGCAACAGCGGGTGGCGTTCGCCCGGATCCTGCTCACCAAACCCAAGGTGGTCTTCCTCGACGAGGCGTCCTCGGCGCTCGACGAGGGGCTGGAGACGATGCTGTACACGCTGGTGCGTACCGAACTGCCGGACACCGTCCTGGTCAGCGTCGCGCACCGCGGCACGGTCGCCAAACACCACGAACAGCGCCTGCAACTGCTCGGCGACGGCGCCTGGCAGCTCGGGCCGGTCAGCGGCTCCGAGCCGGTGCCGGTCTAGCGGGCCTCTAGCGGGCCGCCGCCGCGGCGCCGGCGCGGCGGCCGAAGAACGAGCCCTCGCCCAGCTGGGTGCCGCTGGCGTAGCTCTTGCCGTCCTCGGCGATGTTCGAGGCGCACGCTCCGACCGCGTACAGGCCAGGCACCGGCGTGCCGTCGTCGTGCAGCACCTCGCCGTCGATCGACACCGCCAGCCCACCCATGGTGAACCCGGAGTACATCGCCCGCCCCAGCGACAGGTCGAAAACCGCCCACGGCCCATTGTCTTGGGGCGCAACGTATTCCGGCTGCTTGTGGAAGTCCGGGTCCTCGCCCTTGGCGGCGTTGGCGTTGTAGCGCTCGAGCGTGGCGGCCAGGTTGCCGGCCGGAATGCCCAGTGCGGCTTCCATCTCCGCGATGGTCTCGTAGCCGTCCAGGAACTTGATCAGCGGCATCTCGGGCATCTCGGTGTGCGCCTCGTCGACGATCAGGTACGCGGTCTGCTCGGGCTGTTCGAGCACGAACGCCGAGGTCCGCGAATGGTAGGAATCCTCGGCGACGAACCGCTTTCCGTCCTTGTTGACGATCACCCCGGTCAGCAGGATCTCCGGCGGATAGGCGGCGGCGGTGATGAACAGGTGGTCCATGTTGGTGGCCACCCCGCCGGCGGACACACCCATCCGGATGCCCAGCCCGTCGTCGTTCGGGTTGCCCAGAATGTAGGGCGCCACCATGCCATGGTGTTTGGTCTTGCGCTCCTGCCCCAGCGCCGGGGTGTACTCGGCGACCATGTCGGGGTTCATCGCGAAACCGCCGGCCGCGATGATCACCGAATTCGCCTTCACCGCACCGGTTTCCGCGAAGTGCTTCCACGCGACGCCGACCACGGCGCCGTCCGGGTCCAGCACGAGGTTGGTGGCGCCGGTCTCGTAGCGGAACTGGACGCCGAGATCGCCGGCCCGCTTCAGCAGCAGGTCGATCACCATCGCCGCGCCGCCCAGTTCGCCGGGCACCGGCACCGAATGGCCGCGCGGCGCCGGCTTGGCCTGCTCGCAGAACGGCCACACCTTCTCGTTGCCGGTGTAGGACAAGCCCTCGGTGCCCGGCGGCACCACGACCTTGCCCGGGTAGTAGCTGCGCTCGAACTGGAAGCCGAGGTCCTCCAGCCAGTTGAAGTGTTCGACGCTGCCGTCGCAGTACGCCCGGATCTTCGCCAGGTCGGGTTCGCGGGAGACCGCGACCAGGTACTTGTACATCTCCTCGGCGGTGTCGTCGTGTCCGGTGGCCTGCTGCACCGCGGTGCCGCCGCCCAGGTAGAAGTGCCCGCCGGCCATCGATGTGGTGCCGCCGGCCGCCGCGGCGCGTTCGAGCACCAGCACACTGGCACCTGCCGCGGCGGCGGTCACGGCCGCGCAGCCTCCCGCGATGCCGAAGCCGATCACGACGACGTCCACCTCGTCTGACCAGGATGCGACGTCGGCGGCCGCGATGGTGTCGGGGATGTCGGTGTTCACGGCTTCTCCGGGGTAGCTGGACAGGAGTCTGGACACTAATACGTATCGTCTCGCAGGATAGCCCAGCCGCCGTCGCGGCAGAAGAACCCGGGTGTCGGCCCGAATGGAACGCGTTCTAGTTACCGGTTTCGGCTACACGGTCGGCCAGAAGACGGCCGCCGGGAAGCTGCCCCAGGTGCTGTTGAACAGTCCGACCAGCACCGCGCGGTCCCCGTCGACGACGTAGACCGGCCCGCCGGAGTCGCCCTTCTGGCTGACCACCCCGTTGGTCATGGTGAACCAGCGGTTGTTGACACGTTCCACGGTGCCGCAGCTCTCCCCGCTGACGACCCCGAAGTGACAGATCGGTGCGCCCGCCACCAGGCCGCCGGCCGCCCCCGACTGCAGCACGCGGCCGTCCGGCAGGACGTCGTTCACGTCCACGTCGGGGTTCAGCGCGATCTGCTGATAATCGGTGATCACCTGGTCGGTGGCGATGACGGCGCCCTGGATGACCGTGCTCTGCGAGCTGATCGGAACCCCGATCGGCCGGCCGGCCCGGTCGGTCACCGGGCCGGGGGCGCGGCAGTGGCCAGCGGTGTATGCGACGCGTTGTCCGACGTCGACGTATCCGAGTGTGCACAGGTTGGTGCCCTGCCGGATCTCCATGCCCGGATAGGCGGCCGCACCGGGATCGGCGTGTGCGACGGGAGCCAATACGCTGGCGACGGTCAGTGCCGCCGCGGCCATCAGTGATCGCATGACTCATTATCGACGTTCGTCACACTTCTATTACAAAAAGAAAACAGCGGCCCGGTTGGCTTGCAATCCGGGCCGCTGTCTGATGCTCGAAGATCAGTCGGGAATGGTCAGCACCTGACCGGGATGGATCAGATCCGGGTTGGCCACCCCGCTCGCCGAGGCGATCTTCGGGTACTGGTTGCCGTCGCCGTAGAAGCGCTCGGCGATGGCCCACAGCGTGTCACCGGACACCACGGTGTAGGTCCGCGGCGCGGGGGCCGCGGGCGCCGGCGCCGGTGCCGGCGTCTCGACCGCCGCCGGTGCCACCTCTTCCTCGACCTTGTTCAGTTCCGGCGACGGGGGCGGCGGCTCGTCGGTGTTGGTCTTCGAGTCCCAGGCCGGTCCGTCGGCGGCGTAGAGCACCACATTGCGGTCGTCCTGGAGCACCAGCTTGACGTTCTTCTTGCCCTTGGTGTCGGTGTGCCAGACGGGCTTGTCGGCGGTGTAGAGGACGAAGTTGCCGTCCGTCTGGACCTCGGCGCGCACCACGTTCTGGCCGTTGGTGTTGGTGGACCACACGGCCTGGCCGCGGGCGGCCAGCACAAGATTGCCGTCCTCCTGCAGGGTCAGGGTGTAGGCACCGTTCGGGGAAGTCAGCGAATCGCCCTTCCCAAGCTTCTGCCCTTCGGTAAGCGTGTCTCCCACGTCTATCCCTTTCGTCCCGTCATTGGGTTCGTGTCGTCCGCCGTGCCCCCGATGGGCCGGCGCCGACGACGACACGAGCTTACCCACATCCGGTTTGCTGAAAAGAGTTGCGATCGAAGGAATTCGCAAGCCGGTCAGGAGTCGAAACCCAGACCCAGCCGATCCAGGGTTCTCAGGAGCAGGTTGCGCCGGCCGGCGCTGTGGTCGGCCCGGTCGAGCGACCACCGGGTGGCCTGAATTCCCATGCTGGCCACCGGTTCCGGCGGGAACGGCAGCGGCTTCTCCCGAACCATCCGCAGCCGGGTGCGCTCGGTGGACGCGCCGTCCAGGAGGTCCAGGCAGACGTCGGCGGCGAAACGTGCCGCGCCCACGCCCAGGCCGGTGAACCCGTTGACGTAGGCGACCCGGCCGCGGTGCGCGGTTCCCCAGTGCGCGCAGAAGCGGGTGTTGGTGTCGATGGCGCCGGCCCAGCGATGACTGAACCGCACGTCCTCGAGTCCGGGGAAGGTGAGGAAGAAATGCGCCGCCAGTCGCTCGTAGGTTTTCCGGCGGTGCTCATAGGACGGGTCGACGCGGCGGCCGTAGTGGTAGACCGCGTCGTAGCCGCCCCAGACGATCCGGTTGTCGGCGGACAGCCGGTAGTAGTGGAACTGGTTCGCGGAGTCGCCGACGCCCTGCCGGTTGCGCCAGCCGATCCGGCCCAGCTGGTCGTCGGTCAGCGGTTCGGTGGCCAGCACGTAGTCGTAGACCGGCACCGTGTAGAACCGGTTTCGCCGCACCAGGCTGGGAAACACATTGGTGGCCAACACAATCCGATCGGCGGTGATCGTGGCGCCCGCGGTCGTCGCGGTCAGCGCGCCGGCCCCGCCGCGCACCGCGCCGACCGGTGTGTGTTCGTACACGGCGACGCCGGCCTCTCGGCAGGCCCGGGCCAGCTCGAGCGCGAGCTTCGCGGGGTGCACGATCGCGCACGTCTCGGCGCTGAACAGGCCCGCCAGGTAGGTGGGCGAGGCGACCTCCGCCCGCACCTCGTCGGCGTCGAGGAATCGGCCCTGGCCGTCGCCGGCCGTTTCCCGCAGCCACGGCACCTGATGGGCTTCGGTGGCCACCGACAGCATGCCGGTGCGCTCCCAGTCCACGGAAAGGCCGAGGCGTTCGATGTCGGCCTGCATGCCGTCGAGGTTCGCCAGCCCGAGCGCCTCGAGGGTCGCTATCTCGTCGGGCCAGCGGGACTTACCGTTCTCGTAGCCGTGGGTGATGCTGGCCTCGACGAATCCGCCGTTGCGCCCGGAGGCCGCCCAGCCGATGCGGTCCGCCTCCACCAGCGTGATGCGCGCCCCGGGGTTTCGCTCCGCGGCGTGCAGGGCGGTCCACAGACCCGTGTAGCCGCCGCCGACGACCAGCAGATCGCAGTGTGCCGGCGCGGTCAGCGACGGAAAGGACGGCCGGGGAATGTCGAGCCACATCGACCCGAACCGGGAACCGGCCAGCGCGCTGCGGACGAGTCCGGGATCTATGGGTTGGTCGAAGACGGTCTCCACCAAGGCAGCGTACGGGTGCGGCCGCCCGGACTGCCGGCGAATCTGGCCGCGACCGGACCGACGGCCGCCAGGATGAAGACATACGGTGTCGCAAGGGCTTCCACCGCCCCGATGGTCTCGCCGACCAGGCCGATGATCACCAGCGAGAACTCTCCCCGCACGATCAGGATCGCCCCGGCGCGCATCTGGCCCTTGGAGCCGACACCGTCCCGGCGGGCGGCATAGGCGCCGGTCACCACCTTGGTCAGGGCGGTCACCACCGCCAGGAGCAGGGCGGCCGGCAGCATCGGGATCAGCTCCCTGATGTCGGCGGCCAGGCCGATCGCGACGAAGAACACGGCCGCGAACAGGTCGCGCAGCGGGGTCAGCAGGGTGCGGGCCCGCCGCGCGGTCTCCCCCGTCAGGGTCAGTCCCACCAGGAAGGCGCCCACGGCGGCGGAGACGTGGATGTACTCGGCCAGCGCCGCCACGATCAGGGTCAGGGCCAGGATCCGCAACAGCAGCTGCTCGTCGTCCCGGTGCGCGATCAGCCGGCCCACGTGGTGGCCCCACCGGTAGGACGCGACGAACGTGACCGCCAGCGCCGTGACCGCGACCGTCACGCCGATCACGCCGTGCCACCACGTCGCCCCGGCGGCGAGCACCGCCAGCAGCGGCAGGTAGACGGCCATCGCGAAATCCTCGAGCACCAGCACCGACAGCACGGCCGGCGTTTCGCGGTTGCCCAGCCGGCGCAGATCCGCCAGCAGCCGGGACACCACGCCGGACGACGAGATGTAGGTGATGCCGGCCATCGCCAGGATTCCCACCACATCCAGGCCGAGCAGCGCGCCGGCGATCGCACCCGGCACCGCATTGAGAACGAGGTCCACCCACGCCGACGGCAGATGCCGGCGCAGGCTGGCGGCGAACTCCCCCATGGAGAACTCCAGGCCCAGCGTGAGCAGCAGCAGCACCACGCCGATCGACGCGGTCGCCGTGATGAAGGAGCCGGCCGCCGGAACCGGGGCGATGCCGCCGTTGCCCAGCATCAGGCCGGTGAACAGATAGAGCGGAATCGGTGACAGCGCGAAGCGCCGCGCGATGGTGCCCAGGAAGGTCAGGGCGGCGAGAATGACGCCGAGCTCGAGCAGCAGCGCCATCGAATCATGCACCCGCGCAGCCCTTTTCTACCCGTTCTCCAGGATCTGGGTGACCCTGCGGATGCCGTCGGCCGTGCCGATGACCACCAGGATGTCCCCGGCGCGCAGTGGTTCGGCGGGGCCGGGTGAGGGCAGCACCTCCTCGTCGCGCACGATCGCGACGATGGACGCGCCGGATCGGGTGCGCGCCTGGGTGTCCCCCAGCGGCCGGTCGACATACGGGCTGCCGGCGCGGACCGGCACCTGGCCGGCATCGAGGCCGGGCACTTCGCGGGTCAGGTCGGCGAACCGCTCGGCGATCCGCGGCGCGCCGAGGATCTGCGCCAGCGCGTCGGCCTCGTCCACGGTGAGGCGGAACACCGGCCGGGCGACGTCCAGGTCGGCGGCCGAGTAGAGGACCACCTCGAAGTCGCCCGACCGTTTGGCGATCACGCCGATGCGGTCTCCGTCGGAGTTGTCGAACTCGTAGCGCAGGCCCACACCGGGCAGCAGCACCTCTTTGACGTCCATCAGGCTATCGTCGCCGATGCCGCGGCCGGGTGCCCGAACTTCAGTTCAGCGCGTCGGCGGCGGCGACGGTGCGCGGTGCGGCCGAGCGGGGCTGCCAGCCGGGCGGGCCGAAGACGAAGCCCAACCGGTCCCGCCAGGTGTGCGCGGCGCGCACGTCGCGCGCGATCGACACATACTCGTGGGTCTGCAGCTTCCAGATGTTGAACGTGTTCACCGGCTTGGTCAGCCCGTAGTGCGGCCGGAACAACTCCTCCTGGAAACTGCCCAGCAGCCGGTCCCAGATGATCAGGATCCCGCCGTAGTTCTTGTCCAGGTACTCCGGGTCCATGCCGTGGTGCACCCGGTGGTGCGACGGCGTGTTGAACACGAATTCGAAAGGCCGCCAAAGCTTTCCGATGCGCTCGGTATGCACCCAGAACTGGTAGATCAGGCTCAGCGAGAAGCTGAAGAAAACCATCCACGGCGGCACGCCCAGCAGTGGCAGCGGAAGCCACATCAGGATCTCCCCGCTGTTGTTCCACTTCTGCCGCAACGCGGTCGCGTAGTTGAAGTACTCGCTGGAGTGGTGGGCCTGGTGGGTGGCCCAGATCAGCCGGACCCGGTGGGCGATCCGGTGATACAGGTAGAACAGCAGATCCACGCCGACCAGTGCGATGACCCACGTGTACCACGCGGTCGCCGGCAGGTGCCAGGGCGCGACATAGGCGTAGACGGCGGCGTAGCCCAGCAGCGCGAGGAACTTCCAGGCCGCGGTGGTCGCGATGGACACCAGCCCCATCGAGATGCTGGCCCAGGCGTCGCGGCGTTCGTAGCTGCCGGATGCGGGGCGGGTCCGCTCGCCCGTGGTGAGCTGCTCGAGCTTGCGGGCCGCGGTCCACTCCAGCCCGAGCAGCAACAGGAAGAACGGTATCGCGAACAGCACCGGATCCCGCATCTGCGGCGGGAGGGCCGAGAGCATGTCGGTGACCGCGTTCACCGGCCGAGTCTAACCCGGAACCCGGTCTTGTTGTACATCGTGTCAGTAAGCTCGGCGGGCCGTCGTTCCGGGCACGTGCCGGGGCAGCACCTCCGCGGACACCGCGATCAGCAGGCCCGCCAGCGGAACGATCACCAACCCCACCCGCAGGCCGGCGGCGTCGGCAACGGCGCCGACCAGCGCGGGGGCGGCCAGAAACCCGACCCGCATGAACCATGTCACCGCCGTCAGCCCCGAACCCGGGCGCAGGCCGGGCACGGTGTCGGCGCCGTGGAACGCCGCGGGCGCGACGGAGGCGACGCCGAACCCGGCGGCGGCGAAGCCGCAGATCGTCACCGGCACCGCGACCGGGGCGGGAGCCGCCAGCGCCGCGGCCATGCCGGCCCCGGCCAGCAGGCCGCCGCATCGGACCACGGCCCGCTCACCGAACCGGTCCACCAGCCGGTCCCCCACCAGCCGGCCGACGAACTGGAACCCGACCAGCGCGACGTAACCGAAGGCGGCCAGCGCCACCGGCGCGTGCAGTTCGGCGCTCAGATACAGGCTGGCCCAGGAACTTCCGGCGTCCTCGACCGCGGCGCCGGCGATGGCCAGAAGTGCCAGCATCCCGATCAGCGCCCAGGTCCGCGACGTCGGACGGCCCGCCCCGGCCGTGTCGGAGGCGGGCGTCTCCGGCTCGTCGGGCCCGCGCAGCAGGAATCGGTAGCCGACCAGGCAGGCCGTCGCGAACACGATCCCGGTCATCCCCAGTTGCGCGGCGCGGGACACCCCGAGCGCGATGGCCCCGGCGCCCAGCAGGCCGCCCAGCACCGCACCGGCCGACCACACCGCGTGCAGTGAATTGATGATCGACCGCCCGTAGTTGCGCTGCACCCGCAGCCCGTGCGCGTTCTGGGCGACGTCGGTCACCGCGTCGGCGGCACCGGCGGCGAACAACGCCGCGGCGAAGGCGGCCGGCACCGTGGCGACCGCGGCGGCGAACGTGCACAGCGCCACCAACAGGCTGGTGGCCACCGCGACCCGCGCCGAGCCGATCCGCCGGATCAGGGCGCCCGCGGTCAGACCCGACAGCAGGGCCCCGGCGGCGAAGGCCCCGACCGACAGACCGAAGGCCGTATTCGACAGTGCCAGTTGGGCTTTGATCTCCGGATAGCGCGGCAGCAGCCCGGCGAACAGCGTCCCGTTGGACAGGAACAGCAACCCGACGGCGGCGCGGGCCCGGCGGTCGCGCGGATCGGCGGATGTCGGTGTCACGGGCGCGGTCATCCTGGAGGCGTGGGCAGCATGGACGGCAGACCATCACCTTAAGTGAGCCATGGCCTGGGACGATTGGTCCGCACGCGACGGATCGGCGTCGAACTAGCAAGATTGCGGGCATGGCGGAGCAGATGCTGGCCGAACTGGCCCGGCGGTTCGGGGTGGCCACGGAGTTCGACGACTGGATCGGCCGGCGGGTCCCCGTCGCCGAAGACACCCTGGTGGCCGTGCTCGGCGCGCTCGGGGTGCCGGCCGGCAGCCCCGAGGAGCGGGCCGCGTCGCTGACGGAGCACGACCGCGCCCACTGGGGCCGGATGCTGCCGCCGGCCATCGTGGGTCGCCAAGGCGCCGAGATCGCGTTCTGGGTGCATGTCACCCACGGCGCCGACGTGCGGGTGTGGGTCCGGCTGGAGGACGGCACCGTGCGGCCCATGGTCCGGCAGCTGGAGAACTTCACTCCCCCATACGATCTCGACGGCCGGCTGGTCGGTGAGGCCAGCTTCGCGCTGCCGGCCGACCTGCCGCTGGGTTATCACCGGGTGTACGCGCACAGCGGTGCCGAGGAGTCCAATGCCGCGCTGATCGTCACACCGGCCTGGTTGGGCCTGCCGGAGCGGCTCGGCCAGCGCCGGCTCTGGGGACTGGCCACCCAGCTCTACAGCGTGCGGTCGGCCCGGTCCTGGGGCATCGGCGACCTGACCGACCTGACCGATCTGGCGGTGTGGTCGGCCGCGCGGCACGGCGCCGGCTACCTGCTGGTCAACCCGCTGCACGCCACCGCCCCGACCACCCCGATCGAGCCGTCGCCGTACCTGCCCACCTCGCGGCGCTACCTCAGCCCGCTCTACCTGCGCGTCGAGGCGATCCCCGAGTACGCCGACCTGCCCACCCGCGGCGGCGTGCGCAAGCTGCACGCCGCCCTGCTGCGCCGGGTCGGCGGGTTGGACGGCATCGACCGCGACGCCTCGTGGAAGGCCAAGCGGCGGGCGCTGAAGAAGGTGTATCGGGTGCGGCGCTCCGCCGGCCGGGACCTGGCCTACGCCGCCTACCGGTCCCGCGAGGGCGCCGCGCTGGACGCCTTCGCCACCTGGTGCGCGCTGGCCGACCGGTTCGGCGCCGACTGGCATGTCTGGCCCGACGAGCTGCGCCACCCGGACGCCGACGGCGTGGCCAGGTTCGTCGCGAAGCACGGGCGCGACGTCGACTTTCACCGGTGGATGCAGTGGCAGCTCGACGAGCAGTGCGCGGCCGCGCAGACCGCGGCGCTGGGTGCGGGCATGCCGTTGGGCATCATGGCCGACCTCGCGGTCGGGGTGCATCCCGACGGCGCCGACGCGTGGGCCATGCAGGACGTGCTGGCGCTCGGCGTGACGGCCGGGGCGCCGCCGGACGAGTTCAACCAGCTCGGCCAGGACTGGTCGCAGCCGCCGTGGCGGCCCGACCGGCTCGAGTCGACCGAATACGCGCCGTTCCGGGCGTTGATCGCCGCGGTGCTGCGGCACGCCGGCGGGGTGCGCATCGACCACATCATCGGGCTGTTCCGGCTGTGGTGGATCCCCCGCGGCGCACCGCCGACCGCAGGCACCTACGTGCGCTACGACCACGAGGCGATGATCGGCATCCTGGCCCTGGAGGCGCATCGCGCCGGGGCGGTGGTGGTCGGTGAGGACCTCGGCACGGTCGAACCCTGGGTGCGGGACCATCTGCGTGAGCGAGGCCTGCTGGGCACCTCGATCCTGTGGTTCGAGCGCGACGAAAACAGTCGCGCACCGCGACCGGCCCGGTACTGGCGGGAGTACTGCCTGTCCTCGGTCACCACCCACGACCTGCCGCCCACGGCCGGCTACCTCGCCGGGGACCACGTGCGGCTGCGCGATTCGCTCGGCCTGCTGACCCGCCCGGTCGCCGAGGAGATCGCCGACGACGAGCGCGAGAAGGCGGCCTGGATCGGCGAGCTGCGCCGGTCCGGCCTGCTCTCCGAGGGCGAGCCCGACACTGAACAGGTGATCACCGCGCTGTACCGCTTCCTGGCCCGCACCCCGTCGCGGTTGGTGGCGCTGGCGCTCACCGATGCCGTGGGCGACCGCCGGACCCAGAACCAGCCGGGCACCACCGACGAACACCCGAACTGGCGGGTTCCGCTGACCGGTCCGGACGGCCGGTTGATGCTGCTGGAGGACGTGTTCACCGACGCCCGGGCCGCGGCGCTGTGCGAGGTGCTGCGTGCCGAACTGCGGCCCTGACTGAAACGTTTCCGGCGGCCGGGGCGATGAGCCAGCAGGTTCGCTGAGTTCTCCACCAACGCTGAACTGCGATATCGTCGCACCTGGTCAAAGACGGAGGTCCCGCGTGAAGGCGAAAAACGTCGCTCTTCTGGTTCCCGGAGTGGGCGCGGCGGTGGCGGCCGCCCTCATCGGCTCGGCGCAGGCCAGCGCGGACGCGCCCTACGTGGTCGGCGAGCCGTACGCCCGCGCCGTGGCGATCCTGCAGGCGCAGGGCTACACCGCGGTGTTCGGCGGCTCGGTGGGCAGCGACCTTCCCCAGTCCCAGTGCATCGTGATCGAGCAGAAGGGCCAGCTCGGCAACGTCTGGTCGACGCCGTGGAACCCGATGGGCGGCGGCGGCGCGATGAAGCTGCGGCTGGACTGCAACCTGCATCCGGGCCAGGAGAAGCCGGCCGCGCCGGGAACCCGCTCAATGGTGCCGCCCGGCGGTTCGGCCGGCGGTGCGGGCGGCGCCGGTGGTGGTCCAAGGCCCACCCCAGGGGCCGGAACCGTCACCGTCACACCGGTGCCGATCGGCTGAGCGTCCTCAGCGCCGGATCATCGCGTCGATCTCGGGCAGCGTCCACGGCGGCGAATCGGCGTGGTCGCGGTAGCCCAGCAGCGCCGGTGCCGGCCGGTCGAACCGGCCGGCGAACCCGCCCGCGGCGACCAGGATCTGCCCGGTGATCCCCTCGGCCAGGTCGCTAGCCAGATAGGCGTACAGCGGCGCGGCGTATTCCGGTGGTGGCGCATCCAATGAGGCGCGGGCGGTGGCCTCGTCGAGCAGGCCGCGTCGCCGCAACGCTTCGATCTGCTCCTCGTAGTCGGGGCCGGACGAGATCCGGGTCTTCGCGCCGGGACAGACCACGTTGGCCCGGATGCCGTGCTCGCGCAGTTCGGCGGCGATCGCCAGGGTCAGGCCGTTGACCGCCCCCTTGCCGGCCGGGTAGCCGGTGCCGCCGTAGTCGCCCAGGAAGGCGAACGAACTGGTGTTGACGATCGCGCCGCGACCCTGATCGACCATGATCGGCGCCGCGGCGCGGCAGGTGTGGAACACCGTCATCAGGTGGCTGTCCAGCTGTGCCTGGAATTGCTCGGCCGTGACGGTCAGGATCGACGAGCCAGCCGGCTCCGGGATGCCCGCGCAGTTCACCAGGACGTCCGGGGCGCCGAACGTCTCGGTGCACCGGCCGATCAGCGCCGCGGCGGTGTCCGCGTCCGACGGTGATCCGGTGAAACCGGCGGCCCGCCCGCCGGTATCGGTGATCTCCGCGACCACCGCCGCGACCGCGTCCCCGTCGCGGCCGTTGACCACCACACCGGCGCCGAGCGCCGCCAGCAGATGCGCCACCTCGCGGCCGATGCCGCGACTGCCGCCGACGACCACGGCGCGGCGGCGGGCCAGCAGATCCTCTGTCATGCGGCGCATCCTGCCACGGACACGCTGGCGGCGATGTAGGGGAAGTGAGACTCTGGACGGTGATGAGCACCCCCGAGCGTCAGCGCTGGTGGACGCCCCGCCATCCGATGGATGTGATGACGGCCGTGTGGTCCGCCGCCGAACACCTCCCGCTTCGCCCAGGCACCGGGGCGGCGTACCAGACGATGTTCCTCGCGCTGCGCCGGGTGGCGCTGGGCCGCACGTTCACCGCGGAGGTCGCCGGGGCGGGGTTGGAGGTCACCGTCAGTGAGATCGTGTCGCTGCTCGACCCGCTGCGCCTGATCCGCGGCCGACTCGACGTTCGGCTCTCGCTGACCGAAATCCGTTGGGGCGTATACGATTTCGACCCTTCCGAGGTGGTGCTGCGCCAGGTGGCACTGCGGTCCGGCGCACCGCCGGTGCTGTCGGCCGAGCCCGTCGAGGTCCGGCTGGACGTGCCGAGTGCCACCCTGGACGCGATGCTGCGCGACGTCCGGCCGGGCATGTCCGCCGACATCGGCGACGACGGTGTCGCGCGGGTGCGCTGGGCGCGGCGGCCCGACTGGGGACATGTCGAGTGCGAACTCGGCATCGCGGACAGTGCCGCCGGCCCGATTCTGAGGGTCAGCCCGCAGGCTCTGGTCGTCGCGGGCCGTCGGCTGCCGGTTCCGGCCGTCGCAAGGCGCCGGTTGGCGAACTACCAACTGGCACTGGACCGGTTGCCGCCGGGCATCGAGGTCACCCGCGTGCACTGCCGGCCCGGGTCGTTGCGGGTTCACGCGACGTTGCCGCAGTTGCGGCTGCCGCGCTGACGGCGCGGAGCAGGCGTCAGGGGATCCAGTCGAACGTCTCCGGGTCCGGCCCGAGCCGGCCGGCCGGCCCGCGGTCGAGTCCCGAGATCGCGGCCATCCGATCCGCGTCCAGTTCGAAGTCGAACAACGCGAAGTTCTCCCGCATCCGTTGCGGCGAAACGGATTTCGGGAACACGATGTCACCGCGCTGGATGTGCCAGCGCAGCACCACCTGGGCCGGGGTGCGGCCGAGATCCGCCGCGACCGCCGTGATCACCGGATCGGCGAGCACGCGGCCCTGGGCGATCGGTGACCAGGCCTCGGTGGCGATCCCGTGGGCTTGGCCGTAGGCCCGCACCTCGTCGTTGGGAAACTGCGGATGCACCTCGATCTGGTTGACCGACGGAACCGTCGCCGACCCGGCGGCCAGCGTATCCAACTGTGCCGCAGTGAAATTCGAGACGCCGATGCTGCGCGCCCGGCCCTGCGCGGCGAACTCCTCCAACACGTTCCAGGTGGACACGAAGTCGCCGTCATAGCGGGTCGGCAGCGGCCAGTGGATCAGGAAGAGGTCGACGTAGTCGGATCCCAGCGCGGCCAGCGTGGCGTCGAACGCGCGGCGGGCGTCGTCCGGCCGGTGCTTGCCGTTGTTCAGCTTGCTGGTGACGTACACCTGGTCGCGGGGCAGTCCGGCGTCGCGGATCCCTTGTCCGACCCCGGCCTCGTTGCCGTACATCTGCGCGGTGTCGATGTGACGGTAGCCGATCTCGAGCGCGGTCCGCACCGCCTCCGCGGTGTCGCCGGGTGGGATCTGGAAGACGCCGAAGCCCAGCTGCGGGATGACGGTGTCGTCGTTGAGGGTGATGTCTGGCACGGAGCTCATGCACTTCACCGTACGGGCTGCCGAACCGGCTGACACTTGGGCGCGGGTCTGTAAAGCTGAAACCATGACGACCGTGCAGAGTGACACCGGCGTGCTGGCCGGCGACGAACGGATGCTGATCGACGGCGAACTGCAGCACACCGCCAGCGGAGCGACCTTCGACGTGATCCACCCCGCGACCGAACAGGTCGCCGGGCAGGCCACCGACGGCACCGTCGGCGACATCGAACGCGCCGTGGGCGCGGCCCGGCGGGCCTTCGACAGCACCGACTGGTCGCGCGACGTCGAATTCCGGTTCCACTGCCTGATGCAGTTGCACGATGCGCTCGAGCGCAACAAGGAACGGCTGCGGCGCGTGCTGATCACCGAGGTCGGCTGCCCGGTGACCGTCACCGGCAGCCAGATCGAAAGCCCAATCGCCGAGGTCAAGCACTGGGCCGAACACGGTCGCAACTTCGACTACCTGGTGGACACCGGCCTGCACGACACCCCGCTGGGGCCGGCCCGGCGCAAACTCCACTACGAAGCGCAGGGCGTCGTCGGCGCGATCACCCCGTGGAACGTGCCGTTCTACCTCAACGTCGCCGAGACGGTGCCCGCGCTGATGGCCGGAAACACCGTCGTCCTCAAACCCGCGCAGCTCACGCCGTGGTCGGGCACCGAACTGGGCCGCATCGTCGCCGAGGAGACCGACATCCCGGCGGGGGTGTTCAACGTGGTCGTCGGCAACGCCAACGAGGTCGGCGCCGCCCTGTCGGCCGACCCGCGGGTGGACATGATCACCTTCACCGGCTCGACGGGCACCGGCCGGGCGATCCTGGCCGCCGGCGCGCCGACGGTGAAGAAGGCGCTGCTCGAACTCGGCGGCAAGTCGGCCCACATCGTGCTCGACGACGCCGACTTCACCTCCGCTCTGCCCATCGCGGCGATGATGGCCTGCGTCATGTCCGGCCAGAGCTGCGTGTTGCCATCCCGAATTCTGTTGCCGCGCAGCCGATATGACGAAGGGCTCGCGGTCCTGAAAGCCAGCATGGAGAACTTCCCGGTCGGCGACCCGTGGACGCCGGGCAACATGCAGGGCCCGCAGATCAGCGAAACCCAACGGCAGAAGGTGCTCGGCCTGATCCGGTCCGGCATCGACTCCGGGGCCCGGCTGGTCACCGGCGGCGGCATCCCGGAGAGCCTGCCGGTCGGCTACTACACCCAGCCGACGCTGCTGGCCGACGTCGATCCCGCCTCGACGATCGCCCAGGAGGAGATCTTCGGCCCGGTGCTCACGGTGACGCCGTACGAGACGGTCGACGACGCCGTCGCGATCGCCAACAACAGCATCTACGGGCTGTCCGGTGAGGTCAGCGGCGCAGACCTGGACCGGGCGCTGGACGTCGCCAAGCGCATCCGGACCGGCAACGTCACGATCAACGGCAAGAGCCACTTCGGCATCGACAGCCCGTTCGGCGGCACCAAGCAGAGCGGGCTGGGCTACCGCAACGGAGATCAGGGCTACCTGGAGTACCTGCACATCAAGACGATCGGCATGCCCGAGTGATCGACGTCGAGGTGGCGGCGCTGCTGCACCGGTACGCCCGCGCCGTCGACAGCCACGACTGGGAGTTGTACCGGTCGGTGTTCACAGCCGACGCGCACATCGACTACGGGGCCTCGGTGGTGGCCGGCGGGCTCGACGAAGTGACCGCCTGGATGGCCGCCAACTTCGCCGCGCTGCCGATGAGCATGCACTACATCACCAACATCGAGGTCCTGACCCAGGACGGGGACACCGCCGCGGTGCGGGCGATGTTCTACAACCCGATGCGGCTGCCGGGTATGTCGGACCTCAGCTTCTGCGGCGGCTACTACCACCACCAACTGCGCCGCACACCGGACGGCTGGCGCAGCCGCGACCTGCGCGAGGAGATGATCTGGTTCGCCAATCCGCCCGGCGGCCGACCCGCCGACTCCGCACCCGGCGATTAGCATTCGGCAATGCTTCAGGAACGAGGGGCCGCCGACGCGAGCACGAGCGACCGGATCCTGGCCGCGACCGCGGAGGTGCTCAGCCGCAACGGCATGACGAAGCTCAGCCTGTCGGAGGTCGCGCTGCAGGCCGGGGTGTCGCGTCCGACGCTGTACCGGTGGTTCTCCTCCAAGGAGGAACTGCTCGACGCGTTCGGCGCCTGGGAACGCCGGCAGTTCGACAGCGGCGTGAGCCGCGCCACCGCCGGCCTGCGGGGCAACGAAAGGCTGGACGCCGCACTGCGTTTCATCGTCAGCTATCAGCAGTCCTATTCCGGGGTACGGATGATCGACATCGAGCCCGGGCATGTGATCGGTCAGATGACCACCGTCATCCCGGTCATGCGCGAGCGCCTGCAGCGGTTGATCTCCGGCCCGCGGGCCGCGGTGGCCGCCGCCACCGCCGTCCGGGTCGCCGTCTCGCACTACATCGTCCGCAGCGACGACGAGGACCAGTTCCTCGACCAGCTCCGCCTCGCCGTCGGCATCAAGAAGTAAGCGCCGTCAGGCGAAGTGCGCGGCGATCCCGGCCAGCATCTCCCGGTGTGCGGCGACCCCCTGCCGCACCGTGATGCCGGCCAGCGGGCGTGGCACCGAGAATCGGATCCGCTCGGTCAGCAGGGTGCCGGTGCCGTCGGAGTCGAACGAGACGACCGTGTGCAACCGGACCCGCGGAAACTGCCAGGCGTCGGCGATCACGTCGCCGGTGCGCGGCACCGTCAGGCGTGCGGTGTAGCGGATCTGCAGCGCCAGCGGTCCGACCGGGATGCGGTCGCGGATCCGGTAGGTCTGCGCGTATCCGTCGGCGGTGTCCCGACGTCCGGTGCTGTGCACCGACACCACCAGCGGATGCAGTGCGGTGATGTTGTCGAGGTCGACGTAGAACGCCCGCACGACAGCGGGCTCCGCCGCGATCCACGCACTGAGCGTGCGGTTTGCCTCGGCCATCTACGACAAACTACGGGCGGCTCGCGTGACTAGCGTCACGCCCCCTAGTACGCTGCGCTGAGCGACTGCTTAGCAGCCCACCGGGCAGCCCTACCGACGAACTGGAGTTTTCGCCGATGACGGAGAGTGTGACGACCCGGTACGCCGGAACCCGGATGCCCCGCGTCGAGGACACCCGCCTGCTCACCGGGCACGGCACCTACGTCGACGACATCATCCGGCCCGGCATGCTGCATGCCTGCTTCGTGCGCAGCCAGTACGCCCGCGCCCGGATCGCTGGCATCGACACCT
>CAZTAA010000079.1:0-19009 GCA_964611465.1 uncultured Mycobacterium sp. | reverse complement strand
CCGTCGTCGTCCAGACCCGTCAGCTCGCGATGGTGCCCACCCCTTAGCCGATCTGTTCAGCATCCTCGGCGAGGTCCACTCGCACGATGTCGCAGGGACCGCAGAACAGAATCCGAACGGTCAACCACTAGGGTTTCCGGACATGGCCAGAATCGCGATCATCGGCGGCGGAAGCATGGGCGAGGCACTCCTGGCGGGGTTGCTTCGGGCGGGCCGTCAGGTGAAGGACCTGGTGGTCGCCGAGAAGCAGCCCGAGCGCGGCAGGTATCTCGCGGAGACCTATTCGGTGCTGGTCACCTCGGTGCTGGACGCCGTGGAGCACGCCGCGTACGTGATCGTGGCGGTCAAACCGACCGATGTGGACACGGTGATCGGCGACATCGCCGAGGCCGCCGCCAAGGCCGAGGCGGGCAGCGCCGAGCAGGTGTTCGTGACGATCGCGGCCGGCGTCCCGACGGCCTTCTACGAGAACAAGCTGCCGGCGGGGGCGCCGGTGATCCGGGTGATGCCCAATGCGCCGGCCCTGGTGGGCGCCGGTGTCAGCGCGCTCGCGCCGGGCCGTTTCGCCAGCGCGGAGCAGACGACGGCGGTGTCGGAGCTGTTCGACGCCGTCGGGGGAGTCCTGACGGTCGCCGAGGCCCAGATGGACACGGTGACTGCCCTGTCGGGATCGGGGCCGGCCTACTTCTTCCTGATGGTCGAGGCCCTCGTCGACGCGGGGGTGGCGGCCGGTCTGACGCGCACGGTGGCCACCGAGCTGGTCGCCCAGACGATGGCAGGCTCGGCCGCGATGTTGCTGGAGCGGATGGAGGACACCCGGAAGAGGGCCGCCGACGCGGCCACCGGGGTGGGCGTGGACACCTCGCCCGCCCAGCTCCGGGCGACCGTTACCTCACCCGGCGGGACCACCGCCGCGGGTCTGCGCGAGCTCGAGCGGGGGGGTTTGCGGGCGGCCGCCGCGGCCGCCGTCGAGGCCGCTAAAACCCGCTCTGAGCAGCTGGGAATCACATCAGAGTAATTCAGGAAGTTTCAACGGATTACCCAACACCCGTCGCATTGACCCCATCCGCAACGCTATTCTCCTCGTGTAAGCACGCGTTCGTGCCAGCGGAGGGGAAGCCGCTGGAACTGGCCGTGCCCGATTGATTGGGTTGCGATGACGTCTATGAACGGGCCATCGGCGCGAGATTCGGCCGGCGCAAAGCGGGACAGTGGTGCCTCCGGAGGCTCGGATCAGCCGGTCGCGAAGGCTCAATTTCTCACCGTCGCCGAGGTCGCGGCGCTCATGCGGGTCAGCAAGATGACCGTCTACCGGCTTGTCCACAACGGTGAACTGCCCGCGGTGCGTGTCGGCCGGTCCTTCCGGGTGCACGCCAAGGCCGTTCACGACCTACTGGAGTCCTCGTACTTCGACGCAGGGTGACCGACGGTCGATGACGCCGGTTCGCGCCCGCCCTGCCCGTTTTCCGTTGGGCCTGCGCCTTCGGTAAGGTAGCCGGGTCAAGTCGTGTTCGTCGACGTTCCGGACGTGCAGTTGTCATCCCACCGCGCGCGGACGTCACAGTGCTAGGTAGGCAGCGAGTTCATGGGTTCAGTCATCAAGAAGCGGCGCAAGCGCATGTCGAAGAAGAAGCATCGCAAGCTGCTTCGCCGCACTCGGGTGCAACGCAGAAAACTCGGCAAGTAGCCCACGGATTCGCCGGTGCCGGAGCGATTTCACTCCTGGATCCGCACCGGCGACCCGGGAACCTGAACGTTTCCTTTCGGTTCGGCGCCTGAACCGCGCGTCGACGTTCCGGCCGGTAGCCTGTCGGCATGGACTTCGGCCGCGACGAGACCCCGCCGCCGAAAGTCGTCCTCGTCACCGGTGCCTGCCGTTTTCTCGGCGGATACCTGACCGCGCGGCTGGCCCAGAACGCGTCGATCGACCGGGTCATCGCCGTCGACGCGGTCACCCCCACCAAGGACCTCAAGCGCCGCATGGGCCGTGCCGACTTCGTCCGCGCGGACATCCGAAACCCCTTCATCGCCAAGGTCATTCGCGGCAACGACGTCGACACCGTGGTGCATGCGGCGGCCGCCTCCTACGCGCCGCGGTCAGGCGGTAGGGCCACGCTCAAGGAACTCAACGTGATGGGCGCGATGCAGCTGTTCGCCGCGTGCCAGAACGCACCGACGGTGCGCCGGGTGGTTCTGAAGTCCACGTCCGAGGTCTATGGCTCCAACCAGTTCGACCCGGTGATGTTCACCGAAGCCGGCGGCCCGCGGCGGCCGCTCCAGGACGGGTTCGGCCGCGACAGCATCGACATCGAGGGCTACGCGCGCGGACTGGGCCGGCGCCGGCCCGACATCGCGGTCACGATCCTTCGGCTGGCCAACCTGATCGGCCCCGCGATGGACACCGTATTGTCGCGCTACCTGGCGGGTCCCGTGGTGCCCACGGTGTTCGGCCATGACGCTCGTCTGCAGCTGCTGCACGAGCAGGACGCCCTCGGTGCGCTGGAACGTGCGACGTTGGCCGCCAAACCCGGCACCTTCAACGTCGGGGCCAGCGGCATCATCATGATGTCTCAGGCGATCCGGCGCTCGGGCCGGGTCAGCCTGCCGCTGCCGCGGGCCGGCGTGCGCGCGCTGGACTCGCTGCTCGGGGGCCGCGGTCGTGACTCCAACCGCGACAGCCTGGACTACCTGAGCTACGGCCGCGTCATGGATACCACCCGGATGCGCACCGAGTTGGGATTCGAACCGAAGTGGACGACGATGGAGGCCTTCGACGACTACGTGCGTGGCCGAGGTTTGACACCGATCATCGATCCGCGGTGGGTACGCTCTGTAGAGAACCGCGCGGTGGCGCTGGCACAACAATGGGGATAGCAATCACAATCCGATTCTTTGCGGATTCGGGGGAGGAGGTGACAACTCGTGGCGGGTGAGTCAAAGGCCAAAGTCATTCCACTGCACGGGAATTCGACCGCAGCCGCCCGGCGTGCGGGGGAGCGTGCCGCCGCGGCCCGGCGGCATCCGTCGTTGTTCTCCGACGCCGACGCGGCGCTCACCGACGAACAGGTCTCCGCCGTCGTACACGAGATCGACCAGCATCGGGCCGGCGGCACGGCCCCGGAGAACGACGAGCCCAACGAGCTCGCGCAGCGGATCGGCGCCGTTTCGGAGTTCCTGCGCAAGCGCCTCACCGGCGACTACGTCGTCGACGATTTCGGGTTCGACCGCGACCTCAACAACGCGGTGTTCCTGCCGATTCTGCGGGTGTTGTTCCGCAACTGGTTCCGGGTCGAGGTCAGCGGGATCGAGAACCTGCCCGTCGACGGGGCCGCGCTGGTCGTGGCCAACCACGCCGGCGTGCTGCCCTTCGACGGCCTGATGGCTTCGGTGGCCGTCCACGACCACCATCCGGCCAATCGCGACCTACGGCTGCTGGCCGCGGACCTGGTGTTCGACATGCCGGTGATGGGTCAGGCGGCCCGCAAGGCCGGCCACACCATGGCCTGCACCGCGGATGCGCACCGGCTGCTGGCCGGCGGCGAGCTGACCGCGGTCTTCCCCGAGGGCTACAAGGGCCTGGGCAAGCACTTCCGGGACCGCTACAAGCTGCAGCGGTTCGGCCGCGGCGGCTTCGTCTCGGCGGCCCTGCGCACCGGCGCGCCCATCGTGCCCTGCTCGATCGTCGGCTCCGAGGAGATCTACCCGATGATCGCCGACGTGAAGTTGCTGGCCAGGCTGATGGGTCTGCCGTACTTTCCGGTCACCCCGTTCTTCCCGCTGGCCGGTCCGCTCGGCATGGTGCCGTTGCCGTCGAAGTGGCACATCGAGTTCGGGAAGCCCATCGAAACCGCCGGCTACGACGCGGCCTCGGCCGACGACCCGATGATCACCTTCGAGTTGACCGACCAGGTGCGCGAGACGATTCAGCAGACGCTGTACCGGCTGCTGGCCGGCCGGCGGAACATGTTCTTCGACTGACGCACCCGTTGCCGATACGCGCGTTTCGGCCGCCAAAGCGCCAGTGGCCTAAGCCGTTTCGTCGCTCTCGGTGCCGCTCGGCCGGTGATCAGCCCATCGCGCGGGCCGCGATGGCCGCGATCTGCTCGTTGGTCTCGGTGTCGCTGGCGGCTTCGCCGAACATCGTGACGACACTGGTGATCAGCGGTTCACCGTTCGCGTCGGTGATCTCGGCGCGTAACTCGGCGATGACGGCGCCGTGCGATTCGGTGACGGCGTCCAGATAGGAGTCGAAGTACAGCTCGTCGCCCGCCACCATCGGCCGGTGGAAGGTGAACTTCTGGTCGCGGTGGATGACCCGGGCGATGTTGATGCCCACGTCGAAGCGTTTGAACATCTCCAGCTGGACGCGCCGGCCCGCGACAGCGGCGAAGGTCAGCGGGGCCAGCAGGCTGTCGTAGCCGAGTTCGGCGGCGGCGGCCTCATCGTGGTGGGCGGGGTTGTCGTCCTTGACGGCGTCGGCGAATTCCCGGATCTTCTCCCGGCCGACCACGAAACGGTCGTGATAGCGGTAGTGCGTCCCGATGATCTCTTCAGCGATTGCCATAACGGCTGCCAGCCTAGACGACGCCCGCCGGAGTCGACTCAGCGTCGCCGGGACGCGACGGCGGCCAGCGCCCCGCCGGCAGCGCCCAGGGCCAGCGCGGACGGCACGCCGATCCGCGCCGCCTTGCGGACTGTGCGGAAGTCGCGGATCTCCCAGCCGCGCTCGCGCGCGACGTCGCGCAGGTCGGCGTCGGGGTTGATCGCCACGGCGGTGCCGACCAGCGTCAGCATCGGCAGATCGTTGTAGGAGTCCGAATAGGCCGTGCAGCGGCGCAGGTTCAGGCCTTCGCGGATGGCCAGCGCGCGGACGGCGTGCGCCTTACCGGCGCCGTGCAGAATCTCGCCGACGAGCCGTCCGGTGAAGATCCCGTCGACCGATTCGGCGACGGTGCCCAGCGCGCCGGTCAGGCCCAGCCGGCGCGCGATGGTGGCCGCCAGTTCGTAGGGCGTGGCGGTCACCAGCCAGACCTGCTGGCCGGCGTCCAGATGCATCTGGGCCAGGTCGCGGGTGCCGGGCCAGATCTTGTCCGCGATGTACTCGTCGTAGATCTCCTCGCCGACGGCCTCCAGTTCCGCGGTCGACCGGCCCTCGATGAACGCCAGCGCCTTCTGCTTGCCCTCCGCGACGTCGTCGCTGTTCTCCCGGCCCGTCAGCTGGAACTTGGCCTGCGCGTAGACGAAGCCCATCACGTCGCGGTAGGTGAAGTACTTCCGCGCGGCCAGGCCGCGGGCGAAGTGCACCAGCGACGATCCGTGCACCATGGTGTTGTCGACGTCGAAGAAGGCCGCGGCGGTCAGATCGGCCGGCGGCGCGGCGGGCTCCGGTTGCTCCTGTTGGTGTTCCACCAGATCCGCAACGGCGCGTTCGGCGGCGGCTTCCCCAGCCGCCGGTTCGGGCTCGCCACCCGTCATCGCAGAACCCATCCCTTTCGCATGCGGTGCTCGCCAGACAACCCTAAAGGGTGCACACTGAAAAACCGTGTCCCGCCCGACCGTCACCCTGCTGAGCCGCGCGGGGTGCAGCATCTGCGAACGCCTGCACGTCCGGCTGGTCGAACTGTCCGGCGAACTCGGCTTCGACGTGAGCACCACCGATGTGGACGCCGAGGCCGCCGCCGGCCGGCCGGGGCTGCGCGCCGAATACGGCGACCGGCTGCCGGTCGTGCTCCTCGACGGGGTCGAGCACAGTTACTGGGAGATCGACGAGCCGCGACTGCGCCGCGATCTGGCCGCCCGGGCCGGCGCTGAAACCGGCCCCAAAAATTTGGAGACCACCTAGATATACGACTACCTTTGTAGTCAGTTTTCGCGGCGGCAAGGGAGCGGCTAGGTGATTGCTCTGTGAGTGTCCTGCTTTTCGGGGTGTCGCACCGCAGCGCGCCGGTATCCGTCCTCGAGCAACTGTCGACCGACGAGGCCGACCAGGCCAAGATCGTCGACAAGGTGCTGCAGTCGCCGCTGGTCACCGAGGCCATGGTGTTGTCCACCTGCAACCGCGTCGAGGTCTACGCCGTCGTCGACGCCTTCCACGCCGGGCTGTCGGCGATCGGGCAGGTGCTCTCCGACCACTCCGGCATGTCGATGGGCGATCTCACCAAGTACGCCTATGTGCGCTACGCCGAAGCCGCCGTCGAGCACCTGTTCGCCGTCGCGTCGGGCCTCGATTCCGCGGTGGTCGGCGAGCAGCAGGTGCTCGGCCAGGTCCGGCGCGCCTACTCGTCGGCCGAGGCCAACCACACCGTCGGCCGCACCCTGCACGAACTGTCGCAACGCGCGCTGTCGGTGGGCAAGCGCGTGCACACCGAAACGGGCATCGACGCGGCCGGCGCGTCGGTGGTCTCGGTGGCCCTGGACATGGCCCAGAAGCGGCTGTCGGGTCTGGCCGGCCGCACGGCCGCGGTCATCGGCGCCGGATCGATGGGCGCCCTGTCCGGTGCGCACCTGGTCCGGGCCGGGATCAGCCACGTGAACGTGGTCAACCGGTCGCTCCCGCGGGCCGAGCGGCTGGCCGCGAACCTGCGCGAGCAGGGCATCACCGCGGCGGCGCTGGTTCTCGAGGATCTGGCGACGGCCCTGCTCGACGCCGACATCGTGGTGAGCAGCACCGGCGCGGTGCGTCCGGTCGTGTCGCTGGCCGACGTGCACCATGCGCTGACGCGCCGGGACGAGCGCCGTGCCCTCGTGGTCTGCGATCTGGGGATGCCGCGCGACGTCGATCCCGCGGTCGCCGGGCTGCCCGGGGTGGACGTCGTCGACATGGACCGCATCCAGCGGGAGCCGTCGGCCCGGGCGGCCTCGGCCGACGCCGACGCGGCCCGCAAGATCGTGGCGGCCGAGGTGGCGACCTATCTGGCCGGTCAGCGGATGGCGGAGGTCACCCCGACGGTCACCGCGCTGCGCCAGCGGGCCGCCGACGTGGTCGAGGCCGAACTGCTGCGCCTGGACAACCGGCTGCCCGGCCTGGACGTGGAGCACCGTGACGAGGTGGCACGCACCGTGCGCCGCGTGGTCGACAAGCTGCTGCACGCACCGACGGTGCGGGTCAAGCAACTGGCCAGCGCGCCCGGCGGCGACAGCTACGCCGAGGCGCTGCGCGAGCTCTTCGAACTCGACCCGACCGCCGTCGATGCCGTTGCGGCAGGTGAATTGCCTTTGGTGGCAACGGAATTCGACGAGCCACAGGGCTAGGGCAGACGGGCGAACGTGATTCGGATCGGCACCCGTGGCAGCCTGCTGGCCACCACCCAGGCCGGCACCGTGCGGGATGCGCTGCAGGCGCTGGGCCACGACGCGGAGCTGGTGATCATCTCCACCGAAGGCGACCGGTCGTCCGCGCCGATCGCCGAGATCGGGGTTGGGGTGTTCACCACGGCCCTGCGCGACGCCATCGCCGACGGACGCGTGGATGTCGCGGTGCACTCCTATAAAGACCTGCCGACCGCCGAGGACCCGCGCCTGGTGATCGCCGCCGTCCCGCCGCGGGCCGACTCACGCGACGCACTGGTCGCCCGCGACGGGCTGGTTCTCGGCGAATTGCCGGCCGGGTCGGTGATCGGAACGTCCTCCGTCCGGCGGGCCGCACAGCTTAGAGCACTGGGTCTCGGTTTGGAAATCCGCCCCCTAAGAGGCAACCTAGACACCAGGTTGAACAGGGTAAGCAGCGGTGATCTCGACGCCGTCGTGGTGGCCCGGGCGGGATTGGCCCGTATCGGACGCCTCGACGTCGTCACCGAGACGTTGGAGCCGGTACAGATGTTGCCGGCGCCGGCGCAGGGGGCGTTGGCGATCGAGTGCCGTGCCGGTGATACGGCGCTGGCGGAACTGTTGGCGGCGCTCGACGACGCTGACACCCGCGCGGCGGTCACCGCGGAGCGTGTCCTGCTCGCCGAGCTGGAGGCGGGTTGTTCCGCACCGGTGGGCGCGATCGCCGAGGTGGTCGAGTCGATCGATGAGGATTCACACGTCTTCGACGAACTGTCGTTGCGCGGCTGCGTGGCGGCGCTGGACGGATCCGACGTGATCCGCGCGTCCGGCATCGGAACTCCCGGTCGGGCACGAGAGCTGGGGCTCTCGGTGGCCGCGGAGCTGTTCGAGTTGGGTGCGCGCGAGCTCATGGAAGAGCGGGAGTGAGCAGATGAGCATGCGAGGCCGTAAGCCGAAGCCGGGGCGCATCCTGTTCGTCGGGTCAGGGCCGGGCGATCCGGGTCTGCTGACGACGCGGGCGCGCTCGGTACTGGCGAATGCCGCGCTGGTCTTCACCGACCCGGATGTGCCCGAGCAGGTGCTCAGCATCGTCGGCTCGGAGTTGCCGCCGACCGCGGGACCCGCGCCGGCCCCCGTCGCCGACGGCCCGGCCGACACCGTCGCGCAGGCGGGCGAGGCGGAGCCGCCGAACCCCGCCCCGGTTTTCTCCGGCCCCGATGTGCGGCCCGCTCTCGGCGACCCGGCCGAGGTGGTCAAGACCCTGATCCACGAGGCCCGTGAGGGCCACGACGTGGTGCGGCTGGTCGCGGGTGACCCCCTGTCGATCGACTCGGTCCTCGCCGAGGTCAACGCCGTCGCCAAGACCCAGCTGGCCTTCGAGATCCTGCCGGGACTGCCGGCGGCCACCGCGGTTCCGACCTACGCCGGCCTTCCGCTCGGCTCGTCGCACACCGTGGCCGACGTCCGCTCGCCCGACGTGGATTGGCCGGCCCTGGCCGCGGCCCCCGGCCCGCTGATCCTGCACGCCACCGCACAGCATCTGGCCGATTCGGCGCGCGCGCTGATCGAGCACGGCCTGCTGGAGTCGACGCCGTGCGTGGTCACCGCACAGGGCACCACCTGCGCGCAGCGCAGCGTCGAGGCCACCCTGGCCGAACTGTGCGACCGCGCGGCCATCGGCGCCAACGACCCGGCCGGCCCGCTGACCGGACCGCTCGTCGTGACGATCGGCAAGACCGTCGCGCACCGCGCCAAGCTCAACTGGTGGGAGAGCCGCGCGCTGTACGGCTGGACCGTGCTGGTGCCGCGCACCAAGGATCAGGCCGGCGAGATGAGCGAGAAGCTGGTGTCCCACGGCGCGCTGCCGATCGAGGTGCCGACCATCGCCGTCGAGCCGCCGCGCAGCCCGGCCCAGATGGAAAGGGCCGTCAAGGGTTTGGTCGACGGCCGCTACCAGTGGGTGGTTTTCACCTCGACCAACGCCGTGCGCGCGGTGTGGGAGAAGTTCATGGAGTTCGGCCTCGACGCGCGGGCGTTCTCCGGCGTGCGGATCGCCTGCGTGGGCGAAGCCACCGCCGACCGGGTCCGGGCGTTCGGCATCAGCCCCGAGCTGGTGCCCTCCGGCGAGCAGTCCTCGCTGGGTCTGCTCGACGAATTCCCGCCGTATGACGACATTTTCGACCCGGTGAACCGGGTGCTACTGCCGCGCGCCGACATCGCCACCGAGACGCTGGCCGAGGGGTTGCGCGAGCGCGGCTGGGAGATCGAGGACGTCACCGCCTACCGCACGGTGCGCGCAGCGCCGCCGCCGGCGCACACCCGCGAGATGATCAAGACCGGTGGGTTCGACGCCGTTTGCTTCACCTCGAGTTCGACGGTGCGCAACCTGGTCGGGATCGCCGGCAAGCCGCACGCCCGCACCATCGTGGCCTGCATCGGCCCCAAGACCGCCGAGACCGCAGCGGAATTCGGGCTGCGGGTCGACGTGCAGCCCGAGACCGCGGCCGTCGGTCCGCTGGTCGAGGCGCTCGCCGAGCACGCCGCGCGGCTGCGCGCCGAAGGTGCGTTGCCGCCGCCGCGCAAGAAGAGCCGCAGGCGCTGACTCGGATGCGCCAGCGCCCGCGCAGGCTGCGTTCGACGCCGGCCATCCGGCGCCTGGTCGCTGAGACCTGTTTGGAGCCAAGGCATCTGGTGCTCCCGATGTTCGTCGCCGACGGCATCTCGGAGCCGCGGCCGATCTCCTCGATGCCCGGGGTGGTGCAGCACACCCGCGAGTCGCTGCGCCGTGCCGCCGCCGAGGCGGTACAGGGTGGCGTCGGCGGGCTGATGCTCTTCGGGGTGCCCCGCGACGAGGACAAGGACGCCTGCGGGTCGGCGGGACTGGACTCCGAGGGCATCCTCAACGTCGCGCTGCGCGAGCTGTCCAAAGATCTCGGCGACGCGACCGTGCTGATGGCCGACACGTGTCTGGACGAGTTCACCGATCACGGTCACTGCGGTGTGCTCGACGACCGCGGTCGCGTCGATAACGACGCCACCAACGCGCAGTACGTGAAACTGGCTGTGGCGCAGGCGGAATCGGGTGCCCACGTGGTGGGTCCCAGCGGCATGATGGACGGCCAGGTGGCCGCCATCCGGGACGGCCTGGACGCCGCCGGGCACACCGATGTCGCCATTCTCGCCTACGCCGCGAAGTTCGCCTCGGCGTTCTACGGGCCGTTCCGGGAGGCGGTCGCCTCCAGCCTGGCCGGCGACCGCCGCACCTACCAGCAGGACCCGGGCAACGGTCGCGAGGCGCTGCGCGAGATCGAACTGGACATCGCCGAAGGCGCCGACCTGATCATGGTCAAACCCGCGATGGCCTACTTGGATGTGGTGCGGGCCGCGGCGGAGATCTCGCCGGTGCCGGTGGCCGCCTACCAGGTGTCGGGGGAGTACGCGATGATCAGCGCCGCGGCCGACAACGGCTGGGTGGACCGCCGGGCGGCGGTGCTGGAATCGCTGACCTGCATCCGGCGCGCCGGCGCCGACATCGTGCTGACCTACTGGGCTGCCGAGGCTGCCGGCTGGCTGGCGTGAGCGAGCCGGTACAGCGTCCCGACGACGTCGACACGGCATTCTGGCTCTGGGTCGTCGGACTTCTCTTGATGATCGCCGGGTACCTCAGCGACGCCGTCACGGGCCCGCGGTCGTCGTCGTTCCTGGTCGTGCTGGCGGTGATCTTCGTCGTCGTGCTGGCGACGGTGGTGGTGACGTTCCTGATGCTGATGCGCGCGGGATACCGGTGGGCCCGCACCGTGCTGGTCGCCGGGGCGCTGGCCTCGATCGTCTACACCGTCAACAGCCTGCTGACGGCTCCGCGGAACACCACCGCGGCGCTGATCTACGCCGGCAGCGGCATCGTCGGCGCGGTACTGCTCGCCGGCGGGGTGTACCTGCTGCACCGCAAGGACGCCAACGAATTCTTCACCCGATGACTCGATAGGCTGACCGGACCATGAACCCGCCCGTATCGCCGCGACCGCGTGTCGTCGAGGTCGCCTTCTGGCTGCTGGCCCTCGCGGCCCTGGCCTTGATCGCGACCGGACTGGTGGTCGTCTTCTCGTCCTCGCCGATTCCGGTGTTCTTCCGCGGCGCCGGTGCGTTGTTCGCCGTGGCCGGCGCCGCGCTGGCATTCGTGGCGGGCCGGACCCGCCGCGGCGACGCCCGGTTCCGCAGCGCGACCGTCGGACTGGCACTCGCGCTGGTCGTCCTGCTGGCCCTGTTCTCCCTGTTCAGCCGCGGACTGGCCTGGCTGCTCATCATGGTGGTGGTCATGGTGGCCGCGGTGCTGTTGCTGCGGCCCGCTGCCCACGAGTGGTTCACCGCCGAATGACCGAACCGCAGCAGACCCAGGACATCCTGTTCGCCGAGAAGGGCGCCAGCTGGCTCTGGCTGCTGGCCGGGCCCGGCGTCGGGCTGGCGATGTTCCTGATCCAGCTCAACAGTGGGCTCGGTGCCCAATGGGCGGTGCCGATCGCATTCTTCGTGCTCGTCACGGCGTTCCTGGCGCTGCAGATCAAGGCGGCACGCATTCACACCTCGGTGGAACTGACCCCGCAGGCCCTGCGGCAGGGTGCCGAGACGATCCTGGTCGACGAGATCGTGTCCGTCTATCCCGAAGCGGCGGGCAAGGCATACAGCCGCGGGCTGATGAAGTCGAACAACGCACTGACCAACCGAGCGCTGCGCCGTGCCGGGTTCGACGAGGACGAACTGGCCGCCGAAGCACCATCCGACGACGACGACGCGGCCGCGACCGTCCTGAAGTGGCAGTCGGCGCGCGCGATCGGGGAGCTGACCGGGGTGCCGCGGGGCCGCACCGGCATCGGGCTCAAACTGACCGGCGGGCGCACCGCGCAGGCCTGGGCCAGGCATCACCGGGACCTGCGGGCCGCGCTCACCCGCCTGGTCGAAGCCCGCCCGTGACACCGTCGGCTCGCGCGGTGGTGCAGCTGATCCTGGCGGTGGCCGCCGTCGCCGGCTGTGTGTGGAGCTGGCTGGCGGCCCAGTCGCCGGCGGTAGTGGCTCCGGTGGCCGAGGGCCAGCCGTCGACCACTTCGATTCTGTACGACCCGGCGCTGGTCGCCCTGGCGCTGGTGCTGGCCGGTGTCGCCGGTGTGCTGGCCGTGCTCGGTGTCGCGAACCTGCGCCGGACGCGCACCACGTCACATACCCCGTAGGGGTATAGTAGGCCCGGTGAGCCCGACCGTCACCGATCTGCGCCTGAGCGGTATGAGTTGCGCGTCCTGCGCCGCACACATCGAAGGCGCCCTCAACGACCTCGACGGCGTGCACGCGACGGTGAACTTCGCCGTCGAGACCGCCCACGTCGAACACGACGCCGGCATCTCGCCCGACGACCTGGTCGCCGCGGTCGAATCCTGCGGGTACCACGCACAGGCCGTTCCCGTCGCCGGCGCCCCGAACGGGCACGACCACATGGACCAGATGGACCACGATGCCGGGCCCGGCCTGCTGGCCCGACTGGTCGGGTCGGCGGCGCTGGGCATTCCGGTGGTCGCGATCTCCATGGTCATGGCCTGGCACTTCCCCGGCTGGGAATGGCTGGCGTTGGCACTGACCACGCCGATTGTGTTCTGGGGCGGCTATCCGTTCCACCGCGCGGCGTGGCGCAGCGCCCGCCGCGGCGCGTCGACGATGGACACCCTGGTGTCGCTGGGAACCCTGGCCGCCTACGTGTGGTCGGTGGTCGTCGTCCTGACCGGGAGCGCGCATCACGGCGGCCATGTCTACTTCGAGACCGCCGCGGCGGTGACCGTTTTCCTGCTGGCCGGCCGGTACGCCGAGGCGCGGGCCAAACGCTCGGCCGGCGCGGCCCTGACCGCCCTGCTGTCGCTGGGCGCAAAGGACGCCGCGGTGCTGCGCGACGGCGTCGAGGTCCGCATCCCCGTCGGTGAACTAGCCGTCGGCGACGTCTTCGTGGTGCGCCCGGGGGAGCGGATCGCCACCGACGGCACGGTCACCGACGGCGCCAGCGCGCTCGACACCTCGGCGATGACCGGGGAGTCGGCGCCGCGCGACGTGCGCGCGGGCGACCGGATCCTCGGTGGATCGCTGAACACCTACGGCCGGATCCTGGTGCGCGCCGACAGGGTCGGGGCCGACACGCAGTTGGCGACGATGGCCCGAATGGTCACCGAGGCGCAGAACGGCAAGGCGTCGATCCAGCGGCTGGCCGACCGGGTGTCGGCGGTGTTCGTGCCGGCGGTGCTCGCGATCTCCGCGGTGACGCTGGTCGCGTGGCTGGTATTCGGACCCTCGGTGACGGCCGCGTTCACCGCCGCGGTCGCGGTGCTCATCATCGCCTGCCCCTGCGCGCTGGGCCTGGCCACGCCGACGGCGATCCTGGTCGGCACCGGCCGCGGCGCGCAACTGGGCATCCTGTTCAAGGACCCGCAGGTGCTCGAGACCGTCACTGGCATCGACACCGTCGTCCTGGACAAGACCGGCACCGTCACGACGGGCGCCATGACGGTGACCGGTGATCCGGACGAAGCGGTGCTGGCCCGGGCCGCCGCCGTGGAAGCCGCCTCCGAGCATCCCGTGGCGACCGCCATCGTGACCGCGGCCCGTGACCGCGGCCTGACTGTCGCACCGGTCGCCGACTTCGTCAACGAACCCGGCGTCGGCGTCTCGGGGGTCGTCGACGGGGTTCGGGTGACGGTGTCGAAACAGGGCTCGAGCACCGGCGCCGACGTGCCGGCGGCGGGGCAGCCCGGCACCGCCGTCGACGTGGCCTGGGACGGGCAGGTGCGCGGCGTCATCCGGCTTGCCGATGCCGTCAAACCCACCAGCGCGGCGGCCGTCGCCGAACTCCGGGCCATGGGAGTGACACCGATGCTGTTGACCGGCGACACCGCGGCGGTGGCGCGCAGCGTCGCCGCGGAGGTGGGCATCGAGGCCGGCGACGTCATCGCCGATGTCCTGCCGACGGGGAAAGCCGCTGTGGTGCAACGACTTCAGGCCGAGGGGCGCAGGGTCGCGATGGTCGGCGACGGCGTCAACGACTCGGTTGCGCTGGCGACCGCCGACATCGGCATGGCGATGGGCACCGGCACCGACGCGGCCATCGAGGCCGGCGACGTCACGCTGGTGCGCGGTGATCTGGGCACGGTGCCGACGGCGCTGGGGCTGGCCGCGCGGACGTTGCGGGTGATCAAGCAGAACCTGTTCTGGGCGTTCGGCTACAACGTGGCGGCCATTCCGCTGGCGGCCCTGGGCCTGCTGAACCCGATGATCGCCGGTGCGGCGATGGCGGCGTCATCGGTGCTCGTGGTGCTCAACAGCCTGCGGTTGCGCGCCTGGGTCCCCGCCCAAAAGCGCCGGTCGGCGGGAAACATCGAGTAGATCGCACCATTTCGTAGATGTCGCCCGCGGATTCGGGTGCAATTGCACTGTGAACGCGGAAGAGACCGTTCGTGCGGAGTTGGCGGCTTGGTCCACGTTGGACGTCGAGGCCATCATGGCGCCATTCGCGCCGAACGCTGTCTGGCAGGCCGGACCCCACGACCACTTTGAGGGCTACGACGATATCCGTCGTGCTGTCGAGGGTTGGGTGGGCCGCATGACTGACGGCCATATCGACCTGCTGAACCTCGCCGTGGCCGGAAATACAGTGCTCACCGAGCGGGTAGACCATTTCGGGTTCGATGGGAGGCCCACCCATACGCCGGTTATGGGCGCATTCGAGGTAGCAGACGGCAAGATCGTCGCTTGGCGGGACTACTTCGATACGTCGAGCCATGGACCGGCGGAGACGGACGCCGCCAGCCACCAGGACAGGAACGCGGCCGAAAGCACGCACAACCCCACCGTCACACGCACAAATGCCGGCTGTCGTCGGTGACCCCGCGGCGGCACAGAGTCGTCGCCTCCACCGACTTGAGGGTGAACTTGTCGCCGAGCGTTCCGGACACGTGCAGCCGCTCGCCGGCCACCGAGTCGTCGGGGAAACCCAGCACGTCATACGTCACCTCGCCGACATCGCCCTGCGTCGGTGCCGCGGTGACGGTCACCCGAGCGGCGGGCGGTGGTTCCGGGGACACGGCCGACGCGACGATCCGGCCCAGTTCGAGCATCGAGGCGGCGGCCGGCGGGCCGCCGAGCTTGCCGACGATCCGTGCGGTCGCGTCGGATGTGGCGCCGAGGTAGGCCAGAGACGTGGCGTCGGCCCAGCCCGTCACACCATCGGCCGTGACCTCGTACCAGATCGACGAGTCCACCCGCCGGGCCCCGCCGGTGGCGATGAGATCGTCGGCGAGCGGCCCGGGCGAACCGACCACGGGATGGTCGGCCCCCGGCGAGGACCGGAGCGGGAGCGTCGCGTCGTACTGGACGCCGACGACGGCCAGCCGGGCCCCGGCCCGGACCCCGAAGTCGGTGTCGCCTTGGTCGTCGCGGCCACATCCGCTCAGCACCGCCGCCGCCAGCGTCACCATTACTGCTAGGCGGACGGACCGGGAGTGGACACCAATCGCCATTGCCAGATGATGCACGACCGGGTCCGGGCGAGGGCGGAAACGACGGTGGGATGGCACATCTGGAATCGACGAATCGGTTTTGGCGGATACTCGGCGTGGTGAACACTGCCTGGGTGACTTCTGCAGCGCCGAGCAGCGTGAACGGCAGTCGATGACGACCACACCACCGCCGGCACCCGCCGGCTGGTATTCGGATCCGGGGCAGAGCGGGGGGTGGCGCTACTGGGATGGCACCGGGTGGACCGGACAGACCCGACCCGTGCAGCCGAACGCCCGTGTCGAGCCCACCGGAGCCGGCAAACGCTCGCCGCTGGTGCTGCTGATGATCGTCGCCACCGTACTCGCGGTGATCGCCGCTGGGTTCGTGGTGTTCCGCCAGCTATCCAAGTCAACGCACGGGCTGCACATCGCCAAGTACCCGGTGAGCGTGGCCGTGGATCCGGGCATCCAGGCGGTCTACGTGACTCACTCCTCCGACGGAACGGTTTCGGTGATCGATGGCCGGACCCGCAAGCTCACCGCCACCGTGCCGATCGGTGAGAACCCGCGCGGGGTGGCGGTGGATCCTGAAAGCCACACCGTCTACGTCACCAACGACAACGGGGTGTCGGTGATCGACGGGTCGACGAACAGGCTCACCGCCACCGTCCGCATCGGTAAGGGCCCGGATGGGGTGGCCGTGGATCCGGGCGCCCGCACCCTCTACGTCACCAACCGCGACGACGGAACGATGTCGGTGATCGACGGGTCGACGAACACCGTCACGGCCACCCTGCCCGTCGGCAAGGATCCGGGCGGGGTGGCGGTGGATCCGGGCACGCACACCGTCTACGTCACCAACTACGACCCGGGAACCAATCAAGGCAGGGTTTCGGTGGTGGACGGATCAACGCGCGCGGTCGTCGCGACCGTGCCTGTCGGCGCACCGGGTGATGCCGTGACGGAGCTGGCGGTGGACCCTGGCACCCGCACCGTCTACGTCCCGAACCGGTTCGATGGCACGGTCTGGGTGATCGACGGGCCCACGCACACCGTCACCGCCACCGTGCCTGTCAACCGGCCGCGCGAGGAGAACTCGGATTCGGACATCAGCAGCGAGGTTCTGGGCGGCGGCCCGCAGGGCGTGGCGGTGGACCCGGGCAGCCACGCCATCTACGTCAGCCACAAAGGGGCCGATAACAACGAAAGCATGGTCTCGAAGATCGACGGATCCACGCGCGCGGTCACCGAGAGTGTGGACGTCGGCAACAACCCGACGGCCGTGGCGGTGGATCCGGGCACTCACACCGTGTACACCATCAGCGCCGACAGCCATACCGGCGATGGCACGCTGTGGGCGGTCGAGTTCCCGTAGAAGATTGGCCGGACAGCGGCCGAAAGTCCCGAAACCAGTGCGTCTTTCACGGTTATCGCTCGTCTGAGAATTGCGGGAGCTTGTCGCGTATTGAGCCGAAAAGCGGCATGGGCTGCTCGGGCCGTAAATACTGCTAACCGTGAAGCGTCTGACTCGTCGACGGCGGCTTCCGGGTGGCGCCGGACTTCCAGGTGGGGCGGTGCTGGTAGTCGCCGCAGTGGTGTTCGGTGCATCGCTCATGCCGGCGGCCGCGCAGGCGGACCCGCCCGGCCGGCTCATGTATGAAATCGTCGTCACCG
The DNA here is from genome assembly GCA_964611465.1 of uncultured Mycobacterium sp. GTDB lineage: Bacteria > Actinomycetota > Actinomycetes > Mycobacteriales > Mycobacteriaceae > Mycobacterium. The sequence continues at coordinate 1,547 of CAZTAA010000079.1, read as the reverse complement.
CGCCCGGCACGAAAAGCCAGGGCTGGCACGCGACGCTCTTCGACCCGGCCGGTGATCCGATCGAGGCCGTACCCGGCCAGACGGTGACGACGCCTCTCGGTGAATTCGTCAGTGTTCCTTGCGTCAACGCGTGGGAGGCGTGCGGCATGATCCGCACCGACATGGCGGACTGGATGAAGACGCAGCAAGCCAACGTCATCATGGACCCCGCGCCGTGGAGCTACCGCATGTTCGCGGCGGGCGAAGGCCCCACTGCGGTATGGAGGAGCGTGCTGCTTCACGACGACGCAGAAATCCTTCCCAACCCCGACGGCAACCCGTTCACCTCGTCGGAGGTCGACACCCCGATGGGCCCGTTCCGCACCGGTAGTCCGACTGCGTACGACTGGGCGGTGGCGGGGTGGTTCCCGTCGAGCTGGCAGGAGCCGCCGGTCCCGCCGATGCCCGAGAAGCCATAGCATTTCGTCACGGTGACCGTTGATCACCCGTTCCTATTGGCCGAGATCCGGAGCGGCGACGTCGTTGGGCAAAGTCAATCGCGGACAGCAACGTCGTTGCGGCACCGCCGAATGCGAAGAGAATTCCGGCTGCTTCATACGCGATGAAAATGCCCTCGGAGTCGAGGGTGCTCACCCACAGGAAACCGAGACCGGCGCCGACGAGACCGAGCACCGTCGCCGACGCCCCCGCAAGCACGCTGTACAGCGAAGGCACGGCCGGCCTCGTCAGCGCGAGAACACCCAGAGTCAACGCAGTTGCGCAGACGGCCAGCATTGCGCCGAAGTAGGTACGCCAGATTGCCTCCACAACCCGCGCCGCATCCGTATTCGAACCGGTGGCGCCGCCGCGTAACAGCACGGCAGCGACGAAGCCGAACACAAGCGCCAGCAATATCAGACAGATGCCGCGGATGATGGTGAGAGCAGAAGGCTTTCCCATGTCGGGATCTTAATTGCGGGCTGCCGTACGGCATTTGGACATCGCCCACCTGGTAATGCAGATGACCAAAGTCCCCGGCGCGGAATACGCGGGTCACGAATCGGTTCCCATTGTCGGTTGGCTGGGTGAAACTGGGCGGGTGACTTCTTCTGGCGAGGCCGAAAACCGGCCCGAGGACGCCGAATTCCGTGCCGCGCGCGAAAAGGAGCACGCGGGTCCGCCGCGTAATCGCTCGCGGATTCTCGCGGCGGTTCTGGCCGTCATCTCCATTCTCTCCGTGATCGCCGGCGCCGTCGGCTTCGTGCAGGCGTCCCACGCGAAACGGGAGAAGGATCGGCTGTTCCGGGAGACGACGAGCTACGGGCTGGTCGCCGAGGCCCAGTCGATGCTGACTCACACCCGGGCCGGGGGCGATGTACGGGCCTTCCAGCAACTGGTTGCGGCCCGGCGACTCGCCCAAACACCTGGCGACGGACCATTGCTCAGCGCGCTGGAAGAAACCAGCAGCACACATCACGTCATCCAGACACCCGCCAAGGTCTTGAGCCTGGCTGTCAGCCACGACGGCAAGCGGATCGTCTCCGCCGGCGAAGACAAAACCGTGCGGC
>CAZTAA010000078.1:17023-19016 GCA_964611465.1 uncultured Mycobacterium sp. | reverse complement strand
CAGATCGGCTAAGGGGTGGGCACCATCGCGAGCTGACGGGTCTGGACGACGACGGTGCCCGCGCTGTCCACGACGGTGTGGTCGGCGTCGAACCACGTCTGCCCGATCTGGGTGGTGGTGCAGATGACCCGCAGCCACCCGTCGGCGGGCAGCCCACGCAGATAAGCCGTCATCTGCACCGTCGGCGCCCAGCCGGTGCGCCCGACGGCGAACGTCACCGGCATCGAGATGTCACCGGCCAGCAGCGCGAACAGCGGGTCGGTCGGCTCGTCGCGGGGCCGTACCCAGACCCGCGGCACGGGTGACCGGCCCGGCTCGTGCGTCCACACGCTGGCCAGGTCCGGCCGGATGTCACAGCCGGCGGCCAGGTGGTTGATCTCCGCCATCGGGTGGCCGGGCCCGATCGCCTCGAGACCGTCCGGTGGCTCCGGGGCCATCACGGCGACGACGGGATTGTCCACCAGCAGCGGCTCGGCCCGGGACTCGGCCGCACCGACGGTGACCGTGGCGCGCACCGCGGTGCGACCGCCCTGACCGAGTTCGACGTCGACGACGCCGATCCGACGGCCGCGTTTGCGGACGGCGGTCGCCAGCCGCACCTCGCCCGGGTCCGGAGCGCCGAGGAAGTCGGCGGAGACCACCAGCGGCTGTTCGTCGGGGGCGGTGTCTTTGATGGCGGCCGTGGCCGCCTTGGCGCACAACGCGACCATCACCCCGCCGTGGATCTTGGCCCCGATCGTCCAGTGCGGGTTGAGGTCTGCCGCGAACACGGGGCCGTCCGGGCCGTCGGCGAGCGGGCGCAGCGCCATCGCGTGCGCGAAGGACGTCAGCGTCATGTCAGCGCATCAGGTGGGTGCGGGCGAATTCGAGGGACTCGACGAGCAGTTCTTCGCGTTCGGCTTCGGATCGGGCCCCCGACGTGGTCACCTCGAGCACGACGTGGCCGGCGAAATCGCTGTTAGCCAACATCTGGCATACCTCGGCGGTGGGCTGGGTGCCCCGGCCGGGCACCAGGTGCTCGTCGGCGGAGGCGCCGTTGCCGTCGCACAGATGCAGGTGCACCAGGCCCGAACCCATCCGGTTGGCCATGTCGACGGCATCGGTGCCGGCGGTCGCGGTGTGCGACAGGTCCAGCGTGTAGTGGGCGTGGTTGCCGTCCAACGGGTCGTAGGACGGTGCGAACGCCGAGATGCCGACGCCGGGCCTGCCGCCGCGCTTGCGCATCCGGTCGATCGACGTCTGACCGGTGCCGAAGAAGCGGTCGGCCCGGAACGGGAACATGTTCTCCACCGCGACCATGACGTCGCTGGCGGCCTCGAGTTCGGCGACCTGCGCGGTGAACCCGTCGGCGTAGCGGCGCTGCCACCGGAACGGCGGATGGACGACGACCGTCTGCGCACCGAGTTGTTCGGCGGCCCGCACGCTGCGTTCGAGCTTGGGGATCGGGTTGGCGCCCCACACCCGCTGGCTGATCAGCAGGCACGGGGCATGGACCGACAGCACCGGCACCTCGTACTGCTCGGACAAGGCGGCCACTGCTTCCACCGACTGGCTGACCGGTTCGGCCCACACCATCAACTCGACGCCGTCGTAACCGAGCCGGGCGGCGTATTCGAAGGCGGCCTCGGTCCGCAGCGGGTACACCGAGGCCGTCGACAGGCCGACCTTGATCGCGGGACGCACGGGTGCGTCAGTTGGTCGCGTGCATGAGGGCCAGCGGACCGAAGGTGACCAGCAGACCCACCCCGACCGCGATCAACGTGCTGGCGATGTCTTCCGTCCGGCGCACCACCCACACCCCGGCGACCAGGCCGAGCGTGGCCAGGATCGACAGCACCATGGCGATCAGGCTGTTCCACTGCCACAGCTGGGCGAACGCCAGGAAGAGTCCGGCGCCGAGCGCGACCGCCAGCACCGACTGCAGGGCGATGCCCACACCGCGCATGATCGACTGGCCGCGCGTCGGCTCGTCGTAGTAGTCGTAGACGGCCTC
>CAZTAA010000078.1:0-16923 GCA_964611465.1 uncultured Mycobacterium sp. | reverse complement strand
TCGTAGCCGTCTTCGTAGCCGTCCTCCTCGGCCGGGCCGTACTCGTCGTCGCCGAGGTCTTCGCCGGCGTCGCCGACCAGCGCGTCGGACAGGTCGCCCGCGATGGGTTCGACGGTGTCCTCGGCGGTGTCCCTGCCGAACAGCGCGTCACCGCTGAACAAGCCCGGCTCCTCGACGGCGACGGTCTCGTCGTCCGGTTCGGCGAGCGTCCCGATACCCAGTTCGTCGCCGGTGGAGGTGTGGCTCACCACGGCGGCCGCGTCATCGGAAGGGTCCGGAGTCATCTCATCGGGGTTCACCGTCTCGACTCCTGCCCCCTCGGCTGTGGTACCCGTAGCGGCCGGAGGCCGCGGGCGCGGGTAATGGCTGAGCTCCGGTGCGGTGTCGGACCCGCGGTGCGGCATCGGGTCCGGCGCGGGCTCCAGTCGGCTCGGCACGTAGTCGTGTGCTTCATGGGTGTCGGCATACCCGTCGGCGATGTCGTCGACGCCGGCCTCGGTGTCGGGAAGCAGCGCCCCGTTCTCGTCGAGCCGCACGATCGGGATCTCCCCGGTGAGCTCGGCGACCGTGACGGCGTCGCTGTTGCCCCGGCGCCGCCGGCGGCGGCCGCTCACCGGCGGCGAGCCGATCGTGCCGTTCTTGGCCAGCAACTCGGCGACCGAGATCGGTCGCGTCGTCCCCTGGCCGTCGTCTGGTTCTGTCATCGCCTGTTGCCTCTCGAGCGGTCGCTCACCTTGCCGGCGAGCCGCTCCGATCCGTGCCGGTCTGCTCTGCCTCCAGCATCCCCCACCGGAGTTTCCACCAATGCGGTTCCGTCGGCTTCACTGTCGAGTTTGCGCAGGATCAGCCCCTCGCGCAGGGCCCACGGACAGATGTCCACGGTGTCGATGCCCAATGCGCGCATGCTCGCCTCCGCCACCAGAGCGCCCGCGACGATCTGCGGGGCACGCTCGGCGCTCACTCCTTCCAGCTCGGCCCTGTCAGCCGCGGTCATCCTAGATATGAAAGCTATGAGTTGTCTGAGGCCGTTGGCGGTGAGAGTGCGTTTGACCCGCGGGCCGGCGCCCGACGGTGCCGCGCCGGTGAGCCGGGCCAGCGACCGGAACGTCTTCGATGTCGCGACGGCGAGATCCGGATTGCCGGCCTTGAGCACGGCGGTGGCCGAGTCGGCCAGCTCGGTGTCCAGCCAGTCGCGCAGCATCGCGACGCGGCGGCGGCCCGGTGGGTCGTCGGGCAGCCACTCGCGGGTCAACCGGCCGGCGCCCAGCGGCAGCGACAGCGCCACGTCCGGTTCCTCGTCCACCCCGCTGGACAGTTCGAGCGAACCGCCGCCGATGTCGATGTTGATGATGCGGCCCGCGCTCCAGCCGTACCAGCGCCGCACCGACAGGAACGTCAGCCGGGACTCGTCGACCCCGGAGAGCACCTGCAGCGCCACCCCGGTCTCCGACCGGACCCGGGCCAGCACCTCGTCGGAGTTCCTGGCGTCGCGGACCGCCGAGGTCGCGAAGGCCATCAACTCCGCGCAGCCGGAGCTGGCCGCGATCTTGGCGAACTCGTCGATGGTCGAGATCAGCTTGTCGGAGCCGCGGCGGGTGAGCTTGCCCGAATCGTCGATCGACTCGGCCAGCCGCAACGCGGCCTTCGTCGAACTCATCGGCGTCGGGTGCCCACCCCGACGGGCGTCCACCACCAGCAGGTGAACGGTGTTGCTGCCCACATCGAGCACACCCAGTCGCACGCCTACAACCTAATGGCTGCCGCCGTCGGCGTGCCCGCGACTCCTGACAGGAGACAACCGCCGGTCTGGTCTACCGTTGGACGGATGAGTGTCCACCCCGGCGAGGTCGAACTCGATTTCCCCCGTGAATGGGTGGAGTTCTACGACCCCGACAATCCCGAACACCTGATCGCCGCCGACCTGACCTGGCTGCTGTCGCGCTGGACGTGCGTGTTCGGCACCCCCGCGTGCAAGGGCACCGTCGAGGACCGTCCCGACGACGGCTGCTGCAGCCACGGCGCGTTCCTGTCCGACGACGACGACCGCGCGCACCTCGACGACGCCGTCAAGCAGCTGACCGCGGCCGACTGGCAGTTCCGCGACAAAGGGCTCGGCCGCAAGGGCTATCTGGAGATGGACGAGTACGACGACAAGCCCAACCTGCGGACGCGAAAGTACAAGGGCGCCTGCATCTTTCTGAACCGGCCCGGGTTCGCCGGTGGCATCGGCTGCGCGCTGCACAGCAAGGCGCTGAAGCTCGGCGTCGAGCCGATGACGATGAAACCCGAAGTGTGCTGGCAGCTTCCGGTTCGCCGCACCCAGGACTGGGTCACCCGGCCCGACGGCTCGCAGGTCCTCAAGACCACCATCACCGAGTACGACCGCCGCGGCTGGGGCGAGGGCGGACTCGACCTGCACTGGTACTGCACCGGCGACCCGGCCGCGCACGTCGGCACCAAGCCGGTCTACGAGTCGTACGCCCCCGAGCTGAGCGAGCTGATCGGCGAGAAGGCCTATGCCGAACTGGCCGCAATGTGCAAGCGCCGCAGCGGATTAGGGCTCATCGCGGTGCATCCGGCCACCCGCGCGGCCGAGTAGGGCCGTTGCGGGGCGGGCTATCCCTCCAGCTTGTAGCCCAGACCGCGGACGGTCACCAGGTGCACCGGGTTGGCCGGGTCGGCCTCGATCTTGGAACGCAGCCGCTTGACGTGGACGTCGAGCGTCTTGGTGTCCCCGACGTAGTCGGCACCCCAGACCCGGTCGATCAGCTGACCGCGGGTCAGCACCCGGCCGCTGTTGCGCATCAGATACTCCAGCAGGTCGAACTCCTTGAGCGGCAAGGTGATCGGCTCGCCGTTGACGCTGACGACGTGGCGCTCGACGTCCATCCGCACCGGGCCGGCCTCCAGCACGCCGTCGTACAGACCGGGATCGTCGGTGTCGCCGCCGCGGCGCAGCACCGCCCTGATCCGGGCGATCAGCTCCCGCGCCGAATACGGCTTGGTGACGTAGTCGTCGGCCCCCAGTTCCAGGCCCACCACCTTGTCGATCTCGCTGTCCCGAGCGGTCACCATGATGACCGGCACGCTGGAGCGGGCCCGCAACTGCTTGCAGACGTCGGTGCCCGACATCCCGGGCAGCATCAGGTCGAGCAGCACGATGTCGGCGCCGGCCCGGTCGAACTCGGCCAGCGCGCTCGGGCCGTCGGCCACCACGGTGGCCTCGAAGCCCTCTTTGCGCAGCAGGAAGGCCAGCGGATCGGCCAGCGACTCCTCGTCCTCAACGATCAGCACACTGGTCATCGGCGCCACTCCTCCTCATCGCTCGTACCTCGATCTGCATCGTCGTCAGCGCGGGTCATCGGATGTGTTGTTCCTCTCCTTGCGGGATGACAGGGTCACCGGCTTCCGCGTCGAAGCCTGAGTCCAAGTCGATGTCGGGACCGGTGTCGGGCCCGGGATACGACGGGATGGACAAGGTGAACGTCGAACCGGTGCCCGGCTTGCTCCAGAGCCGGATCGAACCGTTGTGGTTGGCGGCGACGTGCTTGACGATCGCCAGCCCCAGGCCGGTGCCGCCGGTCGCGCGGGAGCGCGCCTGGTCGACCCGGAAGAACCGCTCGAACACGCGCTCCTGGTCGGCGCGGGCGATGCCGATCCCGCGGTCGGTGACCGCGATCTCGATGTTGTCGCCACAGCGCCGCCGGCTCACCGACACGGTTGAACCGTGGGGTGAATAGGCGATGCCGTTGGAGATCAGGTTGGCCAGCGCGGTCACCAGCAGCGTCTGGTCCCCCAGCACGCGGAAACCGCTGGGCGCGTCGGTCGCGATCCTGATGTCGGCGTTGTCGGCGGCCACTCGGTTGCGCGAAATCGCTTCGGCCACAACGATATCGACGCCAACGCTTTCGAGGTCGGGCAGCGGCTCGGCGCCCTGCAGTCGCGACAGCTCGATCAGTTCGCCGACCATGTTCGCCAGCCGGTTGGACTCGGCGAGCACCTTGGCGCCGAACCGCCGGACGGTGTCGGGATCGTCGGCCGATTCCAGCAGGGCCTCCGCGAGCACACCCATCGCGCCGACCGGCGTCTTCAGCTCGTGGCTGACATTGGCGACGAAATCGCGCCGGGTGGCCTCCATTCGGGCGTACTCGGACTGATCGTCGGCATAGAGCACGGCGAACCGGCGGTCCTCCCGGGTCAACAACCGCACGTGCCCCCGCACCGACAACGTGGCGCGACCGGGAGTGCCGGTCTGGCGCCGGGACAGGTCGACGTCGCGGCTCTCGCCGGTCATCAGGGTGCGCTGCGCCGCGATCCACGCCCGCTCGTCGAGGCGGCGGCCGGCCACCAGGCCGAGTTCCTCGGCGCGGGCGTTCATGAAGACGACATCGCGGTGGGTGTCGACGACCGCGACGCCGATCGGGGCGCCGGCGACGATGTGCTGCAGCATCTGCGAGACCGTGACGCCCGACTGCTCGGAGACGCTGCGCTGGCGACGCTCAATCCAGCGGGGCGCCATCACGGCTCCGATCACGATCCCCGCGAGGAGGAAGATCCCGGCGACGATCAGCGCCGACACCACACTCACACGAAAAGCGTACGCACACGATGAACGCCATCCCAGCAGCGTGCGGCCATTTCGGGACATGTCACACACGGAAACGCAGTTGTTTGACTGTGGTTCACCCGCGTTTACCGGATGTTCGCCTGAATATCGCGTGATTCGGGCGCGGCCACGGGCGACCTGGGCCCGCAAGCGCGCGGATGCCGCGAGGGACTACTTGGCGCCCTGACTGGCCACCGCGGCGGCGCCGGCGGCCGCGGCCTCCGGATCCAGGTAGGTGCCGCCGGGGACCTTCGGCTGAAGGTTGCTGTCGAGGTCGTAGCGCAACGGGATGCCGGTCGGGATGTTGAGGCCGACGACGTCGTCGTCGCTCATCCCGTCGAGGTACTTGACCAGGGCCCGCAGCGAGTTGCCGTGCGCGGCGATCAACACTGTCTTGCCGGCCTGCAGATCCGGGACGATGGTGCCCTCGAAGTACGGCACGAACCGCGCGACGACGTCGGCCAGACACTCGGTGAGCGGGCCGCCGTCGATGTCGACGTAACGCGGATCGGCGTCCTGGCTGAACTCGCTGCCCTTCTCGATCGGCGGCGGCGGGGTGTCATAGCTGCGCCGCCACGCCATGAACTGCTCCTCGCCGTACTTGGCCTTCGTCTCCGCCTTGTCCAGACCCTGCAGCGCGCCGTAATGCCGTTCGTTGAGCCGCCAGTTGCGGGTCACCGGAATCCAGTGCCGGTCGCAGGCGTCCAACGCCAGGTTCGCGGTGGTGATCGCGCGGCGCAGCAGCGAGGTGTAGAGCACGTCGGGCAACAGACCCTGTTCGGCCATCAGCACACCGCCCCGAACGGCTTCGGCCCGGCCCTTCTCGGTCAGGTCGACGTCGACCCATCCGGTGAACAGGTTCAGCGCGTTCCATTCGCTCTCGCCGTGGCGGAGCAGGACAAGGGTGGAGTCAGCCATGCCTGGAATCTTCTCACGGGCCGTTGTGCACAGCCCAGGTCGGCCACCGTCGACTTATGGCACGCCGATCGCCGTTTCGCGTACCACAAGCCGACGCTCGGCGCCGCAGGCTCGGCGCTCACTCCTCGATCAAATGCGCGAACGCCTCGAGGTTCTTCAGCGACTCGCCGCGCTCGACACGCCACGCCCATTCCTTCTGGATGGAGGACCGAAAACCCAACTCCAGCAACGTGTTGAAGTCGTTGTCGACCGCCTCGAGCACCTGCCCCAGCACCCGGTCGAGCTCGTCGGCGGTCACCGACTCCAGTGCCATGCGGCCCACCAGATAGATGTCGCCGACGTTGTCGAGGGTGTAGGCGACGCCGTAGAGCCGGCGGTTGCGTTTGAGCAGGAACTTGTAGACGCCCACGTGGTTCTCGTCGGGTTTGCGGCAGACGAACGCCTCGACGCGGACCGAATGCTCGCCGATCGACAGCAGCGTGTTGGTCTTGAGCCGCCGCTCACCCGGCAGCACGACGACGATCCCCGGCAGGCCGCCGCGGACCGCCTCGTGCCGGGAGTGTTCGAGACCGTGTTCGTCGAGCGCGTCCTCGATCACCTGCTGGACATCCGGCGCGGTCATGCCCGCACCCCCCGGCGTCGGGTCCACCGGCGGGAGCCGCGCGGGGCCGTCGGGGCGGTGGCGGCAAGCGGGCGCGGGTGCACGCGGGCATAGTCGGCGATGGCCCGGCCGTAGGCCGCCAGCAGCGCGTCGACGGTGTGCTCCCAGGAGAACGTCTCCGCGTGCGCCACCGCCGCCGAACTCATGGCCGCCAGCGCGGCCGGGTCGCGGCCCAGCAGACCGGCGATAGCCGCCGCCCAGTCAGCCGCGTCGTGGCTGTGCACCAGCACTCCGCTCACCCCGTCGCGCACGGCCGTCGGCAGGCCGCCCACGGCGGCGGCGACCACCGGTGTGCCGCAGGCCTGTGCCTCGATGGCGACCAGTCCGAACGATTCGGAGTAGCTGGGCACCGCGACCAGATCGGCGGCCCGGTAGAGGTTGGCCAGTTGCTCGCGGGTCTGCGGCGGCAGGAACGTCACCCGGTCGGTGATGCCGAGCTCGTCGGCCAGCCGGATCAGCCCGTCGGGGGCGGCCAGGCCGCTGCCGGACGGCCCGCCGGCGATCACCACCCGAATGCCGGGGACCCGCGCGGCCGCCCGCAGCAGCACGTCGGGAGCCTTCAGCGGTTGGATGCGCCCGACGAAGGCGACGATCGGCTCATCGTCGGGCAGGCCGAGGGCGGCCCGCGCCGCGCGCCGTTCACCTGGGGTGAAGATCTGCAGATCGACGCCGGGGTGCACCACGTCGATACGGTCGGGATCGGCGTGGTGCAGCGAAATCAGTTGGCGCGCTTCGTCTTCGGTATTGACGATGAGGCGGTCGGCCTCGTCGACCACCTGTTGTTCGCCGACCGCTCGCAGCGGTGGCTCGGGTGCGTCGCCGTCGGCCAGCGCGGCGTTCTTCACCGCGGCCAGGGTGTGTGCGGTGTGCACCAGCGGCACCGCCCAGCGGTCCCGGGCCAGCCAGCCGACCTGACCGGACAGCCAGTAGTGCGAATGCACGATGTCGTAGTGGCCGGGCTCGTGGTTGGCCTCCGCGCGCAGCACCCCGGCGGTGAAGGCGCACAACTGCGTCGGCAGGTCGTACTTGTCGAGCCCCTCGAAGGGGCCGGCGACGATGTTGCGCACCAGCACGCCGGGGGCAACCCGGACCAGCGGCGGGTCGGCCGACGAGGTGGCGCGGGTGAAGATCTCCACCTCGACGCCGCGGCGGGCCATGTGCAAAGCGCTCTGCAGGACGTAGACGTTCATCCCGCCGGCGTCGCCGGTGCCGGGCTGGGCCAGCGGCGAGGTATGGACCGACAGGACGGCGACGCGCACACATCCATACTTGCACGCGGGTCAGGTCACGAGACCGCGAGCGATCGTTGGGCCCTGCGCAGCGCGCCGAGCGGATCGGCGTACAGGCCACCGAGGGACACCACTCCGGCGCCGGCCTCCTGCACCCGGTTGCCGAACGCGGTGACCCGCAGTTCCCGCGGCGGCAGCGTCGAGCGCGCGGTGAACGCCGCCTCGGCGGCGGCCAGTCCCTCGGCATACTCGGTGAACGCCTGACCACCGACCACCAGGTCGTCGGGGTTGAGCAGATCGCGCAGCAGGGCCACGCTCTCGCCCAGCACCCGGCCGCGTTCGGTGAGCAGTTCGCGCGCGGTTTCGTTGCCCTGCCGGGCCGCGCTGATCAACGGCGCCATCCCGACGGCCGGAGCCGCGGCCGGCAGCACACCGTGCCCACGGGCGGCGGCGAGCACCGCTTCGTCACTGACCGTCGACTCGAGTCGGCCGGTGCCGCCGAGCAGTTCGGAGTGGGCGGGCAGATGCGCGATCGTGCCCGGACCGGTGCCCGGGGTGTGCACCCGGCCGTCGATCACCAGGGCATAGCCCACGGTCTCGCGGGCGTAGACGTACAGGCTGCTCGCGGCGGGCGGACGCACGCCCAGCAGCAGTTCGGCGCCGGCCATGGCGTCGACGTGCGCGGACACCGACACGGGCAGCCCGAGCGACTCGGCGAGCACCGCGCCGACGGGGGCCTGCGTCCAGCCCAGCCGTTGGTGGTCGACGTGTCCGGCGCGGCCGTCGACGATCCCGCCGACCGCGACGCCGACCCACAGGGCCCGGCGTTTGTGCCACCGGCTCAGGTAACGCCGGGCGCTGGCGGCCAGCACGGTCAACGCGGCGGATTGCGGTCCGCCGGGCGTCGGTGTCTCGACGGCGTCGAGGACGCGGCCGAGCAGGTCGGTGGCCACGATGCTGGTGGTGCGAGCGCCGATGTGCACACCGAGGGTCAGGAAGGGTTCATGGTTGACCTCGACCGGCACCCGGGGCCGGCCGATCGCCCCGGCGACGGCCAGGTCGGCGCGTTCCCGCAGCAGACCGGCCTCCAGCAGGGCGGTGACCTGGCGGTTCACCGTCGCGATGGACAGGCCGGTCACGGTTGCGATGGTGTCCCGGGCGATGGGCCCGCGCCGGCGGGCGGCGGCGAAGACGGCGGCGGCGGGCAGGTCGCCGATGCGCAGGGCCGGGGCGATGACGTGGTGGCGGCCGCGCAGCGGATGCCGGGCGGGGATGGGGGTGACGGCCGGGGCCGGGCGGGGCGGAAGGGTCTGTGTCGAGCGCACGCTGATGTCCTTGGTTCTGGATCCGACGGGGGCTGGAATGCCGCGCCGAGGACCGGGTGCGAACCCTCAGGCGCGACGAAGGACGGGACGACAACACATGCCGGCGTGCGCGGCGGCATGGATAGCCAGGGTGGTGCCCGTCATGGCTGGAGAAGTTAGCACGCTGGTTACAGTTGGGCCATGACCACCCCAGAGGCACACCGTCGCATCGCAGTCGTGACCGGCGCCAGCTCGGGTATCGGCGAGGCGACCGCGAAAGTGCTTGCCGCCCAAGGGTTTCATGTTGTCGTGGTGGCCCGCCGGGCGGATCGGATCGAGGCGCTGGCCGCCGAGATCGACGGAACGCCCGTTGTGGCCGACGTCACAGACGATGCCGCGGTGTCGGCGCTGGCCGAACGGGTCGACCGGGTGGGCGGGAAGCTTTCGGTGTTGGTAAACAACGCCGGCGGCGCCAAAGGGCTCGAACCGGTCGCCGACGCCGACCTCGACCACTGGCGCTGGATGTGGGAGACCAACGTGCTGGGCACCTTGCGGGTGACCCGGGCGTTGCTGCCCGCCCTGATCGACTCGGGCGACGGCCTGATCGTGACGGTGACCTCGATCGCGGCGTTCGAAACCTACGACGGCGGCTCGGGTTACACCGCGGCCAAGCACGCCCAGGGCGCGCTGCACCGCACGCTGCGGGGTGAGCTGCTCGGAAAACCGGTGCGGCTCACCGAAATTGCGCCCGGCGCGGTGCAGACGGAGTTCTCCCTGGTGCGGTTCGGCGGCGACGAGCATCGCGCCGACTCGGTGTACACGGGGATCACCCCGTTGGTGGCCGCCGACGTCGCCGAGGTGATCGGGTTTGTCGCGTCCCGTCCGGCGCACGTCGACCTGGACCAGATCGTCATCCGGCCGCGGGACCAGGCTCCGTGGGGCCGGTTCAACCGCCGGGCGACGTAGTCGACGTCGTAGCGGGGGCGCTCGACGAGGTCGCGGTGGTGGACGAGGTGGTGGTGGTCGGGGTGCCCGACAGCGTCGGGGCGTCCGTCGGCGTCACGGGGACCGTGCTCGGAATCGACGTCTGCGCCACGGGGGCGTTCTCCGGGGGCAGCGCCGACATCGACACCCAGGTGTCCCAGTCCACCGCCCAGTCCCAGATGTCGCCGTCGGAGTAGGACAGGTCGATGGAGGTGCCGGTCACCTCGACCGGATCGCCGTAAATCGCTGTGTAGTAATACTGTTCGGCGTCGGCGGTGGACAGGTTGATGCACCCGTTTGTGACGTTGGTGTTGCCCTGCGCACCGGAACTGGCGGGGTTGGCGTGGATGAACTCGCCGTTGTTGGAGATCCGCACCGCCCAGCGCTCGTGGATGTTGTTGTAGCCGGCCGCCGGGTTGGACATGTAGAAGTCGGAGTACTTCTCGGTCACCACATGGGTGCCGCTGCGCGTGACGTTGCGCGGCAGGTCGCCCTCGCCGTAGCTGCAGGGGAAGTCGAACAGCACGCCGCCGTCGGTGATCACCTGGATGCGGTGGCTGCCGGCGTCGGCCTTCACCACCTGGCGGCGGCCGATGTCGAAGTCCAGGGTCGAGTCCCCGGCGCCGTAGTTGTCGTCGCCGAAGTTGACGCCGTAGAGCTTGGCCTCGACGTGCACCGTGGTGCCGGCCGGGAAGTACTCACGGCTGCGCCAGTGCACCCGGGATCCCTCGGCCTCGTCCGGCAGCCATGCCCAGCTGCCCTCCACCGGCGGCGTGGTGGTCACCGTCAGGGCCTTCTGCACGGCCGCCTTGTCGGAGATGGGCGCGTCGAACTGCAGGATGATCGGTGCGGCCACGCCGACGGTCTGCCCGTCGGACAGCTGGAACTGGCTGTTGACCACGACGTTCGGCTTGATGGTGTTGATGGCGCCGGTCACCGCCGTGGCCTTGCCGTCACGACCGACCACCGATCCGGCCCAGGTGTACGTCGCGCCGTAGCCCAGCGGTTCGATGACGACGAACTCGGTGCGGTCCCGGTTGAGCACGCCGGCGACGGCTTTTCCGTCGGGATTGGTCAGTGTGACCCGCTGGAACCAGCCGTCGGCGACGGCGACGCGCACCGGCGCGGTCGGCAGCACGTCTTTGGCGGCGGCCTCGGGGGTGAACGTCAACGTCGGTGCGGGTGGCGGGGCGGCCTCATCCTTCTTGGTGACGCCGCCGACGCACGCCGCGAGCGCTCCGGGGGCGACGGCACCCAGGGCCAGCGCGCCCAATGCCCGGCGCCGGGTGACCGGCGGCAGGTGGTGGGGCGGGCGGCGGGCAGTCACGTATAGCCAGGGTACGGATCGACCTGTCGGACGCTAAATCCTGAGGGTCAGATCACGCCCCCCAGGATCACCGGCTCGGGCACCAGCTCGACGCCGAACACCTCCGCCACGCCGTCGCGCACGCGGCGCGCCAGCGCGATGACGTCGGCGCTGGTCGCGGCTCCGCGGTTGGTCAGCGCCAGCGCGTGCTTGGTCGACAGGCGGGCCGGCGCGCCCTCGCCGGGGAACCCCTTGCCGAACCCCGCGTGTTCCACCAGCCAGCCCGCGGCCAGTTTCACCCCGGTGTCCGCGGGAAAGTGCGGCATGGCGCCGTGACCGGCCGTCAGGCGGTCGAACTGGTCGGTGCTAACCACGGGATTGGTGAAGAAGGACCCCACGCTCCAGGTGTCGTGGTCGGTCTCGTCGAGCACCATGCCCTTGCCGCGGCGCAGCGCCAGCACGGCGGCGCGCACGCGGGCCGGGTCGGCACGCTCGCCCGGCTCGACGCCGAGCTTGGTGGTCAGTTCGCCGTACCGCAGCGGGGCGCTGCGGCCCGAGGCGTCCAGGGTGAACTCGACTTCGACCGCGATGGGGGCCCGCGCACCGGGGGCGGGATGTTTCAGGACGCTGGTGCGGTAGCCGAATCCGAGTTCGGTGGCCGGCGCCCAGCGCAGTTCGCCGGTGTCGCGGTCGAGCAGCCGCACCCGGGTGAGGGTGTCGGCCACCTCGACGCCGTACGCGCCGACGTTCTGGACCGGCGTCGCGCCCGCCGAACCGGGGATGCCCGACAGGCATTCCAGCCCGCCCAGGCCGGCCGCGATGGCGGCTTGCACCACGGTGTCCCAATCGGCACCCGCTTCGGCGCGAATCACGTTGCCGTCCAATGTGATTCGCGCATTCGCCAGCCGCACCACGGTGAGCCCGGCCAAGTCGTCACTGAGCACCACGTTCGATCCGCCGCCCAGCACCACCGGGTCGATCCTCTCGGCGCGCAACGCGTCCAGTGTGGCGACCACCTGTTCGGTGGATGTGCACGTGATCAGCCGGTGCGCGACTGGGCCCACCCGCAGGGTGGTCAGCGGGGCCAGCGGTGCGTCGCACTCGACCACAGCGCCCGCGTATGGCGAACCGGTCACGGCCCGTAACGGTAGCCTGACCAGCTATGCCGCGTTCATTCGACATGTCCGCCGACTACGGCGGCTCCGTCGATCAGGTCCATCGCGCCTTCGCCGACGAGCGGTACTGGCAGGCCCGGCTGGCCGACTCCGGCGCCGACGACGCCACCCTGGATGCCCTGCAGATCAGTCCCGACGGCGCGATCGCGGTGGCCACGACGCAGGTGCTGCGCCGCGATCGGCTGCCTGGCATCGTGACGCAGTTCCACCGGGGTGATCTGCTGATCGGGCGGCAGGAGAACTGGACGCCGGTCGACGGCCGGAAGGCGACCGCTCAGGTCAGCGGGAACATCGAGGGCGCGCCGGTCACCCTGGCCGGTGATGCGGTCATGAGCTCGGATGACGACGCCGTCGCGCATCTGTCCTTTCGCGGCACCGTCGAGGTGCGTGTCCCCCTGGTGGGCGGCAAGATCGAGAGCTTCATCAGCACCCAGTTGGTGGAACTGCTGATCGCCGAGCAGCGGTTCACCACGCAGTGGCTCGCTGGCAACATCTAGCCGTCCGGATAGCCGAACATCGCTAGGGATCCCGCTCCGATCGGCCAACCCACCCGGGGCACCACCGGGCACAACCGGTTGCGCCGCAGCGACCGATGGCTGGTGCACTCGCCCCGGGTGCGGGCCACACTCGAGTCGGCGGCCGATCCCCTGGTGGTCGACCTGGGCTACGGCGCACTTCCCATCACGACGCTGGAACTGGCGGACCGGCTGCGCGTCGTGCGCCCCGACGTGGCGGTGGTGGGCCTGGAGATCGACCCGGCGCGGGTGGCCTCGGCGCAGTCGTCGGCGCGGCCCGGTGTGCGGTTCGCCGTGGGCGGTTTCGAGTTGGCGGGTCTGCGCCCGGTGCTGGTCCGCGCGTTCAACGTGCTGCGGCAGTACCCGGTCGAGGAGGTGCCGGCCGCCTGGGCGACGCTGCGGGCCGGTCTGGCGCCGGGCGGGCTGCTGGTCGACGGCACCTGCGACGAGTTGGGCCGGCGCTGCTGCTGGGTGCTGCTCGACGCCGACGGCCCGGTCAGTCTGACGCTGGCGTGCGACCCGGCACATATCGAGCGTCCCTCCGACCTGGCCGAGCGGCTGCCGAAAGTGCTCATCCACCACAATGTCCCGGGCCAGCCGATCCACGCGCTGCTGACCGCCGCGGACCGCGACTGGGCGCGTGCGTCCGGCCAGGGGGTCTTCGGGCCGCGGGCACGCTGGCGCGAGATGGTGCGGTTGCTGATGCGCGACGGCCTGCCCGCCGAGCCGCAGCGGCGGCGGCTGCGCGACGCGGTGCTCACGGTGCCCTGGGATGTCGTCGCCCCGGTGTGACGCCGTCCCCCGTTGATATGGCCCTGAGAGCGAGATTGCCGCCCGGAAATCGCCCTCAGTACCATCTCAACGGTGGAGAAGACTTGGACTCTGACCAATGCCGACGGCGAACTGACCGTCAAGACCGGCGTCGCCGGGCGCGCCGCCCGGATGGGGCATCGGCTGACGCTGCGCATGGACTCCTGGCGCATCGCCGTCACCTGGAAGGGCAAGACCCCGGTCGCGGCCGAACTGGTCGTCGATGTCGACTCCCTGCAGGTGCAGCACGGCGAGGGCGGGGTGACCCCGCTGTCCGGGCCGGAGAAGGGCGTGGCTCGGGGTAATGGACTGAAAACCCTTGACTCCAAGCGGTTTCCGACGATCGAGTACCGACCGGACAGCATTGAGAGCACCGCTGGCGGGTACCGGCTGTCCGGGCCGCTGACCATCCACGGCGTCAGCAAGCCCACCACCGTCGACGTCACGGTCAGCCCCGACGGCGACACCTGGCAGTTGACCTGTTCGGCCGAGGTCCGCCAGACCGACTTCAAGATCAAGCCCTTCTCGATGATGATGGGCACGATGAAGGTCGACGACGTGGTGACCGTGGCGCTCGACGCCCGCGCAACCGCCCCGGACGCCTGACCTGGCCGTCATGCGGATCGCCCTGGCGCAGATCAAGAGCGGCACCGACCCGGCGGCCAACCTGGCGACCGTGCGGGAGTACGTCGGACGCGCGGCCGCCGACGGCGCGCGACTGGTGGTCTTCCCCGAGGGCGCCATGTGCCGGTTCGGGGTGCCGCTGCGGAAGATCGCCGAGCCGACCGACGGACCGTGGGCCGACGGGGTCCGACAAATCGCCGCAGAGCACGGCGTGACCGTGGTGGCGGGCATGTTCTGTCCCGCCGACGACGACCGGGTCACCAACACGCTCATCGCCACGGGGCCGGGCGTGGACACCCGCTACGACAAGATCTACCTCTATGACGCGTTCGGCTTCGCCGAGTCGAAGACCGTCGCACCCGGACGTGAACCGGTGCTGATCGACGTCGACGGCGTCGCGGTCGGCCTGACCACCTGCTATGACATTCGCTTCCCCGAGCTCTACATCGAGCTGGCGCAACGCGGCGCGCAGGTGTTCACCGTCAGCGCATCCTGGGGCAGCGGTCCGGGCAAGCTCGAGCAGTGGACGCTGCTGGCGCGCGCCCGGGCGCTGGACACCGCCGGCTTCGTCGCCGCCGTCGGGCAGGCCTACCCGGGCGACGAGATCGCCCGGATCGGGCCCACCGGCGTCGGCGGCAGTCTGTTCGCCTCGCCGTTCGGCGAGGTGCTCGACAGCGCCGGCCCGGACGAGCAGCTGCTCGTCCGCGATCTCGACATCACGGCCGTGGGGACCGCGCGGGACACGCTGGCCGTCCTGCGTAACCGCTCAGCCTCCACTCAGACCGGTAAGGCAGAATCGCGCGGGTGACGAATCCGCCACAAGGGCTGGGAGGCCGCCCGCAGCAAGTGCCCCCGACCGAACGCATCCCGCAACAGGCGGCCCCGCCGCCGGACTCGACCCAGCGCATTCCCCGGCAGGCTTCGCCGGAGCCGCCGACCCAGCAGTTACAGGCGCCGGGCCCGGTGGACCAGCCGCCGACGGAGAGCGGCGCCCGCCGATTCGTCAGCGATCCGCTGTCGATCGTCCTGGTCCTCGTCACCGTGGCCGCGCTGGGCCTGGCGGCACTCGTCGGCGGGGAACTGTACGCGCGGCATCGCGCCAATACGATCGTCTCCAACATCGTCTCGTGTGTGGTGCAGGACAAGGCCGACGCCTCCTTCGGGATGGTCCCGCCGTTCCTGTGGCAGCACCTCACCAAGCGCTATACCGACATCTCCGTCGACTCGGCCGGCAACCAGGTCCGGGAGGCCAAGGGGATGAAGGTGAACGTCGACATCAGGGATGTGCACCTGCAGCAGGCCGGCGACCAGGCCGGAACCATCGGGTCACTGGTGGCGACCTTCAACTGGTCGTCCGACGGCATCAAACGCACCGTGCAGGACGCCATCCCGCTGTTCGGCGGGATCGTCTCGGGCGTGAGCACCGACCCGTCGGCGGGCACGATCGAACTGCAGGGGCCGCTGGGCACCGTCACCGCCAAGCCCAAGGTCACCGACGGCAGCATCGGGCTGGAGGTCCGAAACGTCACCGGCCTGGGTTTCACGCTGCCCAGCGAGTCGGTCCAGCCCGCGCTGGACGCCTTCACCGAGCAGCTGATGAAGGACTACCCGATGGGCATCAAGGCCGACACCGTCCAGGTCACCAATGACGGTGTGACAGGCCAGCTTTCGACCCGAAACGCGACGATCCCGGCCGGCGGCGACGACGCGTGCTTCGTGGGGCTGGGCTGACGGCCTCGGCCCCGCGAATCACCACGACGCAGGCCGCCGCAGCCACCTGCGACCAGTTGATCTCGCAGCTGGCCACGTCACCGTCGGGACTGTCGAGCGCCGAGGCGGCTGATCGGCGAGCAACGTTCGGCCCCAACGCTTTTCCCGCCCATACCGTCAGCGCCTGGACGGTGCTCAGACGCCAACTCGGCAACGCCGTCCTGCTGCTGCTCGCGGCCACGGCCATCGTCTCGGCCTTCCTCGGCGACGTCACCCAGTCCGTCATCATCGGGATCATCCTGGTGATCAGCGTCGGCCTCGGATTCGTCAACGAGTACCGGGCCGAACGCGCTACCCAGGCGCTGCATTCGCGGGTGCAGCACAGTGCCGTGGTGCGCCGCGACGGCGCCTTCGTCAAGGTCGACGTCGTCGACCTGGTACCCGGCGACGTCATCCGGCTGACGCTCGGGACGGCGGTGCCCGCCGATGTCCGGCTCCTCGACGTGCAGGGCCTGGAATGCAACGAAGGAGTGCTGACCGGCGAGTCGGCGACCGCCGTGAAGTCCGTCGAACCGGTGCCCGCCGGAACGGCGTTGGCCGACTGCACCGACCTGGCGTTCATGGGCACGATCGTCAGCGCCGGCGAGGGCACCGCCGTGGTGTACGCCACCGGATCGGACGCGGAGTTCGGGAAGATCGCGGCGGGTCTGGGCACCACCTCCCCCGAGACCGACTTCCAGGCCGGGCTGCGCCGGTTCTCGTATCTGCTTCTGTACGTGGCGATCACACTGACGGCGCTCATCTTGGTCACCAACCTGCTGCTGCGCCGGCCCGTCATCGAGTCGGTGTTGTTCGCGCTGGCGATCGCCGTGGGCATCACACCCCAGCTGCTGCCCGCGGTGGTCAGCAGCAGTCTGGCCGCCGGCTCGCGTCAACTGGCCAAACGCAAGGTTCTGGTCAAACGGCTGGTCTGCATCGAGGATCTCGGCGATATCGACATCCTGATCACCGACAAGACCGGAACCCTGACGGAGGGGCACATCAGCTTCGTCGACGCCGTCGACGCGGGCGGGGCGACCTC
>CAZTAA010000077.1:3117-19121 GCA_964611465.1 uncultured Mycobacterium sp. | reverse complement strand
CACCTTAGCGGTGCCGGAACTCCGCAGCCCGTTTCTCGGTGAAGGCGGCCATGCCCTCCTTCTGGTCGTCGGTGGCGAAGGCGGAGTGGAACAGCCGGCGCTCGTAGAGCAGACCTTCGGCCAGCGTCGACTCGAAGGCGCGGTTCACGGCCTCCTTGGCCATCCGCGCCGCGGACAAGGACATCTGGGAGATGGCGGTCGCGACGGCTTTGGCCTCGGTGAGCAGGTCGGCGGCGGGTACCACCCGGGACACCAGTCCGGCCCGCTCGGCCTCCTCGGCGCCCATGTTGCGGCCGGTGAGGATCAGGTCCATCGCCTTGGCCTTGCCGATGGCCCGGGTCAGCCGCTGGCTGCCGCCCATGCCGGGCAGCACGCCCAGCTTGATCTCGGGCTGGCCGAACTTGGCGGTGTCGGCGGCGATCAGCACGTCGCACATCATCGCCAGCTCGCAGCCGCCGCCCAGCGCGTAGCCGGCGACGGCGGCGACGGTCGGGGTGCGGGTGGCGGCGAACTCGCCCCAGGCGGCGAAGAAGTCGCCGCCGAACACGTCGGCGAAGGAGAGGTCGGCCATCTCCTTGATGTCGGCGCCGGCGGCGAAGGCCTTCTCGCTGCCGGTCAGGATGATCGCGCCGATTCCGGAGTCGGCGTCGAATTCCTTTGTGGCGGCGACTACTTCGTGCATCACCTGACTGTTGAGCGCGTTGAGAGCCTCGGGCCGATTCAGCGTGATGATGCCGACGCGGTCTTCGCGTTCGACGACGATGGTCTGGTAGTCCATGATTCTCCTCAGAACGTCAGGTCGGGATCTGCTGGGGCGAAATAGTTTTCGATGTCGGCGGCGGTGACGTCGGCCAGGCTCCCCGGGTCCCACGCGGGGCTGCGGTCCTTGTCGATCAACTGGGCCCGGATGCCCTCGACGAAGTCGTGCGAACGCGCCGCCGCGCACGACACCCGGTACTCCTGGACCAGGACGTCCTCGAGGGTGTCGAGCTTGCCGGCCCGGCGCACCGCCTCCAACGCGACCGACAGGGCGATCGGCGACCGGCCGGCGATGACGTCGGCGGCGTCGTTGGCCGGGCCCGCGTCGTGGCCGCGCAACGCGGCGACGATGTCCGACACGGTTGCGCCCGCGTAGCATTCGTCGACCCAATCTCGTTGTGCGACAAGCTCACTGGTGGGCGGGTCGACGGCGTGGTCGCGCAGGGCGGTGTCGACGTCGGTGGCGACGACGTCGGCGGTAAACGCGTCCAGCTCGTCGTGGGGCACGAAGTGGTCGGCGAACCCGAGCGCGATCGCGTCGCCGCCGCCGAACGGCACCCCGGTCAGCGCGGCGTGCAGGCCGAGGGCGCCCGGCGCGCGGGACAGCAGCAGGGTGCCCCCGACGTCGGGAATCAGGCCGATGCCGACCTCCGGCATCGCCAGCTTGGTCTTGTCGGTCACCACCCGGACATTGCCGTGGGCGCTGAGGCCGACGCCGCCGCCCATCACGATGCCGTCCATCAGCGCGACGTACGGCTTGGGGAACCTGCCGATCGCGGCGTTGAGCCGGTATTCGTCGAACCAGAACTTCCGCGCGTAGGCGCCGTCACCGCGGGCGCTGTGGTAGAGCGGCACCACGTCACCGCCGGCGCAGAGCCCGCGGTCGCCGGCTCCGTCGAGGACCACCGCGCGCACGGCGTCGTCGGCCGCCCAGTCGGCCAGCACGGCGGCCATGGCGTCGACCATCGCCTGGGTCAGTGAGTTGATCGCCGTGGGCCGGTTGAGGGTCAACCGCCCGACGCCGTTGTCGACGCGGGTCAGGAGCTCGGGCTCAGCCGTCACGGGGTGTTGCCGTCCTCTGGGCAATAGTTGGATGTGCAAGTAATTATGTCGGTCCGACCGCGCGGCCGGTCGGGCGGGCCGAGAAAACATCGCGGAACGGGAACTGATACCTGTATCGGTTCGTTTGACCAGTGTTCCGTGCAAGACTTTCAGTGACCTCACAGGGAAAGGATCGACGGTGCGGGAAACCAGCAACCCCATCTTCCGTTCGCTGCCCAAGCAGCAGGGCGGGTACGCCACCTTCGGCTCGGGTGTCGCCGGCGCCGCGACGGCGCAGGTGCACCAGGGCTATGAGCCCTACATCGAGCAGCGGCAACAGCGGGGTGTCGGCCGTCCGCTGACCATCGACGACGTCGTGACCAAGACCGGCATCACCCTCGGTGTGTTGTCCGTGGTCGCCGTCGTCTCCTACTTCCTGGTCTCGTCCAACCTCGCCCTGGCGATGCCGCTGGCCCTGGTCGGCGGCCTCGGCGGCATGGCCCTCGTGCTGGTCGCGACCTTCGGCCGCAAGCAGGACAGCCCGGCGATCGTGCTGAGTTACGCCGCCCTCGAGGGCTTGTTCCTCGGCGCCGTCTCGTTCCTGCTGGCCAACTTCACCGTCGGCGGGCAGCAGGGCGCCAACGCCGGCGGCCTGATCGCCCAGGCCATCCTCGGCACCGTCGGCGTGTTCGCCGGCATGCTGATCGTCTACAAGACCGGCGCCATCCGCGTCACCCCGAAGTTCACCCGGATGCTCGTCGCGGGGATGGTCGGCGTGCTGGTGCTGATGATCGGCAACCTGATCATGGGCCTGTTCACCCATGCGGCGGGCCCGCTGCGCGACGGCGGCCCGATCGCCATCATCTTCTCGCTGGTCTGCATCGGCCTGGCGGCGTTCAGCTTTCTGATCGACTTCGACGCGGCCGACCAGATGATCCGCGCCGGGGCTCCGGAGAAGGCCGCCTGGGGCATCGCCCTGGGGCTGACCGTGACCCTGGTCTGGCTGTACCTGGAGATCCTGCGGCTGCTCAGTTACTTCCAGAACGACTGACGCCAACAGAGAAAGGCCCGGCTTCCGCCGGGCCTTTCTTCGTTGCCGGCCCGATCTGTTGAGCGGCCACTGCGAGGTCTACTCGCACGTTGTGTCCGTGGACGCTGAACAGATCCCCAGGGAGTGACTCAGGACAGCCGCTCCACGACCATCGCCATGCCCTGCCCGCCGCCGACGCACATCGACTCGATGCCGAACGTCTTGTCCTGGGTCGCAAGGTTGTTCAACAGGGTGGCGGTGATCCGCGCGCCGGTCATGCCGAACGGGTGACCCAGCGCGATCGCACCGCCGGACACGTTCAACTTGTCCTCGTCCATGCCCAGCGCCCGCGCCGAGCCCAGCACCTGCACCGCGAACGCCTCGTTGATCTCGAACAAATCGATGTCCCCGATCGACATGCCCGCGTTGGCCAGCGCCTTCTTGATGGCCTCGATCGGGCCCAGGCCCATGATCTCCGGCGAGAGCCCGGACACGCCGGTCGACACGATGCGCGCCAGCGGCGTCAGCCCCAGTTCCTTGGCCTTGGTGTCGCTCATCACGACCACCGCCGCGGCGCCGTCGTTGAGCGGGCACGCGTTGCCGGCGGTGATGGTGCCGTTGGGCCGGAACACCGGCTTGAGCTGGGAGACGGCCTCGTAGGTGGTGCCCGCCCGGGGGCCGTCGTCGGTGCTGACGACGGTGCCGTCGGGCAGCGTCACCGGCACGATCTCGCGCGCGAAGAAGCCGTTCTTGATGGCCTCCTCGGCCCGGTTCTGCGACCGCACGCCCCAGTGGTCCTGATCCTCGCGGCTGATGCCGGTGGCCAGGACGACGTTCTCGGCGGTCTGGCCCATCGCGATGTAGACGTCGGGGATGTGGCCGTCCTCGCGCGGGTCGTGCCACTCCTCGGCGCCCTCGGCCTGGCGGGCGGTCCGGGCCTGGGCCTCGTCGAACAGGCTGTTCTTCGAGTTGGGCGCTCCGTCGGCCGCGCCGACGCCGAACCGCGACACCGTCTCGACGCCCGCCGAGACGAATGCGTGGCCCTCGCCGGCCTTGATCGCGTGGAAGGCCATCCGGGTGGTCTGCAGCGACGACGAGCAGTACCGGTTGACGGTCGTGCCGGGCAGGAAGTCGTAGCCCAGTTCGACGGCGACCGCCCGGGCGATGTTGTAGCCGGCCTCGCCGGCGGGCTGCGCGCAGCCCATCATCAGATCGTCGATTTCGCGGGGATCGAGCGCCGGCACCTTGTCGAGGACGGCGCGCACCATCTGCGCCACCAGATCATCGGGACGCATGGAGGCCAGCGACCCTTTCACGGCCCGGCCGATCGGTGAGCGGGCGGTGGCGACGATGACGGCTTCGGGCATGACGGGCTCCTATGGGGAAGGACTGTTCAGATACCCGAACGCTAGCCCGCCGGGATGACCAGCGGAGCAGGCACCCCGGTGGTGCGCCGCGGCCAGATCCGGGCCAGCATCCGCAGCCGGGTGCCCAGGGAACGGCTCTCGGCCGCCTTCGACAGCCACGGCAACGTGTCGGTGGCTTCGCCCAGGGCGTGGCTGAGCGCCGGCAGCAGTTGCTGGGCGGCCAGCGCGTAGCCGGCCCCCGACGGGTGGTAGCCGTCGGGGGAGAAGAACTCGGCCGGGGCCTTGCGGAACTCGGGGGTCAGCAGGTCGGCCAGCGGCACCGGCACGCCGCCGGCGGCCCGCACGGCGCGGGCCTGCGCACGCGCCAGTCGCAGGCCGCGGTTGCGGGTCACCCAGCGCAACGGCTGCGGGATCGCGGTGATCACCCCGAAGTCGGGGCAGGTGCCGACGACGACGACGGCCCCGCTGGCGCGCAGCCGCTTGACGGCGTCACCGAGGCGGCGCGCCGACTGCGGAATGCCGTTGAGCAGCGTGACGTCGTTGGCGCCGATCATGATCACCGCCGCGTCCGGCGGCGGCCCCGCCACGAACATCGCGTCCACCTGACCGGACAGGCCCTTTGAGGTGGCGCCCACAATTGCCTTGGTGCTCAACCGGATTCGCTTGCCCGACAGCGCGGACAGGCCGCGGCTCAGCCGCGCGCCGGGCACCTCCTCGGCGTCGGCGCTGCCGTAGCCGGTCGCCGTGGAGTCGCCGAACACCATCAGGTGGACGTCGAACGGCACATCGCGTTGCCAACGCTGCACCGGCCCGCCGTGGGGCAGGTAGACGCCGTCGGCTCGCGGCGGAGCGTCCCACGCCTTCGGGATGACCTCGCGCGCCTTCAACGCCTGGCCGCTGAGCAGGTTGCGGGTGCTCACGACGGAGGAGGCGATGGCGCCCGCGGCTAACACCGCGAGGGCCGACCGGCGGGGCGCGAAGGGTCGCACGACGCCAGTCTAAATTGTCCGTTTCGCGCCGGCGTTGCGCGCGGCGGGCCACCGCATCACGGTCCGGTATCAGATCCGCAATCAGTTTCGAATCGGATATTGAGGAAATTCCGAACGGTGACAAGCTAAGTTTCCGGGATT
Source organism: uncultured Mycobacterium sp. (assembly GCA_964611465.1). Lineage (GTDB taxonomy): Bacteria > Actinomycetota > Actinomycetes > Mycobacteriales > Mycobacteriaceae > Mycobacterium. The sequence continues at coordinate 13,794 of CAZTAA010000077.1, read as the reverse complement.
GGCTGCGAACCGGACCGTTGGCGGAAACGTCAACGACGTAGACCGCTACAGCGTCGTAGGGAGTCGTAGGGGAGTTAGATATGACCGCACCGAGCAAAGCCCATCCGTCATCCCGCGAGCGCACGGCATCACCCGGGCCGTTCCGGTCCGCCGCCCGGCCGCGCAAGTTCCCGGTCAGCGACGGCGCGCCCACCGAGGTCGTCGAGACCGGTGTCAGCCTGATGGGCCGGCTGGCGTCGCTCGGCTGCCGGCTCACCGTCCGGCCGGCGCTGGGCGTCTGCAGCTACGTTCCCCACCTGCCGTGGCCGTTCGGTCTGCTGGACTTCGTGTCTCGGGCGTTCGTGCCGACGTCGGACACCGTGCGCGCCACCATCGGGCTGCCCAGCGCCGACGCCCAGTTGGTGCGGGCACCCGGTGTGCTTCCCGCCGACGGAAATCGGCGCGTGGTCCTGTACATGCACGGCGGCGCCTTCCTGACGTGCGGGGTCAACTCGCACAGCCGGATCGCCGCGGCGCTGTCGAAGTTCGCCGACTCCCCGGTCCTGGTGGTCAACTACCGGTTGATCCCCAAACACACCGTCGGCATGGCCGTCACCGACTGCTACGACGCCTATCGCTGGTTGCGGCTGCGCGGATACGACCCCGACCAGATCGTCCTCGCCGGTGACTCCGCCGGCGGCTACCTGGCCTTGACACTGGCCCAGCGGCTGCAGGACGAGGGTGATAAACCCGCTGCGCTGGTGGCGATTTCACCGCTGCTGCAGCTGGCCAAGGAACCCAAGCAGGCGCATCCGAACATCCACACCGACGCCATGTTCGGGCCGCGGGCGTTCGACGCGTTGCTGGGATTGGTGGCCCGGGCCGCGGCGCGCAACATCAACGCCGACGGCGAACCCGAGCAGATGTACGAACCGCTGGACCATATCGAACCCGGCCTGCCGCGCACCCTCATCCACGTGTCTGGTTCGGAGGTGCTGCTGCACGACGCCCGGCTGGCGGCCCGGCGGCTGGCGGCGGCGGGGGTGCCGGCCGAGGTGCGGGTGTGGCGCGGCCAGATTCACGACTTCCAGCTCGCCGCGCCGATCGTGCCCGAGGCGACGCGGTCGCTGCGCCAGATCGGCGAATACATCCGCGACGCGACCGGCTGAGAATCGCGGGCGAACACCCCACATAGAGTATGTAGGCATGCGGATCGCCCAGCATGTCAGTGAACTCATCGGCAATACCCCTCTGGTTCAGCTGAACTCGGTGGTGCCGCCGGGAGCCGGGCGCGTCGTCGCCAAGATCGAGTACCTCAACCCCGGTGGCAGCAGCAAGGACCGCATCGCGGTCAAGATGATCGACGCCGCCGAGGCCGCGGGGCTGTTGAAGCCGGGCGGCACCATCGTCGAGCCGACGTCGGGCAACACCGGTGTCGGGCTGGCCCTGGTGGCCCAGCAGCGGGGCTACCGCTGTGTCTTCGTGTGCCCCGACAAGGTCAGCGAGGACAAGCGGAATGTGTTGCGCGCCTACGGCGCCGAGGTGGTCGTGTGCCCCACGGCGGTGGCGCCCGACGACCCCGACTCCTACTACAGCGTGTCCAACCGCCTCGTCGAGGAGATCGACGGCGCCTGGAAACCCGACCAGTACTCGAACCCGAACGGTCCGGACAGCCACTACGAGACGACCGGACCGGAGATCTGGTCCGACACCGACGGACAGGTGACCCACTTCGTGGCCGGTGTCGGCACCGGCGGCACCATCACCGGCGCCGGGCGCTACCTCAAGGAGGTTTCCGGCGGACGGGTCAAGATCGTCGGCGCCGACCCGGAGGGGTCGGTGTACTCCGGCGGCACCGGACGGCCGTACCTGGTCGAGGGTGTGGGCGAAGACTTCTGGCCCGCCGCCTACGACCCCGCGGTGCCCGACCAGATCATCGCGGTGTCCGACGCGGACTCCTTCGACATGACCCGGCGGCTGGCCCGCGAGGAGGCCCTGCTGGTCGGTGGCTCCTGCGGGATGGCGGTGGTCGCCGGCATCGAGGTGGCGCAGCAGGCCGGCCCGGACTCGCTGGTGGTGGTGCTGCTGCCCGACGGCGGCCGCGGCTACCTGTCGAAGATCTTCAACGACGCGTGGATGTCGTCCTACGGCTTCCTGCGCAGCCGGCTCGACGGGTCCGTCGACGAACCCACCGTCGGAGATGTGTTGCGCCGCAAGTCCGGTGAGATCCCGGCCCTGGTGCATACGCATCCGTCGGAGACCGTTCGCGACGCCATCGGCATCCTGCGCGAGTACGGCGTTTCGCAGATGCCCGTCGTCGGCGCGGAGCCGCCGGTGATGGCCGGCGAGGTGGCCGGCAGCGTGTCCGAACGGGAACTGCTGTCGGCGGTGTTCGAAGGCCGGGCCAAACTGGCCGACGCCGTGTCGCAGCACATGAGTGCGCCGCTGCCGCTGATCGGTTCCGGTGAACTGGTCAGCGCGGCGGCGGCGACCTTCCGCGAATCCGACGCCGCGATGGTGGTCGAGGACGGTAAGCCGGTGGGCGTCATCACCCGCAGTGACCTCCTGGGATTTCTGTCGGAGGCGCCGCGGCGGAAATGAGTCGCGCCGGGGATTCGGCCGTCTTCTCGGTTATGGTGAGTGCGCTTCGCGTCAGCTGATCTCCCGGGGAGGGTGATATGACCGACCAACCGCCGCCAGAGGGCTTTCCGCCGCCGGGTGGTTATCCACCACCACCGCCGCCGGGGGGCTACCCGCCGCCACCGCCGGCGGGCGGATACCCGCCGCCGGGTGGTTATCCACCACCTCCGCCCCCGGGACCGCCGCCCGGCAGCTATCCGCCTCCGCCGCCCCCCGGCGCCGTGGCGCCGCCGCCTCCGGGTTACGGCGGCGGCTGGGCTCCCGCGCCCGGCGGATACCCCGGTGCGCCCGGCCAGTTCGGCCCCGGTGGTCCGGTTCAGTTCAGCGTCGGTGACGGATTGTCGTGGGCATGGAACAAGTTCGCCAAGAACGCCGTGCCGCTGATCGTCGCGTCGCTGATCTTCGGGATCATCATGGCGGTGCTCTCCGTCGGGCTGCAGCTGGTCGCCTCCGCGATGTCGCCGACGACGGTGACGAGCTACTCCGACGGTAACGACTTCGGCTACTCGGCCTGGTCGACGGACCTGGGCTTCGGCGGCATGGTCGTGCTGTTCCTCGGTGGCTTGGTGGTGCTGGCTGTCGCCGGCGCCATCGCATCGGCGTACCTGGGCGGACTGCTGGACATCGCCGACGGACGACCGGTGACCGTCGGCTCGTTCTTCCGGCCGCGCAACATCGGTGCCGTCGTGCTCGCCGCCGTGCTCGTCGGCATCATCACCGAGATCGGCTACGCCCTGTGCATCCTGCCCGGCGTGATCGCCAGCATCCTGCTGATGTTCGCGATCATCGCGGTCGTCGACCGCAACTACTCGCCGGTGGACTCGATCAAGGCCAGTTTCGACGTGGCGAAGACCAACTTCGGCCCGGTCTTCCTGGTGTGGCTGATCACCTCGCTGCTCGTCATCGCGGGTGCGCTTCTGTTCGGCGTCGGCCTGCTGGTCGCCATGCCACTGGCCGCGCTGTTGCACGTCTATGCCTGGCGACGGCTCACCGGCGGTCAGCTGGCTCCCGCCACGCCATAGACCGAACTCCGGAAAGGACCGCGCGCCGGCCCGCTGACTACTGTCGCGGGCCGGCGTCGCCTTTGTGCCCACCGTTCTCCACTACGCTGGCGCTCTATGAGCGAGCAGCGCAGCCGCGCCGATGCACACCGCGCCCAGGGCTTGGCCACCAAAGCGATTCACGCCGGCTACCGGCCTGATCCGGCCACCGGGGCGGTCAACGCGCCGATCTACGCCAGTTCGACCTTCGCCCAGGACGGGGTGGGCGGATTGCGCGGCGGTTTCGAGTACGCCCGGACCGGCAACCCGACCCGCGCCGCGCTCGAGGCGTCGCTGGCGGCCGTCGAAGACGGGTCGTACGGGCGGGCGTTCAGTTCCGGGATGGCGGCGAGCGACTGCGCGCTGCGCGCGATGCTGCGCCCCGGCGACCACATCGTGATGCCCGACGACGCCTACGGCGGCACCTTCCGGTTGATCGACAAGGTGTTCACGCAGTGGGGTGTGCGCCACACGCCGGTGGCCCTGTCCGACCTCGACGCGGTTCGTGCGGCGCTGACCGAGCCGACCAGGCTGATCTGGGTCGAGACCCCGACCAACCCGATGCTGTCGATCGCCGACATCGCGGCGATCGCCGAGCTGGGGACCGAACACGGCGCAAAAGTGTTGGTGGACAACACGTTCGCGTCACCGGCGCTGCAGCAGCCGCTCACCCTCGGCGCCGATGTCGTGCTGCACTCGACCACCAAGTACATCGGTGGACACTCCGATGTGGTCGGCGGCGCGCTGGTGACCGACGACGAGGAACTGGATGCGGCCTTCGGGTTCCTGCAGAACGGCGCGGGCGCGGTGCCCGGCCCGTTCGACGCCTACCTGACCATGCGTGGGCTCAAGACGTTGCCGCTGCGGATGCAGCGTCACAGTGAAAACGCCTCGGCCGTAGCCGAATTCCTGTCCGGCCATCCGGCGATCACCACCGTGCTCTACCCGGGGCTGCCGGACCATCCGGGTCATCAGGTGGCGGCCCGGCAGATGCGCGGGTTCGGCGGGATGATCTCGATCCGGATGGCCGGTGGCATCGAGGCCGCCCGCCGATTGTGCGCCCGCACAGGGGTTTTCATCCTCGCGGAGTCCCTGGGCGGGGTGGAGTCGCTAATCGAGCATCCCGGCTCGATGACGCACGCGTCGACGGCGGGCTCGCAATTGGAGGTGCCGGCCGACCTGGTGCGGCTGTCGGTGGGTATCGAAGACGTCGCCGACCTGATCGGGGATCTCGAGCAGGCGCTGGAGAGCGACTAGGAGTGGTAGGGCTCCGCGCTGACCAGCGTCACCTCGACGGTGTTGCCGTTCGGCACGGTGTAGGTGCGCGTGTCGCCCACCTTGGCGTCCAGCAGCGCACCGCCCAGCGGCGAGTTCGGTGAGTACACCTCGAGGTCGCCGCCGTTGACGCCCTGCTCGCGAGTGCCGATCAGGAAGGTCTCGGTGTCGGACTTGTCGCCGTCGTAGAACACCTTGACCACCGAGCCGGGCAGGGCCACACCGGACTGCTTGGGGGCCTCGCCCACCTTGGCGTTGTTGAGCAGCTCCTGCAGCTGCCGGATCCGGGCCTCCTGCTGGCCCTGCTCCTCGCGGGCGGCGTGATAGCCGCCGTTCTCGCGCAGGTCGCCCTCCTCGCGGCGGTCGTTGATCTCCGCGGCGATCACCGGGCGGTTGGCGATCAGCTGGTCGAGTTCGGCCTTCAGGCGGTCGTAAGACTCCTGGGTCAGCCAGGTGACCTGGGTGTCGGTCATGTCGCGCTCCTCGATCTTCGTTGGTCTGCGCTGTTTGCGGTCGGCAGTCTGTGTGTTGGTTGTGGTCGTCTGTGGGTCCGCTGCGGCCGGGGACAAGGCGGGTTCCGCCCGGTGTATTGCCATCCAGAGCGGCGGTCGGACGCGCTACAGACGCAAGACACGGTTCCCCAGCAGGAACCGTGTATGTGACCCAGCATACCATCGCGCGACGCGGGGACTTCACGCGTTCGACGCGCCCCGTTCGCCGGCCGGTCGCGTTTAGCCGGGTGGCACCAGGTACGACGGTACCTCGGCCCCGCAGCCGTAGACGTCGCCGTTGACCGGCGGCCTACTGGTCTTGACCTGGGCGGTGATCTGCACCGTGGTGTGTTCGGACGGCCCGACGAGCACTTCGCGGCGGCCCGTTTCGCTGCCGTCCGCGGACCGGGCCCGCACGATGCAGACCACCGGCTGCGACGGGTCGGAACGGGTGACGCCCATGATGACGTCCACCGTCTCACGGTCGATCACCCGGTAACCGCTCAACTCGCCTTTGACGTCGGAGGTGCCGAGGCGCAGGTATCCGATCACCGCGACGCAAACTCCGGCCGCCAGGGCCAGCACGCCGAGTGCGATGGCGATGCGGCGGCGTGACCGGCGGTCAAGGCGTGCGCGGCCGTAGCGGGTCTCGGGACGATGGACTTCCATGACGTGTGGGGTATGTCTCCGCTGGGGTATCGGGTTGTCGGCGGCGACGCCGAGGATGGAACTATTGGGTCGGGACAGACTCTATGCGAGAGGCGGATGGTGACCGAGTTTCGGTTGATGGCGGTGCACGCCCACCCGGACGACGAGTCCAGTAAGGGTGCGGCCACCACGGCGCGGTACGCCGCCGAGGGCAACCGGGTGCTGGTGGTCACGCTGACCGGCGGCGAGCTCGGCGACATCCTCAACCCCGCGATGGACCTGCCCGAGGTGCACGGCCGCATCGCCGAGGTCCGCCGCGACGAGATGGCCAAGGCGGCCGAGATTCTCGGCGTCGAGCACTGCTGGCTGGGCTATCACGACTCCGGGTTGCCGACCGGTGACCCGCCGCCCCCGCTGCCCGAGGGCTGTTTCGCGCTGGAACCCCTGGACGGACCCACCGAACGGCTGGTCCGGGTGATCCGCGAGTTCCGCCCGCACGTGATGACCACCTACGACGAGAACGGTGGCTATCCGCACCCGGATCACGTTCGCTGCCATCAGGTTTCGGTCGCGGCCTACGAAGCGGCCGGCGACTACCGGCGTTATCCGGATGCCGGCGAACCGTGGAACGTCCTCAAGCTCTACTACAACCACGGCTTCCTGCGCCGCCGGTTCAAGCTGCTGCAGGAGGAGTTCGCCAAGCACGGCCGCACCGGCCCCTTCGAGAAGTGGCTGCAGCACTGGGACACCGAACTCGACGTGTTCGAATCGCGGGTGACCACCCGCATCCAGTGTTCGGAGTACTTTCCGCAGCGCGACGACGCGCTGCGCGCGCACGCCACCCAGATCGATCCGAACGGCGACTTCTTCACCGCACCCATCGAATGGCAGCAGCGGCTGTGGCCGACCGAGGAATACGAACTGGCCCGGTCCCGCGTGCCGGTGTCGCTGCCGGAGACCGATCTGTTCAAGGGGATAGAACCATGATTTTCTCGGCGACCCACCTCAACCTGCTGGCGCTGACCGTGCTGGCCGACGACACCCCGCGCAACACCGGGCCGGATTTCGGCAAGGCCAGCCCGATCGGGCTGCTGGTCGTCGTCTTGCTGTTGATCGGAACCTTCCTGCTGGTGCGGTCGATGAACCGGCATCTGAAGAAGCTGCCGACGACGTTCGACGCCGAGCCCGAGCAGCCGGCGGCCGAGCGGGCCGTCGGCGACGGGACCGAGGAGCCGGACGGCAAACCGGCCGGTTAGCTTGGGCGATAACGTCTTCCGCTCCTAACGTCGGCGCGCCGGTGGCCGCCGTGTAGCCTGACCGGTCATGAGCCTTGACCCCAAAGCCCTCGTCGAGCGTTATCTGAACACGGTCGCCACCGGCAGCGCCGCCGACATCGCGGCCCTCTACGCCGAGGACGCCACCGTGGAGGATCCGGTGGGCGGCGGCGAAGTGCACATCGGCCGGCAGGCGATCGAGGGGTTCTACAAGAACACCGAGGGCGCCGAGCTCAAGACCGAGCTGCTGAGTTTCCGCAGCGGCGGCCACGAGGCGGCGTTCGCCTTTGCGATCATCGTCAACGACGCCATGCGAATCGAGCCCATGGAGGTCATGACGTTCGACCCCGACGGCCAGATCACCGCGATGAAGGCCTACTGGGGCCCGGACAACGTCACCCAGCTGTAGGGATTTCGGTGCGTTTCCCGTCGCTGACCGACGGTTATCGCACCGAAATCCCTAGAAGACGGCGAACCACATCGCGATGTAGTGGCAGATCGCCGCGACCGCCGTGCAGGCGTGGAAGAACTCGTGATGGCCGAACGTCGTCGGCCACGGGTTGGGCCACTTGAGCGCGTACAGCACGCCGCCGATCGAATACAGCGCACCGCCGACGATCAACAGCACCACCGCCGCCACCCCGGCGCCATGCATGATCGGCCCGATGAACCACGCCGCCACCCAGCCCAGCAGGATGTACAGCGGCACCCCGAGCCAGCGCGGCGCCGACGGCCAGAGCATCTTCAGCGCCACCCCGGCCAGCGCCCCGCCCCAGACGATCCAGAACAGCACCATGCCCTTCTGCGACGGCAGCGCCAGCAGGGCGAACGGCGTGTAACTGCCCGCGATGAAGATGAAGATCATCGAATGGTCCAGGCGCTTCATCCACTTGCGCGCCGTCGGTGACTTCCAGTTCACCCGGTGATAGGTCCCCGAGACGGCGAACATCGCCACGATGGTGAGGGTGTAGATCAGCGTGGCGATCCCGGCCCGGGTGGATTCCACCGACCATGACACGGCGACCAGCGCCGCGCCCGCGATGGCGGCGATGAACGCGGAGTAGACGTGGATCCAGCCGCGGGCACGCGGCTTGCCGAGGAACTCGGCAACCCCCTCGGCGACGGCCTCCGGGAACGTCTCGTCGAGGTCGAGCTGAGTCAGCGTCCGGTGCTCGCGGGAACCTTCGGTGTTCATGGCAGCCGTCATGTCATCTCCGTGCCCGGCCGGATCCGAGCCGATCGCGAGGGGTAATCCGGCCATCACAGTAGTCTTCCTTGTTGTGGAGTTCATTCCCCCGCGCCTCAAGGAGCCCATGTATCGGCTCTACGAGATGCGGCTGCGGCAGGAACTCGTCCGCTCCAAGCCCGAACTGCCCCGCCACATCGCGGTGCTGTGCGACGGCAACCGCCGCTGGGCCCGCGACGCGGGCTACGACGACGTCAGCGTCGGCTACCGCAAGGGCGCGGCCAAGATCGCCGAGATGCTGCGCTGGTGCCAGGATGCGGGCATCGAGATGGCCACCGTGTACCTGTTGTCCACCGAGAACCTGCGCCGCGATCCCGACGAACTGGCGGCGCTGATCGAGATCATCACCGACGTCGTCGAGGAGATCTGCGCGCCGGCCAAACGCTGGAGCGTCCGCACGGTGGGTGACCTGTCGCTGTTGGGCGACGAGCCGGCCCGCCGGCTGCGGGAGGCTGTCGACTCGACCCAGCAGACGGCGGCCTCGCCGCCGGTGTTCCACGTCAACGTCGCGGTGGCCTACGGCGGCCGGCAGGAGATCGTCGACGCGGTGCGGGCGCTGCTGAACAAGGAACTCGCCAACGGCGCCTCCGGTGAGGAGCTCGTGGAAGCCGTCACCGTCGAAGCGATCTCGGAGAACCTGTACACCTCCGGCCAGCCCGATCCCGACCTGGTGATCCGGACGTCGGGGGAGCAGCGGCTGTCCGGATTCCTGTTGTGGCAGAGCGCCTATTCGGAGATGTGGTACACCGAGGCGCATTGGCCGGCGTTCCGTCGGGTCGACTTTCTGCGCGCCCTGCGCGACTACAGCCAGCGCAACCGCCGGTTCGGTATGTAGGTGCTGCACGACCTGTTCGCCGACGCCGTCGCGACCACACCCGCGCGGCCCGCCCTGATCGACGACGACGGTGCCGTGCTCACCTTCGCCGAACTGGAGCGGCAGAGCGCCGCGCTGGCCGGATGGCTTGACGCACATACCGATCCGGGCGACCGCATCGCGGTGGTGGCCGACAACTGTGTCTCCTACGGGCTGCTGTACTACGCGGTGCCGCGCAGCGACCGGATCCTGGCCCTGATCAACCAGCGCCTCGATCCCGCCGAACGGGCGGGCCAGATCGCCGCGAGCGATCCCCGAATCGTGTTCGGCGACAAGGACTATCTGGACAAACTCCGGCCACCGGTTCCGGTGGTCGCGTTCGGATCCACGGAATGGCAACGGGCACTGGGTCATTCGCCGTTCTCGGGAAATCGGCCGGCCGAGGACGACCCGGCCTGGCTGGTGTTCACCAGCGGCTCGACGGGTGTCCCGAAGGGCGCCGTGCACACGAGTCGCTCGCTCACCGCCGCGGTGCGCGGCACCGTGGAAGGCCGCTCGGTGCCCGCCCGTGACGTGTACCTGTTCCCGTTCCCGATGTGCCACATCGCCGGCTACAACGTCCTGGTCCGGCACGCCACCAGGTCGACCGTGGTGCTCGCGAAGAAGTTCCGGCCGCAGGAGTTCGTCGCCGCCGTCAACGAGTGGGGCGTCGCGTCGTGCTCCCTGGCGCCGACGATGCTGCACGCCCTGCTGGGCTACCTGGACCGGACCGGCGCCCGGATGCCCACGCTGCGGCAGGTGGCCTACGGGTCGGCCGCGATCTCGGCGGACCTGATCAACCGCGCCGCCGCGCTGGGCGTGGATCTGCACCAGGGCTACGGCATGACCGAAACCGGCGGCAACGTCACGTTCCTCGGACCCGCCGACCACCGCGTCGGAGCGGCCGGTGATCCCGAGGTGCTGCGCAGCGCCGGGTTCCCGCACAGCGGCGTCGAGGTCGCGATCGACGGAACCGGTGCTATCGGGGAGGTGCTGGTGCGCGGGCCGCAGGTGATGGCCGGCTACTGGCCGGACCTCACGCCTCCGGCCGACGGCTGGCTGCGCACCGGCGACATCGGGCGACTCGACGGGACCGGACGGCTGTGGATCGTCGACCGCGCCAAGGACGTCATCATCACCGGCGGGGAGAACGTCAGCTCACGCGAGGTGGAGGACGCCCTGTCGACCCATCCCGACGTCGACTCGGTGGCCGTGGTCGGTGTGCCCGACG
>CAZTAA010000077.1:0-3017 GCA_964611465.1 uncultured Mycobacterium sp. | reverse complement strand
ATCACAACTTGCGCAGGCGCAACCGGTTGATCGAGTGGTCGGCGTCCTTGCGCAGCACGAGCGTCGCGCGCGGACGCGTCGGCAGGATGTTCTCGATCAGGTTCGGCAGGTTGATCGACCGCCAGATGTCGCGGGCCGCGAATACGGCCTGCTCGTCGGTCAGGGTCGAGTAGTGGTGGAAGTGCGAGGCCGGGTTGGCGAACGCGCCGGCGCGCATCGCCAGGAACCGCGACACGTACCACTGCTCGATGTCCTCGATGCGGGCGTCCACGTACACCGAGAAGTCGAACAGGTCCGAGACCATCAGCGTCGGCCCGGTCTGCAGGACGTTGAGGCCTTCCAGGATCAAGATGTCCGGATGTCTCACGATGTGCTTCTCGCCGGGCACGATGTCGTAGAGCAGGTGCGAATACACCGGCGCACAGGCGAGTTCGGCGCCGGACTTGACCGTGGTGACGAACCGCATCAAGGCCCGGCGGTCGTAGCTTTCCGGAAAGCCCTTGCGGTGCATCAGGTTTCGCCGGGTCAGCTCGTTGTTCGGGTACAGAAAGCCGTCGGTGGTCACCAGGTCCACCCGCGGATGGTCTTCGAAGCGGGCCAGCAGGGCCTGCAGCACACGGGCGGTGGTGGACTTGCCGACGGCCACGCTGCCGGCCACGCCGATGACGAACGGCACCGGGCGGTCCGGATTCTGCTGCGGCTCACCGAGGAACTCGGCGGTGGAGGCGTAGAGGCGCTGGCGGGCGGCCACCTGGAGGTGGATCAACCGCGCCAGCGGCAGGTAGACCTCTTCGACCTCGAGCAGGTCGAGTTGCTCGCCGAGGCCGCGCAGGCCGACGACTTCGGATTCGGAGAGTTTGAGCGGTGTCGACATCCGGAGCGCACGCCATTGCGGACGGTCGAATTCCACATAGGGACTCGGCTCGCTCAGCCTCGCCATGGCGGTAAGTCTGACAGGTAGCGTTGGTCGGCATGGAGCCAGCCGCCCTGATTCGCGAGTATCTGATGCTCGGATTGCGGTTCGACCGTATCGAGGACGGTTACGTCGACTCCTTCACCGGTGATCCGGCACTGCGCCGCGCCGTCGCCGGCGAGCCGGCGCCCGAACCCGCCGACCTGGCGCGTCAGGCCCGCCGACTGCTCGACGCGCTGCCGGAGGTGCCGCGGGACGGCGGATTCACCGACATCCGGGCCGCATACGTCGCCGCGCACCTGCGGGCGCTGGAGTGCGCCGGCCGCAAGTTCGCTGGCCAGGCCGTCGGATTCGTCGACGAGGTCCGCGAATACTTCGACGTCACGATCGCCAAGGGCGACGAGGACCGCTATCGCGAGGCGCACCGCCAACTCGACGCCGTCCTGCCGGGCGCCGGCGCGCTGCCCGAGCGGATGGAGGCCGACCGGGTCGGCGACGAGATCCCGCCGGAGCGGCTGGCCGAGTGCATCGAGGCGTTCTCCAGCGCCCTGCGCGACCGGGTCCGCGCCGAATACCCGCTGCCGGAACGCGAGACCGTCAAATACGAGATCGTCACCGACAAACCCTGGTCGGGTTTCAACTACTACGAGGGTGACTACACGTCGACCGTGGCCGTCAACGCCGACCTCAAACAGCAGATGTCCAACCTGCCGCGGCTGGTCGCCCACGAGTCCTATCCCGGGCATCACACCGAGCACTGCCGCAAGGAGGCCGGCCTGGTCGAGGGGCTCGGACAGGCCGAGCACACCATCTTCCTGGTGAACACCCCGCAGTGCCTGATGGCCGAGGGGCTCGCCGACCTGGCGCTGCACGCTGCCGTCGGCCCGGACTGGGGGAGCTGGGCGCAGGAGATCTACGCCGATCTGGGTCTGCGGTTCGACGGCGCGCACGCGCAGGCGGTGTCGGCGGCGCGGGCGACGCTGGCCGACGTGCGTCAGGACGCCGCGCTGATGCTGCACGACGAGCACCGCGACGTCGACGACGTCGTCGCGTTCCTGCGGCGCTGGCTGCTGGTGGACGACGTGCGGGCGCGGCAGATGCTGCGGTTCCTGTCGTCCCCGCTGTGGCGCGCCTACACCAGCACCTACGTCGAGGGGTACCGGCTGCTGCGGGCCTGGCTCGACGACCGGCCGGCCACCGAGACGCTGACGCACCGGTTCGGCCGGCTGCTCGACGAGCCGCTCATCCCGTCGACGCTGCGGGCGGCCTGACGCCACCCGTTTGGCCGCGACCGGCCGCCGATTAGGCTGGCTGCCATGACCGCAGACTCCGTGACCGCTTCGTCAACCAGCCGATCTGCCGGCTTAGGAGCCGAATACGCCGAGACGGCGAGTGCCGCCTACCGGGCCGCGTTGCAGGTCATCGAGTCCGTCGAACCCCGGATCGCCGAGGCGACCCGCAAAGAGCTTGCCGACCAACGGGATTCGCTCAAACTGATCGCCAGCGAGAACTACGCCTCCCCGGCCGTGCTGCTGACCATGGGCACCTGGTTCTCGGACAAGTACGCCGAGGGCACCGTCGGGCACCGGTTCTACGCCGCCTGCCAGAACGTCGACACCGTCGAGGCGCTGGCCGCCGAGCACGCCCGCGAACTGTTCGGCGCCCCGTACGCCTACGCCCAGCCGCACTCGGGCATCGACGCCAACCTGGTCGCCTACTGGGCGATCCTGGCCACCCGGATCGAAGGTCCGGGGCTGGCCGAACTCGGCGCCAAACACGTCAACGACCTGTCCGAGGCGGACTGGGAGAAGCTCCGGGCCAAGCTGGGCAACCAGCGGCTGATGGGCATGTCGCTGGACACCGGCGGGCACCTGACCCACGGGTTCCGGCCGAACATCTCCGGCAAGATGTTCCACCAGCGCAGCTACGGCACCCACCCGCAGACCGGCCTGATCGACTACGACGCCGTCGCCGCGGCCGCCCGCGAGTTCAAACCGCTGGTGCTGGTGGCGGGCTACTCGGCCTACCCGCGGCGGGTGAACTTCGCCAAGATGCGGGAGATCGCCGACGAGGTCGGCGCCACCCTGATGGTCGACATGGCGCA
>CAZTAA010000076.1:0-19324 GCA_964611465.1 uncultured Mycobacterium sp. | reverse complement strand
TGGGCTAGTCGCCCGGCTTGACCTTGGCCATCGCGAGCACGTCGAGCCGCTTGTCGAGTTCCGCCTCGGACAGCTTGTCGCCGATGAGCCCCCGGTCGATCACCGTCTGGCGAATGGTCTTCTTCTCGGCCAGCGCCTGCTTGGCCACCTTCGCCGCCTCTTCGTAGCCGATCGCCGAGTTCAGCGGTGTGACGATCGACGGTGACGACTCGGCCAGCGTCCGCAGCCGTTCCTCGTCGGCCACCAGACCGTCGATGCACTTGGTGGCGAACAACTTCGACACATTGGCCAGCAGGGTGAAGGACTCCAGCACGTTGCGGGCCATCATCGGGATGTACACGTTGAGCTCGAAGGCACCGGACAGGCCGCCGACGGTGACGGCGGCGTCGTTGCCGATCACCTGGGCGGCCACCTGCGTAACCGCTTCCGGGATAACGGGATTGACCTTGCCCGGCATGATCGAGCTGCCCGGCTGCAGATCGGGCAGGTGCAACTCGCCCAGGCCGGTCAGCGGGCCCGAGCCCATCCAGCGGATGTCGTTGGCGATCTTGGTCAGTGAGGCCGCGATGGTTTTCAGCGCGCCGGACGCCTCGACCAGTCCGTCGCGGGCGGCCTGCGCCTCGAACGAGTCGACGGCGGTGCGCAGTTCGGCCACTCCGGTCTGGGCCTTGAGCACCTCGACCACCTTGGGGCCGAAGCCGTCCGGGGCGTTGAGGCCGGTGCCGACGGCGGTGCCGCCGATGGCCAGTTCACCGAGGCGGGGGAGGGTGGCCTTGACCCGTTCGATGCCCGCCTCGACCTGGCGCGCATAGCCGCCGAACTCCTGGCCGAGGGTCACCGGAACGGCGTCCATCAGGTGGGTGCGCCCGGACTTGACCACCGTCTTCCACTGCCGGGCCTTGGCGGCCAGCGACTCGTGCAGCACCTCGAGCGCCGGGATAAGTTGGCGCACAGCGGCTTCGGTGGCCGCAATGTGAGTAGCGGTGGGGAACGTGTCGTTCGACGACTGCGACATGTTGACGTCGTCGTTGGGGTGCACCGTCACGCCGTCGCGGGCGCAGATCGAGGCGATCACCTCGTTGGCGTTCATGTTCGAGCTGGTTCCCGAACCGGTCTGGAAAACGTCGATCGGGAACTGGTCGTCGTGCTTGCCGTCGGCGATCTCGGCGGCGGCGGCGATGATCGCGTCGGCCTTCTCGGCGGCCAGCAGGCCGAGGTCCTTGTTCACCTGCGCGCAGGCGCCCTTGAGCAGCCCGAGCGCGCGGATCTGGGTGCGCTCCAGGCCGCGGTGGCTGATCGGGAAGTTCTCGACCGCACGCTGCGTCTGCGCGCGCCAGAGGGCGTTGATCGGCACCCGGACCTCGCCCATGGTGTCGTGCTCGATGCGGTATTCAGCCTCAGTGCTGGTCATTGGTGTTGAAGCCCTTCGGATTTCGTGGGTGTGGAGGGTGACTAGGGAAGTGGGTAGGCCGCGGACTTGTCTCCGGTGAAATCCACCGCGGAGTATTCGTTGAGCTTCGAAAGCCGGTGGTACGCGTCGATCATCCGGACCGTGCCGGATTTGGAGCGCATCACGATCGATTGTGTGGTGCAACCGCCGCCGAAGAAGCGCACGCCCTTGAGCAGGTCGCCGTCGGTGACGCCGGTGGCACAGAAGAAGACGTTCTCGCCGGACACCAGATCCTTGGTGGTCAGCACCCGGTCCAGGTCGTGGCCGCGGTCGAGGGCCTTCTGACGTTCGTCGTCGTCGGTGGGCGCCAGGGTGGCCTGGATCTCGCCGCCCATGCAGCGGATGGCCGCCGCGGTGATGATGCCCTCCGGGGTGCCGCCGATCCCGGCCAGCAGATCGGTGCCCGAGTCCGGTCGGCAGGCCGAGATGGCGCCGGCGACGTCGCCGTCGGAGATCAGCCGGATGCGGGCGCCCGCGGCGCGCACCTCGGCCATCAGCTTGGCGTGTCGCGGCCGGTCCAGGATGCACACGGTGATGTCGGAGGCCGACGCCTTGCGGACCTTCGCGATGCGCTGGATGTTGGCCGCGATCGGCGAGGTGATGTCGATGAAGTCCGCTACGTCGGGTCCGCCGGCGATCTTGTTCATGTAGAACACCGCCGACGGGTCGAACATGGCGCCGCGTTCGGCCACCGCCAGCACCGAGATCGCGTTCGGCATGCCCTTGCTCATCAGGGTGGTGCCGTCCACCGGGTCGACCGCGAAGTCGCAGTCCGGTCCGTCGCCGTTGCCCACCTCTTCGCCGTTGTACAGCATCGGCGCGTTGTCCTTCTCGCCCTCGCCGATGACGACGATGCCGCGCATCGAGACCGAGTTGACCAGTTCACGCATGGCGTCGACGGCGGCGCCGTCGCCGCCCTCCTTGTCGCCGCGGCCCACCCATCGGCCCGCGGCCATGGCGCCGGCTTCGGTGACCCGGACGAGTTCCAGCGCCAGGTTGCGGTCGGGGGCCTCGCGGCGCTTGCGGGCGGCGGCATCGCTCATGGAACGTGATTGTCCCAGAAGCGGGTGGCGTGGCGGCGGCTGGGATACTGGTGCGGTGAGCACCCAACCCCAACCCGCCCCCAGGCCCCCGAAGAATCGGTTGCTGCAGGACGGCCGGGACATGTTGTGGTCGATGGGTCCCCTGGTGCTCGCCTGCCTGGTGCTCGCCGGACTGGTCGGGATGTGCTCCTTCCAGGGCCGCGGGCCGACTGCCGGCCAGGTGCCCCACTACGACGCGGCGGCGGCGCTGAAAGCCGACGCGGAGACCCTGGGCTTTCCGATCCGGATGCCGGCGCTGCCGGCGGGCTGGCAGCCGAACTCGGGGGCCCGCGACGGCATCGAGTCCGGCCGCACCGACCCGGTCACCGGACAGCAGGTCCGGGCCAAGGTGTCGACGGTCGGTTACATCGCCCCGTCGGGCAAGTACGTGAGCCTGACCCAGAGCAACGCCGACGAGGACAAGCTGGTCGCCTTCATCCACTCGGACGTCTACCCCGGCGGCACCGAGGACGTCGGCGGCACGCGCTGGGTCGTCTATGACGGCGGCGCCCGCGGCGAACCGGTCTGGACCACGCGGCTCGACGGGCCCGACGGCACCCAGATCGCCCTGACCGGGGCGGCGGGCCCCGCGGAGTTCCGCACCCTGGCGGCCGCGGTCCGGAATGCGACCCCCCTTCCGGCCGGACGAACGTAGTCTGACGGGATGCCCCACGCGCCTCGAGCGGATCTGACCGGATGGACTTGCGCACCGTTCAGCGGCGGCGGCCAAACCCATGACGTGTACCGCCGCGGCCCCGATATCCCCGGGCCGGGGGTGGTGCTGATACCGGAGATGCCGGGGCTGACGCCGGAAGTTCTGGCGCTCGGAAATCATTTGGTGGACAACGGGTTCACCGTTGCGTCCCCGTCGCTCTACGGCACACCGGGGGCGGCGGCGCAACGTCTCGGCGCCGTTCCCGTCCTGCTGCGGGGCTGCGTCACAAGAGAATTCGCGGCCTTCGCCACCAACGCGAAGCGGCCGGTGTCCGATTTCCTGCGCGCCCTGGCGCGCGACCTCAACGCGTCGACACCCGGCCGGGGCGTCGGCGTCATCGGGCAGTGCTGGTCGGGCGGCTTCGCGCTGGCGGCCGCGGTCGACGATGCCGTGCTGGCGCCCGTGCTGTCCCAACCGTCGCTGCCGCTTCCGCTCACCGCCGCCCGGCGCCGCGATCCGGGGGTGTCCGAAGACGAACTGAAGGTGGTGCAGCGGCGGGCCGCCGAAGAGGGCCTGTGTGCGCTGGGGTTGCGGTTCTCGGAGGATCGGATGTCGCCCGCGGAGCGCTTCCAGACCCTGCGCGACCGGCTGGGGGATGCCTTCGAGGTCATCGAAATCGATTCGCGGCCAGGCAATCCGGGCGGGTTCGGCCGGATGGCGCACTCGGCGCTCACGCTGGAGGTCCGCGACGTCGACGGACAACCGGCTTATGAGGCGCGCAAGCGGGTGGTGGAGTTCCTCCGAGAGCGGTTGGCGGTTTAGTCCCCGCCGGCCCGATTGCCCGGCTCGTCTCGCGCCGTATCGGTGCCCAGTGCGGCGGCATCGACCGGACGCGCCGGCGGGCCCGGTTCCCCGGTCACGGCCGTCGGCTTGGCCCGCTGCCACGGCCAGCGCCACTTGGGCTTCTCCCGTTCGTCGTCGGGCGGCAGCAGCGTCTCCAGCGGGGCGTCCTTGTAGACCACGAGGTACACGCTGATCGTGGTGACGATGACGATCATCAACACCGGTCCCAGCACGATGCCCCAGAAGCCGAACATGCCCAGCCCGGCGAACACCGACAGCAGCATCAACGCCGGGCTCAGATGCGCGCTGCGGGGCACCAGGAAGGGCCGCAGCACGTTGTCGATGGTCGTGACCACGATGATGTGGAACATCGCCACGAACACGCCGCCGATGACGTTTCCGAACAACGCCATTCCGATGCCCAGCGGGATCGTGACGATGCCGCTGCCCAGCGGGATGAACGACAGCGCGGTCAGGAAGATCACGAACATGAAGAAGCCGTCATGGATGCCGGCGATGTAGATGGACATCGCCCCGGCCACACCCTGACACGTCGCGATGATGAACTGACCCCGCACCGTGGCCGTCACCATGGCGCCGATCTTGGCGAGGTAGATGTCGGAAACCTGCTGCCCCAACGGGTTCAGGTCGCGGAACAGCGCCACCACCTTCGAGCCGCTCACCAACAACGCCAGGAACACGTAGATGAAGATGATGGCCGAGGTCAGGATGCCGGCCAGGCTGCCGACCGAATCGCGCACGAAATGCAGCGCGAACTCACCGACGTTCTGGCCGACCCGCGCGATCGTGGTGCGCACCGTCTCGGTGGTCAGATTGATGTCCATGAACGGGACGCGGCCGAGCATCTCGTTGACCGACGCCAGCAGGCGCTGCCCGAGGGCGGTCAGGTCGTTGTGCGACACCCAGCGGCTGATGCCACTGACCATCTGCCCGATCTGCAGCACCGCCAGGAAGACCACCCCAGCCAGGGGAATCCCCACCGTCAGCAAGGCGGCCAGCAGCGTCAGGGTCGCCGACAGTCCCACGTTGAGCTTGGTGCGCAACCGGTTGTACAGCGGACTGAACAGGTAGGCCAGCACGGCCGCGACGGCGATCAGGATCAGGTAATGGCGCAGGAAGTACGCGCCGAACAGCAGCCCGATCACCGTCAGGACGGCCAGCGCCCGCTTCTGGGTCTGCGTGAATTCGTCGAGCATCGCTCTCGAATCCTACGGGCGCAGCGGCGTCACCCGGAGGATTCAGGTGGTGGTGTTGTCGGGGCTGGGGTCGCCCCACTTGGCGGCCACCGCTCCCCAGGGGTCGGCGTAGGGCTTGTCGTAGTGGTAGTACGGTGCGCGGCGCTTGAGGATCTCCCGGCTCAGCGGAGCGGCCAGGCGCAGCAGCGGACGCAGCGGCCCGACCTTTCCGGCGGTCTCGACCAGCAGGTCGGGCCACGAATGACGTTGGAAGTCAAGGACTTTCTGTGAGTGCTCGGTGTCCATCCAATCGGTGGACATCCATGCGGTGTCGCTGTTCGGGTCGCCCTTCAGGCCGATCGGCAGACCGCCGACCAGACCCATCGCCCCCGCCATGCCCGGCGCGATGTCGCCCTGCCGCAACCGGTGTGAGTCGTCGCCGCCGATCAGCAGCGTCTGACCGACCACTTCTTCCTTCTCGGCCTTACCGGCACCGGCGGCCGCGGCGAACGCGCGGGCCACGTCGCGCACGTCGACCGTGGTGATCCGGTTGTCGATCGGCAGTAGCCCCTCGAAGTAGATGTTGTCGCTGTTCATCAGTCCCATCATGTCGACGGTCAGCACTCCGCCGAGGCGCAGGATCACCCAGTCCAGCTTGGCGGCGCGCACCAGCCCCTCCGCTTCGACTTTGTGGGCGCCGTACAGGTCGGTCGGGTGCACCGGGGTGTCGGCGGTCAGCACGTCGCTGATCTTGTGCGGGTTGCGGGCGCCGTAGACGGCGATGCTGGACGCCTGGACGAACCGCGGCGGGGTGGGCAGTTTCTCGGCCGCGCGCAGCAGGTTGGCGGTGGCGTCCACGTTGACCTTGCGGGCCAGGCCGCGGCGCGCGAAGCACAGCGGCGGAATGATGGCGGCCAGGTGGATGATGGCACTCGGTTTGACCTGTGTCAGCAGGGCGTCGACGGCGGCCGGATCGGTCAGGTCGGCGTAGCGGACCGTCACGCCCGGCGGCAGTTTGGCGGCCTTCTTGCGGTTCGCGGGAACGTCGAGGTCGGTGGCGACCACCGCGGCGCCGTCGTCCGCCAGTTGTTTGACGGTCGCCGAGCCCACCAGGCCGAAAGCCCCCGTGACCAGAGTCGTCATGCGTCGTCCCTTCCAAGTGCGAAGCGTCTAGGCATCATCGCCTACCGGCGCGCCGCACCCGGCGCCGGGTCATCGCGGGTCGTGCGGGCCGGCCGGTTACCAGTACTGCGCTTTGCAGCCTGCCGCCAGGTTGTGGCAGTGGTTGCCGCTCTTGCAGCCGTTGCACGAGCACCGGCAGTCGTGGTCGCCGCGGTTCTTCTCAGCCATGGCCGAAGCACACCACAATTCGGCAGGCGATGTGGTGGGTCGGCGATTCTCGTCGGTGCCGGGCTAGCTCCTGATGCACCGGAATCCGATGTGGCTCATGCCGGTGTCCACCATCTGCGGGCGGCGCGCGGCGGGCCGGTAACGCATGCAGTAGCTGTCGGCGCACAGGAACGAGCCGCCCTTGATCACCCGCCGGGGAATGGTGAACTGCGGCTGGTTCGGGTCGTAACTGTCTGCCGCACAGCATGTTCCGATCGCGCGGTCGTCGGAGTACCAGTCGGTGGTCCACTCCCAGACGTTGCCGGCCATGTCGAACAGGCCGTATGCGTTGGGCGGGAAGCTGCCGACCGGCGCGGTGCTGCCGTAGCCGGTGTCGGGCAGGTACGGGAATTCGCCGTGCCAGTAGTTCGCCAGCCGCTGTCCGGGCCGTTCGGGTTCGTCGCCCCAGGTGTAGGTGGTGTGCGGCAGGCCGCCGCGGGCGGCCACCTCCCACTGCGACTCCGTGGGCAGGGCCAGGCCGGCCCAGTCGGCGTAGGCCTGCGCGTCTTCGAAGGCGACGTGCACGACGGGATGGTGCTCGCGCCCGGTCAGGCCCGATCGTGGTCCGCGCGGATGGTTCCAGCAGGCTCCCGGGGTCCACGTCCACCACTGGCTCAGGTGCCGCAGGTCGACCGGGCCGGGGGTGCGCTGGAAGACCATCGAGCCGGGTTGCAGGTTCTCCGGCGGGGCGCCCGGGTAGTCGGCTGGGTTGAGCTCACGCGCGGCGACGGTGACATAGCTTGTGGCTGAGACGAATTCAGCGTATTCGGCGTTGGTCACCTGATGCTTCGCGATCCAGAACTCGTCGACATGCACCTCGTGAGCGGGGGCCTCTTCCGGGTAGTGGGCGTCGGACCCCACCATTGCGGTCTGCGCGGGAATCCGGACGAAGCCGCCGGGGTCCTCGCCGAGATCGGCGTTCCGGCGGGTTTCGCCCGTGCTTTCACGCCCGTCCGTACGTTTCGGCGCGGGGGAGTCAGGCAAAGACCCGGCTCCAATCGGTCTTGATGCTGGCGACGGTCCAGCCGCGGGCGCCGGCCTCCGCGAGTGACTTCTCCGCCCCCGCGACATAGTCGAATTCGCGGTCGGCGTCGTCGTGCAGCACCAGCAACCCGAGCGACGGGCCGGCTCCGGAGGTGGTGTACTCCAGCATCTCGATGTCGCCGTTGGAGTTGCCGGCGGCGAAGATCGGCCGCCGCCCGGTGCGTCCCCAGATCCGCACCGCCTTGACCGGACCGTCGTTGAGGAACTCCGGCGTCGACGTCGTCACCAGATCGCCGCCGCGAAAGTCCAGGCCGACCGAACTGCCGATCACCCGCTCGGGCGGGATGCCGTACATCTCGACGGTGACCGGCCGCATGAAATCCCGGCCGCCGCCGGAGACGACGTAGTTGGTGAACCCGTTGGCCTCCAGGTAGCGCAGCAGCTCGACCATGGGGTCGTATCCGCACGCGGTGTAGGGGCGGTTCAGCGTGGGGTGCACTGCCGAGGCGAAGAACCCCTTCACCCGTTCGGCGTGCTCCTCGACCGTCAGGCCCTGGTAGGCCGAAAGTATTCCGGCCGCAAGGACATTGAGTGCGGAGTCGTCACCGTAGTAGTGCTTGGTGACGGCGTCGCCGAACCAGGCCAGGTCACCCGCGGCCGCGGCCTGGTATGGCTGCGTGTCCCGCAGCGACGGGTCGGCCGCCGCCTGCTCGGCGAGCCGGCGCACCAGGAAGTCGAGCTGGATGTAGGCCGGTTTCTCCACCCACAGGGTGCCGTCGTTGTCGAACACTGCCACCCGGTCCGCGGGGGCGACGTCCCTGACGGCGCGGCCCACGAAGTCGACGATCGCCGACTTCGTGGGCCCGTCGGTCCAGGCGGCGAGTTCGGCCACCTCAGCCGCCGCTGGCGGAGCCGAGGAACCTCTCCAGCTCTTCCACCGCCTCGTTGATCGTGAACGACGCCGGTTCCTGCCGTGGCGGGAATTCCTTGAACGTGTCCAGGAAGCGCTTGACGAGCGCGGTGGCGTAGAACATCAGGAAGATGCGGTCGATCATCCAGTCCCAGTAGGTGTTCGACGTGATGTCGGCGCGCTCGAACGGGTCGGTGCGCAGGTTGAACAGCTTCGGCGCCCGTAGTCGGGTGAACGGCTCGAACCACACCTGCAGGGTGCCGGGGCAGCGCTGCTCCATGAAGACGACTTTCCAGTTGTCGAACCGGATGCCCAGCACGTCGCCGTCGTCGGAGAAGTAGATCAGCCCGGGCCGTGGGCAGGTGTCCACCGCACCGGTCAGATAGGGCAGCAGGTTGTACCCGTCGATGTGGACCTTGTAGGTCATGTCGCCGATCGTGTGACCGGCCTTGAGCTTGTCGACGATGCCGTCGTCGCCAGCGGCCGCGAGGAACGTGGGTAGCCAATCATGATGTTGCACAATCTCGTTGGAGACCGAACGCGGCTTGATCTTTCCCGGCCAGCGGATCATCTCGGGTATCCGGAAGGCGCCCTCCCAGTTGGTCGCCTTCTCGCTGCGGAACGGGGTGGTGGCGCCGTCCGGCCAGCTGTTGGCGTGCGGGCCGTTGTCCGTGGAGTAGACCACGATGGTGTTCTCGGCGATACCCAGGTCGTCGAGCAGGTCGAGCAACGTCCCGACATGGCCGTCGTGGTCGATCATCGTGTCGTGGTAGGCCGACTGCCAGCGGCCGGCCTGACCGCGGCTCTCCGGCTTGGTGTGGGTGCGGAAGTGCATGTGGGTGGTGTTCATCCAGACGAAGAACGGCGTGTCGGCCTCGTGCTGGCGTTTGATGAAATCCACACAGGCCGAGGTGGTTTCGTCGTCGATGGTCTCCATCCGCTTCTTGGTCAGCGGTCCGGTGTCCTCGATCCGCTGTTTGCCGACCGGCCCGTAGCGGTCGTCGACCTCGCCGGAGTCGGTGTCGGTGGCCCAGGAGTGGATCACCCCGCGCGGCAACAGGGCGTTGTAGAGCAGGGGCGCCTCTTCCGCGGTGGGGTAGTCCTCGTGTTCGGGTTCCTCCTCCGCGTTGAGGTGGTACAGGTTGCCGAAGAACTCGTCGAACCCGTGCGCGGTCGGCAGGTGCTTGTTCAAATCGCCCAGGTGGTTCTTGCCGAACTGCCCGGTGGCGTATCCCAGCGGCTTGAGCAGCTCGGCGATGGTCGGGTCTTCTTTCTGCAGACCGACGTCGAAGCCCGGCATGCCGACCTTGCTCAGGCCGGTGCGGTAGACGCTCTGGCCGGTGATGAACGACGACCGGCCCGCGGTGCAGCTCTGTTCGCCGTAGCTGTCCGTGAAGAGCATGCCCTCCTCGGCGATCCGGTCGATGTTGGGCGTGGAGTAACCCATCATCCCGCGGCTGTAGCAGCTCAGATTCCAGATGCCGATGTCGTCGCCCCAGATGACGAGGATGTTCGGCTTTCCGTCGGGCATTGGCGTTCCTCTGTTCGTGTCGTGGATCGAGCCGGCCGTGGTGACCACGGTAGGCGCGCAGCGGGCGCGCTGGAAGGGCGGTCCCCGCGGCGCTGCTCGGTCCCGGGTGGCGGGTCAGTCGGTCACGAGCGCGGCGGCGGCCTCGCGTTGCAGATCGAGGAACTGTTCGCCGCTCACGTCGATCGCCACTCCCCGGATCGTGCCACCGGTGAAGGTGCCGGGCGTCGTGTACAGCGATGAGACGGCGTCACCGCTGTCGAACCCGACGCACAACCCGTCGCCGGCCAGGGTGAACTTGCCCAGCTGGGCCCGCATCGGACCGGTGTTCACCGCCTTGTCGTTGACGAAAAGCGTTGTGGTACCCAACGATTCACCGTGCTCGCCGGGCTTCTCCCGAACGAACTCCATGCCCAGCGTCTGCTTCCCCGGCGCCAGCGGCGGCGAGACGAACACCTGCTCGGGTCTGATGCCCAGGAAGTTGTACACGTAGTGCAGCTTGCCGTCCTTGATGAACAGGGCGTGTCCGCCGAAGCGGGAACCGTGGGCGAAGATCACGCCCTGCGCCTGCGGGGTGATGTCCACGTTGGCGATGATCTTGTAGGACCGCCCGCGGATGTTGGCCGCCACCCCCTCGGGCACCGGGGAGGTGTCCGGGTAGTAGAGATAGCGGGTGCGGGGCGGTTCGGCCTGCGGTCGTTCGATGGCGATCATCTCGACAGCGGTGCGGTCATCCAGGGGCAGCACGAAATTGTTCTTCGCCTCTTCGTCCCACGCCGCGATCAATTCCTTGAGTTTGTCGGGGTTCTGGTCGGCGACGTTCGTGGATTCCGAGCGGTCCTCGTCGACGTGGAACAGTTCCCACTTGTCCTGGTCGAAATGACCCCGGCCGCTGATCGGCGCGTGCAGGGCGGCGGCCTTCCAGCCGTCCTGCCAGATGCCGCGGGTGCCGAGCATCGCGTAATACTGACGTTTCTTGGTGGTCTTGGCGTCCTTGTCGTCGAAGGTGTAGCGCATCGACACCCCGTTCACGGGGTACTGCTTGACGCCGTTCATGTCCTCGGGCATCTTGATGCCCGTCACGTCCAGGACGGTCGGCACGATATCGGTGACGTGGTGATACTGGTGGCGCACTTCACCTTTGGCCTTGATGCCCTTCGGCCAGCTGATAACCATCGGGTCACATGTCCCGCCGGAGAACTGCGAGTAGCGCTTGAACATCTGGAACGGGGTGGAGAACGCCACGGCCCAGCCCGTGGGGTAGTGGTTGTAGGTGTCCGGCGTGCCCAGGGTGTCGAGGTACTTCATGTTCTCCTCGAGCGAGTCGGGGTAGCCGTTGAAGAACTTGTTCTCGTTGACCGAACCGTTCGGTGAGCCCTCGCCGGACGCGCCGTTGTCGGCGCAGTAGAAGATGATCGTGTTGTCCCGCTGGCCGGTCTGCTCGAGGTAGTCGACGATCCGGCCGACCTGGGCGTCGGTGTACTCCGAGAACCCGGCGAACACCTCGGCCATTCGCGAGAACAGTTTCTTCTCGTCCGGGCTCAGCGAGTTCCACGGCCGCATCGAGTCGATCTCCTCCGCGACGTCGGCCGGCAGCGGATTGATCGGTGTCAGCTTGGTGCCCTCGGGCATCACGCCCTTCTCGATCATGCGCTGCAGCACCCATTCGCGGTAGGCCTCGTACCCGTCGTCGAACTGGCCCTTGTACTTCGCGGAGTACTCCTCCGGGCTGTGGTGCGGGGCGTGGTTGGCGCCGGGGCAGAACCACATGTACCAGGGCTTCGACGGGTTGGACGAGTTCTGATCGCGCAGCATCCGGATTGCGTTGTCGGCCAGGTCTTTTGACAGGTGGTAGCCCTGGTCCGGGCCGTAGGGCTGCTCGATGAAGCGGTTGTCCTCGACCAGGTCGGGAAACCACTGGTTGGTCTCGCCGCCGAGGAACCCGTAGTAACGGTCGAAGCCCTTGGCCAGTGGCCACTCCGACTTGCTGCCGCCGCTGGAGACGTCCTCCTCGGGCACGTTGTGGTTCTTCCCGATCCAGAACGTGGAGTAGCCGTTGGCCTGCAGCACCTGCCCGATGGTGGCGCACTGCGCGGGCAGCCGCGCCGCCGCGCCGGGGAACCCGTCGGAGCCCTCGGTGATGGAGGCGAACCGGTTGACGTGGTGGTTGCGGCCGGTCAGCATGCACGAGCGGGTCGGCGAGCACAACGCGGTGGTGTGCCACTGCGAATACCGCAGGCCGTCGTCGGCGAGCTTCTGCAGCGTCGGCATGTTGATCCGGCCGCCGAACGGCGACCACGACGCAAGTCCGGTGTCGTCGTAGAGCACGATCAGAACGTTGGGTGCGCCATCGGGGGCCTTCTTGAGTTCGAACGGCGTCCAGTCCGGCTTCGAATCGCGCACGTCCAGTTCGATCTTGCCGTCGAAGCCGTCGTTGATCCCGGTGCCGAAGCCGGGCGGGCCGGCGTCGGCACCGCCGCCGCCGGTTCCGTTCTGGTCGTTGCAGCCCGCGATGAACGGTGCCGCGGCCGCACCCGCGCCGGCCGCCGCCATGCCGCCCAGGATCGCGCGACGGGACAGGCCCCGCCGACGTCCGTCGGACCGGGTCGAATCGGTTTCCGGTTGCTCTTCGTTCGCGTCCATGACGTCGATTATTGCCCGCTCACCGGGGTTAGCGGACGAAGAAGTGAGTTCAGTTCACGATCACCGCTCCGCGAGGGTGCATGACTTCCCGCAAGGCCCGGCAAGTCGTGGACCGACGCGCACGCTCGCGAGGAATGTGTCAGCGCGTCAAACCTGGGACAGCGCGTCGGTGCTGGGCAGCGCCTTGGACTTGTGCGCCTGCTCCATGGTGTGGAACAGCTCGACGTAGTACGGCAGGCATTCGTCCATCGCCTGCGCGGTGGTGAACAGCGGCTCGTAGCCGAGGTCGCGCTTGGCCTTGGCCGTCGAGAAGTAGTTGTCGAGGTAAAGCCGTTCCACCGCAGTGGGTTCCAGCGGCGGCTGGGGCAGGCCGAACTTGAAGTGCAGGCGCTGCCAGAAGCTGACCAGCTTGTGCACCAGCGCACCGGAGACCCAGAACTTCGGCCACGGCCGGCCGCAGGCCTCGAGCACCGGCCGGGAGAACTCGAACATGTTGATCGGTTCGGCGTCGTTGATGAAGTACGCCTGACCGGGCGCGGTGCCACCGGGCACCAAATGCTGGGCGGCCAGGATGAAACCGTGAATCAGGTTGTGCACGTAGGAGTTGTCGAGTTTGGCGTTCTTGTCGCCGACCAGGACGACCACCAGGCCCGAGAGCACGTTCTCGAAGACCTTGCGGAACATGGTCTGATCGCCGCGGCCCCAGATGCCGCTGGGCCGGATGGAACAGGTCAGCATGCCGTGCTCGCCGTTGCTGGCCAGCACGAACTTCTCCGCGGCCACCTTGGTCTCGGTGTACAGGTCGTTGAAACGTGTTGTGTAGGGAAGCGTTTCGTCGCCGCCGGAAATCCGCTGACCGCCCATCACGACGCTGTTGGACGCGGTGTAGACGAACCGCTTGACGCCCGCCCGTTGGCCGGCGTGCACCAGGTTCTTGGTGCCCTCGACGTTGACGGCGAAACTGCGCTTGCGGTACTCGTCGGTGACCGACGCACCGCCCATCAACTCGATCAGCGCCGCGGTGTGGAAGATCGTGTCGACCCGGTTCTCACCGGTGCCGACGGCCCGCTCGACATCGGCCATGTCGGTGATGTCGCCGACCACGGTTTCCAGCCGGGGATGCTCCGGTTGCCGGGACGGAACCCGGTCGAAGGACCGGACCTCAAGGCCACGGTCGAGAAGTTCGGCGACCAGGTTGGCGCCGACGAAGCCGGAGCCGCCGGTCACGAGCACCCGGCCGAGGTCGGTCGTCAATGATGCGTCACCCATCACCAGAGAATAACTGAAACGTGTTCTAATTTCGAACAGTCCTGGAACTTCGGAGTCAGCCCGAGCCGTCGGTGTCATCCTCGGCGGCCAGTGCCGCTTCGATGCGCCGGTGGGCCCCGGCCAGGTGCTCCTCGCACCGTTTGGCCAGCTTCTCGCCGGTTTCCCAGAGGCGCAGCGATGCGTCGAGGTCGAGTCCGCCCTGCTCGAGGGTCTGCACGACGTCGATCAACGCGTCCCGGCACTCCTCGTATCCGAGCTCACTAATGTCTCTAGTGCTGTCTTGTTCAGGCATCACTGGCTCCTCGACTGGTCGCCCGCACCGCGCCGTCGGAGACGCGGATGCGCAGTTCGGTTCCGGCCGGGGCGCCGGCCACCGAGCGCAACACCTGCGACCCGGCCTGCACCACGGCGTAACCCCGGGCCAGCGTCGCGGCCGGCCCCAGGGTGCCCAGCCGGGCCGACAGATGGCCGACGCGCTCCGATTCGGCGTTGACCAGACGTTTGACATCGCGCCGGCCGGCGGCGCGGGCGCGGGCGATCTCGTCGCAGCGCGCATCGAGCATGCGCTGCGGGTCGGCGAGCACCGGCCGGCTGCGCAACTGCCCGACGTGACGCTCCTCCCGGGCGACCCAGTTGCGCAGAGCGCGCGCGCTGCGCGCCCGCAGATCCCCGACCAGGGCCTGCTCGGCCGCCGCGTCGGGCACGATCCGCTTGGCCGCATCGGTCGGCGTCGCGGCCCGCAGGTCGGCCACCAGATCCGACAGCGGGTTGTCCGGCTCGTGGCCCACCGCGCTCACCACCGGCGTGGTGCACGCCGAGATGGCCCGGCACAGGGTCTCGTCGGAGAACGGCAGCAGATCCTCGACGCTGCCCCCGCCGCGGGCGATGACGATGACGTCGACCTCGGGATCGTGGTCGAGCGCCACCAGAGCTTCAACGATCTGCGCCACCGCGGTCGGCCCCTGCACCGCGGTGTTGCGCACGGCGAACCGCACGGCGGGCCAGCGGGCCGCGGCCACCGTCGTCACGTCGTGCTCGGCGGCACTGGCCCGCCCGGTGATCAGGCCGATGGTCGACGGCAGGTACGGCAACGGGCGCTTGAGCCGCGGGTCGAACAGTCCCTCGGCGTGCAGCAGCTGGCGCAGCCGTTCGATGCGCGCCAGTAGCTCGCCCATGCCGACCGCGCGAATCTCGTTGACCCGCAACGAGAACGAGCCGTTGCGGGTGTAGAACTGCGGCTTGCCGTGCATGATCACCTGGGTGCCCTCGGTCAGCGGCACGGGGGAGTTGGCGACCACGTCGCGCGGACAGCTCACCGACAGGGACATGTCCGCCGCCGGGTCGCGCAACACCATCCAGGCGGTGGACTGGCGGACCTTCAGCTCGGTCAACTGCCCCTCGACCCACACCGTCCCGAGCCGGTCGATGTACTTGGCCACCCGGGTGGCGACCGCGCGCACCGGCCAGGGGTGCTCGGGGGACTTACCCTGCTCGGGCTCGGTCACTTCGCGGACGCGCGGGTGATCCTGTTGGCCAGCAGGGTCTGGAAGGGCGCGCGGGCCTTGCCGGCTTCCTCGTAGGCCAGCAGCTCCTCGAGGTCGCTGACCGACAGCGACTGCAGCCGCGCCCGCACCTGGGCCAGGGTCAGGCTGTCGTAGTCGATCTCCACCGCGGCGTCGGGCACGGTGGTGACCACCCCGCGGGCCGGCCGGGCATCCGGCGCGGGTTCGCTCTTGGGCGGCTCGACGTGCTCACCGGCTTCGGGGTCCGAGTACAGCGCGAAGCGGCCCTCGGTCCGGCGGGCCGAATCGGCGGCGGTGTCATCGGAGCCGTGGCCGGCGTCCAACCCGTCACCGGTGTCCTCGTCGAATGTGGCCCATTCGGGTTGCTCGTCCTTCGGCGGGAAGAAGTTCTCCAGGGTGGAGTCGCCCTTGATGACCAGATCGGCCACGTCCTGCTGCACCTTCATCACCAACTGCGCCAGCTGGCTCGCCAGGGTCATGGGATAGGTCAGGATGGTGTGCGGCAGCTTCATCGTCTCTTCGACGGCCGTCGCCGCGACACCGACCAGCAGCCGAACCCCGTACGGTGCGTTAGACATGGCTGTCAGAGTACTTACGGTTCGTGAGGTGGCTCCGCACAGTCACGGGAAAGTACCCTTGGCACCATGCCGCCAACCGTCAACATGGGCATTCCCGGCGCCTCCCAGTCAGCCGGGCTGTCCGCCGCGGCGCACGCCGACGGCAAGCGGGTTCTGCTCGCCGAGCCCCGCGGCTACTGCGCGGGCGTCGACCGGGCCGTGGAAACCGTCGAGCGCGCGCTGGAGAAGCACGGCGCCCCCGTCTACGTGCGCCACGAGATCGTGCACAACCGGCACGTGGTCGAGACGCTGGCCCAGGCGGGAGCCATCTTCGTCGACGAGACCGACGAGGTCCCCGAGGGAGCGATCGTGGTCTTCTCGGCGCACGGGGTGGCGCCGACCGTCCACGAGACGGCCGCCCAGCGCAGCCTGAAGGTGATCGACGCCACCTGCCCGCTGGTCACCAAGGTCCACAACGAGGCGAAGCGTTTCGCCCGCGACGACTACGACATCCTGCTGATCGGTCACGAGGGCCACGAGGAAGTGGTGGGCACCGCCGGTGAGGCACCGGACCACGTGCAACTGGTCGACGGCCCCGACGCAGTCGACGACGTCGTCGTCCGTGACGAGGAGAAGGTGATCTGGCTGTCGCAGACCACCCTGAGCGTCGACGAGACGATGGAGACCGTGCAGCGGCTGCGCGATCGGTTCCCCAAACTGCAGGACCCACCGAGTGACGACATCTGCTACGCCACCCAGAACCGGCAGGTCGCGGTGAAGGCCATGGCGCCCGAGTGCGAGCTGGTCATCGTCGTGGGGTCGCGCAACTCGTCGAACTCGGTGCGGCTGGTCGAGGTGGCGCTGGGCGCCGGTTCGGCCGCCGCCCATCTGGTCGACTATGCCGAGGACATCGATCCCAGCTGGTTCGACGGGGTGACCACGATCGGCGTGACGTCGGGCGCTTCGGTTCCCGAGGTGTTGGTGCGCGGGGTGCTGGCACGGCTGGCCGAGTACGGCTACGGGACCGTGCAGCCGGTGACGACGGCCAACGAAACCCTGGTGTTCGCGCTGCCGCGGGAGATCCGGCCGGCTCGCGGATAGCCGAGTCGACGATGCCGCGCGAAGCGGTTCGCTAGGAACTCAGCGCGGCCGCCGGTACGGGCGGTTCGGGTCCTCACCCTGGTTGTCGCCGTCGGCGTCGCCCCGGTAGCGCACATTCGAGAACGGATGATGGGTGCTCGGGGGCGCTGCGTAGGGGTCCGGGCGTGAATAGTCCCCGTAGGAGGGTTCGTACGGCTCATAGGGCTCGTAGGCGTCGGCGTAGCGGCTGGGGCGGCGCGGCGCTTCCGGAGCCCTCGGTGCCCACTCGGCGTCGTCACGCGGCCGGGTGCGGTATCCGCGCGGATCGGGCTCGCGCGGCGTGCGCCGCCGCCGCGGCGGTTCGGGAGCGTCATCGGGTGTGCGGGTGCGACCGGTGCTCCGGCGTCGCGGCGGGGGAGCGGCGTCGTCCACCCGCGGGCGGGTGCGTCGGGTCCGGGTCGGTGCCTCGGCCGGCGGCTCCCGACGCTGCCGGGCCGGCCGCGCGCCCGGAGTGCGGTCGATGGTGTGCGTGCGGGGCCGTCGCCGCGGCGGCTCTTCTTCGTCGCGTTCGCTCCGCTTGAACAGGCCGGCGAACGCGGCCCCGAACCCGGCCACGATCGACGGCGTTGCCGCGGCGGACGTCGATCCTTTCGGCGTGGCCTTGCCGGCGCGGCCCGCCGCCCCGAAATACCAGCGGGCCATCCCGATCAGGAGCACCACCACCGACGTCGCGAACATCAGCAGGAAGCGCTCGATCAGCGGGTAGCCGCAGTTGATCAGCACGTCCTTGACGCCGACGATCTCGTTGCGGTGGAACAGGTAGTACGCGGTGGGCACGGCGACGAACAGGATCAGCGGCGGCTGGACCACGGCGGTGAAGATGCCCGATTGCCGGACGGCCAGCACCGCGGCGATGCAGCCGATGACGTAGAGCGCGGCGAAGATGGAGGTCAGTTCGCCGTGGCCGGAGCCCGCGTCGATCGCGAAACCGGCAAAGGTGGCCGCAACGGCGATGAGGACGGCGCCCCACCCCGGCACACCGGGAACGGCCGGGTGGGCCGAGCGATCCTCGGCCGCAATCGTCGACCTAGCCCGCTGCGCTGACACACGTAGACCGTACCGGCTGCCGCTGGAGGGCGGCTGCCAGCACGGTCACCCCGGCTCGTGGTGTCGCGTTCTCGTAGACTCTGGACTCTGTGAGCCTGAACCTGGGAATCGTGGGCCTGCCGAACGTGGGCAAGTCGACGCTGTTCAACGCGCTGACGCGCAACGACGTATTGGCAGCCAACTACCCCTTCGCGACGATCGAGCCGAACGAGGGCGTCGTCCCGCTGCCCGATGCCCGGCTGGACAAGCTCGCGGAGATCTTCGGTTCGGAGAAGACCGTGCCGGCGCCCGTGACGTTCGTCGACATCGCCGGCATCGTCAAAGGCGCGTCGGAGGGTGCCGGGCTGGGTAACAAGTTCCTGGCCAACATCCGTGAGTGCGACGCGATCTGTCAGGTCGTGCGGGTCTTCGCCGACGACGACGTCGTGCACGTCGACGGCCGGGTGGATCCCAAGAGCGACATCGAGGTGATCGAGACCGAACTGATCCTGGCCGATCTGCAGACGCTGGAGAAGGCACTGCCGCGGCTGGAGAAGGAAGCCCGGAACAACAAGGAGCGCAAGCCCGTTCACGAACTGGCGGTGGCGGCGTCGGAGATTCTGAACGGTGGCACGACGTTATTCGGTTCCGGTCAGGACTTCTCGCTGCTGCGCGAGCTGAACCTGTTGACCACCAAGCCTTTTCTGTACGTGTTCAACGCAGACGAGTCGGTGCTGACCAATGCCGCCCGGGTTGCCGAGCTGCGCGAGCTGGTGGCCCCGGCCGACGCGGTGTTCCTCGACGCCAAGATCGAGGCCGAGCTGCAGGAGCTCGACGACGAGTCCGCCGCCGAGCTGCTGGAGTCGATCGGGCAGAGCGAACGTGGTCTGGATGCGTTGGCGCGGGCGGGTTTTCACACACTGAAGCTGCAGACCTACCTGACCGCGGGCCCCAAGGAGGCCCGCGCCTGGACCATCCACCAGGGCGACACGGCGCCGCGTGCCGCCGGCGTGATCCACTCCGACTTCGAGAAGGGCTTCATCAAGGCCGAGATCGTGTCCTTCGACGATCTGGTGGCAGCCGGGTCGATGGCCGCGGCGAAGGCGGCCGGCAAGGTGCGCATGGAGGG
>CAZTAA010000075.1:5631-19513 GCA_964611465.1 uncultured Mycobacterium sp. | reverse complement strand
GGGAAGCGGATGTTCCTGCCCGACAGGGTGGCCGCCAATGTCGCGGTATCCGAGGCGGAATGGGCGCAGATCTTCCAGATCGCCAAAGATGCCTCCGCCAAAGTCGGCGCCACCGAAATCCAGGCCATGCACGACGAACCGGGCTATCACGACGTGGGTTTCTATGGCCCGGCCGGACTTTTCATCAAGGTTGGCTACCAAGGGAATCTGGGCATATCCGGATACACGGGCTGTCGGTTGCCGCAGGCGCAGAAATAACGGCGTCTGCTCTGCACCGCCTCGATCACCTCGAATAGCGTTCCGCTACGCGCGATTACGGCATCGCGGCAATCGGAGGATCTGCGCGGCCTGGTCGGGCGTCGCGACCGGCCGGCCGATCCGTTGGCAGAGCGCGACGGCTTCGGTCACGAGTTCGACGTTCGTCGGGGTGCGATCGCCTCCGTAGAACTCCAGTCCCACGTGAAGGTTGCCGCCGCGTTCGAGCGCCAGCCCGGCGAGGCGATCCGCACACAGGTCCCCGCCGACGATGGAGACCGCCCACGGGATGTCGCAGCCGTCGAGCAGTTCGAGGTATGCGTCGAGCGCGCGTTCGGTCGGGGGCAGCCCGAAGGGCGCGCCGAGGTAGCCCCGCTCGGTGGAGAAATAGAGCTTGATCATCGCGCCGGCGGGCAGCCGGCCCGCACGCCACCAGGCGAGGGCGGCGCGGAGAAAACCCGGTTCGTAGATCGCCAGGCTCGGGCCCAGCCGGCCGTCCCGGCAGATGTCGAAGGCACGGCCGATCACGTCGAAGGAGTTGCTGTACACGAAGCCGCCCAGCGGTAGGCCGTCGGCGTCCCGGACGCCCAGATTCACCGAACCCGGGTCGGTGATTCCGACGCGCATACCCGCCGCGGCCAGTGTGACGAGGTGCTCATAGGAACATGAGCCGCCGGCATCGAAATGGATCGTCGGATACAACAGTGCGTCGGGCCGGGCGTCGAGCACCGGCCGCCAGGCTTCGAGATAGCGCTCCACGGCCCGCTGCACGCTGACACCGGAGAGGTCGATGTGGTTGTGGATGATCGCCGCGCCGGCCGCCATGCAGGCGAGCGCGTCTGCAGCGATCTCGTTGGGTTCAACGGGCACATGGGGATTCGCGGCCTTGGACGTGACACCGTTGATCGCGCATTCGATGATGACCGGGTCCATCGGGGTTCCTCGGGTTCGTAGCAGACAACGATCTTCGCACCCGGCACAATACAGCCGAACCGGTCAGCGGTAACCGGCTTCCAATGCGGCGGCACCGTCCAGCAGGCGCCGGCGAAGCGGCGCCGGGTCAGGGTGACCGGGCAGTGCTTGAACCGCGTCGACAGCAGCGTTGAGGTCGCCGACCAGAGTGGTCATCCAGCCGATCAGGAAAGCCTGCCGGCCGCGGTCGACCGGATCCTCGGCGCGCAGCGTGGCAACACCCTGATAGGCCTTCACCACGTCATCCCGCGCGTCGGACAGCTGCACGGAGGCCAGCGCGCGGGTCGCGCGGCGGTCGGACCACAGTTGCAGCGAGAGCGCCGCCGATCGCGCCGCCGACTGCGCCTCCTCCTTCGCCGCCGCCAACCGGCCGGGCATACCGTCGCGGTTGCTCGGGCAACTCGTCAGTCCCAACAGCAATACTGAAAGCAGCACAGCGACCACAGCCGCGATCCGCAGCTTTCGTTGCGCCGGGGTGCTCACGGCCAGCGGAATACCCGGGCCGCCGCGTCAGGAAACCGGAGTGCTCAGCCGGCCACCCGGTCGCGCCACCACGGGAACTGCAGTGCCCGTTGGTAAACCGTTACCACTTCGTTCGGTGGGTTA
The DNA here is from genome assembly GCA_964611465.1 of uncultured Mycobacterium sp. Taxonomy (GTDB): domain Bacteria; phylum Actinomycetota; class Actinomycetes; order Mycobacteriales; family Mycobacteriaceae; genus Mycobacterium. Next base: position 17,680 of record CAZTAA010000075.1, on the reverse strand, counting down.
CGCGCTTCGTGCGTCGAGCCGGGCCCGGGCGGGCGAAGCGCGCACTCAAGGACCGGTGGGGAGAGCCTCCATCAGCAGCAACGCGCCACCCCTGCGTCCTCGTCGATGTCGGTGGCGTATATCTTCACCCGCTGCCGGAAATCGTCGGATCCGAGCGTCTCGGCCAGCGATTTCCTGCCGGCTCAGTCCGGTCGTCGACCCTTCCCGCCGACCAGTCGGTGAGCTATCTCGACCAGCTTCTGGTTGCTCTCCTGCGATGTGCGCCGCAGCAATTCGAACGCCGCGACCGCGTCGATGTCGAATCGTTCCATCAGGATGCCCTTCGCCTGGCCGATGACATCGCGGCTTGCCAGGGCGCTCTGGAACTGCTGCTCGCGGCGCATGAGATTCCACGCCACGGTGGTGTGCGCCGCGAAAAGAAGACCGATTTCGACCGATTCGTCGTCGAACGCGCCTACCGCGTTGCCGTAGAAATTCAGCGCGGCCATGCTGCGGTCGTCGTTGAACAGCCGGAACGCGAGGACGGACCGTACCGGTGTGCGTTCCAGAGCCGCAATCCGGTACTTCGGCCATCGGCCGTCGGTGGTCAGGTCGTCGATGCGAATGGTGTGCTGCTCCCAGGCGGCGGACAGGCACGGGCCTTCCCCGACCTCCCGCTGGACGTCGTCGAGAGTCCGGGCGATCGGATGGGTGGGTCCGATGGTGTCGATCTCGCCGGCCGGTCCGATCAGAGTGATGCCGACATATTCCGCGCCCGGCACCGACTGCACACTGGAGGCGTTGATGGTGGTCAATGCGTCTTCGAAGTCGACCTCGCCGCGGAGCTGAAGGCAATCCATCTCATTGAGAACCACAAACATTCCCTGCCATTCGGGCGATACCCGCGCAGACCGTTCCTGTGCTTCGAAAGGCATTTTCACTCCGTCCGGCGACCGGCACTACTCCCTCTGCCTGAGAGGTCGAAAGTATCACCGGCCTGCGGTGATGTCGCGGATCGGACAACCCGGCTTCGTTTTTCGGACTCCGGCTCCCGTCAGCCGCGCAGCGTCATATGCGGGCTCTGTCCGTAATGCTGCCGGTAATAGACGGCGAAGCGGCCGACGTGCGCGAAACCCCAGCGGTGAGCGATCGCGCTGACAGTCGCATCCGCACGGGTGCCGGCCAGCAGATCGAAATGCGCGTGATGAAGCCGCACCCGGCGCAGGTATTCGGTGGGTGTGCAGTCGCGGTGCTTTCGGAACATGTACTGCAGCGCTCGCGGCGTGACGTACACCGAAGCCGCGATGTCGTTGAGTGAGACGTCTTTGTGCGCGTTGTCGTCGACGAAGGACATCGCGCGGCGAAGCACGGCCGGGGTGCTGTCGTTCCGGTCGGTTGCCGTGGGCTCCAGGACTGCGTTGTTCGGAATGGTCGCTAACAGCACCGTTGCCACGTACTGTTCTAATGCGCTGGCCACCAAAGGTTTTTCGAAGGCCGGAGAATCCTGTTGCGCAATTTGGGCAACATGTCCGATCAAGTCGAACAGTTGGCGGTTGGCCGCCGGTGTGACGGGGACCGGCCCAGTCAACATGACCGGTGCCTCTGAGCCTGCGCCTGCGCCCGCGACAGAACTCAGCAGGCGGCGATCAAGAAAGAGTTGTTCGTACCTGCCACGACGAACCTCACCGTCCCGCTCGTGGTCGCCGATCCCGAATGCGGCCACCTTGCCCGGCCTGAGCACCGTCGTCGACCGGTGGGAGGACCGGTCTTCGAACCCGCCGGAGATCACCCGGCACAACCGGATCTTATCCGGCTGTTGCATGTCATAACCGAAATCGAAGCCCCAGAGTGAGACGTCCAAGCCCAGCTTTCCGATCAGCGAACGCTCGAATCGGACCGACGTTTCGGCGTCTTCGGCGGCTCGGCGTAGCCGAATCTTTGCCACGTTGGCGCTCAACACCGACTCGGCTTCACCGAGATCCTCGGTATCGAGGATGACTTCTCTCATGAGAGCGCTTTCCGTCGGATGCCAGTCAAATTGCGGCAATCCGTTCTGAGCCGACTGCATTCCATAATGCGCGGTCCGCACCGAAATGTCCATTTTCGACGAAATGTTTACCGCCGGATCGTGGTGGTAAACCGGGATAAACCCCGAGGGAGAGGACCCGAAAGGAGGCGCCAGCCGGGCCGCCAGAGCCGCCGCGACAGTCCAGAATGCGAACGGCGCCTTCCGCCCGAAATCCGGATGCCATAGCAGAATCGTTGCGCTGCAGCATATTTCAGCGCAAAATTTACTATGCCGTCAACAACGGCCGCTTGACGCCGCCAATGGCCGGATTAGCCTTGGGGTGGGTTGAGCATGCAGCCCGGGTCCCGGGCTGGTGCGCAGCGTCGACGGGTCCCCGGAATCCGTTGCGGAAGGGTCCGTCATGACAACTCCACTCCAACTCTGTTCAGCGCAGACCAATGCGCGCGTCCATCCGTCGGTTCTGGTGCCTTCGACGGCTCTGCGGCTGGTCATGGGCAGGAATCGCGGTGTCGTCGTACTGAGCGTGTCGGGAGAGGTCGACGCGTTCAACTCCGTTCAGCTCGGCCGAACGCTGGCCGGCATGCCGCACCATCGTGAGCCGGTCGTGGTCGATTTCCGTGCGCTGCGGTTCTGCAGCGTCGCCGGCGTCAGCGTGCTGTCTCATCTGCACGAGCAGTTCCGCTCCAAGAATGCGGTCTGGGCAGTCGTTCCCGGTCCGTGGTTGACCCGGGTCCTGCAGGCCGTGCCGGCGCGTGTGCTGCTGCCGCTCTGCCCCGACATCGACGACGCGATCCGGTTGGTCCGGCTGCGCTCCGAGCAGAAGTCCGCTTCGGTTCGGGACTGAGCCATGATCTCGCTGGAAGGGGGTGGGGCCGCCGGGCGGCCCCACCCCGCGGCGAGGCGGTTTGCCCTCGCAACCACCGGGTATCTCGCGGCGATGAACGTCGATTTCACCATCGTCATTCCGACGATCGGCCGGAAGTCCCTGCGGGCGGTGTTCATCGCGCTGGCGGCCGGCGACGGCCCGATGCCGACAGAGATCATCGTGGTGGACGACCGAACCGAATCGGTTCCCCTGCAGCCCTTTTCGGAAGGTCTGCGAACCCGGACACTGCGCAGTGGCGGCCGCGGTCCGGCCGCGGCGCGCAACCGCGGCTGGCGGGCCGCGCGCAGCCGCTGGGTGTGCTTTCTCGATGACGACGTCATCCCGTACCCCACGTGGGCCCGTGACCTCGTTCGCGACCTCCGGCAGGCCGAGACCGCCGGTGCGGCGGGGTCCCGGGGCCGACTGTTGGTCCCGGACACCGGCGACGGGCCGCCCAGCGGGCTGCGGCTGGCGTCGGCACGGGGGACCACCGCCGATATGGCGTACCGGCGCGACGTCCTGGTGGAGGTGGGCGGCTTCGACGAACGTTTTCCGCGGGCCTATCGGGAGGATTCCGACCTGGCCGCCCGGATCGTCGCCGCGGGCCACCGCATCTGCCAGGGCCGCCGGGTGTGTGTGCGCCCGACCGCACCCACGACGTGGTTCTCCGGTGTCCGGTCGCAGATCGGGAACCGCGACGACACCATCATCGACGACGTTCCGTATCTCAACGACCCCGACCGGGTGCGGCCGAAGGGCAGCGTGCGAAACGCGCTGCGCTAGGTCCTGCGGAGGCGGCGGTGAGCACGGCCGCGGAATCAGTCCGGCGGTTCGGGCGGCGGCGGGTTTGCCGGCTCCTCCTGGTCGGTGCGCTGGCGCTCCTGCCTGGTCGTGGGGTCGCCGTCGTCGCGCGGGCCGACGGGTTCGGCGCGCGGTTCGTCCCGATAGATCCCCTTGCCTCGGGGCATGTGCGTCCTCCTTCGGCTGGCCGGGTTGCCTCGTCGGTTGCTGGCGCCGACATACCCGGGCGCCGGCGGTCTCAAACTCCGGTGGGCGCGCAGTCCACGGCGGCCCGTAGCGCGCGCGCGTCGCGCACCGCGTTGCCCGCTTCGTCGTTGTTGAAATACACCAGCACGTCATGGTTCTCGTCGCTCCACCGGTGAATCCGGTCCGCCCACCGGCACAGGTCCTCGGCCGAGTAGGAGCCGCCGTACAGCCGCTCCGGATCAGGTCCGTGCATGCGCACGTACACCAGTTTCGCGGTGGCCCGCGGGATGCAGGGCAGCCGTGCCCCGCTCATCACCACGTAGGCCGCCCCGTGGCGTTCGAGAATGCCGTACACCTGCGGGTCGTCCCAGGACGGGTGCCGGAACTCCACGGCGACGGTCAGCCAGTCGGGTAGCGCGGCCAGGAACTCGTCGAGTCGGGCGTCGTCGCGGCTGTGCTCGGGGTGCAGCTGGACCAGCAGGGGACCGCAAGCGTCGCCGAGGGCGCGCAGGCCCTGCTCCATGCGGTCGAGCCAGACTTCGGGGGAACGCAGCCGCCGATAGTGGGTCAGGCCGCGGGATGCCTTGACCGCCATGGTGAAACCGGGCGGAAGCTGCTGCTTCCAGGCGGCGAACGACTGTTCTTCGGGCCACCGGTAGAAACTGCCGTTCAGCTCCACGGTGTCGAACTCGGCGCTGTAGCAGGTCAGCCACCGGCGCTGGGGCAGCCCGGGCTCGTACAGGGTGCCGATCCAGTGCTTGTAGGTCCACCCCGACGTGCCGATGTGTACCACCACGGATTCGGTTTACCCGATCACAGGCCCCGTTCACCGGATATCTGCCGGGCCGCGAATCTTCGTCAGGCCGGCGCGTCGGCCGGGCTGTCCTCGAGGTTTCTGATCCGCGGCGCCAACAGGACCACCTCCGGCACCACGGTGGGGTTGGCGTATGCCGTCGTCACCAACGAGACGAGCGTGTTGGCGACGTCGGCCAGCGCCGACATCTGAGCGGGCAACTGCCCGTTGGCAACCCACGATCTGAACATCTCGTCGAGCAGGTCGCGGTCGGCGCCGCGGAGGATCTCGGTGTCCTTGGTGGGTCCCATGCCGACCCGGATGATCGACAGGTCCGGGTGTTCGCTGCGCCAGGAGTGCAGGATCTCGTCGAGCGCGGCCTTGCTGGCGTCGTAGGCCGCGACGCCGGCCCGGGGCCGTCCCACATCCCGGCTGGAGGCGATCAGCACGACGCCGTTCCCGGACAGGTGCGGCAGCGCGGCGCGCAGCACGTTGTTGGCGCCGACGGTGTTGACGGCGAAGGCGTGCAGCCAGGTGGCGACCTCGGTGTCCTCGACGTAGGCGAACGGCACCACCGTGCTGGTGAACACGACGGCGTCCAGGGCGCCGCCGAGGGCGGCCGCGGCCTCGCCGACCACCCGCTCGATGGCCGACGAACTCTCGACGTCGAGTTCGAAGGCGTGTCCGCCGATCCGGCGTGCCAGTTCGGTCAGCAGGTCCATGCGTCGCGCGGCGACGGCGACCTTGGCGCCACGCGCGGCCGCGGTTTCCGCGACGGCGTGACCGATTCCCGAGGACGCGCCGACGACGAGGAGACGCAGGCCGGCGGCATCGGTGATCGGATCGCTCATGAGACCCCTTCCTCGTCGCCTTGTTAGGCTACCCTTATCGCAGTGGTAATGACATTACCCGGCGGCGCGGCGGGGTCGGTCAGCGGCCCTTGAACACCGGCGTGCGCTTCTCGGCGAACGCGCGCGGCCCCTCTTTGGAATCGTCGGACAGGAACACCGGGATGCCGTTCTGGGTGTCGGGCACGAAGGCGTCGTTCTCGTGCATGCCCTCGGTTTCGCGGATGGTCTTCAGGATCGCCCGCACCGCCAGCGGCCCGTTGTTGTTGATCACCTCGGCGATCTCGAGCGCCTTCGTCAGGGCCTGGCCGTCGGGCACCACGTGGCCGATCAGGCCGAACTGCAGCGCCTCGGCGGCGGTGATGTGCCGGCCGGTCAGCAGGAGTTCGCAGGCGATGGTGTAGGGGATCTGACGGACCAGCCGAACGGCCGACCCACCCATCGGGTACAGGCTCCACTTCGCTTCGGAGATACCGAATTTCGCGCTCTCGCCGGCCACCCGGATGTCGGTGCCCTGCAGGATCTCGGTGCCGCCGGCGATGGCCGCACCCTCGACGGCGGCGATCAACGGCTTGGTCAGCCGGCGCCCTTTGAGCAGACCGTCGATACGGGTCGGGTCGTAGCCGGCCTTGAAGGTGTCGCCGGGCGCCTGCTTGGTGGCGTTCTTGAGGTCCATGCCGGCGCAGAAGGCGCCCCCGGCGCCGGTGAGGATGCAGCTGCGGATGTCGTCGTCGTCGTCGACCCGGTCCCACGCCTCGACCATGATGGCCATCATCTCGCCGGTCAGTGCGTTGCGCCGGTCCGGCCGGTTCATGGTGACGATCAGGGTGTGTCCCCGCTGCTCCACCAGGGCGTGCGGCTGTTCCTCGGTCATGAGCGGACTGTAACACGTTCTAGTTCTGCGATTTCGGCGCATTGACCGTCGCTCAGCGACGGCAAACGCACCGAAATCACACCTTCAGGTAGCCCTTGTCGGCGGGGATCTGGGCCGCGGTCACCAACGACGATTCGTCGCCGGCCAGCCACAGCACGATGTCGGACACCAGGTCGGGGTCGGCCAGCGAATCGGTGGGCAGGGCGCCGGGGGAGAAGCTGTGGATGTAGGTCTGGTGGTCGGCGAACATCTGATACATCGCGGTGTCGTTGCCCATCGGCGTGTCGGTGCCGTAGGGGTGCACCGAGTTCACCCTGATCCCGTACGGCCCGAGCTCGACGGCCAGCGAATTGGTCAGGCCGACCACACCGAACTTGGTCGCGCAGTAGTGCCCGCACCCGGGTACGGCCTTGATTCCCGCGGCCGAACTGATGTTGATGATCGACCCGCCGTTGCCGGCCTCGATCATCGCCGGCACGCACGCCCGGATCGTGTTGAACACCCCGGTCAGATTCGTGTCCAGGGTTTCCTGCCACTGCTCGGCCGAAATCTCCCACAGCCGGCCCCAATTCAGCACACCGGCATTGGCGACGACGATGTCGAGGCGGCCGAACTGCGCCACGGCGTCGTCGACGACGCGCTGCTGGCCGGCCGCATCGCGCACGTCGACTTCGGCGGCCAGCACCTTGCGGCCCTCGTTCTCGACCAGCCGGACGGTCTCGGCGAGGTCTTCGGGAGTCGACGGGGGATAGCCGTTGTGGGCGGCCACCGGCGCGCAGGCATCGAGCGCGACGATGTCGGCGCCGGCGCGGGCCAGTCGGACACAGTGCGACCGGCCCTGGCCCCGCGCCGCGCCCGTGACATAGGCGACCCGGCCGGTCAGATCGGTGGTCACGACGGACCCAGACCGCGGACGATGAATCGGGTGACGAACCGGCGGACATCCTCGGCGTCTTCCAGGTTCACCCCGATGGGCGGCAGCAGTTCGAAACTCAGCATCACCCGCACGATCCATTCGGCCGCCTGCCGGGGATCGACGTCGGCCGCGACCTCCCCGGTGGCCTGCGCGGCCTGCACCTGTGGTGTCCAGAACGCGATCGTGCGGTCCAGCAGGTCGCCGCCGACATTGGCGAACAGCTGGACCAGCAGGCTGCTCCCGGCGGCCGGGGTGCGAAGTTGATCGGATCGCCGGCGGTGCGCACAGAACTCGACGCACCCTTCGGCCACCGCACCGGCGAGTGTGTTCTCGTGCTGGGTGATCGCTTCGAGGGCCCGGAAGTACCAGTCGCCCATATAGTCGAGCGCCGCCTTCATCGCCGCCTCGCGATTACCCAGCATCTCGACCGCGGCGTCGGCGGGGATGCCCGCGGCGTCGGCGACCGCGCCGATGCTGAATCGTTCCGGACCCAGCTGGCGGAGCGTGTCGGCCGCGGCGACCAGCACCTCTGGCGGGATGGGGGTCAGCATGGGGTCAGCGTAGCGCCCGGTGTCCGCCCGATCAGCGCATCGGCCGGGTGATGCCGGCGTACCTGGCCAGGTGGTAGTCGGTGGAGCCGAACTCGTACTGCATCGCGGTGAGCCGCTTGAAATAATGGCCGATCGCGAGCTCCTCGGTCATCCCCATGCCGCCGTGCAACTGGACGGCGTTCTGGCCGACGAAGCGGGCCGCGCGGCCGACGGTGGCCTTGGCGGCCGAGACCGCACGCGCGCGGACGTCGGGCTCGGCCCCGAGGTTCAGGATCGCGAGGTACACCGCCGCGACGGCCTGTTCGACCTCCATGTACATGTCGACCATCCGGTGCTGCAGCACCTGGAAGCTGCCGATCGGCTGGCCGAACTGCTGGCGCTGGGTGCAGTATTCGACGGTGTCGGCCAACACCTTTCGCATCGCGCCGACCGCCTCGGAGCACACCGCGGCGGCGGCCTCGTCGCGGGCCCGCTCCAGCGACGGCCCGGCCTGGCCGGCCGCGCCGAGCAGCGCGTCGGCCGGCAGCCGCAGCGCGTCGAACGTCAGGTCGGCGGCGCGCCGGTCGTCGATCGTCCGGTAGGCGTGCACCGTGAGGCCCGCCGGGGGCGCGGCGGCGTCGAATTCGGTGCAGAACAACGAGATTCCGTCCGCGGTCTGCGCGGTGATCAGCAGGTGGGTCGCCAGCGGCGCGTCGGCGACGACGACCTTGGCGCCGCGCAGGACCCAGCCGTCGCCGTCGCGTTCGGCCGCGGTCTCGGCGTCGCCGTCGGTGTCGGCCAGGGCGACGACGGCGCTCCCCGCGGCGATCTGCTCCAGCAGGGTGCGCGCGACGTCGGTGTCCGCGCGCTGCAGTAACCCGGCGGAGGTCACCACGGTGCCGACGTAGGGTTCGATCACCAGGGCATGGCCGAGTGCTTCGGTGATGACCATGAGTTCGGTTGGGCCGCCGCCGATTCCGCCGACATCCTCGGGGAGGGTGGCGCCCAGGATGCCGAGCTCGTCGGCGAAGGCGCGCCAGATCCCCGGCTGCCAGCCGGCGCCGGTCTTGGCGGCCGACCGGCTCTCGGCCAGGTCGTACCGTGCGGCGAGGAACTTGGTCAGCCCGTCGCGCAGCAGTTCTTGTTCTCCGGTGAGATTGAAGTCCATTTTTCTGGTGTTCCCTACAAGCCCAGGGCCGCTTTGGCCAGGATGTTGCGCTGAATCTCGTTGCTGCCGGCGTAGATCGAGCCGGCGCGGTCATTGAAGTAGCGCAGCGGCGCCACCGCCTGCCAGGGTTCGCCGCTGACGTAACCGTCTGCGGGCGGCTCGAATTCGGCGATCGGACCGCCCGGCCGGGTGGCGTGCGGTTGATACACCCGGCCGCGCGGGCCGGCGGCCTCCAGGTCGAGCTCGGTCAGCGCCTGGCTGAGTTCGGTGGAGAGGACCTTCAGCATCGACGACGCCGGGCCCGGGTTGCCACCTTCGGCGACGATCGACAGGGTGCGAAACTCGAGGATCTCGAGAACTTCGGTGCGGATCCGGGCGTCGGCCAGTTTGCGGGCGAACGCCGGGTCGTCGATGAGGGTGCCCCCGAACGGGCCGGACCGGCGGGCGGCCGCCTCGGCGACCTCCTCGGCCATCACCTGCAGCGCCGGTGCCGTGACACTGCCGCCGCGCTCGAACTCCAGCAGGTACTTGGCGACGGTCCAGCCGTCGTCGATCGTGCCGAGGACGTTGGACTTCGGTACCCGCACCCGGTCGAAGAAGACCTGGGCCTGCACCTCCTCCCCGGAGGTCATGACGAGGGGGTGCACCTCGATGCCGGGGCTCGACATCTCCAGGAGGAGGAACGTGATGCCGAGCTGTTTGCGCTCCGAACGGGTGGTGCGCACCAGGGCGAACATCCAGTTCGCCTCGACGGCATGCGTCGTCCAGATCTTGGAGCCGGTGAGGATCAGGTCGTCACCGTCCTCGACCGCGGCCATCTGCAGCGAGGCCAGGTCGGAGCCGGATTCGGGCTCGGAGTAGCCCTGGCAGAAGAACACCTCGCCGGTGAGGATGCCGGGCAGGAAGAACTCCTTCTGCGCCGGGGTGCCGAACTTCATGATGGCGTGCGAGACCATCCGGATGCCCATCGGGGACAGGCTCGGGGCGCCGGCCAGCTGACATTCTGCTGGTGGAGTGCACGTATTCCGAACGTGCGCTATTGCTCGAAAGTGAGTGTGATTAGCTCTTCGCTCAACGATTGGTGTTCAGCGAAAGAGGCACGGTGGCTGGTCTGCTCAACGGCAAAGTTGTTCTGGTTAATGGCGGCACTCAGGGTGTGGGCGCTGCCGTCGCGAGGACGGCGGTTCGGGAAGGGGCCGCTGTGGTTGTCACTGGGCGCCGGACTGCGGCTGGAGAGCGGTTCGTGAACGAACTAGCCGACTCAGACGTGCGGTTCTTTCAAGCTGATCTCGCTGATGTGGATGCAGCTCGGGCGGCTGTCACAGCCACGGTCGCCTTGTTCGGGCGCATCGACTGCTTGTGCAATGCAGCCGGATTGAGCAGTCGCGGCACGCTGCTGGACACCACTCCGGAGCTCTTCGATCAACACATAGCGGTGAACTTGCGCGCACCGTTTTTCGCCATGCAGGCCGCCGTGAAGAACATGCTGGACCGCAAGGTGCCGGGGTCGATCGTCAACATCATCTCCATTGCCGCGCACGGGGGGGCAGCCGTATCTGTCCTCGTACTCGGCTTCCAAGGCGGGGCTGGCCGGGTTGACGCGCAACGCGGCCTATGCACACCGCTGGGACCGTATCCGTATTAATGGCATAAACCTCGGGTGGACGGAAACCGAAGGGGAAACAGCGATTCAGCAGACGTTCCACGGCGCCAGCGCTGACTGGGCGTCAGAGGTCGCACGGTCGCAGCCGATGGGCAAGCTTGTCCAGGTCGACGAGATAGCGGAATTGGTTGTCTTTCTGCTGTCCGACCATAGCGGCGTGGTTACAGGCTCGATTATCGACTGGGATCAGATCGTCATCGGTGGTCAAGAGTGACGGCCTGGTCCACCACTCCCGTGTGGATTCCGGCAAAGACTTCTCTGAGCGGTAATCGGTCGTAATGGCACCGTAACAACACTAAGCCAGACTCCCTATCTGTCGATCGACAGGTGCCCGGTGCGGGCTGACGTGGGAGGTGGCGAAGGGCGTGAAGCGAACAGGTATCAGGTGGCCGGCTAGGTATAGGTATGGCTGCGTCCCGGTCCTCTTGGTGTACGTCAGCGTGCTTGCCCTCGCTGTAGCATGCTCAGGATCGCCACGGAGCCAGTCCTCGGACACCACCTTGAATTTGGGTCTTCCCGCGGATCTGGGCGGGCCGCTCGACCCTGATACCTATTACGACGCGCCCGGCCTCATGATCATTAAGAACGTGTACGAAGGCTTGGTCACCTACGAGGCTGGAACGGGACCGAAGCGGATAGTTCCGAAGCTTGCGACGGAATGGACTGAATCTCCCGACGGGCTCGAATACACTTTCAAACTCCGCCGCGGAGTGAAGTTTCACGATGGTTCTGATTTCGATTCCACAGCGGTGGTCGCCAGTTTCGCACGCCGCACCGCCGTAAACGGCGGCCCGGCCTACATGCTGGCAGATGTCGCGTCCGTCAAGACTCCCGATCCGTTCACCGCCGTAGTAACGCTGAAGCAACCGAACACCGCTTTTCTGGATTACCTCGCGTCCGCATATTCGCCGGTCATGCTCAGTCCCGCGGGGCTTGGGCAGTTCGCTGGGGATGATCACGCACAAACCTATTTACAGACGCATGACCTGGGTACCGGACCGTATCGTTTGTCTGCCGCCGAAACAAACCAGAAGTACACGCTGTCGGAATTCGGTGATTACTGGGGATCGAAGCCTCACTTTGCGACGGTGAACCTAAGAGTGATCCCGGATGAATCCGCGCAGATCATCCAGTTTCAGCAAGGGCAGATCGATGCGATTACGCACCGGCCAACGTCGGCAACTGTCGGCCAGTTCAGGTCCAATCCCGACTTCAAGGTCTACAACTTTCCATCCCTGCAGAATCAAGAGCTATACATCAATCCCCATAAGGGGTTCTTGACCGATCGCGATGCCCGCGTTGCGCTACTTGAAGCGATCGACGTCGAAAGTGCTATGAACGACCTTATTGGCCTCGGAATGGCGACCGCAGCAAGGCAAATGTCTCCAAGCGGGATG
>CAZTAA010000075.1:0-5531 GCA_964611465.1 uncultured Mycobacterium sp. | reverse complement strand
CCTTATTGGCCTCGGAATGGCGACCGCAGCAAGGCAAATGTCTCCAAGCGGGATGGTCGACGAGCCTTATGCTCAGCAGAGCATCGCCTACGACCCGACGCGACTCAGGGAAATCGCCGCCAAACTGCCCGCAGATCAAAAGGGCATCGAGATTGTCTACACCGTGGATGCCGCCGACGATCAGCTTGTCGCTGAGCGTATTGGAGCACAGCTAAAAGAGGCCGGTCTCGAGCCGACAGTCCGCGGCGTCCTCATCACCGAAACCTACGATTGGGTCGGAAATGTCGATGCCGCACAGAAGGGACCCAACCTCTATATCGGACAGTTCGGGCCCGATGCCCGCACTCCATATGGCTGGTCCCACATCGCATTCGACGAGGATGGTGGCCTCCAATACTTCAGCTGCCCGGTCGACGGATCAGCGGAACTGAACGCAAAGGCGCTTGAGACAGGCGACCTCGCGGTGTACGACGAAGTGGCCAAACGCGCACTCGCCACCGGTTGTTGGATGAATATCGGGCAGCGATCCTGGACGATGATCACACGTTCTGATCTCAAAGGTATGGACACCGCATACACGGTTGGCACTCCGTCCACGCTTCAACTCGCGGCGTTGTCATGACTGCGGTTGAAACTCAGGTGAGCCCATCGGCGCAGAACACTCCGGCAAACAACGACACCCCCGTCGTGCGCGCCTGCAATCTGGCCGTGGACCTTCACCGCAATGGGGCTCGGGTTCACGCGCTCAAAGGTGTTGATCTGGAGGTGATGCCGCACCAAATCGTGGGTTTGGTTGGTGAGTCCGGGTCAGGCAAGTCCATTCTCGGGCTGTCGATTTTAGGCATGCTGCCACGCACGGCTGCCCCGCAGATCCGCGGATCTCTGCACGTGTGCGGGGCCGACTTCACGACCGCAACGGATAACCAGCGGCGAGAAACCCGAACTGCGAACTTGGGTGCGGTATTTCAGGACCCAATGTCTGCTCTGGACCCAACCATGCGTATCGGTCGCCAAGTCATGGAAGCGACAAGGGGAGATCGCGACGAGGCGATCCGACTGTTGAGGCTATGCCGCCTTCCCGACGTCGAAAATCGTCTGCGCAGCTACCCGCATCAGCTGTCCGGCGGATTGCGGCAGCGCGTCATGATCGCAATGGCATTAGCGCAGAACTCCCGACTTGTAGTCGCCGACGAGCCAACTACGGCGCTGGACGTCAGCGTTCAATCACAGATTCTGGACCTTTTCGTTGACCTCAAAGCCTCGACGGACGCGAGCTTCTTGTTCATCACTCACGACCTCAACGCCGCTGCAAAGATCAGCGACAACATCGCCGTAATGTATTCCGGAAAGATCGTCGAATTTGGCTCGGTGGCGCAGGTAATGCATGAACCGCAGCATCCGTACACCCAGTCGCTGCTCTCGTCACGTATCGATCTTCACTCCGATCCCTCTCGTCCGTTGCCCGTGACAACTGGAGCACCCAACGATCCGGGGGTGAGTTCAGGGGGATGTGACTATCGGCAACGGTGTCACCATGCGACCGGTAGGTGTGTCACCCGCGAGCCGATGCCTGCCAGTGTCGGCGCTGCGGCCACCGAGACGCAGCTGGTGTTGTGTCACAACGCTTCCGGCGGACACGATGCGCGACCGATCAGTCCAGCAGCGTGGCCGGCCGTGCGCAAATCGAATGCAACGGCTCTGGTTCTTAACGATGTGCACAAGACATTTCGCTCGGGCTCGTTTCTTCGCCGGCGCCATGCCGCAGTGCTACGAGGAATCGACCTTGAACTCAGGGCGGGGGAATCGGTCGCTATCGTCGGCGAAAGCGGTTCGGGCAAGACAACCCTTCTCAATATCATTGCCGGACTGTCCCAACCGGATTCAGGTTCCTGCGATATCGCGCGGGATGCACGGGTGCAGGTCGTCTTCCAAGATTCCGGTGGCTCGCTAACGCCGTGGCTGCCAATCGGCGAGCAGATCGCGGACGGTGTCCGTGTCGACGGCTACCGCCGCCGCACGGACGTCAACACGCGCACAAACGAACTCCTTACGATGGTGGGACTCGAGCCGCAGATGTCCGCCCTTCGGCCTCACCAACTCAGCGGCGGACAGCGCCAACGAGTTGCTATCGCGCGGGCTTTGGCTACCCAGCCAAACGTACTCCTATGCGACGAGCCCACCAGCGCCTTGGATGTGTCAAACGCGGCAGTGATTCTGAACCTTATCGGAAAATTACGAAGGGAACTCGGCATTGCCGTGGTCTTCGTTACCCATGATCTTGCCGCCGCGCGCCTTGTATCGGATCGAATCTCAGTGATGTATCTGGGACGGATTGTCGAAAGCGGCCCAAACGAGCAAGTTGTGCAACAACCTACGCATCCTTACACCAAAGCGCTGCTTGCTTCACTGCCCGAGTACGAAACAGCCTCCGCAACAGCGCCTCTCGAAGGGGAACCGGGGAACCCGTTCCTAATCCCGACTGGATGTGCGTTTCACCCTCGCTGCCCGAAAGCGGTCGAGAGTTGCGCTGTCGACGATCCGGGCCTGATCTCGACATTGAATGACGACAGGATCGCCGTGGCTTGTCACGTGATGACCCGATGACCGGTGCAGCCACATCGCCCCGTCGCAGTTACCAGATGGTGACGGCGAAACTATCGCGACGACAGCATAGTTCACGCGACGCAGTGCCAGCGCTCGACAAAATCGGTACCATCGCGTTCGTCGCGCTGGTCGCGATCGGCCTGTTCGCACCGCTGCTGGCGCCGTTCGATCCCACGATGCCAGCGGGAGCCCCGTTCACACCGCCGAATTCTGTGTACTGGCTCGGTACCGATGGGGTGGGATACGACATCGCCAGCCGCGTGATGTACGGGTTGCGGGCCAGCATTCTGGCCGCAGCAATTGTTGTTGGCGCCGGAGCAGCGATCGGTGCTGCAGTCGGTTCAGTCGCGGGCCTCGGCCCGCGATGGCTCGATGACTTGTTCATGCGGCTCACCGATCTATTCCTCTCGGTTCCTGCACCCCTCGTAGCAATAGCGATCGTCGTTGCGCTCGGTCCCGGCTATCTCACCATGCTTGCCGGAATCACTATCGTCTGGTGGCCGCTGTACGCCCGGATTGCACGCAGCCAGATCGTGGCGACCCGGGGCCGCCCGCACACGCAAGTCGCGACACTTTCGGGCATCCCATTCATTCGACGAACGCGGCGCCACATCCTTCCCGCGACCTACCCGACGCTGATAACCACCATGAGTCAAGACATCGGCGCATTGATCGTGACAATCTCATCGCTTGCCTTCCTCGGTCTGGGAGCCCCGTCGCCAGCACCCGAGCTGGGAGCGATGGTGGCACGCGGCCTTCCCTATCTCTTTACCCAGTGGTGGATTCCGTTCGCCCCAGCAGCTGTGGTCTTCGTCCTTGCTTTCACCGCTAGCCTCGCCGGCGACGCCATCACGACCCTGCGTGGACAGGGCGGGTAATGGTCTCGTTCGTGATCCGCCGATTGGCGGCAGCGATTGGCGTCCTTGTCGCTCTCGTCGCGGTTCTGTTCGTCCTGCAATGGTCCAGCGGACTCAACCCCGCTCGTGTAATGCTGGGCTCTCACGCCTCCAGCGAAGCGGTCGCCGCGCTCGAGGACAAGTTGGGTTACAACGACCCGGTACTGACCCAGTTCACGCGGTATCTCGGCAGGGCGCTCTCGGGCGACCTAGGGATCTCCGTAACTACTCGAGGCTCTGTGGTCGATGACCTCGCGAGATACCTGCCAGCCACCATGGAACTGGTCACGGTCGGCATGGCATTAGCACTGGTCCTCGGATTCCTATTGGGTATCAGCACTGCGGTGTTTGGATCCACACTGAACTCATACCGGTATACCTTGATTGCAGGATCAGCAACCCCGCCGTTTCTGCTTGCGGTGATACTGATCCTGGCGTTCGGAGTTTGGTGGGGTGTCCTTCCCACCAATGGCCGGTCGGACAGTGACATCGACGGCAGCGGCCCCACCGGGCTGCTGCTCGTCGACACCCTTACGCGCGGCGATCTCGTCGGTTTTCACGATGCGGTGATGCACTTGATCCTGCCGGCCGTATGCGTCGCTTTAACGCCGGCTGTCGCGATCGGACGCGTACTCCGAACCTCGATCACGCGATCTATGGAGTCCGGCTACGCGCAGACCGCCCGGGCCATCGGGCTGTCAGAGGCCCAGATCGTCAAGCGACACGCATTGCGCAACTCACTCAACGATGTCCTCGCCATCATCGGACTACAAATTGGCATGGTTTTCGCCGGCGTCGTCGTCATCGAAACCGTCTTCGGGTGGCCGGGATTGGGCACATATGCCAGTCAATCCATACCCAACGCCGACTTCCCGGCAATCGCAGGCGTCACCCTGATCATTGGAGCGCTGTACATCGTGCTCAACGCAACTGTCGATGTCTTACAAGGAGTCATAGACCCACGAATCGTCATGGCCGACAGCACATAGCCGCACACAGAACAACCGAGAGGAGCAAATTGCCATGAGCACCATGACCTACGCAACACGAAACGGTGAAACGGTGAGGACCGCGGACGGCAGTGAGATCACCCTCCGCCCCCTGGGGGGCAGCTTTGGGGTGGTGATCACGGGCATCGACTTGTCAAGCCCTGTCAGTCCCGAAGTCGAGGCAGTAATCACGCACACACTCGACGTCTACTCGCTCATCTGCTTCCCCGATCAAGACCTGAAGCCAACCGACCAAGCACGTCTGGTCAGCGTCTTCGGCGAAATTGCACCACGCTGGGCGGGAGTCGCGCCATTCCTGGACGAACAACCTGAGATCGCCGTGCTCTCCAACATCGTTGAGGACGGCGTCAAAGTCGGCGAATCAAACATGAAGGGGATGGAGTGGCACGTCGACGGGTCCGGGTTCGTCTGGCCAAACAAAGTCACCACCCTCTACGGGGTTGAGGTGACTGCCACGGGTGGCGAAACCTACTTTGCAAACGGATACCTCGCTTACGAAATGCTTGAACCGGAACTGAAGCGCCAGGTCGACACGATGACGTGCACATTCAGTTGGGTAACGCTGCAACGCTGGCTCGCCGAAGCCGATGGAAGTTCAACCCCCCTGACGTCAGAACAGGCCGCTGACTATCCGGACATCCGTCGGCCACTTGTACGGACCCACCCAGTAACCGGGCGTAAAGCGCTGTGGTTCTCCATCGAAGAGGTCATCTCAATCGATGGCTGGGATCGGCAGCAGACGAGGAACTTCCTCGAACAACTCTTGGACACAATCAAATCCACTCCACACGTCGTTTATCGCCATGACTGGAAAGCTGGCGACTACGTAGTGTGGGATAACCGATGCTTGTTGCACTCGGTGTCCGAGTACAACTACGCAGGGCAGCGTCGCTACCTGCAGCAAACCAACATCATTGACCGCACTGACGCGTTCTGACGATGTTAGGAGACCCCGGGGTAGGTCCGGGTTCACCACCCGGCCCACCCCATCTGCCGACCACATCGGTGAATTCGCCTCGCC
>CAZTAA010000074.1:10980-19831 GCA_964611465.1 uncultured Mycobacterium sp. | reverse complement strand
GAGCTCGACTACGTGCGCGACCATCTGCCCCAGTTCGACAACGAGGACACCGCGACGCTGGCGATCTCGGTCGGGCCGCCGCCCACGCACAAGATCTGGGCCACCCAGAGCGGGTTCCTGTTCCCGGTACTGTCCGATTTCTGGCCGCACGGCGCGGTGGCGCAGGCCTACGGGGTGTTCAACGCCGACGCCGGCATCGCCAACCGCGGCACGTTCCTGGTCGACAAGGCCGGGGTGATCCGGTTCGCCGAGTGCAAGCAGCCCGGTGAGGCCCGCGATCAGGCGGTGTGGGTCGAGGCGTTGGCCGCCGTGTGACCACCACCCATCCCGAGCGCCAACCGCTGCTGACCCGGCGCGACCGCATCATGATCACCATCACGGTGGTCGCGGCGGTGATCGCCGGACTCCTGCACTTCGCCCACCTGAACGCCCTGCTGGCGTTCGCCGTGTCCGCGCTGGCGCTGGCGACGCTGGCATCGTTGGTCGGCCGTTCGGTCGAGGCGCTCGGGGACCGGCTCGGACCCAACGCCACCGGGATCCTGCAGACGGCGCTGGGGAATCTGCCCGAGCTGTTCGTCATCCTGTTCGCCCTCAAGGCCGGCCTCTACGGCGTCGTCAAAGCCACCATCGTGGGCTCGATACTGTCCAACGCCCTACTGGTGCTCGGGCTGGCCTTCGTGGTCGGCGGTCTCAAGCACGGCCGGCAGCGCTTCGCCGCCGACGACGTACGCACCCTCGGCCTGATGTTCACCCTCGCGGTGTTCATCCTTGCCGTGCCGTCGCTCACCGCGGCGATCCACACCCCGGCGGCGTCGCACGAACGGGCGCTGTCGGTGGCGGTCTCCATCGTCATGCTGGTGCTGTTCGCGCTCTCGCTGCCGGCCACCCTCGGTAACCGGGACCGCGATCCCTCCCGTTCGTCGTCTCCCATTGTGGCCAGCGCGGATTCGGCCAAGGCCGCCAGTGTGGCGACCGCCCACGGGGAGTGGCCGCTGGCGATGGCCATCGGCATGCTCGCCGTCGCCGGTGTCGGTGCGGCCCTGGTGTCGGAGTGGTTCGTGGCCGCCCTGGAGCCCGCGATGAAAGCGGCGGGCATCAACGAGGTGTTCGCCGGTCTGGTGATCGTGGCCATCGCCGGCAACGCGGTGGAGAATTTCGTCGGCATCCAGTTGGCCGCCAAGAACCAGATGGACTACGCCGTTCAGGTGATCCTGCAGTCGCCGGTCCAGATCGCGCTCACCATCGCCCCGATCGTCTGCCTGGCCGCGGTGTGGTTGGGCCAGCCCGGTTTCGATCTGGTGTTCTCCCCGCTGCTGTTGGCGTCGTTGATCATGTCGGCACTGGTCGCCGTGCTGGTCACCTTCGACGGCGAATCGAACTGGTTCGAGGGAACGGTGCTCTGTGCGCTCTACGTGGCGATCGCGACGTCGTTCTGGTGGGGCTGAGCGGTCTGCGGGCCGCCGCGCAGCACCGCGCCCAAGAGCCACTTCTTGTTCTGAACGCCGAGTGCGGCGGTCACAAACTGGCTTCTCGGCGACGAACTTGTGTAGCCTGCTCCGGCACGGGCGCGTAGCTCAGTGGTAGAGCTCTGGTTTTACACACCAGCGGTCGGCGGTTCGATACCGTCCGCGCCCACCAGTGTTTTTACACGTAAGCGATGTGGGCTGAGCGCTAGCGTGACTCCGAGAGTCGGGCCAGGGCGGACATGAATAACTCGTCGATTCTCGGGCTCAGTTCAGCCAGGGTCGCGGCGCCGGCAAGGCTGGCGCGCCCGAAGACCCGCCCGAGTGCGCCGGTGTCGAGGTCGGTACCGATGGCAAGGCACAGGCAAGCGACGCCGTCGGCCCGCATCTCCTCGAGGGCTTTGGCGACGTCGGCCTCGGCGTACTTGCCTTCGTAGCCATGGTCGTAGGCATATCCATCGGACAGCACGATGAGCAGCCGGTGTGGCGTTCCGGCCCGAGCCTTGAGGATTTCGGCCGCGCCGCGGATGCCGGCACCCAGCCGGGTGTAGCCCGAGGGACGCAGGTGTGCAAGCCGGCCGCGTTCTCGAAGCCCGAAGCGTTGGTCGAAGGTTTTGACGGCTGGCAGTTGTACCGCATGGCGGCCATCGGAGCGAAAACAATAGAGGGCCACCCGATCGCCGAGGTCCTCCAGGGTGGTGGCGAGGATGGCGGCGGCCTGACGTTGATGCTCGTGTACGGCCATTCCGTGGCGGTCGGTGTCGGATGATGATCCGGATGCGTCGAGCAGGATGAGCACACCGAGGTCGCGGGCGGACTTGCGCCGCTCGAGGTAGACACCGCCCGGCGGTGAGTAGCCGCTTCGCAGATCGACGAGCAGATCCACCAACGCTTCGGTGTCGAGTTCGTCGCCCTCAGGCCGAGCACGAAATATCTTTAAGCCCAACCCTATTCGCGCGAGCCGTCGGCGAAGGACGTCATCGGTGGCCACGCTGACGGCGGTTTCCGGTCCTTCGGCGAGTGCGAAGTCGACGACCCGGCACCACTCGGGCCGGTAGCTGCCAGTGTGTACGTCCCATTCGGGGTACAGGGCACCGCCGACGCCGACGGCGGCTCCCGGCTTGTCCGCATCGGCGAAGTGGATTCGGATGGGCTGTGGTCGGGTTCCGGCGGCGGTGCCGCGGGCGCGCCGCAGTCCGCCGAGGTCCAGTTCGGCTCCGGCCGAGTCATCGCCGTACGACCGGGAGCTGCCCAGCAGTTTGCGAATGTACTCAGACAGCGCGCGGGAGGAAAACGCCGGCGCTTCGAAGAGTTTGAGGATCTTGCTGCGCTCAGCGTGCCCGCTTTGGTCCTCCTCGTCGTCCGCGGTGTCGACGTCCGGTTGGCCGAAGGAGAGGCGCAGATCTTTGGTACCGACTGACGTGGGGGATCCGGCGTCGGTGCGCAGCAGTGCCACTGGTCTGATCTGGCCAAACCAGTCCGGGGGCTCCGGGAGTTTCCGCCTGCTCCGGGCAATAGCGAGAGATTCTGCGCTGCTGGATGATTCGAGATGCCCGGCGGAGCGGAGGTCAGCGCCGACCGGCAGGCGACCGGCGAGTTCGGCCAAAGCGCGGTATCCCTCCAACGTCAGGTAGCGGCACGCCAGCCGAGGCCGTGCCCGGAGCATCTTCATGACGCTCTTGTCCAGGCTGCCGGACGCCAGTAAGGCGCTCTGCAGCACGACTTCCCGGCGCTGCTCGTCTACGGACCGGTCCGCCGAGACGAAGATCACCCGACCGTCGGTGTATGCCGGTTGCCCGGCCGTCGCTTCGGCGACGTCGATGGCTCGGCCGGCGATGTGACTCGCGAGCAGCCGAAACCGGCTGGGACCATCGGGATCGATGACCGTCACGTCACGGCAGCACGGCGTCGGCGAGTTCACCCAGTGCGCGAATGACTTCCGCGTCGTCGGAAAGCGTCCGCACCACGGCTGACCGCGCGGCCTTGCGCAGGGGAAGTCCTTCGGCGACGAGGATGCCCGCGAGGATCAACAGGCGGGTGGAGGCCGCCTCGCGCAATGGTGAACCCTCCAGGCCGCGGATCGCATTGCCGAGCCTGACCAAGGCGCTCGCCGTCGTGGTGTCGATACCTGCTTCGTGCGCAATGACTTCGGTCTCGATATCGGCGGGCGGGAAGTCGAGTTCGATGGACACGAAGCGCTGGCGGGTGGATTCTTTGATGTTCTTCAGCACGCTCTGATAGCCGGGGTTGTAGGAGATCACCAACTGAAATCCCGGCGCTGCCTGAAGGGTGGTGCCAAGGCGGTCGAGGGACAGTTCGCGTCGGTGATCGGCCAACGGGTGGATGACCACCGTAGTGTCCTGGCGCGCTTCGACGATCTCGTCGAGATAGCAGATGGCGCCGGTACGGACAGCTCGGGTCAATGGTCCGTCCGCCCAGACGGTTTCCCCGCCCTGGAGGAGGAATCGGCCGACCAGGTCGGCCGAGGTCATGTCCTCGTGGCCGGCCACGGTGATCAGCTCGCGTCCGAGTTCGTGTGCCATCGCCTGGACGAACCGGGTCTTACCGCAGCCGGTCGGCCCCTTCAACAGGACGGGCAGGCCGCGGCGGGCCGCGGCGCGGAAGACCTCAACCTCGTCGCCGACGGATCGGTAAAACGGGGCAGCGCAATGGAATTGGTCTGACTGGGCGTGTCCGTTCGCCGACAACTCAGTTCCCCGGCTCGAAGGGAACTGTCTTCGGCACCTGCGCGCCGTCGGGGAGGACCAGCTTCCCGTCGGTGTCGATGTAGCCGGAGCGCTTGGTGGGAATCGGAAGGATCGGGTCGGGACACGGTGTATCGCTTCCGTCCCCGCAGATTCCACCGTTGAAGTACGACCGCTTCTGGTGATCTGCCGGCCACGGGTCGGAGTGCAGGGCGAACCACTGTGCGGGCACGTTGTAGAGGAAGAAGAAGGCAGAGCTGGTGAAGGCGAAGATCGCCAGGAACCGAATGAACTGTTGCTTGGCGAATCCGCCACGCACCTGGTCGAGTCCGCGCTCGACGATGGTGCGGCCGCGGTCGTCGGTGAAGAACCGCAGGCAGGCGAGCGCGGTCATCACCCCGCCCCACATGAGCCCTTCGTAGACGGGCCACTGATGGTAGGTGTCTGCGAACACTGAAACCGACCTGATGGCGCCGGGATACGTGTACAGCCCGAAGGGGAGCATGAAGCCGGCTTCCAACCCGAAGTCGAGAACGATGGCGGCGGCGTAGGTCGCCAGCATCAACTTCAGATTGCTCATGCCGGGCCACCGGTTCTTCATCCGCCGCATGAGCCAGCACCCGGCGATGGCGAAGAACATCACCATGCCGTACCCGGTCGCGTTGATCAGCAGGGGTTCGGCGACCTGGCGGCCCGGTTCCTCGGGCGACACCCAGCCGGGGACGTGCGACGACCACGAACCTCGGTTCCACAGCCAGGTGTTGTAGGTGCACCAGGTGTTGACGTAGTTCAGGAACGGATCCTGGAAGAAGAACAGCGCACACGATACGAACAGCAACCCGTCGAGGGTGAACCGTCGCTCGCGGACCCAGGGCCGGATCAGGAACCAGTAGACGGTCAGCGGCAGAAGGATGACCATCGCGGCCGCGTTGATCGTCAGCATCGTCTTCATGTACATCGGCGGATCACTGGGCCCCTGAGGCACTCGGACGAAATAGGGTCCGGTCACCCAGCGGGTCCACACGTAGATCTGCAGCGCGAGCAGCAGGCCACCCGCGGTGGCCCAGATGACGACCGGCCTGACCTTCTTCTCCACCTCGGTGACCACCGGCGGGGTGGTCTTGCTGGAGAGATCACTCATGAGTTCACGCCCTTCTGGATGCCGCCGCGCAGGCTTCGACCCGTCGCGAATATACCGACTGGTATCTGAAGGTGGAAGCGGATTCTGACATTCGTGGCAGAATCGAGGGATGGCTGAGCGTTGGACCCGCGAGAAGAGGCTCGAGCACACCCGGTCATTGCTACTGGACGCGGCCGAACAGGTATTCGCCGAAAAAGGCTTCACCGCAGCCAGTCTCGATGACATCGCCTATGCGGCCGGCTACACCAAGGGCGCGATCTACAAGCACTTCGCCACCAAGGAGGACTTGTTCCTCGCGGTGAGCGACCGATATTGGCGCCGGTACTTCGACAACTTCGCCGACGTGCTCAGCGGGGCCAGTGAGGTCGGCGCCCGCGAACTTGACGGCATCGCCGAGCGATGGCGTCAGCTCAGCGCCGACCGCGGAGCCGAGCATGCCGCGCTGGGACATGAGTTCACGCTGTACCTGCTGCGTAACCCCGACGCCCGCGAGCGGGTCGCGGAAAAACGGGCCGAGGTCGTCGCAAGCTTGACGACATTCATCGTCGAAGGGCTCGACCGGCTGGGCGCAACCCTGCTGATTGCGCCGCAGACCTTCGCAAGCGTTCTCATCGCCACCAGCGACTCGGTGGTCCTCGGTAGCCAACTGGACGATATCGACCTCTACAAGCCGATCGTCGAGATGTACATGTCGGCGATCAAGCTGCCCTGATCACCGGTTGAGATCGGCCACCCGCGACCGATCGGCGTCACGGGTGCGGCTGCGCCGGGAACCATCGCCCGTCGTACACCGTCCCGAGAATCGCGATGTCGCCGAGTCGTTCGGGGGCCACAGCGTAGGGATCCTCGCGAAGGACGGTGAAGGTGGCGGCCTTGCCGGGGGTGATAGTGCCCAATTCGTTTTCCATTCGCCAGGAGTAGGCGGATTCGGTGGTGACCGCCCGAAGGGCGTCGTGAACCGCGATGCGCTGTTCGGGTCCGGCCACTCGGCCGCTAGGTGTCTGGCGGTTGACCGCGAACGATGCCAGCGCCAGCGGCGCGGCCGGTCCCATCGGCAGGTCGGAATGAAACGACAGCGGAATGCCGCGGCGCAGCACCGAGGCCGCGCGGACCATGTAGTCGGCGCGTTCCGGCCCCAACCCGTGGGCCGCGTACTGGTCGGCGAAGCCCACCGGGTAGTAGGAGTTGGCCGAGACGATGCATCCGAGCCGGGCGATCCGGTCGATCTGCTCCTCGGTGGAGTTGGCGAAGTGCACGATGACGGTGCGGTGGTCGGTGCGCGGGTGGGCGGCCACGCACTCCTCGACGGTGTCCAGCACGAGGTCCAGTCCGGCGTCGCCGTTGACGTGAACGTGCAACTGCCAGTCGGCATTCCAATACACCCGGGCGAACGCCCGGAACGTCTCGGGCTGCATCATCCACTCGCCGTGGTGGCACAGGTCCGGATGGCCGCCGTCGTCGAGGTATGGGTCACGCATCTGCATCAGCTGGCTGATGATCGCGCCGTCGGCGAACAGCTTGATCTGCTTGGGCAGCAACCTGACCTTGCCCGACGACGCCCGCGCCACCTGGGCTTCGGCGTCGGCGACCGCGTCGGCCGGGTCCATCCCGGAGTCGGCCTGGCTGCGGGCGTCGACGAGAAATGTTGAGGTGAACGGTGTGTCGTCGGCACCCAGGATCTCCTGATACACATCCCAGGGTTCGATCGCCCACATGATGCCGGGTTCGTTGATCGCGGTGACACCGTTGGCGTGCAGATAAGCGACCATCTGGCGCAGGCCGGCGGCAATTCGCTCCGGGGACATCAACACCGGGGACAGGCTGGGCAGCAGCAGGTTGGTGCCGGACTCCCACCAGTGCCCGGCATCGAAGTCCACCATGTCCGATGCCGAACCGTGCCCGGCCATCTGCTCGGCCGTCAGTCCGAGTTTGTCGATGGCCGCGGTGTTGACGAAGAACTCGTGACATGAGCGCTGCCACACCGCAATCGGCCGGGTCGAGCTGACCGCGTCGAGGGCGGCGCGGTCGAGCGGCCCGTGCCACAGCTTGTGGTATCCCCAGGACAACAGCCACTCGCCGGGATCACGCAGTGCCTGTTCGGCGGCGGTCAGGCGGGTCCGGTACTCCTCCGGCGAGCGGGCGGCCGGGAACGTCTTGTCCGGCATCACCCAGTCCTCGATGGCGATGACCTCGGTCACCAGGCTGGCCGCGCCCAGCAGCGGGTGCAGGTGCTGGTCGATCATGCCCGGGCACAGCACCGCGTCGGCGAAGGTGTCGTCGACGGTGCCGGTGTCCCGCAGTTCCTCGAGGGTGCCGACGGCGGTGATCCGCCCGTCCGACACCGCAACCGCGGTGGCCTCCGGGTGATCGGGGTCCATCGTGATCACCCGGCGGGCCGGGAAGACAGTGGTCGAGTTCGACATGGTCCTGCTCTCAGAAGGAGTGGGATTGGTGCAACCGGCGATCAGATTCGGGGCGGCCAGCAGCGCGGCCGCGCCCAGCGCCTGCCGCCGGCTCAACTGCATGCGACGTTCGGCGTCCACGTCCACAAAATACTCGGGCGCCGCCCATCGACGCCGTGACGGCCGGCGAGACGTTCATCGTGACGCGAAACGGCGAGCCGGTCGCTGAGTTACGCCCGGTGCGGCCGCGCCGCCGGACCTTTATCGACCGGGATGAGATAGCCCGCACCGGCGGCGCGGTGCGGATCGATCATCGTCAGTTCCGCGCCGACTTGGACCGCCTGATCGACCAAAGTCTCTGAATGACCGCCGGGCTGCTGGACACCTCGGTGGTCGTCGACTGGCATGACCCCGCTGTGCTCGCCGCATTGCCCGACCAAATCGCGATCTCGGCCGTCACCGCCGCCGAATTGACCGCCGGCCCGATGCTGGCCACCGCACCGGCAGAGGCGGGCAAACGACAGGCGAGGCTGCAAGAGGTCGAATCGAAGCTGGAACCAATCCCTTTCGACGCCATGGCCGTTCGCAGCTACGGTCTGATCGTGGCCGCCGTGGTGGATACCGGCCGCAAGCCACGCCGTCGATTCGCCGATCTGCTGATCGCCGCCACCGCCCACGCGAACGGGCTGGATCTTTACACCAGAAACGCAGCGGATTTCGACGGCCTGGACGACCTGATCCGTATCGTCGCCGTCTAGAGCATCTGGTTCAGGGCTTGAGGCCCGTCATCAAGATTCGGTCCCACATCCGGTCGGTCAGCAGCCGCCGTGCGGCCACGCTGGCTTTGCCGGACAAGCCGACGACATAGCGCGGCTTGGGATCTCGGTTCTCCACGGCTCGGACCACCGCGGCGGCGACGGTATCGGCGGTGACCGTCACGACGGGCATCTTGGCCATGCCTGCGGAGATCCGGTTGTATCGCCGCTTGAATTCCGCATAGGGATCGTCGTCGGGATCCCGGCGGGCCGGTCCAACCCGGTTGGCGATGAAGTTGGTGGCGCGCACACCTGTCGGCTCGATCAGCACCACGCGGACGCCCCACTGCCGCACCTCGGCGGCAAGCCCCAGCGACAGCGCCGA
>CAZTAA010000074.1:0-10880 GCA_964611465.1 uncultured Mycobacterium sp. | reverse complement strand
CCCGTCACCAGCGCAACGGGCTTGTCGCCCAACGCCGGTCAGTCCTTGACCAGGTGGTAGACGCGGTATTCGAGCTCACCGCGTTGGAGGTCCCGGTAGAACATCGAGCCCTCGACGACGGCGAATTCGGAGGTGAACCGCCGCAGATAGGCAGGTGAGTAGCGGTCGATCAGGTCAACCGTCCTGGCCGAGTTGTGCGTCAGGCCGCGCAGCACATTCCGGCTGATGTCGGTCCTGGAGACCACGCGAAGTCCCGGCTGGGCCAGGCCGATGTCCCAGGCGGGGAAGTTCGCCCGGTTGAGGAAGTCGGTGTACAGGAAATGGCCGCCGGGCCGCAGCACCCGGGCGACTTCGCGGACGAACTTGTCGAAGTCGGGGTAGATGTGCGAAGCCTCGACGTTGATCACGACATCGAAGGAGGCCGCCGCGAACGGCAGTGCATGCGCGTCACCGCAAACGAACTCCAGCCGCGCCATCTTGTGCCGCTCCTTGTCGAAGTCGATGGCCGCGGCGTTGAAGTCCAGGCCGGTGTAGCACGCCGGACGCAGGGTGCGGGTCAGGTAGGAGGCGCCGCCGCCGTGCCCACAGCTGACCTCGAGGACCTTCTTGCCGGTGATATCGGTCTGGGTGGCGACACGGTGATAGAGCTGGATGCTGTATCGGTCGGCCTCGTCGGCGGCGTCCAGGGGAATACCCATCGGCGGGTCTTCCTCGTAGCCCCAGTTCAAGAACACGACGTCCTTGTCACCCGCACCCGCAAGCCGTTTGGTCATGAACGGGTACCAGTACTTGAACAACTTCTTGTACGTGGCGGTGGAACCGATCCGGTAGATCAGACCCGTAGCGTGCGCATCCAACGTTTCCTCCCCTGGTCGACGAACATACCAACCACTTGTGGCTGCGTACCCGGTTTGACACCCGGTAAGCCGGGCATCCTTCAGATCACAGCCGGCGTCACAAAGGGAGCCACCATGCCGAACTCGTCGATCAAGAACGAGAAAATGTACCGAGACTTGCGCAAAGAGGGTAATTCGAAGGAGAGGGCGGCGCGGATCTCCAATGCCGCCGCCGCCCGGGGCGCCTCCTCGGTGGGCCGGAAGGGCGGCGAGTCCGGCTCGTATGACGACTGGACCGTGTCGGACCTCAAGCGGCGCGCCAAAGAGCTTGGGCTATCAGGATATTCGTCGTTGACGAAGAGCAAGCTCATCGCCAAGCTGCGCAACCATTGAGGAGGGCCGCCATGTCGGTGACCGCTTTCCAGGACCTGCCGCTGGCGGATCGGGACCGCAGCTGGGACGGCGACGCCGCCGAGAAGCGGGTACGCCGGTGGGCCGGTGCGACCGAGGAGCCGAACGCCAAGTACCGCGACGCGCACGTCTGGTACGACAACGACAAGAAGGACAACTTCACGGCGTACAAGCTCCTGATCGCGGACGTCGTCGACGGCAGGCTGCGCGCGGTACCACGCGGCGTGATGGCGGCCGCGGCGGTGATGCAAGGGTCCCGCGGCGGCATCGACCTGCCGCAGGCCGACATCGAGCGGGTCAAGAGTCATCTGGCCAAGTACTACGACAAGATGGACGACGCCCCACCGTGGAGCGACGACAACTGAGCCAAGATCCGGCGGGGCGCGTGTGAGCGGTGCTTCACCGGGTACCCGCCCGGCATGAACAGGGACGAAGGCGCGGAAATGGTGAAACCCACGGCCATCGCCAAAGGCGACGTCATCGAGGATCCGGTCGGCCATCGTTGGGTCGTCGTGCACGACGTCCAGATGATCACCGATGCCAACGGCGGTGCCTACAGCTTCTACGGCGCCGGGCCGGAGGACCGCATCACCTTCGAGGCCGACGAACGGGTCAAGCGGAGAACGGGGCACGCAGGGTGACTCACGACTGCTCGCCGTCTCCCGTCAAACGCAGCCGGTCGGCGAGGAGAAGGAACGCCGCAGCGTAGTCGTGGTCGGCGGTTTCGGCGCGAATGTCTTTCCACCGCAAGGTTTCCCGGATCGCCCGCACGGCGGGCAGCACGGTGGCGAAGTCGCAGTTGTGCTCGTCGAGGGCGCGTAGTTTCTGGATGATCACCCGGGTGGGCGGTAACACCGGCATCCGGACGGCGAGCACGTCTTGGCACTCGGCGGTGCCGAGCAGTTCCGACGTCACAGCGACGCCGTTGACCGTGTGCAGGATGTCGACGAAGACCGACCCCAGATGGGCTTTGAAGAGCCAGTTCTCCGGCGGCTGCTCGACGGCGAAGCCCGCTTCGGCCAGCGCCTCGGCCGCTGCCGACGCGTCGTCGGCGGCCACCAGGAAGTCCACGTCATGGTCGGGTTCCGGCGCGCCGTGCGCCCACAGCGCGTAACCGCCCGCCAGAGCGAACCCGATGCCGGCGTGGGCCAGTGCGGATGCGGCCGTTTTCAGGGCGGCCCTGAGTTGCTCCCGGCGCGTTCTCCCGGCGATGTCATCCATGGTTTGGCCACTTGTACCCGCAATCGGCGGCGGTAACCACCCCATGGAGATGGGTACGTAGTGGCAATGCGCGTGGCGACGTTCAACATCCTGCACGGTCGCATCCCCGGAGGCGAGGTGCACGTGAACCTGCTGCGCGAGTCGATCCATGCCCTGGACCCGGATGTGCTTGCGCTGCAAGAGGTCGATTTCGAGCAGCCCCGCTCGGGCCACACCGATATGACGGCCGCCGCGGCGGAAGCCATGGGTGCCGTCGCACATCGCTTCGTGGCCGCCATCGCGGGCACTCCCGGCGCGACATGGATGGCGGCGACCGGCGATGAGCAACCGGGCACTGCCGGCTACGGCCTTGCGTTGTTGTCGCGGTACCCGGTGTCCAGTTGGCAGGTCGTGCGCTTGCCCCGGATCCCACTGCCGTTTCCGATGTATCTGCCGGGACCCCGGCGTGTCCAGGTCGTACACGAGGAGCCCCGTGCCGCGGTGATCGCGCGGATCCGAACTCCGTTGGGTGACATGACCGTTGCCAATACTCACTTGTCGTTCGTGCCGGGCTGGAACCGCACGCAGCTGCGCCGTCTGATCCGTGATCTGGCCGGATTCGCCGGACCGCGATTACTGCTCGGGGACCTCAACGACCCTCGGGTGGTGCCCCGGCGGTCGCGCTGGCGTTCGCTGGCGACGGCGATGTCGTTTCCCGCTGCCGAGCCCGATCGTCAGCTGGACTATGTCCTCACCGACGATCCCGCTTTGCGGGGTGTGTCGGCCGAAGCGCCGCTGATGCCGATCTCCGATCACCGCCCGCTCGCGGTGGAGATCCGGCGCGGCTAGATACGGGAGCCGCGCCGGTCCGTTGTTTACGCCGCACCCGAAGTGGTACCCGACAGCCAACCTGTCCAGCGACCAGAAAGGCACCGACATGGACCCGATCGCCGATGACGCGAAGAACGCCGACTTGCAGAGCGCCCGGGTCGACCGCAACACGGGCTACCTGACGACGCAGCAAGGCGTTCGGGTAGACCACACCGACGATTCGCTGACAGTGGGAGAACGCGGTCCCACCCTGCTGGAGGACTTCCACGCCCGGGAGAAGATCACTCATTTCGACCACGAACGAATCCCGGAGCGGGTGGTGCATGCCCGTGGTGCGGGTGCCTACGGCTTCTTCCAGCCGTACGACTCATGGCTGTCCGAATACACCGTGGCGGCCTTCCTCACCCGGCCGGAAACCACGACGCCGGTGTTCGTGCGGTTCTCCACGGTGGCCGGCTCGCGCGGATCGGCCGACACGGTGCGCGACGTCCGCGGCTTCGCCACCAAGTTCTACACCGAACAGGGCAACTACGACCTGGTCGGCAACAACTTCCCCGTGTTCTTCATCCAGGACGGCATCAAGTTCCCCGACTTCGTCCACGCGGTCAAACCCGAACCGCACAACGAGATTCCGCAGGCGGCGTCGGCGCACGACACCCTCTGGGACTTCGTCGGCCAACAACCCGAAACGCTGCACACCATCATGTGGCTGATGTCCGACCGCGCGCTGCCGCGCAGCTACCGGATGATGCAGGGCTTCGGGGTGCACACCTTCCGGTTGGTGAACGCCGACGGTGAAGGCACCTTCGTCAAGTTCCACTGGCGGCCCAAACTGGGCACACATTCGCTGATCTGGGACGAGGCGCAGAAGATCGCCGGCAAGGATCCCGACTTCAACCGCCGCGATCTGTGGGACGCGATCGAAGCGGGTCAGTATCCCGAATGGGAACTGGGAGTGCAGTTGGTTCCCGAATCCGACGAATTCTCCTTCGACTTCGACCTGCTGGACGCCACGAAAATCATTCCGGAGGAACAGGTTCCGGTGCGTCCCGTCGGCAAGATGGTGCTCAACCGCAATCCCGACAACTTCTTCGCCGAAACCGAGCAGGTGGCATTTCACACCGCCAACGTGGTGCCCGGCATCGACTTCACCAACGACCCGCTGCTGCAGTTCCGCAACTTCTCCTACCTCGACACACAGTTGATCCGGCTGGGCGGTCCGAACTTCGCCCAGATACCGATCAACCGACCCCTCGCCGACGTTCGGACAAACCAGCAGGACGGCTACGGCCAGCACGTGGTGCCGGTGGGACGGTCCAGCTACACCAAGAACACTCTCGGCGGCGGATGCCCGGCACTGGCGGACCAGAACGTCTTCCGGCACTACACCGAACAGGTCGACGGACGCAAGATGCGCCGGCGGGCGAAGCAGTTCGAGAATCACTACAGCCAGGCGCGCATGTTCTGGCGCAGCATGTCGCCGGTGGAGCAGGAGCACATCGTCGCGGCGTACGCGTTCGAACTCGGGAAGGTGGAAACGCTCGCCGTCCGCGCGGCGGTGGTGGTCCAGCTCAGCCGCGTCGACGGCGACCTGGCCGCTCAGGTCGCCGCGAAGCTGGGGCTGCCGCAGCCCGAAGCTGTACCGGTCGAAGACACGCCGGTGTCACCGGCCCTGTCGCAGTTGAACACCGCGACCGACGGCATCGCCACCCGCAAGATCGCCATTCTGGCGGCCGACGGGGTGGATGTCCCCGGTACCCAGACGCTGATCGAGAAGCTTCGCGAACGCGGGGCGAT
This sequence comes from uncultured Mycobacterium sp., assembly GCA_964611465.1. Classification (GTDB taxonomy): domain Bacteria; phylum Actinomycetota; class Actinomycetes; order Mycobacteriales; family Mycobacteriaceae; genus Mycobacterium. The sequence continues at coordinate 5,805 of CAZTAA010000074.1, read as the reverse complement.
GGCGGAAGTGCTGGCGCCAGTCGCCGGGGGCGGACTGGCCGGCGGCAACGGCGGCGAGCTCACCGTCGACCGTTCGTTGACCACCATGGCTTCGGTGCTCTACGACGGCGTCGTGGTTCCGTGCGGGCCCCAGTCTGTTGCGACGCTCGCCCAAGACGGATACGCGCTGCATTTCATCACCGAGGCGTACAAGCACCTCAAGCCGATAGCGGCATTCGGCGCCGGTCTTGACCTGTTGCGGGCGGCCGGCGTTCCGGGAGAGCTGGCTTCCGACGAGACGGTGGTCGATGACCAGGCGGTCGTCACCACGACATCGGCCGCGACATCGCTCTCCACCGACTTGATCGACCGGTTCTGCGCGGCGCTGGCCGGGCACCGATGCTGGGAGCGCGCCACGGACGCGGTACCGGCCTGAGCTCCGGTACGGGTCAAAGACGGCCGCCGGCACGCGGGTCAAAGGACGAAGTATTCAACCCGGTGTCTTTCGCAAAACGGAGTAAAGCATTGGTGTCCAGCGCTTTTGGTCGCGCTTTGCTGTTCGCGTCGACATCGGACACTTTGAAATCGCGCGCCGCGGGCGCTACGGTCGAATGGGGTTGAGCATGCAGCCCGCACCACTTCGCTGCGACTCACGACGACGGGATCTCAGTCCCTCGGAAGGTCCGCTCATATGGCCGACTCAGTCCGTTCGACCCGAACACGGGTCCAGCCGGTTTGTGACGGTGCGGCCGCCGCATCGTCGGTCCGAGCCCGGCTCGTCGTCCTGCCGGTTCGCACCGTCGTCGTGTTCCGGGTGTTCGGCGAGATCGACGCCTTCAATGCCGACTGGCTCGCCTCGCTGATGATCTCGTTGTCGCGACCGTCGGTGCCGACCGCCGTTGATCTTGGCGCCGTGGAATTCTGTAGCGTGGCCGGCGTCCGGATGCTCACCAATGTTCAGGAGCAGTTCTGCTGTGGTGGAACACATCTGGCTGTCGTCCCAGGGCCGTGGATCACTCGAATCCTGCAACTCGTGCCGACGGACGTGACGTTGCCGCTGTGCGCGACTCTGGACGACGCGATCCGATCTCTGGTCTCACCGCTGGAGAGCTGGTCACCCCGCAAAGCATCGTAGCCGCGCCACTGGGGGAGGGGGCAGGGGATGGGGCCGCGGGGCGGCTCCATCCCCTGCCAAACGCTGCTCGGCAGCGGCGATTCACGAAATCCGTTTCGCCAGCATCGCTTTGCCGAGTTCGGCGCCCTTCCGGCTGTCCGCCTGAGCCTTCCGGAACAGGTCGACGACTTCGGTGTCGCCGGCACGCTGGGCATCCGCGATGTACGTCTCCAGCCGCAAGGCGTTCCTCAGGCTCTGCTCGGTGAACCACAGCAAGTTGTAGTCCTTGTCTGCGGTACCTGTCACGTCTCCAGTCTCGACCGATGCGGTCATCGTCGTTTCCTCCTGATTGGTGGTGCGTCGTCCATTTCGCACGCCGATAGTCCGGCCTGCGCTGGGGCCGTACCCTCTGACGCGGCCATCAAACGCCCGCCGGCGAAAGGACACGAACAGGGCGCGAAATGGGATTCATCCGTGCCGCTGTGGGTACTCGTCCTAGTGATGGCACGCCGTCCCGCGGTAGCGGCTGACCGCGCGTGTTACGGATTGGGCGACAGCGAGAAGAGGTGGAACTCATGCCGAAGACCGGCAGAGGTGGACAGGCCAAGAAGAGCGAACTGCCCGGCACGTTGCAAAGGTCGTCGGCCAAGGCCCAGCGCACCTTCGCCAAGGCCCATGACGCGGCCGTCGACGAGTACGGGGAAGGTGAGCGCGCACACCGGGTGGCCTATAGCGCGCTCAAGCACAGCTTCGAAAAGGTCGGTGACCACTGGGAGCCCAAGGCCGAGAAAGGCCCGTCGGACGAGCGCGCGAAAGGCGGCGGCCCGCGTGCCGGCGGACAGACGGCCGAGGGCGTCGATGCGAACTCCAGCAAGAAGCATCTGATGGACATCGCCCGTCGGCTCGACGTCGCGGGACGTTCGACGATGTCGAAAGACGAGCTGGTGTCGGCCATCATGAAGGCCAACCGGCGGGCCTCGGCAGCGAGCCGGTAGACCGCCCCGGTCAGCGCGGAGCGGTCCATGGACGTCGATCATCCCGAGACCGATCAACGGTGGAATGCCGCTGCCCGTCAGGAGACGGAAACCCAACGGCTGGACCGTAATTGGCGCGATCTGCTGCAGGAACTGCGGGTCGTGCAGACCGGCGTGCAGTTGCTGACCGGATTCCTGCTGACACTTCCGTTTCAACAACGCTTCGACAAACTCGCGCCCGCCATTCGGATCGTCTTCCTGTTGACCGTCGGCTGCTCGGTGTTGTCCACGGTCCTGCTCATCGCGCCGGTCGGCTTGCACCGCATCGTTTTCCGTCAACGTCAGACCAGACTCCTGGTCTCAGTCGGCCACCGAATGGCCTATGGCGGAATGCTGCTGTTGGGCCTGGCGCTGACCGGTGTTGTGGTGGTCGTCGTCGACGCGGTCGAGGGCCCTACCGCGGCGGTTCTCTGCGGTGCCGGCGCCCTGGCGGTGTTCGCCGCCTTCTGGGTGGTGCTTCCGCTGGCGTTGCGCCAACGAAGCGCCGACCAATCGGTTGCGACACGGTCACGAACGGATATCTCTTGATGACGCACTGATCGCGGGAGTCACAGTTTTCACTATCGTCACACCTGTCCCAGCCGGTGACGTTGGCTTGATGTAGACCCGACGTCCAACCTCGAAGGTGTGACGTGTCGGCTACCAATCGAATTCCCACAGTCACGGTGGCATCCGTCGCCGCGGTCGGCATCTGCGCCGCGATGGTGGTGCCGCCGGCGGCCCAGGCCGATCCGTGCACCGGAGCCGCCGCGACGGCGCAACCGCTTCCGGAACAGGCGTACCAGATTCCCAGCCCGTCCCGGATCGCGCCGTTCGACCGCCCGATCGGCCACAAGCCGGCCGGCGCCGACGAGCAGGCTCCGGCGCCCAAGCTCGGCCAGCTGCTGGCGATGATCAAGTCGGTGATGCCGAAGTCCGCCAAGTCGGCCCAGATCGAACAGCAGGCGGCGGTCGTTCCGACCAAGCCTTCGAAAGCCGCGCAACCGGCGCCCGCCACCGCTGAACCGGCTCCGGCGGCCGCGGCTGCCCCACCGTCGACCGCCCCGCCGGGCACCTCGGTGGTCGGCTGGGTGACCGGGCCCGACAGTCCCAACAAGACCATGCCGCGGTTCGCCATCAGCGGCACGGATCTCGGAATCATGTGGGACAACGGCGATCCCCGCAACGACCAGGTGCTGATGGCCTTCGGCGACACCAAGGGCTACTGCGTGGTCCCCGGAAATCAGTGGCGCTACAACGTGTTACTGCGCACGCAGGACCGGTCACTGGCCGACACCGTCGCGGTGTCCGACGGCGTGCTCAACAATCCGTTCTCCGGTTCACCGGTGTGGCGGCCGGGCATCTCCAAACAGATCGTCAACAGCATCAACTACGCGCCGGAGGAGACGGCCATCATCCCGACGGCCGGCATCGCCGCCGGCGGCCGGCAGTACCTGAACTTCATGTCCGTCAAGACGTGGGACAACAACGGCGCGTGGACGACCAACTACTCGGCGATCGCGACATCGGCCGACAACGGCGAAACGTGGGGCGTGTATCCGGGAACCATCCGGCCCCCGTCCGGTGGCAACGAGAAGTTCCAGATGGGAGCGTTCCTCAAGCCCGGGCCCGGCGACCCGTACATCTACTCGTTCGGGACCCCGAACGGCCGGGCCGGCGCGGCCTTCGTGTCGCGGGTGTCGCCCGCCTTCATTCCCGACCTGACGAAGTACGAGTACTGGAACGCCGACAGCAACGCCTGGGTCCCGAACGACCCGGCCGCGGCGACACCCGTCATCCCGGGACCGGTGGGAGAGATGTCGGCCCAGTACAACAGCTATCTCAAGCAGTATCTGGTGTTGTACTGCAACGGCATGAACGACGTGGTGATGCGGACCGCGCCGGCGCCGCAGGGGCCGTGGGGACCCGAGCAGATGCTGGTGTCCTCGATGCAGATCCCCGGCGGCATCTACGCGCCGTTCCTGCATCCATGGTCGACGGGCCGGGAGCTGTACTACAACCTGTCGCTGTGGTCGCAGTACAACGTGATGCTGATGCACACCGTGTTGCCGTGACCGACGCCGGAGACGGCTAACCGGGCGGGGCGAAGAACTCCAGGGCTATGCCGTCGGGATCACGGAAACTCAGGCCCGATCCGTAATGGGCGTCGACGATCCCGCCGTGCGCGACGCCGAGGTCGTCGAGCCGCGCCACCCAGGATTCGAGTTCGGCACGCGACGCGCAGCCGAACGCCACATGGTCGAGGCCGGCGCGGAACTCGCTGAACCTCTCCTCGGGCGCGGCGGTGTCGTGCTGGTGGATGCCGAACAGCGTGCCGTTACCCAGTGCCCACACGGCATGGTGGAAACCGGCGTCGGTGTCCTCGTCGAGCGCGGGGTCGGCGCCGAACAACGCGCGGTACCACGGGGTGCTCACGGACAGGTCGCGGACGGTGACCGCGACGTGGGTCAGAGCGGGGAATTCGGCCATGATCCTCAGCTTTCGCCGGGTTCAGACGATTTTCAACCCCAGCCGGTGCCGCAGTCGCATGTCCCACAGGTACAGCTGATAGGTGGCCACCCAGGTGCGCCGGGGGATCACCCGGTCGGCCAGCCGCAGCCCGGAGATCAACAAGTCGAAACGGCGCTGGTCGGACTCGCGCCAGCGCAGCCGCATCATGGCGCGGAACTCCGGCGGCAGGAACCCCGTCGTCGCGAACAGGTTGAGTGGTCCGGCCAGCGCGCGTACCGGCCGGGGCAGAAACGCGAATTCCGCCACGCCCCTGAGGTGTTCGCGCACCGGCGGGTCGATGTGCAGGTCGTCGAGTGAGCGTTTCCAGTACTCCTCGAACGCGCCCCGGTCGGCCGGCCACATGCTCTCCCGCACCTGCAGCGTGGTGCCGATCCGGCGGGCGTCGGCGTACACCGCGTCGGCCGCCTCCTCGTCGAGCGGACCGTAGAGGAACTCGTGCGCGTCGACGTAGTACCGGTACAGGCACGCGGCCACCCACAGCTGCAGCTTGGGGTCGAACGCCCGGTAGGACACCGGGCTCGACGCCGTGGAGCGCACCTGCGCGTGCGCGCTGTCGACCGCCGAGCGGATCAGCTTGCGGTCGGCGGCGGTCCCGATGGTCGCCGCCGCCAGGAAGGTGCCCGTGGTGCGGGCCCGTTTGAACGGATGCTTGTAGACGTTCCCCGAGTCGACAGGGCTCTCCAGCACCCCGTAACCGACGCCCGGCGCCGACAACTGCATGATCACGTTCGACGCCGGCATCAGCATCGACGCGGGGTTGAGCAGGTCGACTATGCGGTTGGGGACCCGCGAGGGACTGCGCATGACAGCGAGTACACCACCTTGTGAGACGCTGCCGTGGATGATTTCCCGACGCGTCGCGGGCATTCTGCTCGGCTATGCCGCCGACCTGGCGTTCGCCGACCCGCGCCGCGGGCATCCGGTGGCCGGTTTCGGCTCCGCCGCCGCGGCGCTGGAACGGGTGACCTACCGCGACAGCCGGATCGCCGGGGCGGTCCACGTGGCATTCCTGCTGATTCCGCTGACGGCCGGCGCGGAGTTACTGCGGCGTTCGGCGGTGGCGCTGGCGGCGGCGACATGGGTGAGCCTGGGCGGCACCTCGCTGACGCGCACCGGCCTGGCGATCGCCGACGACCTGGACCGTGACGACATCATCGCGGCCCGGGA
>CAZTAA010000073.1:0-20853 GCA_964611465.1 uncultured Mycobacterium sp. | reverse complement strand
ACCCCACCGGCAAGACCACCGTGCCCGATCCGCGCTATGTCGCGGTGTCCGACCCGGATCAGCTTGCCACCGAACTGGTCTCGAAACTGATCGCCGGACCGCGCCCCGAGATGGCCAAGTCCGTCCGCAACATGCTCGCCGCCCCGCTGCGCATGCTCGGACCGGTGACCCGCGCCGACGGCGGCAAGACCGGCGTCCGCCGCGGCTACGGCGGCGCGCGGGTCGAACTGCAGAGCCTGCCGACCACCGACCAGCACAGCCGGTTACTGCTTGCCGCACAGATCATCTGGACGCTGGCGCGCAGCGACATCAAGGGCCCCTACATCATCAACGCCGACGGCGGGCCGCTCGACGACCGGTTCGCCGACGGCTGGCAGGCCACCGACGTCGCCGCCACCGACCCGGGTGTGGTCGACGGCGCCTCGGCCGGACTGCACGCCCTGGTCGGCGGATCGCTGATGTTCCTCGACGGCCAGCGGTCCACCCGGGTGCCCGGGTCGTTCGGCTCCATGACCGACCAGGCCTCCGCCGCGCTGTCCCGCGACGGCCACGACGTCGCCTCGGTGGTCACCCTGCGTCCCGGCGCACCCGACAGTGCGTCGTCGCTGTGGATCGGCGCCATCGGCGAGGGCGCGGTCCAGGGCGCCGACGGCCGCAGCATGTCGCGGCCGACATGGGCACTCGACGAAGCGGTCTGGGTGGTGGTCGACGGCAACAACGTCGTGCGCGTCATCCAGGAGGCCGCGTCCGGCCAGCCGGCCCGCATCCCGGTCGACCTGACCGCCGTCACCGCCCGCTTCCCGGGCGTCATCGACGAACTGCAGCTGTCCCGCGACGGCACCCGTGCGGCCATGGTGATCGACGGGCAGCTGACGCTGGCGTCGGTGGAACAGACCGCGGGCGGCGAGTTCGCGTTGACCTACCCGCGCCGACTGGCCTACGGGCTGGGCCCGTCGGTGGTGTCGGTGTCGTGGCGCACCGGTGACGACATGGTGGTCACCCGCAACGACCCCGCCAACCCGGTGGCCTACGTCAACCTCGACGGCGTGAACTCCGACGGCCCCGGCCGGAATCTGTCGGCGCCCGTCGGCATCGTCGCGGCCAACCCGTCGGCGGTCTACCTGGCCGACGCGCGCGGGGTCATGCAGCTCTCGGGATCCGGCGCCGAGGATGACCAGAGCTGGACCGACGTGCGGCCCTTCATCGTCCCGGGCGCCGTGCCGGTGCTGCCCGGCTGAGCCGATAGCGGATCGGTTCCCGTTTTCGCTGTCCTGTCGAATAATTTGCAGTTCAGGCGGGTGAATTGTTGACGACTCACTGAGCCGCTAGCGTTTGCTCCGTGAGTGGAACAGGTGATGGTGGCGTCCTGAATGTGGACCCCGGATCCCTGCGAGCCGCTTGTGAGGCATTGACCGCCGGTGCGCAACATCTGCAGGCCGGGCTGCGAGATCTCGACAGCGAAGCTCAGCAGGTGCTGGGTACCTGGGAGGGTTCGGCCGGCGGTTCCTACGCGGCCGCGTGGCGCCAGTGGCACGACGGCTCGCTGAAGGTGCAGCAGGCATTGGCGACCATCGCCGAACGGCTCGGCCAGGCAGGGCAGGAGTTCGCGGCCAACGAGCAGGCCTCCGCGGCGAAGTTGCGAGGTGTGCACGGTGGCTGACCCATTCGCCGTCGACCTGGACCGGCTGGCCGACATCGTCGACCGGATGACGTCCTATCAGGCGACGGTCGACTCCATGGTGGAGGAGTGCGACGCCGTTGTGGTCAACCTGCATGCGAACTGGCACGGCGTTGCCAGCGATGCTCACGAAGACGTCCACAAGCAGTGGAAGGCGGGCGCCGACATGATGCGGAACGCATTGGCGCAGTTACGAATCGCCGGTGGCCGCGCCCACAACTCCTACCGCGGTGCGATCGAGGCGAACCAGAAGATCTGGGGCTAGCAGCCATGGGTGATCCGTTACGGGTGGATCCTGCGGCGCTCTCGGGCGCAGGATCTGCGGTCGCGGACCTCAGCAGTGGGCTGATCGCCGCGCTGAGCGCCCTGACCAACGCCTATGACGCCAACACCGGTCAGGACGCGGCCGGCACCGCTTTCGGCTTCGCCTACCAGGATTCGGCCCGCGCCCTGGTCGAGAGTGTGGCCAAGGGAGTCAACGCATTACGCCACATCGGTTACCTGATCCAGGGCTCGGCTACCATCTACTCCCGGGCGGAGGCCGCCGCCGATATCCGGGGTGGGGCGTCACCGCTTCCGGAGCCGGTCGCACCAACGGAATTCACCAAGCCGGGCGGTGATCCCGATGTGAACGGGCCCGGCCGAACCCCGCCCGTCTTGTGGTACCTGGTCGAGTTCCTCGTCGGCGACTTTTGGCCAAATGGGGAGCCGAACCAGCTGCACGCCGCTGCTGCCGCATGGAATGCACTCGTCGGCCCGCTCTACGGTGTGACAGGTCAGAACGCCGGGCCCTACGGGGTGATCGACGCACAACAGATGCCGTGCAAGGAACCGATGAAGACGGCCGTGCGTGATGTGGGCACCGCCCTGTCGTCACTGGCCGGTGAGGCGCAGACGATCGCCGGCGAATTGAGCGGGTTCGCAACCGAAGTCGAACGCACCCAGAATGCGGTCCGTGATCTGCTCCGCAGGCTCGAGTCGGTAGTGGGATCGATTGTCGACAACGGAATCCTGGGCACCGTCATCAACCTGGTGACCGGTGACGCCGAGGAGAAGATCCACGAGGTCGCCAACGACATCAAGGCCCTTATCGACAGACACAAGCAGCAGTCCGCAGCCCGCAAGGAACTGCTCGCCGGCCTGGTCAGCGGGATCAAGAACTATTCGCGCGCCATGGAGATCTTCATGCGCGTCGAGATGGTGCAGTACCTCGGGGAGGACGCCGGACGTGTCACGGCCAATGTCTACGACGCGGTCACGGACGCCGGTGTGGGTGTGACGCTCGGCGCGGTCAACACCGTCGGCGGTTTGGTGACCGGATTCGATCCCGTCGGCGATCCGAAGGGCACGTGGGCCATGGTCGAGGGCCTGGGCAAGATGGCGCTGACGTTCAACCCGATGACGGCTCCCGCGGCAATTGCGATGGACCCCCAGGGCACACTCGACATGGTCAAGAACGTCACCCATTTCGACGATACGTTCACCCGCAATCGGCCCTTCATCGGAATTGGCGAATCGCTCTTCGATATCGGCACGGCCATCGTTCCGGGCGGAGCGGGGGTCAGGGCGGCTTCCGGTGCCCGCGTGGCCGAAGGAGCAGCCGCGCGTGCGGAGGTGGGGGCGGCCGAGCGAGCTGCTGGCGAGCTCGGTGAAATTGCTTCGGCAACAACGGGTTTACGGGGCCTGACCCGCGACGTCGAGGGCATTACCAGCAAGCTCGACGACCTCGAGCGCACCGGCCTGGGCGGCGGCAAACCACCGTCCGGTAGCCCCGGCCCGCTGCCGAAGCTACCCGAGCCCGGAATTCCGCCGGCCGGTCGGGAACCGGTTCCTTCGTCGGCGCCGACGGGCGGGAAGCCGGTCTCGGCGCCGCCAGACGCTGGGTTGCCCCCGCCTGTGACACACACCGCTCCGGCACCAGAAGCCGAAGTGCCCTCTGCCCCTGCGGGTTCAGAGGTGACTTCGCCGGCTTCTGCGGCACCGGACGGGGCCGGCCATGTTCCGAGCGCCCCTTCGGGTGGGCAGTTGGCGGCGCTCCCGACGGAAGCACCCGGAGTTGATCATCCCGGTGTAGCGCCGCACGGCGACGGCAGCCTGCACGACGGCGGTGTCGGCGGAGACCACAACGGTGGACCGCCACACAACGGTGACACTCACGGTGGTGGGCCCGGCGGCCAGCAGCCGAACAACCCGCCCCACACTGGCCTGTACGACCCGCCTGCGAACTACGGCATTCCCGGTGAACATCTGCCGGACCTGGCGGAGATCGACAATGAGTTTCGGCTACCAAATGGCGCGATCGATCCGCGACGAATGGTTGAGTGGGCAACTCGGGTGGCCGAGGAATATCCGCTGATCACAAAGGACGGCGTCCTTGGGATCTACAATTACACCACAGATTCATTTGAAGCCATCAACCCTTACCTTCGAAACATCGATCCATTGAATGCGAACCAGGAGGCAATTCTTCAGGCTCATTCCATTGTGGAAATGACCGACGAACAGCGTCTGTTCTGGGAAGCGAGGATAAGCCAGGCCGACGAAGGTTTGGCAGCTCTGCCGCCTTATCGGCTCGATCCGAGCGACTTGATGTCCACCACCTGGCGGGGAATGCGTGGTACGGACGAGCTGCTCAGCCGGTTGAACGTCGGCGATGTATTCCACGATCCGGGTTATTACAGCACGACGCTGGACCAATCAATTGCTGATGACTTCGCGCGCGGTGCAGAACCAGGAACCACGCCAACGCTCATGACGGTCATAGGACATGATGGTGTTCACGTGGCGCCATTATCAAGGTTCGCCCACGAAAGTGAGGTCTTGTTCCCGCGCAATTCGAGTTTCGAAGTCCTATCGCGAGTGATGGGCGACGACGGTATACTCAAAATTACTGTTAGGCAGGTTCCTCCGTGACATCCCATGTTCTTTCGTCGTCGGGCGAAATCGCAGACTGGCTTCGTCGGCATATGAGGGTCGGCTGGGGACTTGGTCATCCCTACGTGCGTAGCTTGCAGATGGCCAACTATCTTCCGAAGCACTCCCTATTCGACTGGCCTACTGATCGACTGGAGACCTTGGGTGCTGGATTGATCTCGTTGGGCCATCCTGTGAGCGCTTTGGACGAGGGTGTTGAAGTCAAGTTGCCGGAGCGAATCGTCGAAGTCTCGGTTGATCGCAGCATCCCCGGTGACGGGCCCCCGGAGGCCTACATGCTGGAGTCAATCGAGCGCGGTCGTCCGGACTACGTGGGTAACTCGCCAGAAGTTCTCATCGAACTGATTCGCCGGCTCGTGCAGTCGATACCGGAACCGATCCACGATGACCGAGTCCAAGTTGGCTTTCCAGGTCAACCGTCGGGCGAACTGATCTATGTCGGCAGCTGGCAATGGGATATTCATGGCGAAGCCCGTGGGGCCGAGTTCGTCGCGCGCGCTGCGGCGGCGACGCTGGCTGCGATCGAAGCTGCGGAAAGGGATTAGTCAGTGGCCGAAGACATCGTGACGACACTCTCCAAACTTCCTGCGATGCCAGCGATCACGTACCGAGGCATGGCTGGCCCGAGGCCAAATGCATCCTTCACGCTCAGCGGGATCCTGCCCACGTCGATGGATCCTCGCGTGGCGAGCGAGAACTTCACCGCCGAATGGCTGGCTGCGATCGTGAGCATCACGGGTCGGCTGGTGGCGCCGTTCGCGCGGTACCGCGAAGAACAGGAGATCGCCATGCTGCCGGGGACTCTGCTGCTCATGACGGGCTCGGTGAACGTGCCGGGACTGCCCGGCAGCGTGGTGCTCCTGGCGGAACCCGGCGACGCCCCTGGGTTGCCTGCTGATCTGCCCGCGCTGAAACAGACAGTGATCGAACAGATCTCAGGTGCCCTGGCGCGTCCGGACGTCACGATCAACACGCCGGGTCGGTTCGCCTTTCGCCCGCCCAAGTGACGTGACCGGACCCGTTCCATCCGTGAGCGTGCGTAGCGGTACGCATCCGCCCCGCGTTTCGCGTACCAACACGCACGCTCGCCGAGTAGCGCCCTAGCGCGGGATGGCGTCGTCGTACGGCGCGGTGCTGCGGTCGTGCAGCGGGTGAATCGTCATGTACACCAACCCGATTCCCACCACGACGGCCGCCGAGAGGGCGACGATCCAGTTGTCGAACCACGGCGCGCCGGGGGTGCGGGGCCAGGCCATGTTGATCATCGCGACGACGCCGTAACCGAGGGCGGCAACGTTGACCGGCAGTGCCCATCGGCCCAACCGGTACTTGCCGCTGGGCACCCAGCCCTTGAGGCGGGCCCGCAGCGCCGCGAAAACGACCATCTGGAATGCGAGATAGATGCCGAACGCCGCGAAGCTGATGATCTTGGTGATCGCGTCGGTCGAGAACTTCGAACCGATCACGATCACCGCCGGCACCGCGGCGGCCAGCAACAGCGCATACGGCGGCACGTGCCGGGTCTCGGAGAACTTCTTGAGCGCCGAGCTGCCCATGATCATGTCGTCGCGCCCGTAGGAGTAGGCCAGCCGGCTGGCGGCCGCCTGCAGACTCATGGCACACGACAGGAACGAGATCAGCACGACGAACAGCACGATCCGGGCACCGACGGTGCCGAACGCCTCGGTGAGCAGGGTGCTCACCGGGTCGGTGTCCTCGCCGGCGATCACGGCGGGGATGTCGGAGACGGCCAGCACCAGGGCCAGGCAGACGAACGTCGCCGCGGCACCACCGACATAGATGGTGCGCCGCATGGCCTTCGGGATCAGCCGGCCGGGGTTGGGCACTTCCTCGGCGACGTCGCCGCACGCCTCGAAGCCGTAGTACTGGTAGATGCCGATGAGCGCGGCGGCCGCGAACGCCCACAGGTAGTTGCCGTCACCGCCGGCGCCGAAGCTGTCGAAGATGATGCCGAGGTTGTGTTCGCGGTGTGCGACCAGTAGCCAGATGCCGACCACCAGCGCACCGATGATCTCGGCGGTGAAGCCGATGATTGCCGCCCGGGCAAGGACTTTCGTGCCCATGAAATTGATGATCGTGGCGAGCACCAGCAGGCCCAGTGCGAACAGGATGGTGTTGTTGACGGTGGCCTCGATGCCGAACGCGGCCGCGATGTAGGGCCCGGCCCCGTAGACCACCGACGCGATGGTCACCAGGAGTGCGACGAGGTAGATCCACCCCGTCATCCAGGCGTATCGACGACCCCACAGCCGGCGCGCCCACGGGTAGACGCCGCCGGCGACGGGGAACTGGGCGACCACTTCGCTGAACACCAGCGCGACCAGCAGCTGGCCCAGGCCGACGATGAGGAAGCTCCAGATCATCGGCGGCCCGCCGGTGGCCAACGCGAAGGCGAACAGGGTGTACACGCCGACGACCGGCGACAAGTAGGTGAATCCGAGCGAGAAGTTCGCCCACGGGCTCATGTCCCGCTTGAACTCCGACGTGTAGCCGAGGGCGTGCAGGTGCGCCGCATCGTCCTCGTCGTGGAAGTCGTAGTAACCCTCGTCGGCAGGCGAGGGGTTCGAGGATGTGGCCATGGGACTGCTTTCTGCCGGTGGGCACGAGCACGGTGAGCGAAAAACTACAGTCCTATTGTTTAAACGGCAACAGAAACGGCAGAATTGCCCGGAAGTCGGGTACATTGCCGACACGTCGGGACCGGTCGGCTGGAGGAGGTGGCGCTGGTGTCGTCGCTGTCGCCGCTGGTGGTGCCCGAGGCCCAGCTGGGGCGGGCCGACGAGATCGTCCAGCGCATCACCGAGGCGGTTCAGCTGGGTCTGCTCGACGACGGCGAGCGGCTCCCGGTGGAGGTCGACCTGGCCGCCCAGTTCGGCGTCGCGCCGATGACCGTGCGGGAGGCCCTGGCCACGCTGCGCGACCAGGGCCTGGTCGAGACCCGGCGGGGCCGCAGCGGCGGCTCGTTCGTGGTCCGGCCCGCCGAGCCGCCGGTCGCGCAGTTGACCGCGCGGCTGACGGCGATGAGCGCCTCGGACGTCCGCGACCTGTTCGACGAGCACACCGCGATCGCTGGGCAGGCCGCGCGGCTGGCGGCCGAGCGGGCCGCGCCGTATGCCGTCCGGCGGTTGTTCGCCCTCACCGATCAGCTCGGCGCGGCCGAATCGATGGGCGACCGGATCCGCGCCGACAGCCGGTTCCACATCCAGATCGCGATCGCGTCCCAGTCCGCGCGGCTGGCCCGCCGGGAGGCCAACCTGCAGGCCGAGGTCAGCGGATTGATCTGGTTGCCGCTGGAACCGACGGTCGACGTCGCCCGCTACGTCGACGGCCTGCACGGCATCGCCGCGGCCGTGGCCGCCGAGAACCCCGACGAGGCCCGACGGCTCGCCGAGGCGCACATCATGGGCCAGCTGGCCAGGCTGACGCAGGTCAACCTGGACCTCTCCGCAGGCGCCGCCGCGTCATGACCAGCACCGCGGCCGCCCTGGCCGAGCAGGTGTCGCGACGCCTCGAACCCGTCTACACACTGCTGGACCGCGTCGCCGACGAAGTGCTGCGCTGCCGGCCGGCGCGGGCGCCGTTGACGGAGGCCAACCTGGCCGCGTTGCACCGGATGCTCGCCGACCTCATCGCGGCGGAGCCGCTGATCTGGGGGGCGGGTTATGTCGCCGCGCCGCGCATGGTCGACGACCTCGAGCGCTACATGGCCTGGTGGCAGCGCCACCACAGCCGGGTGACGCGGTTGCGCCTGAACTTCGACCCGCGCAGCGTCGACGTCTACGACTATCTGCAGATGGACTGGTTCCAACTGGCCCAGGGCGGGCAGGCGCGGGTGGCCTACGGCCCGTACGTCGACTACAGCGGGTCGGACATGTACACGATCACCGCGACCATCCCGGTGGTGGCCGACGGCGCCTTCCTCGGGGTGGCCGGGGCCGACCTGGTGGTCGGGGAGATCGAACACCGGCTGCTCGAGGTGCTGCGCGGCACCAGCGCCGACGCGGTGGTGGTCAACACCGAGCGCCGGGTGATCGCCGCCAACACCCCGCGCTGGATCGTCGGCTCGCGACTGCCGGCGCTGCCGCAGGTCGGCGCGGACGACCAGGACGAGTTCGCGGACGTGGCCGAGTTGCCGCTGGGTACCGGGTGGGTGGTGGCCGTCGCCCGCTGACGGTGCGGCGCCGGCGAGATCGAAATGCCGAATTGGCGCCAACCCCTTGACAGAAAGAATCTACTTTTAGAGTATTTGAGGATCATCCGGTCGGAGCTCTGGAGGTAGTCCCCATGTCGGTCAGCCCGTCGACCACCACCGGAGCGGTCCCGTTCTTCGACGTGACCGATCCGCACTTCTCGATCACGTCCGAGGCGGTCCACGCCGCCCGCGAGCAGAGCTGGTACGCCACCACGCCCTACGGCATCGCGGTGTTGCGATACGAGCAGATGAACAAGCTGCTCAAGAGCCGCCAACTGCGTCAGGGCAGCGTGGCCTGGCCGGCGCACAACGGCGTCACCGACGGCCCGTTCGCGCGGTGGTGGGACAGCTGGATCCTGAACAAGGAGGGCGAGGAGCACCGTCGGTTGCGCCGGCTGATGAGTCCGGCCTTCTCGCAGCAGCTGATCGCCGGCCTGGTGCCGCGGTTCCAGGCCCTGGCCGGCGAACTCATCGACAATTTCGCCGAGCCGGACCGCTGCGAGTTCGTCGGCGAATTCGCCGAACCGTACTCGGCCCGCGTCATCGCGATCATGCTCGGACTGCCCGAGGACGAATGGCCGGTCATCGCCACCGAATCGGCGACCCTCGGCCTGGCGATGGGCATCACCCTCAACGAGGACCTGCCGAAGATCGAGGCCGCCCTGGCCCGGCTGTACGAGTACTGCGACGCACTGGTGGCCGACCGCCGGGCCCATCCCCGCGACGACTTCGTCACCGCCCTGGTGAACGCGTCCGCGCCCGAGGACGGCCGGCTCAGCGACGAGGAACTGCGCGACGGTCTGGTGCTGCTGATCTTCGGCGGCTTCGACACCACCCGCAACCAGCTCGGGCTGGCCATGCAGACCTTCCTGGCCCACCCCGACCAGTGGCGGCTGCTGGCGCAGCGGCCCGATCTGGGTGGCAAGGCCGTCGAGGAGGTCATGCGGGTCAACCCCACCACGCGGTGGGTGACCCGCGAGGTGATCGAGGACCTCGAGTACGAAGGGCTGCTGCTGCCGGCCGGCACCACCGTCCACCTCTACGCCGAATCATCCGGGACCGACGCGCGGGTCTTCGAACCGGGCTTCGACATCACCGCAGAACGCAAGCCGCACTTCGGCTTCGGCGCGGGGGTGCACTACTGCCTGGGACACTTCGTCGCCCGCGCCGACATGAGCGAGGCGCTGCCACTGTTGGCCCGCCGCATGACGGATCCCCATGAACTGCCCGGCGCCACCTGGCTGCCGGACTCGGGCAACACCGGACCCAATCGACTGCCCATCGGTTTCACGCCCGCCCCCTGACCCGCCCGAGAGGACCGTCCCATGAGCACGACACCGCTGGACACCCACCGCCAGGCCAACGCCACCAGTGCGCAACTGGCCGAGGTCCTGACGACCATCGCCGAACGCGGCGTGGAGTTCGTCTACTTCCAGGCCATCACCATCACCGGCCGGGTGGTCGGAAAGGTTGCCCCGGCAAAGCATTTCGAGCGGCTGGCGGTCAAGGGTGTGCAGCAGCACCAGACCGCGGTGGCCAACCTGCAGGGCACTCGCGCCGGCGTGCTGCTGGCCGGCGGCGTCAACGCACCCGAGTACACGGCCGTGCCGGACCTGGAGACCTTCGGCGTGCTGCCGTGGGACACCAGTTTTGCGCGGGTGTTCTGCCGGCTCTACGAGCCGGATCACCTGACCGAGGGTGCCGGGGCCGAATTCGCCTGTGACACCCGCGGATTGCTGCGCCGGATGCACGCCGGCTTCACCGATCGCACCGGCCTGGAACTGCGCACCGGGTGTGAGCCCGAGATGACCTGGCGCGGTGAGGGTCTCGAGGCGCACTTCCGGCCCGGGTCGAGCCCCGCCTACCACATCGAGCATTTGGAGCGGAACCGGCCGATCGTCAAGAAGGTGGTCGAGTACGCCCAGGCCCTGGGTCTGGACATGGTCGAGGGCGATTACGAGGACGAGTACCAGGTCGAGCTGAACTTCATGTACGACCACGCCGACCTGACCGCCGACCGCCTGGTCACCTACCGGCAGATCTGCAAGCAGGTCGCCCGCGAACTGGGCATCGAGGCCAGCTTCATGCCCAAGCCGGCCACCGGGATGATGGGCAACGGCTGCCACCACAACTTCAGCCTCTGGCGCGACGGCGTGAACGTGCTGGCCGACCCCGGTGTCACCGAACTGCACCTGACCGACGTCGGCAAGCACGCGCTGGGCGGTCTGCTGTCGCACTCGGCCGGTGCCATGCTGATCAACGGCTCCACCGTCAACTCCTACAAACGGTATTGGGATGCAGGGCAATTCGCGCCGTCGCGGATCAACTGGGGTCTGGACAACAAGACCTGCACGGTCCGGCTGTCGGCGGTGGGGCGCCTCGAGTACAAGCTGCCCGACGCGGCCGTGAACCCGTACCTGTCGCACGCGGTGATCCTGGCGGCCTGCGAGGACGGCCTGAAGAACTCGACCGATCCCGGCGCCCCGACGCAGGGTTCGTCGTACGACACGCCTGCCGACGTCCGCTTCCCGGCGCTGCCGTTGACGCTCGGCGAGGCCATCGAGGCGTTCCGGGCCGACGGGGTGCTCACCGAGGCGCTGGGTCCCGTGCTGTCCGAACTCCTCGTCGACTTCCACGCCGACGAGTGGGCCAGGTTCTGTGGATACGTCACCGACTGGGAGCGCACCATGTACTGGGATGACCTGCCGTGACCGGGCCGCTGCGACTCGCCTGCCTGGATGCCGAAGCGCCGCCGCTGTTCTCGCTGTGGACGCCCGAGAACGGCCGGCAGGGCTACGAGCCCGCCTTGGCCGCGGCGCTGGGCGCCGAACTCGGCCGGCCCGTCGAGTGGGTGCGGGTGCCGTGGGTCGACATGATCCCGGCCGTGCAGCGCGGCGACGCCGACGCGGTGCTGTGCGGGCAGGGCATCACCGCCGAGCGCCGGGCCCAGGTGGACTTCACCCGGCCCTATGCGGTGTTCCACGAGGGCGTGCTGGTGCGCCGCGGCGCGGGCATCCACACCCCCGCGGACCTCGTCGGCCGCCGGGTGGCCGCGATCGAGAACAGCACCAACATGGCGCTGGTCGAAACCTTCACCGGCGCAGTACCTGTCGCGTTCGGCGCGGGCTCCGACGACGTCTACGCCGACATGCTGGCAGCACTGCGGGCCGAGGAGGTCGACGCGGTCGTCGACGACGACGTGGTGTTCGTGCCCCTCGGCGCGACGCATCCCGACTACGAGTTGGCGTTCACCGTGCCGACCGCCAACAAGTGGGGGATCGCGGTGTCCAAGGAGCGCTCCGATACCCTGGCCGAGCTCGATGTCGCGCTCGGCCGGCTCGTCGAATCCGGTCGCCTGCAGCAGATCTGGAAGGAGTGGCTGCCGACCCTCGATTATCCCTTCGGCGGACCCTGAATGTCGCGTCCGCTGGTGGCCGTGGTGGGACGGCGGGCCGCACAGGTACCGATCCTGCGCTACTCGGCCACCCTGGCCGCCGAGGCGATGTGCGAAGCGATCTGGGCCGCCGGCGGTGAGCCGGTGGTGGTACACGGCCCGGCCGCCGACCCGCTGGCCGAACTACCGGAACGACTGTCGCGATTCGGCGGTGTGCTGCTGCCGGGTGGCGCCGACGTCGAGCCCTGCCGCTACGGTGCCGACCCCTCCCCCCTCACCGTCGACACCGTGGCCTTCCAGGACGACCTCGACCTCGGCGTCACCCGCGCGGTGATCGCGCTGGGCCTGCCGACCCTGGCGATCTGCCGCGGTATGCAGATCCTCAACGTCGCCACCGGCGGCACGCTGGACCAGGACGTGGCCGACGAAGAGGCGTTGCACCACAACGCCGTTCACGACATCCGCGTGACACCCGGATCGCGGCTGCACGCCGTCGTCGGGGCCGAGACCATCGATGTCTCGTCCTATCACCACCAGGCGATCGACCGCGTCGGCGCCGATCTGGTGGTCACCGCGGTGGCGCCCGACGGCATCGTCGAGGCCGTCGAGCACCGGCATGCCGACATCCTCGCCGTGCAGTGGCACCCCGAGGACCGCCACGCCACGTCGACCACCGACGCCGCACTGTTCGCCGACCTGGTGGACCGGGCAGCCAAACGTCAGGAGCAGCAATGACTTTCCGGGTCCGTCGCGAGGACGTCATCCCACAGGTGCGGCCACCGTATACGCCCCGCGCCCGGATCTGCGTGCTGGCCTCGTTGAACTATCCCGACATCAGCGCGTCCGACGCCGAGCTGATCACCCGGTTCACCCGCGTCGCCCTCACCACGCTGGTGCAGCTGGGCGTCCGACATGAACTGTGGGACACCACCGAGCCGCTCGAAAACCCATCCGGTGCAGCAGAATTCGATGGTCTGATGCTGCTCGGCGGCGGTGACATCGACGGATCGTGCTACGGCGCGGCGGCGAATCCGAAAGCATACGGCGTGGATCTGCGGGCCGACCGCGACGCGCTGGCCGCCATCGCAGCGGCCGAGCGCGCCGGCCGGCCCGTGTTCGGCATCTGCCGCGGCTCGCAACTGCTCAACGTAGCCCGCGGTGGCAGCATCATCGGGGACATCGCCGACTACGTGCTGCACCACGGGGCGCCGGGCGAACCGGAATTCGTCGACGAGCCGATCGACATCGTCGCCGGAACCCGGCTCGCGTCGATCCTGGGAACCGACCGCATCATCGGACGCTCGGGTCATCACCAGGCCGTCGACCGGGTCGGTGACGGCCTGGTGGTCGCGGCGCGCGCCCTCGACGGGATCGTCGAGGGCATCGAGGACCCGGATCGCTGGTATCTGGGTGTGCAGTGGCATCCCGAGGACGACGACGGCCCCGCGGCCGACCGGCTGCGGCTGTTCGACGCATTCGTCACGGCCTGCGAGGACGCAGCGGCCGCGCGGCTGCAGGGGGTGGCCGTTCGGGCGGGCAGCGAGTAGAACTGCTCGGATGGCGATCACCGCACGCGATCTGGCGGGTCACCAGGCCCTGGGGTTGACGCTGGCTGCGGGTGCGCAGGCCGCCGACCGCGAGATCGCCTGGGCGCACGCCATCGAACTGGCCGACCCGGCGCCGTACCTGGCCGGCGGCGAACTGGTGATGACCACCGGCATCAACCTCGGCGCCGACGCGGCGGCCCAGCGCGCCTACGTCCAACGGCTGGCCGATGCCGGCACCGCGGCGCTGGCGGTCGACACCGGCACCACCCTGCGGGCGGTTCCCGCCGGAGTGTTGCGCGCGGGGGACGAACTGGGCATCCCGGTTCTGGCGGTGCCGCCGTCGACGCCGTTCATCGCGATCACCCGGGTGGTCGTCGACGCGCTACGGGCCGAGGAGCTCTCGGCGGTACAGCGGGTCGCCGACCGTCAGCAGGTACTGGCCCGCGCGACGCTGCGCGGCGGCATCCCCGCGGTGGTGGCCGCGCTGGCCGATGCCCTGTCGGCCACCGTGGTGGTGGCCGGCGCCGACGGCACGGCACTGGCCGGCGCCGGGCCCGCGCAGCCCCGCCTGCTGTCGGTCCTGGCGGACTCGAAGCGGCCCGGGGCGGGTTGGGTGGTCTCCGACGGCGAGGACCTGGTGACCGTGCAGGCACTGCGGGCGGCGCAGCCGGTGCGCGGGCACCTGGCGGTGCGCACCGGGGAACCCATGTCGAACGCCGACCGGCTACTGCTGGCCCATGCGGTGGCATTGGTCGCGATTGCCGTTGAGAAGCCCGCCCGGATGGTGGACGCCGAGGACCTGTTGCGCGCCGCGGTCACCCGCCAATTGCTCAGCGGCCCAGGCATTGTCGATGACGGGGTGCTGCGCTACTTCGGCTTCGATCCGACCGCGGAGGTGACGGTGGCCGTGCTGGCGGGAACCGGTCCGGTACTGACCGCGCAGCAGCGGGTGGGCCGGCTGTTCGGCGCGGGCCCGTATCTGATGGCCCCCGACGGCGACGACATCGTGCTGGTGGTGCCGGCCGCCGGCAGTGGGCAGCGGCTCTCGGGTGCCGCCGGCGGCGGGGTGTCGCGGCCGGTGGGTCTGGCCGAGCTGGCTGTGGGCGCCGAGCAGGCGCGCACCGCGGCCCGCGCCGGCGCCGGCGGTGGACTGACCGCATTCGACGAGCTGAGCACGTTCGGAATGCTGCTCGGCGGCCGCACCACCGCGGAGCTGCGGGTGTTCGCCGAGCCCCTGGCCGCCCTGCGTGGCGAGCGCGAACTGTCGCCCACCCTGGCGGCATACCTGCGCCACAACGGTCAGATGGATTCGGCTGCCGTCGATCTGGGCATCCACCGGCACACCGTCCGCAACCGGATGCGTCGCATTCGGGCCCTGCTGGGCGACGAACTGGAGTCCGCCGACAGCCGCGCGCAACTGTGGCTGGCGGTCAAGGCCGATCTGCTGCTGGCCGAACGCGGTCAGTCACCGGAACCCAGCCGCGGCGGGCCACTGCGGTAACTCACCGGCGTCGCCGACATGGACACCGGGTTGGCGACCTGTGGCGCGGTGCCGCCGGGAACGGTGACGACGGCCTCCATCCCCAGCGAACGGGCGAACGCGAACGCCTCGGCGACGTCGTTGATGGGACCGGCCGGCACGCCGACCGCGGTGAGCCGCTGGTACCAGTGATCGGCGCCGGCCGCCTTCAACGCCGGTTCGAGCAACGCGCACAACGCATCCCGATTGGCCACCCGCTGCGGGTTGGTCGCGAACCGCGGATCGGCCGCCAGCTCCGGCAGTCCGATCGCCCCGCAGAACGCGCCGAACTGCTTGTCGTTGCCGACCGCGACGGTGATCGGGCGGTCGGCGGTGTCGAACACCTGGTACGGCGCGATGCTCGGGTGCCGGTTGCCCATGATGCCGGGCACCGACCCGGCACCGAGATAGCCCGAGGCCTGGTTCACGAGCGAGGACAACAGCACCGCAAGCAGATTGGTGTCCACCCGCTGGCCCTGCCCGGTGCGGTCCCGATACGCCAGTGCGGCCAGGATCCCGCTGAGTGCATGCAACCCGGCCAGCACGTCGACCAGGGCCACGCCGGCCTTGGTGGGATCGCCCGGCCCGGTGCCGGTGATGCTCATCAGCCCGCCGACGGCCTGGACCAACAGGTCGTAGCCGGGGAGGGCGGCACCGCCGCCGTGGCCGAAACCCGTGATCGAGCAGTAGATCAGGTCAGGGCGCAGGTCGACCAGGTCCGGATAGCCCAGGTGCAGCTTCTCCATGGTGCCGGGCCGGAAGTTCTCCACCACGATATCGGCCCCGGCCACCAGTTCCCGGGCCCGCTGCTGATCGGCCGGGTCGGCGAGATTGAGCACCACCGACCGCTTGTTGCGGTTGACGGAATTGAAATACGTTGCCACACCGGCGGAGTCGTACGGCGGGCCCCAGTGCCTGGTGTCGTCGCCCGTACCGGGCCGTTCGATCTTGATCACCTCGGCGCCGAAGTCGCCCAGCATCATCGTCGCGTACGGCCCGGCCAGCACCCGGCTGAAGTCGACGACGACGATGCCGTCCAGTGCGCCGGCGCTCATGCGCCGGGCGTCCCGCCGCGCAGATACACCGTGGTGGTGTGGGTGAAGAACTCCCGGGCTGCCCCGCCCTGCTCCTTGGGGCCCAGCCCGCTCTTCTTCGCCCCACCGAAGGGCACATGCGGATCCGCGCCGGCCGATTCCGAATTGATGTGCAGCACACCGACATCGATGTGCTCGACGGCCTGCAGTGCCCGGGTGAGGTCCTGGGTGAATACCGCTGCGGACAACCCGAACTCGCTGTCGTCGGCCAGGGCGAAGGCCGCCTCGGCGCCGCTGGCCCGGCGGACCGCGAGCACCGGGCCGAACAGCTCGTCGGTCCAGACGTCGGCCGCGGCACCGAGTTCGACCACGGTCGGCGGGACGAAGAAGCCCGTCGCCAGCAGGCCGTCGGCATACGGCTCCCCGCCGGCCAGCACCGTGGCGCCCTGCGCGGTGGCGGCGTCGATCCCGGCCTGGATCGTGCGCCGTGCGTCCGCACTGACGACCGGGCCCATCTGGGTGGCGTCGTCGGTCGGGTCACCCACCGTGAGCGCTCGGGCGCGCTCGGTCAGCGCCGCCAGGAACCGGTCGGCGATACCGTCGGTGACGATGAGACGTGAAGTGGCGGTGCACTTCTGGCCCGTCGAACGGAACGCGCCGGCCATCACCTGATCGACCGCGAGATCGAGGTCGGCGTCGTCGAGCACCACGGCGGCATTCTTGCCGCCCATCTCGGCCTGCGCCGGGATCCCGCGGGCGGCCGCCGCCGCGGCGATGCGCCGGCCCACACCGGTGGACCCGGTGAACGTCAGCGCATCGATCCCGGGGTGACCGACAATGGCGTCCCCGACATCGGTGCCGCCGACCAGCAGACCGAGCACGCCGGCGGGCAGCCCGGCCTGCGTGAGTGCCTGCGCGAGCCGCATCGCCAGCAACGGCACGGTACTCGCGGGCTTCCACACCACGGCATTGCCGTACACCAGCGCAGGGGCGATCTTCCAGGCCGGTATGGCGATCGGGAAGTTGAACGGTGTGATGACGCCGACCACGCCGATCGGCTTGCGGGTCACCAGGATCTGCTCGCCGGCGCGCGGGGAGGCGTAGATCTCGCCGGCCTGGCGGTCGCCCTCGTTGCCGTAGTAGCGCAGGATCTGCGCGGCCCGGCGGACCTCGCCGACACCTTCGGCCCGGGTCTTGCCCTCCTCGGCGGCGAGCTCGAGGCCCCACGCCTCGGCGTTGGCGTCGACCACGTCGGCGGCCGCCGACAGCACCGCGCCGCGCTGGTGGATCGGCGTCCGCGCCCAGCCGGGCAGGGCATCGCGTGCAGCGGCAACGCCGGCGTCGACATCGGCCGCGCCGGCGAGTCCGCCCTCGGCCACCACGACGTCGGGACGCGCCGGGTTCAGGCTGCGCAACGGGTCGCCGGCGCCGTCGCGCCATTGCCCGGCCAGCAACTGGCGGATCGCGACCGTCATGACCGGAACGCCGCGTGCCCGGTGAGTGCCTTGCCGATGGACAGCAGGTGCATCTCGGAGGTGCCCTCGTAGGTGAGCACCGATTCCAGGTTGTTGGCATGCCGCAGCGGTGAGTACTCCAGTGTGATACCGCTGCCGCCCAACAGGGTTCGGCATTCCCGGGCGATCGCCAGGGCCTCGCGGACGTTGTTGAGCTTGCCCAGGCTGACCTGCTCGGGCCGCACACCTTCGGCGTCCTTGATGCGCCCGAGGTGCAGGGCGAGCAGCATGCCCTTGCCGAGTTCGAGGGTCATGTTGGCCAGCTTCTCCTGCGAGAGCTGATAACTCGACAGCGGCCGGTCGAACACCTCGCGGGACTGGGTGTAGGCCAGGGTGGTCTCCAGGCTGTCCCGGGCGGCACCCAGGGCGCCGAACACGATGCCGAACCGAGCCTCGTTCAGGCAGGACAGCGGGGCGCCGAGGCCCTGC
Source organism: uncultured Mycobacterium sp. (assembly GCA_964611465.1). GTDB lineage: Bacteria > Actinomycetota > Actinomycetes > Mycobacteriales > Mycobacteriaceae > Mycobacterium. Next base: position 2,591 of record CAZTAA010000073.1, on the reverse strand, counting down.
GCCAGCGGCAGCTGCGCCGAGGCGGGCAGTCGTACGTTGTCGAGCACCAGTTCGGAGGTGATCGAGGCGCGCAGCGACAGCTTGCGGGTGATCTTGTTGGCGGTGAAACCCTTGGTGTCCGTGGGCACCAGGAAGCCGCGCACTCCGTCGTCGGTCTGTGCCCACACGGTTGCGACATCGGCGAGGTTGCCGTTGGTGATCCACATCTTGGTGCCGTCGAGTACCCAGTCGGCGCCGTCGCGCCTTGCGCGGGTGCGCATGCCGGCCGGGTTCGAGCCGAAATCGGGTTCGGTCAGGCCGAAGCACCCGATGGCCGTACCGGCGGCCATCCGCGGCAGCCACTCGTTCTTCTGTTCCTCGGAGCCGTACCGGTGGATGGAGAACATCGCCAGCGAACCCTGGACCGAGACGAAGCTGCGGAAGCCGCTGTCACCGGCTTCGAGCTCGAGACAGGCCAGACCGTAGCTGACGGCGTTGGTGCCGGCGCAGCCGTAGCCGGTCAGGTGCATGCCGAGCAGTCCGAGGTCGCCGAACTCCTTGGCCAATTCCTTTGGCAGGGTAGCGGATTCGAACCACTCAGCGACGTCGGGGCGCAGCCGGGTGTCGACGAACCGGCGCACGGTCGCGGCGATGTCACGTTCGTCGGCGTCCAGCAGTCGGTCGATGTCGAACAGTTCCAGCGGGCCTCGGGTGTCCGTGGCGGGAGCGATCGTGGCAGTCATGTGGGGGTCCTTTCTCAGAGTGCGGCGAAGCCCTCGCGCAGCACGCCGAAGGCGTCCAGGAGGAGCTCGTCGGAGATGGCCAGCGGAGGCAGGAAGCGCAGGACGTTCCCGAAAGTTCCTGCGGTCAGGGTCAATACGCCGTTGTCGTGGCAGTACCGGGCGACGGCGGCCACCGCGGCCGGGTCGGGTTCGCGGGTGCCGGGACGCACCAGTTCGGCGGCGATCATCGCGCCGCGGCCGCGGATCTCGCCGATGACGCCCGTCGCTGCGGCGATGCCGCGCAACTCGGACACCATGAGCTCGCCGATCGCGCGGGCGCGCTCGATCAGGCCACCGGACTCGATCTCCTCGAAGACCCCGAGTGCCGCTGCGCACGCCACCGGATTACCGGCGTAGGTGCCGCCGATCCCGCCCTGGTGTGCGGCGTCCATCACCTCGGCGCGGCCGGTGACCGCGGCCAGCGGCAGCCCGCCGGCCAGCCCCTTGGCGGTGGTGATCAGATCGGGCACCAGGCCCTCGTGCTCGCAGGCGAACCAGGCGCCGGTGCGGGCGATCCCGGTCTGCACCTCATCGGCCACCAGCAGGATGCCGCGGTCGCGACAGAACTCGGCGACCCTGGGCAGGAACCCCGCCGCGGGCACGATGAACCCGCCCTCGCCCTGAATGGGTTCGACCACCACGGCAGCGACCGCGTCGGCGCCCAGTTGCGCATCGACGAGCTGGGCGAACATCTCGAACGCCTCGGCGGCACAGTTGTCCGGTCCCGACGGCCAGCGGTACGGGTAGGCCATCGGCGCGCGGTACACCTCGGGGGCGAACGGACCGAACGACTTCTTGTAGGGCTGATTCTTGGCGGTCATCGTCATCGCCAGCAGCGAGCGACCGTGAAAGGCGTGGTCGAACACCACCACCGCGGGCCGTCCGGTGGCCGCCCGGGCGTACTTGACGGCGTTCTCGACGGCCTCGGCGCCGGTGCTGAACAACGCTGTGCGCTTCACGTGATCGCCGGGGGTCAGCGCGTTGAGCCGCTCGGCGACGTCGAGGTAGCCCTCGTACGGGGTGGCCAGGAAGCAGGTGTGGGTGAACCGGGTCAGTTGTTCGCCCGCCCGGGCGGCGACGGCCGGTGCGGAGTTGCCGACGGTCGTCACCGCGATGCCGCTACCGAGGTCGATGAACGAGTTTCCGTCGACGTCGACGAGCACACCGCCGCCGGCTTCCGCCGCATAGACGCCGGCGCTGCTGACCAAGCCGGCCGGCAGTGCCGCCGCCCGGCGGGCCGCCAGTTCGCGGGAGCGTGGTCCGGGGATCTCGGTGCGGATCCGGCGCGCCTGCGGAAGGCGGGTCAGGGTGTTGGTCATGTGTGCAGGTTAGGTTCCGGAGCCGCAGCTGCCCATGTCCACGGCGTACATCGAAGGGAATGCTGATGTCCGTCACGGCGGCCCGTGTCGTACCGGCGGGCCACACTGACGCCATGCTCGACCTGCTCCTGCCGCTGCAGTGCGGCGGCTGCGGGGCGCCGGCCACCCGGTGGTGCCCCGACTGCGCGGCCGCGCTGACCGTCGCCGACGACCAGCCGCACGTCGTCACCCCCCGCGTCGACCCGGACGTCCCGGTGTTCGCGCTGGGCCGCCACGCCGGACCGCGCCGCCAGGCCGTCGTCGCCCTGAAGGAACGCGGCCGCAGCGACCTGACCGCACCGCTGGCCCACGCCCTGGCGCTCGGGCTGCACCGGCTGCTGAACTGGGGCATCCTCGACACCCCGCTGACCGTCGTCCCCGCACCGACGCGCCGGCTGGCCGCCCGCCGGCGCGGGGGAGACCCGGTCACCCGGTTGGCCATCCGGGCCACCGGCGCGCACCCCGGGATCGG
>CAZTAA010000072.1:18394-21010 GCA_964611465.1 uncultured Mycobacterium sp. | reverse complement strand
CGCATCAGTTGCATCTGTCGCGGTTCACGAACATGGCGCACTGAGCGACGACTGTCGACGTCGGCAAGGTGGTTTCTAGGCGCGGTCGCAACACTCGGTTAGGTTCCGGCGGTGTGTTGGCATCATCTCGTCGGGTGAAGAAGTGGCCGGGGCGCCGGCGGCTGGATGATGTTCCTCACCCGCGCCTTTAGTTAGGTCGACTAGCTAAGTGACTTACGGTAGGGAGGATGGAGCGCCGGCCACGGCACCGGTCCGGCGGCCCTGCGGGGCCTCCTCAAGTCACCCCGCCCCGCGGGCCCCGATCACCACGACGCCCTGCCGGCCGCCGGCCCCTCCGTCGGGAAACCCAGGCCCGTTGCGACTAGGACCGACCCAGGCGGGGCCGGTAGTCGGCGACCTCGGCCTCAGCCGCGAGCAGCGCGCCCAGCTCGCCTTCCTGCTGTGCAACGAAAACACCGACGACCTGTCGGCACAACTCCGGCACGCTTACCCCGCGCGCATCGGCGATGCGTTTGAGCCCGACCACCGTTGTCGTGGTGACATGAAACTGCACAGCGAACTGACCGCAGGAACCATCCTCGGGCGGCAACCCCGGACCCAAGATGACGGGGCCGTCGATGGCGAACTCGGTCGCCTCGACATCCCGGCTTGTCTGAGCGACGACCTCGTTACGACGCAGCGGGCTGTCGATGCAGCTATCCGGCTCCTGGCACTCGTCGCCGCTGAGGTAACCCATTCCTCCCACGCTAGACCCCGCCCACTTCCGAGACCGCGGTACCGACCAGAGCCTGGTGTACGCCTCATTTGTGGCGGCCTGATCCACGGCGATGGTGCAGAGGAATCAACCCGGGTCTGCCGGACGTGGAGTTATCGACAATCGCTTGGTGGGGTCCGTCGGCGGTATGAGTTCGCTATGCATGATCCGCAGACGCGCTTCCACCTTCAGGATAAGCCGGGGTCGGGGGCTTGTGGCAAGGCCCCGGTGGTGCCGCATACTGGCCCGTCCCACCAGTACGGCAGAAGGATTCCGGTGTCCAAATCGCTTGACGAAGGCCCGTTCTTTCACGGCACCGTCGCGGACATGAGTGTCGGTCAGCTCCTCGTCGCGGGCCGCCCGTCGAATTATCGTCCCGAGATAGTGATGAACCACATCTACTTCACCGCTCTTGTCGACGGAGCCGGACTCGCCGCGGAGATCGCCGCAGAACTCGCGGGTGGCGGCGCCGTTCCGAGGGTGTACCAGGTGGAGCCGACCGGAGCCTTCGAAAATGATCCGAACGTGACCGACAAGAAGTTCCCCGGTAACCCCACTCGCTCCTACCGCAGTAGCAACCCCTTGCGGATCGTCGGCGAGATCACCGAGTGGACGAGGCTGACCCCCGAGCAGCTGCAGACATGGCGGAAACGACTGTCGGCGCTGCTCTCAAGCGATCGCGGCGCGATCATCAATTGATGTTCGCGCACAGCTCCAGAACCCTTCCCCGACTCCACGACTGCGATATGTGAAGTGGGTGCTTCGACCCCCATAGCCAAATGGTCGCGTAGTCAACTACTCACGCATGGCGACGGTGACGAGCCTTAGCTTCCTTACATGGGACCGCGAGTTGAATACGCAGGGGAAGCCCAGCACACACCCGCGGTCAGCACGCGACCGTACAACGGTGACGCGTTCCTGCGCACGACTCTGTTCTGCGATGCCGCCCATCCCGAGATCGGTCGTGTGGCAGAGACTCTGCGGCGCACCACCGAACGGGACTCCGCGGTTGCGGTGTTCGGATACGTCCGTGACGCAATCGCTTACGAGGTTGGCAACTGGCAACGCACGGCGTCGGAGACGCTGCGACGAGGCCGTGGTACATGCACCAATGCCGCCAACCTGATGGTCGCGTTGTTGCGCAGCCTCGGCATTCCCGCCGGCTACGGGGTGATGACCGTCAACGGCCGGGAGTACTTCGGGCCGGCGATCCCGCGTCGACTGTGCAACAGGGCTTCCGAGCGCAGCCGGCACTTCTACGTGTGCGTGTGGATCGATGATCGCTGGGTGCGTTGCGACCCTTCGGATGACGCCGCATTTTCGCTGGCTTCGCAGCACGTCAACCCTCAGTGCACGCTCATCGAGTGGGATGGCTACGACGATGCGTTGTTGCGTCTGGATCCCGCGCACATCGTGGAGGATCTCCATCCGCTGGCCGACATTGACGCGCTGATGGCCAAGCCGATGCGGACGGCGATGCGGCTTCCAGTGCATATCGGCAACTACTTCATCGGCTTCCTTCGCGAACACGGTCAATCGCTCGCCGATGCGGAGGACTGCCAGTTTCGCTTCGAAAAGTGGTTGGCACGAACACATCCCGTTCTCTTCCTGGCGTATCGAATGATGCCGGCATCAGTGGGATGACCGTCCGGTCGCACGACAGCTACCCGTCTTTATAGTTCACATTTCGAGGGTGACGTCGCTGACGGGATAGGCGACGCAGGAATGGGTGTAGCCGAATTGCTGGTCGGAAAGTCGCAATTGGGCTTCCGCGGCGGTGTAGACGTCGCCTTTGATGATCCGGACTCGGCATAGGCTGCATTCCCCGGAGCGGCAGGCCGCTTCGGGGCGCAGGCCGTTGT
>CAZTAA010000072.1:0-18294 GCA_964611465.1 uncultured Mycobacterium sp. | reverse complement strand
CGGCATAGGCTGCATTCCCCGGAGCGGCAGGCCGCTTCGGGGCGCAGGCCGTTGTCTTCCAAGGCGTCGAGCAAGGGTCTGCCGCAGCGGGTGCGAAACGAGGTGTCCCCGACGGTGACCGTGACTTCAGTGGCCGGATCGGCCCCGTCGGGCCAGTGCGGTCGGTTTGTCGGGTCTGCCGGGGCGCCGTTGGCTTCGAACCGGATCCGGTTGCGCGGGTGACCGAGGGCCGATAACTGCTGCAGGGCAAAGGGATACAGCGCCTGGGGTCCGCAGACGTAGACCATCCGCTGACCCAGCGGCCCGGTCAGTGCCGAGATGGTGTCGGCGGTAAGGAATCCGGTGGGCCCGGTCCAGTCGCCGTTCGGTTCGGCTATCACGTGGTCGACTCGGATGGCGGGGTGCGCAGCGGCCAAAGTGTCAAGTTCGGCGCGGAAAATGATGTCGGAGTCCTCGCGGGAGCCGTAGATCAGGTGGAACCGACGCGGCAGGTCATGGTCCACGATGTCGCGGATCATGCTCATCGCCGGTGCGACTCCCGAACCGCCGGCCAGGAACACCACGTCCTCGCCGTGGAAGAGCGGATTGTGGTGGAAGGTGCCCATCGGTCCGGTGGTGAGGATTGGCTGGCCGACGTCGACGGTGTCGAGCAGCAGGTTGCTGATCCGCCCGCCCGGTACGCGGCGCACGGTGATGTCGTAGTGGTCGAGTCGGGCGGGGGTGGAGGAGATGGCGAAAGGCCGGCTTGTCCCGTCGATGAACACGTTGATGTACTGTCCGGCCTGAAAGGGCGGTAGGACACCGCGGTCGGCCCCGCGTAGGCGGAACGTCTTGGAAGTGGCTGTCTCGTCGATGATTTCGCTGACGGCCAGATGCAGCCGCTTGGGGTGGTAGGTGTCGATCGTGGATCGGGTCTCGGTCAGGTGGTCTTCGGTGTCCTTGGGGCGGCTGCTGATCTCGGTGAGGATCTCGGCGGCCCCATCGAAACGCTCAAGTAGTTCTCGGTTCACGGATGGTTCCTTTCCGGGTCAGACCGTGGTGCGGTGCAGGATGTGACGGGCGGCGCGGGCTCCGGACTCCAAGGTGGGCTGGAATCCGCCCATGCCGACCCACGAGCCAGCCACGTGTAGTCCGGGCACATGAGTACGGCTGTCGCGGTCGCGGAACAGCCAGCCCTCGGTGGCGTCCTGGTCGTAGCCGTAGATCGCTCCGCCAGGGTGGCCCAGGTATCGCATCACGGTCAGCGGTGTGGCCACCTCGATCTCCTCGATCGCATCGCGAACGCCCGGGGTGACGCGCTCGCAGAGGTCCAGAAGTGTTTGGGCGTAGGAGTATTTGGTGCGGGCGTAGTCCTGTGGGGCCACCTTGTCCCAGACGTCGGCGTACTGCAGCGTCACCAGGCTGACATGGCTGGCCCCGGGCGGTGAGAAGCCGATGGGGGCGACGTCGTAGCAACTCACGCAGAGCGCCCGGGCGGGTTCCAGTGTGCGCCAGGACGCAAACGTGCGATTGTCGTCGGCGTCTTCGTTGATGAAGGTCGTGCTGGTGGTGAAGCCCAGCTCGGCGGGGGTGGCGTTGAGCCCGATGTAGACGATGAACGCCGAGACTCCGACGCGGCGGCTGGAGAGGTCCTCCGCGATCGGGACCGGCACATCCAGGCCGTCGAGCATGCCGTAGGTCACTGGTAGCGACGCGTTGGACACCACATCGGCCGCGGTGATCACCTCGCCGTCGGCAAGACGCACTCCGTGGACCCGGCCGTGGTCGGCCAGGATGGACTCGACGGCACAGTTGAATCGCACCTCACCGCCGGCGTCCAGGAACACCTCCAGGATCGCCGCGGACATCGCCTGCGAGCCGCCCCTGACATGCCATGGCTTGAACTCCAGGTAGGCGAACAACATGATCGCCAGGTCCTGGAACGGGAGCTTCGACGGCGGCTGTCCGAGGTAGACCCAGTACACGCCGATTGCCTGTTTGAGCCGCTCGTCGCCGAAGTATTCGTCGAGCACCTCCTTGGCCGGGCGCAGCCCCTGCTCGAATAACACCGGGTCGATCCTGTCCGGCGGCATGCCCCGCATCGCCGCCATCTGCCAGAACGTCACCTTCTTGACCAACTCGAAGAACCTCGCCGCGTTGTCGCGGCTGCCCGGAAACGACGCCCCGATGGCGTCGATGGCCGCGTCCCAGTCCGCCGGCAGTTCCACGTCTAGCTGGCCGGGAATCACCGCGCGGTACAGCTCGCTTTCCTCGACGAACTCCAGCTTGTCGAGGATGCCCAGATCGGCGAACAACCCGCTGCGCAGCGAGAAGGGATTGTCTGGCGAGCCGACACCGGAGAGCTGGTGCAGCGCCACCTCGAACTCGAACCGGCCGCGCCGAAACGAGGTTGCACACCCGCCTGGCACGTTGTGGCGCTCCACCAACAAGGTTCGAACCCCGTTGCGTTGCAGCGTCGCGGCCGCGGTCAGCCCCGCGTTGCCCGCACCGATGACGATGGCGTCGTAGTCGCTCATGCCCCGACCTCGCGCAGTCCAGCCAGCACGGCATACACAATTTGTTGTCTATTCACACAGTGAACGTACGTGCCGCGGCGCCGCATGTCCAGACCTGTTAGGCAAAAAAGTGAATAGGGAGTGTTGATAGCATCAGAGGTATGGCGCTTCGACACGCGATACTGGCCGCCCTGCTCGACGGGGAACGCTCCGGCTACGACCTGGCCAAGGTGTTCGACGCCTCGCTGGCCAACTTCTGGATGGCCACGCCCCAGCAGCTCTACCGCGAGCTGGACCAGATGGAAACCGCGGGGCTGATCGACACCCGCACCGTCGTACAGCAGCGACGCCCCAACAAACGCGTGCACTCGGTGACCGACGCCGGCCGGGCGGCCCTCTCGGCGTTCATCGCCGAACCGGCCAAGCCCACGGTAATTCGCGACGATGTGCTGGTCAAGGTGCAGGGAATGGACGGCGCCGATGAGGCCGCCGCCCGTTCGGCCGTGGCCGACGGGCTTGAATGGTCCAGCGCCAAACTCGCCCGCTACGAGGCTCTGCGGGCGGCCATGCTGGCAGGGCGCAGCGAGCACGCCTACCTGCAGGAAGCGGACCGGGTCGGCCCATACCTGACCTTGATGCGCGGCATTGCCTTCGAGCAGGAGAATATCCGCTGGGCCGAGTTCGCCCTGGCCGTCATCGACCGCCGTTCGGGCGACCGGGTCAACGCCGACGATTAGCGGCGCACACTACCCATCCTCCTCGTTACCCAAATAATTGACTATATAGGCCGCCGGCGGTACCTTGCCCTCAAGGCTACTAATCACTTAGTTGTCTAAGCAGTTCGTCGGACTACCCGGTTAGTGGTCCGCACCTGTACGGTTGCCTTTCCCGAGGAGTGCCCGCCATGCCCCACACCTTCCGCGATGCCGTCGAAGCATCCGCATTCGATTCCATCGGCGAGTTCTTCGCCGATGACGTCGTCTTCCGCTCACCCATCGCTCATCGCCCCTACCAAGGCCGCGACGCCCTCAGCGTCATCCTGACCGCGGTGTCGCGCGTGTTCGAGGACTTCACCTACGAACGCGAGATCAAAGACGCCGGCGGCGATCACGCCCTGATCTTCAACGCCCGCGTCGGCGACCTGGCCATCCAGGGCTGCGACTTCCTGCACTACAACGACGAAGGCCTCATCGACCAGTTCACCGTGATGCTGCGGCCACTCAAAGCTGTGCTGGCCTTCGAAGAACGCATGCGCGTGGAGTTCGCCCGGGCCATGACCGAGGCCAACGGCGTTGCCGGAGCCGACCGATGCAAAGAAAGGACGCCATGACGTTCTCCCTCGACCTCAGCGAGACTCAACGCGATCTTCAAGAGTGGGTACACAGCTTCGCTGAACAAGTCATGCGGCCCGCAGCCACTGAATGGGACGAACGGGAAGAAACGCCATGGCCAATCGTTCAGGAAGCAGCCAAGATTGGGCTCTACGGCTGGGAGTCCATCAGCGAGATCTGGGGCGATCCGACCGGACTGTCGATGCCCATTCTTGCCGAAGAGCTGTTCTGGGGAGATGCCGGAATGGCGATGGTCATGTTCGGATCCCATCTCGCCATGGGTGCCATCGTCTCCGCGGGAACACCCGAACAGATCATGGAATGGGCCCCGCAATGCTACGGCGATGCCGGCGATCCGAAAGTGGCTGCGTTCTGCGTCTCCGAACCCGACGCCGGCTCTGATGTCTCCAACCTGCGTTCCCGCGCCCGCTATGACGAAGCCACCGACGAATGGGTGCTCAACGGACAGAAAGCCTGGATCACCAACGGCGGACTCGGCGGCCTGCACGTCGTCGTCGCCTCCGTGGATCCCGAACTGAAATCCCGCGGCCAGGCCACCTTCGTCGTTCCACCGGGCACCAAGGGGCTGACCGGAAACCGCAAGATCAAGAAACTCGGCCTACGGTCCTCGCACACTGCCGACGTGTTCCTCGACGACGTCCGAGTCCCCGGCAGCTGCCTGCTCGGGGGCAAAGAACAACTCGACGCCAGACTCGCGAAAGCCCGCGAAGGCCGCAAGACCAACACGCAAAACGCGATGAAGACCTTCGAGATCACCCGCCCGATCGTCGGCGCCCAAGCCCTCGGAATCGCCCGCGCCGCATATGAATACGCCCTCGACTATGCCAAAGGGCGAGTCGCCTTCGGCAGGCCCATCATCGAGAACCAAGCCATCGCTTTCACCCTGGCCGATATGCGGACCGAAATCGACGCGGCACGTCTGCTCGTCTGGTGCGCAGCCTGGATGGGCCGCACAGGCAACGAATTCGATGCCGGGCAGGGATCAATGTCGAAACTGAAGTCCAGCGAAGTTGCCGTCTGGACGACCGAACGCGCCGTCCAGATCCTCGGGGGCGCCGGCTTCAGCCGAGACCACCCCGTGGAACGCTGGTACCGCGACGCCAAGATCTACACCATCTTCGAAGGCACTTCCGAAATCCAACGCCTCGTCATATCCCGCGCCATAAGCGGAACCAACATCCGCTGATACTCGTTCGTCCGGAGCCCCGGTTCAGTGCGTCGTCGCCGCGTCGACATCTCGCGCCGTGGTTCCCTCACCGTCGAGTCCCCAGGCGATGATTCGTTGCGGCGTGATCCGAATGATGTCGCCGGACAGTCCGCCTTCGGTCGTGCCCGAGTCCGGAAGCACTGTCGCGATCCCGCGGTAGTGAACGCCACGGTGAAATCCTTTCGATGACGTCGACTTACGAAAGGGCGTTCCGGCCGATGCGGGGTGTTGACGGTCGGTCTGGTCCCACGCCACGCTGGTGATGCGGTGGACCTCTCACCGCGTGGAGCAAGTGATAGCCATGGGGGAGTCAAGCAATGGCTGGCGCAGCCAGCCTCAGGCTGAGGCTAGTCGACCAGACAACGGAGACAACCAGTGGGTTTCTATATCCGCAAGAGCATTAAGGCGGGCCCTTTCCGGTTCAACTTGAGTAAGTCAGGACTCGGAGTCAGCACCGGCATCCCGGGCTTCCGAGTGGGTACCGGGCCGCGGGGCAACTACGTCCACATGGGTCGGAACGGCATCTACTATCGGGCGTCGCTCGGCGGCGGTCGTCGAGCTTCGTCCCCGCATGTACGGCCTGCCTCGCCGGCTTGGGGAATCCCGGCATACAACCCCAGCGGGATCCTCATGGCGGACACCACAGGAGCGACCGCGCTTGCTTTGGAGCCAACGGGTCCAGACGATCTCGTCCAACAGCTCAACGCCGCCGGAAGCCGGTTCTCCTGGTGGTGGCCCACTGCAATAGCCGGCGCTGTAGTCGCTCTCGCAAGTCCTCGAATCCTCGGACTCGTGATCGCGGTGCTCTTGATCCCGGCCTGCATCTGGCTTTACTTCAACGATCAGGCCCGCCGAACGGTCGTCCTGTTTTACGAGGTCCACGATGCTGCCGAAAAGTGGTTCCGAGCGCTGATCGACCAGTGGCGCTGGCTTACTCAATCGCAGAGACTCTGGCGCGTCACCGAATCCGGCGACATCAACACCCTCTATCAGTTCAAGCGCAACGCCGGTGCATCGTCATTGATCAGCTCCATCGTTGCGGCCGCCGACGTTTCCGGTCCACCACACCTCAAGACCAATATCGAGGTCCCCTCCATCGCGGCCGGAAAGTCTGCCCTCTACTTTCTGCCAGACCGCCTGCTGGTCCGTGACGGCAAGCGGTTCACCGACGTCAGTTACGAACACCTACAGGTTTTTCACACGACACAGCGGTTCGTCGAATCCGACGTGCCGCCTGCGGACGGAACCCTGGTCGACACCACATGGCTCTACGTCAACAAAGACGGCGGTCCGGATCGCCGGTTCAACAACAATCGGCAACTCCCGGTCATGCTGTACGGCCGCGTCATTATGACCACCGCAACTGGTCTGTATTGGATCATCCAGATCTCCCGGTGCCAGGCGGCCGAGCCTGTAGCCCAGGCGATTTCGCTCGGATCCAAGTACGCAAACCAGGTGAGGCGGACTCAGCGCCGCTCTATCCCGACGAATGAAACACAGCTCGCAGCCCGTGCCGACCAGGAGAACGCTCTCTTCATCAAAGGCGATACCCGAGGGATCTACGGCCAGTACCCACCCGAGACGATGGAGGATGCGGTAGACGACCGCCCTCCGTCATCGAACTTGGATCTCGTCCAGAGGACGGGGAAACCTCGATTGTGGCGCGACCACGCCGATCGTGACGAGGTACTGATTCAAGTCGATATCCGACCGATTGCGCCCGACGTCCGTTGGTGGGCTTGCTTTGCGAAACTTGTTGCAGAACAACATGTTCAGATTCAACTTGGCGCTGTGGCCCGAGGTGGAATCGCAACGCGCGCCGAAAATATCGCGGCGGTTCCAGCGGCGATCGCGACGATTGACTCGGTCATTGACGGCGCCAATCACTTGTTCATCAGCACCTACGCGCGGGACGAAGTGGAGACATATGTGACGGACCGACGGTCAGCCCGGTTGGGGGAGGTTGCGGCCCGCGCGGAGACCGACTTGGACAGCCTCGCAGAGCTATTGGCGAAACCCGACCCGGAATAGTCGGCTGGGGCGCCAAGCCAAGACTCGCCAGGCGAACCGTCACGACGCGGTGAGCAACACCTTCAGAGCGCCGGTGTCGGCAGCGTGGCCGAACACGTCGTAGGCGTGCTCGATGTCGTCGAGGCCGAAGCGGTGCGTGATCACCTGCGAGGTGTCCAGTTGACCGCCTTGCACGAGCCGGATGAGCGTCGGTGTCGACGAGGTGTCCACCAGGCCGGTGGTAATGGTCAAGTTCTTGATCCAGATGTCCTCGAGATGAAGGGTCGCCGGTGCGCCGTGCACACCGATGTTGGCGACGTGACCGCCGGGGCGCACCAACGCGACCGCCTGCTCGAATGTTTCGGGGATACCGACTGCCTCCATGGCCACGTCGGCGCCCAGGCCGTCGGTCAACTCGGCGATGGCCGCCGCGGGATCCCCGGTGGCGCTGTTGACGACGATGTCGGCGCCGAGCTTGCGGGCCGCCTCCAGACGGGAGTCGGCGACGTCGATGACGACCAGGTGGCTGGGGCTGAAGAGACGGGCCGTCATAGTGGCGGCCAGCCCGATCGGGCCGGCGCCGATGATCGCCACGACGTCGCCCGGGCGGACCTTGCCGTTCAGGGTCCCGACCTCGTAGGCGGTCGGCAGGATGTCGGCGAGCAGGATCATCTGCTCATCGGAGACGCCGTCGGGCACGCGGTAGGTCGAAAGATCCGCGAACGGCACCCGCACGTACTGGGCCTGCGTGCCGTCGATCAGATGGCCGAGGATCCATCCGCCTCCGCCGAGGCACTGGCTGTAGCTGGCCTGTCGGCAATACGGGCAACTGCCGCATGCGCTGATGCACGACACCAGAACGCGGTCGCCGGCCCTCACCCGTTGCACGGCGGGGCCGACATCGGCGACGGTCCCCACGGCCTCATGGCCGAGGATGCGCCCGTCGCTGACCTCGGGTAGATCGCCCTTGAGGATGTGCAGGTCGGTGCCGCAGATCGTGACGGCATCGACTTTGACCACGACGTCGCGGGGATCCTGTATCGCGGCGTCGGGCACCTCCTCCCAGGCCTTCATGCCTGGACCGTGGTACACAAGCGCTTTCATTGTGTGGGTCTCCTCCCGTCAGGGTGGTGGCATACCCACTGGTTGCGCCGAAATACCCAAGACGCCAACCGGCCTAAGAGCACCTCACGGGTGCAGGTTCCACTGACCGCAATCCTGGGCGAGGACGTCGTTGACGTCGACTTCAAGCCCGCCGACGATCGGGCCGGGTGTCGACGCGGTGCTGACTATGCGTTGGTAGAGAACTGCGGCAGGGTCGATCTGGCCGCGAGACCAGGACCGCGTCTGCCACGCCCACCGGCGGCCGGGCGTGCGCGAGTTGCCGATGACCCCGTCGGCGGCGGCCCATTGGCACACGTTGATACCGCCGTAGACGCCGGTGCGCTGCACGCCGAGCACGGAGTTGATTCCGCGAAACCACGGCAGCGCCACGTTGTTCCAGGTGTCGCGGTTGATGTCGTCGTCGACACTGAAAAAGATGGGCGCACTCTGCCCGCCGCCGGCCGCGGTGTGCAGACTCCATGCGGTGCGCGCGTCGGCGACGCCACCGGGGAACCCGCGCGTGAAGTCCGATGGCGCCGTCCCGCCGGGCTTGCCGTACTGGTAGTTGCTGACGATCACCAGGCCGGCGGCGGTCAGGGCCTGGGCATAGGGCCGGGTGATCGGCTTGGCGCCGAAGGACGAGCCGGGACGCGACAGCGACACGTAGTTGATCACCCCGGAATGCCCGGCCGCCCTGATGTCCTGGGCCGGAATCTGTCGCATAGCGAAGTCGATCAGCGTGGGGGCGGCCGCTGCGGCCGTGGGCGGATCGGCACTCGCTGCCGCCGCACCGAGCCCGGCCAGCGCCGATACCGCGCCGGCGTAGCGCAGTGCGTCACGCCGGGAAACCGGGCGCGATTGCCGAACACCGGCAGTCCCGGGCAAACTCTGCATGGCCACATGTTAACAATGAGACTGCTGTTAATGGTGTTGCGCAGCTAGAGTTTCGTCTATCGCCGCGACGACGCCCGGAACTGACTTGGCGAGCATCCCCTCCATCGGGTGAATGCGTGGGTGAAACTCGCGGTCTCGGCGTAGCCGAGTTGCTGAGCAATGGCCTCGATGGAGAGCCCGCCGTTCAGCAGTTGCTCTGCCCGCGCGCGCCGCACATCGGCAACCACGCCACGAAACGAGGTGCCCTCGCCGGTGAGCTTCCGGCGCAGCGTTCGAGGGTCGAGGTTAAGTTCGTCGGCGACGTCCTGCATCGACGGGAACGCAGATGGACATCTGCGTCAAGCGAATAGCGGACGGCCGAGCCCTCCAACCTGCTCAAGGAGGTACGGGCCGGGTCTTACCTAACGGTGCTCAACCCGCCGGTGTCCACCGGTGGTCTCGCCGTGGCCGACGTTCCGCGCAGGGCGTTGTTCATCGCCGGCGGAGTGGGAATCACGCCGATCCTCAGCCACCTGCGGGCTCTCGCGCGTTCGGGCAGCGCCGAAGACGCGGTGCTGCTGTACTTCAACCACGACACCGCCTCGACTCTCTTCGAGCAAGAGATTCGCAAACTGGGCGAGGTCGACGGGATCACGGTTCACGTGTTCGCCGGACACCGACCCACCGCGGAACTCATCGAAGACCTCGTCGACGACGCCGACGAGCGCGAGACATTCGTGTGTGCGCCCGAGGGACTTGTCGACGCTGTCCGGGGATACCTGGTTGACCTCGGCCAGGCGCCGGAACGTTTCCATACCGAGTCCTTCGCGCCCCCTCATCTGGCCCGCCCCGTCGATGACGGCAGCCGCTACACCGTGACGTTCAGCCGCACTCATCGCAGCGTCGAAATCGACGGCGCGACAACACTTCTCGAGGCAGCAAACCGGGTGGGTATCCGGGTGCCCACCGGGTGCCGCAGCGGGCTGTGTCGCGCCTGTGTGACGCACAAGCTCAGCGGAACGACCGACCGGGAAGCCGGCGGTACGACAACGGATCGGATCACCGTTTGCGACAGCCTGGCCTGTTCCGATATCGAACTCGACCTGTAGCAGAGGCGTCAGGAAGAGTCGATCCCGTGGACGCTGTCGAGATGGCCACCGCCGAGCGGACAGACCTGGCCGATCTGTTGGCGACCCTGACGCCCGACCAGTGGGAGGCGCAGTCATTGTGTGAGCGCTGGCGGGTGCGCGACGTGGTCGCTCATGTGATGGGCTTCGACGGCGTCAGCCTGCTGGGCATATTTGGCCGTGTCATGCGCGGTCGGATCATTGACGCCAATCAGGTGTGGGTCGACGAACTCGCATCGCTCAGCACCGAACAGCTCCTCGACCGGCTGCAGGCTCGGCTGCGGCCGCAGGGGCTGGCCACGGTCTTCGGAGGCCGGCTCGCGCTGCTCGACGTCACCATCCATCATCAAGACATCCGCCGCCCGCTCGGTCTGCCGCGCCAGATCCCGGCCGAACGGCTGCGCTGTGTGCTGGGTGACAGCCTGCACACCCCTGAGCTGCCGGGGTGGCACCTCGCCCGCGGCGTACGCCTGACAACGATCGACCTGGACTGGAGTCACGGCAGGGGGCCAGAGCTGACCGGACCGGCGGAAGCAGTGCTGATGGCCGTCTCCGGTCGGCACAGTGCCATCGGGGAGCTGGCCGGCCCCGGGCAGCAGGTGCTGGCGCGGCGGCTCGCCCGTCGACAACGCCAGACGCACGATCGCGGTCGGTCTCGTCGGCGGTAGTCCGGCTGCAGCTGGTCGTGGCCGAAGCCCGATGTCGGTCATCTCCTGCGACAATGCCGGGATGGTCGAGCAGAGCATCTGGATGCAGAAGGTCGAGGCCGACCCCGGCCATTCGCACTGGTATGTCGAGCGTTTCCGGTCCATGG
Source organism: uncultured Mycobacterium sp. (assembly GCA_964611465.1). Lineage (GTDB taxonomy): Bacteria > Actinomycetota > Actinomycetes > Mycobacteriales > Mycobacteriaceae > Mycobacterium. The sequence continues at coordinate 7,312 of CAZTAA010000072.1, read as the reverse complement.
CGCGCGCCGGCGAAGATCTGGTCGGCGAGGCTCGCCTCGTGGACGCGATGGCGCCCCGCGGCGCCCACATCCTCGATGCCGGTTGTGGGCCCGGCCGGTTGGGCGGGTACCTGGCTGCCGCCGGTCATGACGTGGTCGGCGTCGACGTCGACCCGACACTCATCGAGGCAGCCGAACAGGACCACCCCGGGCCACGCTGGCTTGTCGGCGACCTCGCCGAGCTCGACTTGCCCGCGCGCGGCATCACCGACCCGTTCGACGTCATCGTGTCGGCCGGCAACGTCATGACCTTCCTCGCCCCCAGCACCCGGGTTCAGGTGCTGGGTCGGCTGCGGGCCCACCTGCGGGCCGACGGCCGAGCGGTGCTCGGATTCGGCGCCGGCCGCGACTACCCGTTCGACGAGTTCTTCCAGGACGCGGCAGAGGCCGGTTTCGCACCCGACCTCCTGCTGTCTACGTGGGATTTGCGGCCGTTCACGGAGGACGCCGACTTCCTCGTCGCGGTCCTTCGGCCGGCGTAGGGTCTCGGTCGCTGGTTGGACAGAGTCGATGCCGCTTTTGTAACCTCCTCGACAACCAAGGCGTAGGGACAGGCGGTTCGACGGAGCCGGAAGTCGACAGCGCCAAAGGATGCGAAGTCTTGAAGGTTTATCCAGTGGCGAAACTCGCTGTCTACAAGCCGGTGGTCGGCGCGATCGTTGGACTGGCGGCCCTGGGCGCGGTATCGGTCGGCGCGGCATACGCCGACCCAAGCCAGGACAGCGTGGCGCATGTCAGCGAGTTGTCCCGCGAGGCCGAACAGCTGTCCGAGACCATCCTCAATGCGCAGCCGGATCTCGACAAGAAGCTGCAACTGCTGAGCGAGGCGGACAAGAAGCACGCCGACGATCTGGCCGCCCTCGATGCGGCCAGGACGCAACTGGCCACTCACCAGCGCGCCGTTGACGAGTTCGCCGCCGCCGTCTACATGGGCGGGCGAGCCGACGGTGCCAGCGCGATCCTGGTCGCCTCCTCGCCGTCGAGCCTGATCGACAGCCTGGCCGTCCGGCGAGTGATGGGCACCGAGATGGCAGAGCAGATGCAGCAACTCCGCCGGGCCAACGAGGATGCGCAAATCGTCGAGGCGGCCTCGGCCAAGTCCGCGGCCGACGCCAAGGCGGCTGTCGACGCGGCCGTTGCCGTGCGAGCGGACCTGCAGAACAAGCGGGCCGAGCTGCGGACGCAGATGGCCGCGGTGAACGCGAGCTATGCCACGCTGCCGCCCGCTCAGCAGGCCGGGCTGATCCTCCCGACGGCGGCCGTCACGGCGGCGCTGGGTCCGATCGCGCCCATTCCCACGGTGGGGATGGGCGGTGTGGTTCCCAACGCCAGGGTGCTCGCGGATTACATCATGCTCACTTACCCCGGTGTGCAGTCGATTGGTGGCGTGCGCTCGGACCCGCTTCCCGACCATCCGAGCGGGCACGCCCTGGACATCATGATCGGCTCGGACATGGGTCTGGGGGACGCCATCCACGCCGACCTCGAGAATCAGGCGGCACGCTTCGGCATCAAGTACACGATGTGGCGGGTGGCACACCACTTCGACCACGTCCACGTCACGGTGTCCTGACACCTCGCCCGCCCGGCGAAGAGTCTCGGTTCGCCGTCGCGAATCGCCTTGAGCCGCAACCACCCTTCGCTGCAGCTGCCGCTGCTGCTATTCGGTGATAGCGTTTGTCAACCGGAGGCATGTGATGACGAATGCGAAAGCCGAGCCGGTCACTCCCGACGCCATCATGCAGCTGGGCACCGCGTTCTGGGGCTCGAAGACTCTGCTCAGCGCCGTCGAGCTGAGGCTGTTCGGCGTGCTCAGCGAGGCCGGGCCACTGGGCGTCCAAGAGCTACGCGAGCGGCTCGGTCTGCACCCGCGCAGCGCGCAAGATTTCTTCGACGCGCTGGTGGCGCTCCGGATGCTCGACCGCGATGACAGCGGTCGATATTTCAACACGGCCGAAACGGATCTCTTCCTCGATCCCCGGAAACCCACCTATATGGGCGGCATGTTGGAGATGTGCAACGCCCGTCTCTACCGATTCTGGGGATCACTGACCGAGGCCCTGCGCACCGGCGAGCCGCAGAGCGAGGTGAAGACAGGAGGCGGCTTCTTCGAAACGCTCTACGCCGACCCGGAAAAGCTTGCACAGTTCGCGGGTGCGATGAGTGGGCTCAGCACCGCCGCGGGTCAGGCGATCGCAGCCAAATTTCCCTGGCGCGACTACGGCAGTGTCGTCGACATCGGTTGCGCCGAGGGCGCGGTGCCGGTCGCGATCGCGACGGCCCATGAGCATCTGACTGGCGGCGGCTTCGACTTGCCGCCAATGGAACCGATTTTCAATGCTCACGTCGCGCGATCCGGCCTCGCCGACCGGTTGCGCTTCACGGCCGGCAACTTCTTCGCCGACCCACTGCCGAGCGCGGACGTGCTCGTCATGGGCCACATACTCCATGATTGGGATCTCGACCAGAAGCGCATGCTGCTGGACAAGGCCTACACCGCGTTGCCGAAGGGTGGAGCGTTGGTCGTCTTCGATGCGATCATCGACGATGACCGGCGCGAGAACGCATTTGGACTTCTGATGAGCCTCAACATGCTGATCGAGGACCGGGGGTTCGACTACACCGGCGCAGACTGTCGCGGTTGGATGGCCGACACGGGGTTCAGTGAGAGCTACGTCGAGCACCTCGTCGGCCCGGACTCGATGGTGGTCGGTATCAAATAGACGGGCAGCGAACACGCGCTACAGGTCGAACACCTGATGCGGCATGGGAACCGTTGCCTGCCAGGTGAATTCACGGTCCAAGCGCCGGCGCAGGGCATCGGCTGCCTCGGGTTCGCCGTGCACCACGAACACCCGCCGCGGCGGCGCGGCGAAGCCGGATGACCATCGGACGAGTTCGTCGGCGTCGGCGTGCGCGGAGAGCATCCGCAAGTTGGCGACCTGCGCATTGACCGGGATCCACTCGCCGTGGATCTTGACTTGCCGTTCACCGTCGGCGATGGATCGGCCGCGGGTGCCCGGAACTTGGTAGCCGGTCAGCATGATCGTGTTGCGCGGATCGGGCGCGAATGCCTTGAGGTGGTGCAGGACTCGGCCGCCGGTGGCCATGCCGCTGGCGGAGATGACGATCTTCGGCTCGCGATTGGCCGAGATCACCTTGGATTCTTCGGCGTCCTGCGTGTACGTGGCCATGGCGCACATTTCCTCGTAGACCGCCGGCGGCAACCGATGGTCGTGGGGATGGCTGCCCAGCAGCTTGCTGGCGTTGATCGCCATCGGACTGTCCAGGTACACCGGGATGTCCGGCAGCCGGCCGGCGGAGCGCAGCTGATACAGGTAGTAGAGCAGCGTCTGAGCCCGCCCCACGGCGAACGCCGGTATCACCACGGTGCCACGGCGATCGACCGTCGCGTCGATGACCTCGGCAAGGGCGTCGGCAGGATCGGTGCGCTCGTGCAGACGATCGCCGTAGGTCGACTCCATCAGCAGGTAGTCCGCGGCCGGGACGGGCTCCGGGTCGAGCATCACCGGGTCGTCGTAGCGGCCCAGGTCGCCGGAGAAGACGATGCGGCGGCCGTGCCAGACCAGGTCCACGGTGGCGGCGCCGAGAATGTGGCCGGCGCGCCGGAACTTCACGACCGGCCCGCCGTCTGGCAGGGTGAACTCCTTGCCGAACGGACGGGTGGTGAACAGGTCGAGGGCTCGCTGGGCGTCCTCGCTGTCGTACAGCGGCAATGCGGGGGAGTGCTTGGTCGCCTTGCGTTTGTTGAGGAACGCGGCGTCACGCTCCTGCAGGTATGCGCTATCGCGCAGGATGATGTCGGCGACCGAGGCGGTGGCCTCGGTGGACACGATGGGCCCGCGGAAGCCGTCGCGCACCAACCGCGGCAGGTAGCCGGTGTGGTCGAGGTGGGCATGGCTCACGATGACCGCGTCGATCGTCGCGGGGTCCACCGGCAGCGGCGTCCAGTTCAGCTCCCGAAGGTTCTTCACACCCTGGAACAGACCGCAGTCCAACAGGATTCGCTTACCGTCGGCTTCCAGAAGGTGTTTGGAGCCCGTGACCGTGTTCGCAGCGCCCAGGCTGCGCAACGTGAGTTCGGTTTCCCGCGCGCCGCCTTCACCGGAAGTCATGGGGCCAAGTCTCTCAGAGGGCGGAAACGGATCGTCACCGACCGGTGGAACGGCCATCCCGCGAGTTGAAGGTCCTCAAACAGGCATTGTCGCGAAACCGCGTGATATGAGAAAACGCCGGCCGGTTCCATGCAAGGCTGAACGCAGCTCAAGGAGAACTGATGACCAAATACGTGTTCGACTTCACCGAGGGTGACAAGGACCAGAAGAGCCTGCTCGGCGGTAAGGGCGCGAATCTCGCCGAGATGACCAAGCTGGGATTGCCGGTGCCGCCCGGGTTCACCATCACCACGGAGGCGTGCCGGGAATACCTGTCGCAGGGCAGCGCGCCCGGTGAGCTGCAGGTGCAGGTGACCATGGCATTGCGGCAGCTCGAGGACAACCTGGGCCGCCGGCTCGGTGACCGACATGATCCACTGCTGGTCAGTGTTCGTTCCGGCGCGGCGTTCTCGATGCCGGGAATGATGGAGACGGTGCTCAACATCGGCCTCAACGACGCCAGCGTCAAGGGGCTCGCCGAGGAGTCCGGGGACGAACGGTTCGCCTGGGATTCGTATCGCCGGCTGCTGCAGATGTTCGGCAAGACGGTGCTGGAGATGCCCGGTGAGGTGTTCTCGGACGCGCTGGAGAAGGCGAAGTCGGCCAAGGGTGTCGCCAGCGACGTCGACCTGGACGTCGATGATCTGAAGGCTCTGGTCGCCACGTTCAAGGATGCGGTGCGCGAGCACTCCGGTCAGGAGTTCCCGCAGCACCCGCGCGAGCAGTTGGACATGGCGATCAACGCGGTGTTCAACTCCTGGAACACCGGGCGGGCCCGGCTGTACCGGCGCCGGGAGCGGATTCCGCAGCACCTGGGCACCGCGGTGAACATCTGCACGATGGTGTTCGGCAACCTCGGCAGCTCCAGCGGTACCGGCGTCGCCTTCACCCGTGACCCGGCGACCGGGCGGGCCGGCGCCTATGGCGACTACCTCGCCAATGCGCAGGGCGAGGACGTCGTCGCCGGCATCCGCAACCCGTTGTCACTGGACGACCTGAAGGCGTTGGACCCGACGTCGCACAAGCAGCTGATGAAGGTGATGCGCCGCCTGGAGACGCACTACCGGGACCTGTGCGATATCGAGTTCACCATCGAGCGCGGCAAGCTGTGGATGCTGCAGACCCGGGTGGGCAAGCGCACCGCCGCGGCGGCGTTCCGGATCGCCGCGCAACTGGTCGACGAGAACCTGATCACCGCGGACGAAGCCCTGTCCCGCGTTTCCGGTTCCCAACTGGCACTGCTGATGTTCCCGCAATTCGACCGATCGGCCACCCGCGACCTGCTGACGAGGGGAATGGCCGCCTCGCCGGGCGCCGCGGTGGGTCACGTCGTCTTCGATTCGGCGACTGCCAAGGCGCGCGCCGAACGCGGTGACCGGGTTGTGCTGGTGCGCAGGGAAACCAACCCCGACGACCTCGAAGGCATGATCGCGGCCGACGGCATCCTGACGGCGCGCGGTGGGAAAACCTCCCACGCGGCCGTCGTCGCCCGTGGCATGGGCAAGACCTGCGTCTGCGGGGCAGAGGCGCTCGACATCGACCCGGCGGCCCGGACGGCGCGGGTCGGCACGGTGCTGATCAACGAGGGCGATGAGATCAGCATCGACGGGTCGACCGGGGAGGTCTTCCTCGGGGCGATGCCCGTGGTGCCGTCGCCGGTGGAGACCTACCTCGAGTCCGGTGTCGAGGCGGCCGTGGACGGGGCGGACGACGAGACCGCCGCACTGGTCAAGGCGGTCGACCGGTTGTTGAGCCACGCCGACAGTCGCCGACGGCTGGCCGTCCGGGCGAACGCGGACACCGCCGCCGATGCGGCCCGCGCGAGATGCCTTGGCGCGCAAGGGATCGGGCTGTGCCGGACCGAGCACATGTTCCTCGGCGATCGGCGGGTGTTGATCGAGCGGGTCATCCTGGCCCGCACCACCGAGGAACGCGACGATGCGCTGGCTGCGTTGTTGCCCCTGCAGCGCAAGGACTTCACCGAATTGCTCGACGCGATGGACGGGCTGCCGGTGACTATCCGGTTGCTGGACCCGCCACTGCACGAGTTCCTGCCCGATCGCACCGAACTCGCCGTCAAGGTCGCGGTCGCCGAGGCCCGCGGTGAGACAGGTGAACAGGTGGATGCCGACCGCCGACTGCTGACGGCGGTGGAGAAACTGCACGAGTCCAACCCGATGCTCGGGTTGCGCGGGGTGCGGCTCGGACTGCTGACGCCCGGCTTGTTCGCGTTGCAGGTCCGCGCCATCGGTGAGGCGGCCAGCGACCAGATCCTGGCGGGCAAGGACCCGAAGGTCGAAATCATGGTCCCCCTGGTCGGATCGGTGATGGAGCTGCATCTGGTGCGCGACGAAACCGAACGGATCCTCGGGCAGGTAGCCGCCAAGAAGGGAGTCACCCTCACGGTTCCGGTCGGCACGATGATCGAGTTGCCGCGTGCCGCGCTCACCGCGCATCGGATCGCCGATGCGGCGGACTTCTTCTCGTTCGGCACCAATGACCTGACCCAGACCACGTGGGGGTTCTCCCGCGACGACGTCGAGTCCACCGTCTTCGCCTCGTACCTGGACAAGGGCGTCTTCACCATCTCGCCGTTCGAGACAATCGACGCCGACGGCGTGGGGCGGCTCGTGCAGATCGCTGCCGAGGAGGGGCGAAAGACCAAGGCGGGCTTGAAACTCGGCGTCTGCGGCGAGCACGGCGGTGACCCGGAGTCCATCCACTTCTTCCACAAGACGGACCTGGACTACGTCTCCTGCTCCCCGTTCCGGCTGCCGGTCGCACGACTGGAGGCCGGCCGGGCCGCCGTCGGCTGACGAGATGAACACCGCCTTCCAGTCGTCAGCGCGGACGGCCGATCCGGGCTTTCGCGCCCTGGTCGTCGATGATGAGGCGGCGCTGGCGGAAGTGGTGGCCAGCTATCTGCAGCGGGAGCACTTCGAGGTCACGGTCAGCCACACCGGCGCCCACGCGCTGGCCGTCGCGCGCGAGATGGACCCCGATGTGGTGGTGCTGGATCTGGGATTGCCGGGTATCGACGGGCTGGAGGTCTGCCGGCAGCTGCGGACGTTCTCCGACGCCTACGTGGTGATGCTGAC
>CAZTAA010000071.1:0-21547 GCA_964611465.1 uncultured Mycobacterium sp. | reverse complement strand
GCTGAACAGATGGAAGAAGAATGTCAGCGGGGCGGTGCCGGGTTGATCGGTATCACCGGCAACGCCTTGGCGATCGCCTGGGACAGCGCCTGAATCGGGGCCGGTCCGGAATCGGTCGGCAGGGTCAACGCCACGTACACCGCTCGGTCCACCGCGAACCACGTGGTGCGGTCGGCCTCCCCGACCCGGAACCACGACACGTCGTCGACCATCTGCAGCGGGGACCCCACCACGAAATCGTCGGGCCGGTCCAGTCCGCAGCGCAGGATGACCGGGTCGGTGCCCGCACCGGCGCGCCAGGCCGCGACCCCGGGCGGGACCGGGAAGGCGACGTCGGTGCGCCGGTAGTCGCCGAGCCGGTCGGGCAGTGCGGCCAGCAGGTCCTTGCAGGGCTGGTCGTCGGCGTGCGGGGCGCGGACCGCCGCCACCGGCACCGGCGGGGCCGAACTGCGGTGCGCGGCGATCGCGACGACCGCGACGGCAGCGGCCACCGCGATGAGCAATGCGGCGACCAGCACCGCCCGCGGTGGACCGTCCCGCTCGGGCTCACTCACCAGCCGTGGACGCGATCGGACAGGTCAGCGTGCGGGTGATGCCCTCGACGGCTTGCACACTGGCCACCACATCGGCACGCAGGGACGCCAGGTTCTCCGCACCGACCCGCGCGACGACGTCGTACGGGCCGGTCACATACTCCGACGACAACACCCCCGGCAGGCCCGCGATCTGCTTGGCGACGACCTCGGCGCGGCCCACCTCCGTCTGGATCAGCATGAAGGCCTCGACCACCCGGTTCTCCTGCCTGGTCTCATAAACTGACGTGTCCCTGCAGAAGAAAACTACCGCAGGTCCCGGCAGTGTTCAGGCCAGCGGTGAAAGGGTGAGATGTCCGACGACGCAGCCGGGGAAGACCGCCCCACGCTGGGCGACCTCGGCGAGTTCGCCGTCATCGAGCGCCTGATCGCGGCGGGCAGCCAACCGGCGTCGGTTCTCGTCGGACCCGGCGACGACGCGGCCCTGCTCGGCGTGCCCGACGGACGCGTGCTGGTCACCACCGACATGCTCGTGGAGGGCCGGCACTTCCGGCTGGACTGGTCGTCTCCGCACGACGTCGGCCGCAAGGCGATCGCGCAGAACGCCGCCGACGTGGCGGCGATGGGCGGCCGGTGCACTGGCTTCGTCGTGGCCTTCGGAGCCCCGGCCGACACCCCGGCCGAGCGGGTGGCCGCGCTGACGGCGGGAATGTGGGAGGAGGCGGCGCGCTGCGGGGGCGCACCGATCATCGGCGGGGATCTGGTGCGCAGTCCGCAATGGGTGATCGGTGTCACGGCGCTCGGCGAACTCGATGGCCGCGAACCCGTCCGGCGCGGGGGCGCGCGTCTCGGCGACGTCGTCGCGGTCGCGGGGGAGCTGGGCCGCTCCGCCGCCGGCCATGCGCTGCTGGACGCCGGATCGGACGCCTTTCCCGAGCTGATCGCCCGCCACCGGGTTCCCGAACCGCCCTACGGCCAGGGTCCCGTCGCGGCGGACGCGGGCGCGTCGGCGATGACGGACGTCTCCGACGGTCTGGTCGCCGATCTGCGCCACATCGCCGCGGCCTCGGGCGTGGGAATCGACCTGAGCACCACCGGGCTGGCCGCGGATCACGACGCGGTGGCGGGTGCGGCCGCGCGGCTGGGCGCCGACCCGTGGGCGTGGGTGCTCGGCGGCGGCGAGGATCACGCGCTGGCCGCATGTTTTCCCGGCGCGGTGCCGCCCGGTTGGCGGGCGATCGGCACGGTGGTCGGCGGCGCCGGGCTCCGGGTGGACGGGCGGGACTGGACCGGTTACGCCGGCTGGGAGTCCTTCAATTAGGTTGGTCGGTCGTGACGGCCCGACCACTTGCTGAACTCGTCGATCCCGGCTGGGCGCGGGCCCTGGAATCGGTCGGCGGACAGGTCGGCGTGATGGGAGAGTTCCTGCGCGGCGAACTGGCCGAGGGGCGCGGCTACTTTCCGTCCGGCGCAAATGTGTTGCGTGCCTTCACTTTTCCGTTCGAACACGTCCGGGTGCTGATCGTCGGGCAGGATCCCTATCCGACGCCGGGGCATGCGGTGGGCCTGAGTTTCTCGGTGGCGCCCGAGGTGCGGCCGCTGCCGCGCAGCCTGGAGAACATCTTCACCGAATACTGCGCCGATCTGGGTTACCCCAAGCCGGCCAACGGTGATCTGACCCCGTGGGCGGCCCAGGGCGTCATGCTGCTCAACCGGGCGCTGACGGTGCGGCCGGGCAATCCGGCGTCGCACCGCGGCAAGGGCTGGGAGGCCGTCACCGAATGCGCGATCAAGGCGTTGGTGGAGCGGGGAACCCCGCTGGTGGCCATCCTGTGGGGCCGTGACGCGCAGACGCTGAAGCCGATGCTGGGGTCCGGTGTGGGGATCATCGAGTCGGTGCACCCGTCGCCGCTGTCGGCCTCACGCGGGTTCTTCGGCTCCCGGCCGTTCAGCCGCGCCAACGCACTGCTGGCGGAGATGGGCGCCGAGCCGATCGACTGGCGGCTGCCCTAGCGATTCCCGCGGTTCTGTTCAGGGCAATGCCCGCGGTTCTGTTCAGCAGCCACTGCGAAAAACTGCGAGTGGACCTCGCAGAGATGACTGAACAGATGAAGAGAATTAGCCCCGGGAGACCTTGCCGGCCTTGATGCAGGAGGTGCAGGCGTTCAGGCGCTTGCGGTTGCCGCCCGGGCGGTCCACCGAGTGCACGACCTGGATGTTCGGGTTCCACCGCCGGCTGGTCCGGCGATGCGAGTGCGACACCGACTTGCCGAAGCCGGGGCCCTTACCGCAGATATCGCATACGGCAGCCATAGTGAAAACTCCTCGAAGTCAGTGCTTTGAGCCAACGACCGCCATAGCGGGTGACTCGACAACCGGACCAGGATACCGGCCCGCCGGGGTGAACTCCAAAACGCTGGGTGCGGGCGTCCGCGCGGTGTCGGCCGATGTGACTAGGCTGGCGCCCGCAGTGGTGGCAATTGCGATCCAGGGCGGGAGGCGCGGATGTCGGAGGCAGCTTCCGATTCCAGGTCGCGTCCCAGGCACCCGGCGCTGGACGGCACTGCCCTGCGCGAGTGGGCCCACGCCGCCGTCGGCGACCTGATCACCCACGTCGACGAGATCAACCGTCTCAACGTCTTCCCGGTGGCCGACGCCGACACGGGGACAAACATGCTGTTCACCATGCGTGCCGCGCTGGCCCGGGTGGACTCCGGGGACGACCGCGACCTGGTCGCCGTGGCGCGCGCGCTGTCGGCGGGCGCGCTGCAGGGCGCCCGCGGCAACTCCGGGGTGATCCTGTCGCAGATCCTGCGAGGCGCCGCGGACGTCACAGCGTCGGCCGCCGAGGACACCGGCGGCAATCTCAGCGAGATCGACGGCAGGCTGTTCAGCGCCACCCTTCGGCACGCCATCGGCCTGGTGGTCACCTCGATGGGCGGCGAAGTCGTCCCGGGCACCATCGTGTCGGTCCTGCAGGCCGCCGCCGACGCGGCGGAGTCCGCGGCCGCCGACGGTGAGCTGGCCGACACCGTCACCGCCGCCGCCGACGCGGCCGCGGTCGCACTGGACAAGACGCCCGGGCAACTGGCGGTGCTGGCCGACGCCGGGGTCGTCGACTCGGGCGGCCGGGGCCTGCTGGTGCTGCTGGACGCGCTGTGCCGCACGGTCACCGGACGGGCGCCGGCCCGCCCGGCCTACGAGCCGGCCCTCCCGGTGGTCCCGGTGGTGTCCACCACGTCTCCGCCGCAGTTCGAGGTGATGTACCACGTGCACCCGTGCAGCGCCGCGCAGGCCGAGCGGCTTCGCGCGGTCCTGGACGATCTCGGCGATTCGGTGGCATTGGCGCCGACCCACACCGGCGGGCATTCGGTGCACGTGCACACCGACGACGCCGGCGCCGCGGTCGAAGCCGGCCTGGCCGTCGGTTCCGCCACCCACATCCAGATATCGGTGCTGTCCGGTGGCGGAGGTGGTCCGGCACCGGGCAGTTGGAGTCGCGACCGCGCGGTGCTGGCCGTCGTCGACGGCGACGGCGCGGCCCGACTCTTCGCCGGTGAGGGCGCCTGCGTGCTGGAGGCAAGGGAACCCGAGGCGGGTCCGGTGGTCAGCGCACAGCGGTTGCTGCGCGCCCTCGTCGACACCGGTGCCGCATCGGTCATGTTGCTGCCCAATGGTTTTGTGGCCGCCGAGGAGTTGGTGGCCGGCTGCACCGCAGCCATCGGATGGGGTATCGACGTGGTGCCGCTGCCCACCCGGTCGATGGTGCAGGGCCTGGCGGCGCTGGCCGTGCATGATCCGGGCCGGCCCGCCGTGGACGACGGCTACACCATGGCCGCGGCCGCCGGCTCCACCCGCTTCGGGTCGGTCCGCATGGCCACCGAGGATGCGCTGACGTGGGCGGGTCCGTGCAGTGCGGGCGACGGGCTGGGCATCTTCGGCGGCGAGGTGCTGGTGGTGCGCCACGACGTCACGGCGGCGGCGCGTGGGCTGATCGATCTGATGCTCGGTGTCGGCGGGGAGTTGGTGACGGTCCTGCTGGGCGCCGGCGTGGACGCGGGGGTGGCCGAGGCCCTGACCGAGCACGTCCACCGGCATCACCTCGGCACCGAACTGGTCACCTATGACACCGGGCACGCCGGCGACGCGCTGCTCATCGGGGTGGAGTGAGCCGGTGGCCAAGCTGACCGACCGACTCGAATTCGTTATTGGTGCCAAGGCCGCCGACGCGCTCGACGAGCACCTCGACATCCGGACCGTCGACGATCTGCTGCGGCACTACCCGCGCAAATACAGCAAGGGCTCATCGGTGTTCGGGGAGGGGGATGCGCCGCCGGAGGAGGGCGAGCACATCACGTTCGTCGACCGCATCGCGAAGGTGAAGTCCAACCGTGCCCGCAAGACCGGCAAGGAGTTCCTGGTCGTCACGCTCGGCAACGGGGTGACCGCCACCTTCTTCAACCCCAGGCACATCAAGAAGGGTCTGGTCGACGGCGCCCGGGTGATGATGTCCGGCGAGGTCGGCTACTTCCGGGGCACCATGCAGTTGACCCACCCCGCGTTCCTGCTGCTCGACTCCCACAAGGGCACGGCATCGCTGAAGAAGATGGTCGAGGCGACCTCCGATGGAGCCGACTTCGACATCTCGATCTTCGAGCGGGACTTCTTCCCGATCTACCCGGCCACCGCCAAGCTGCAGAGCTGGGACATCTACGCGTGCATCCGCCAGGTGCTCGCGGTGCTCGACCCGGTCTCGGAGCCATTGCCGGAATACATTGTGCGCCAACAAGATCTGATGTCCGAGGATGCCGCGTTGCGCGCCGTGCACCTGAGCGAGAACGCCCGCGAGCGCGACCGCGCGCTCGAGCGGCTGCGGTTCGACGAGGCCACCGGGCTGCAGTGGGCCCTGGTCAGCCGGCGCTACGGCGAGCTCTCCGAGACGGGCCCGCCGGCGCCGCCGCGCGAGGACGGGCTGCGCGCGGCGTTGCTGAAGCGGCTGCCGTTCGAGCTCACCGACGGCCAGATAGACGTATTGTCCGACATCTCACCGGAATTGGCGGCATCGCGGCCGATGAACCGGATGCTGCAGGGCGAGGTCGGTTCCGGTAAGACGGTGGTCGCGCTGCTGGCCATGCTGCAGATGGTCGACGCCGGCTACCAGTGCGCGATGCTGGCGCCCACGGAGGTGCTGGCCGACCAGCACGCGCGGTCGATCCGCGATGTGCTCGGCCCGCTGGCGATGGGGGGTCAACTCGGCGGGTCCGAGGATGCGACCCGGGTTGCGTTGCTGACCGGTTCGATGTCGGCGGCGCAGAAGCGGGCGGTGCGCGCCGAGATCGCCTCCGGCGAGGTGGGCATCGTGATCGGCACGCACGCCCTGCTGCAGGATGCCGTGGAATTCCACCAGCTCGGCATGGTGGTGGTCGACGAACAACACCGGTTCGGTGTCGAGCAGCGGGATCAGTTGCGCGCCAAGGCGAAAGGCGGCATCACCCCGCACCTGCTGGTGATGACCGCCACCCCGATTCCGCGCACCGTGGCCTTGACTGTCTACGGCGATCTGGAGACCTCGACGCTGCGCGAGTTGCCGCGGGGCCGTCAGAAGATACAGACCAGTGTGGTCTTCGCCAAGGACAAGCCCGACTGGATGGACCGGGCCTGGGCCCGCATCCGGGAGGAGGTGGCCGCCGGCCGGCAGGCCTACGTGGTGGCCGCGCGCATCGACGACGACGACACCAAGCCCGCCCAGCGGATGGACCGCGATCCGCGGGACGGCCCGCCGCGCAAGGCCACCGCGGTGGTGGACCTGTACCACCGGCTGCACACCGGCGAATTGGCCGGGCTGCGTGTGGGTCTCATGCACGGAAGGCTCAGCTCGGACGAGAAGGACGCCGTGATGTCCGGCTTCCGCGACGGTCATATCGACGTCCTGGTGTGTACCACCGTCATCGAGGTCGGCGTCGACGTGCCCAACGCCACGGTGATGCTCGTGATGGACGCCGACTGGTTCGGCATCAGCCAGTTGCACCAGTTGCGCGGCCGCATCGGTCGCGGCGGGCATCCGGGCCTGTGCCTGCTGGTGACCGAACTCTCGCCGAATTCCAAAGCGGGAGAACGGCTGAAGGCGGTGGCCTCGACCCAGGATGGTTTCGACCTGGCCGAGCTCGACCTGGAAGAGCGCCGCGAGGGCGACGTGCTGGGCCAGCTGCAATCGGGCCGCGCCTCCGGGTTGCGGCTGCTGTCGCTCCTTCGGGACGGCGATGTCATCACAGCGGCGCGGACGTTCTGCGAGGAGGCCTACCAGCGCGACCCGGACGATCCCGGCCTGGCACTGCTGGCGGCGCCGTTCACCGAGCGGGAGCGCAGCGTCGAATATCTGGACAAGTCGTGACGCGCCGCACCCTCGCGTGGCTGGCCCTTGCGGCGGTCCTGGCGATCGGCGTCGCCGTCCAGACCGTGACGGCCGCCCAGCGTGACGCGTTCGTCGCGGCCGCCGACGCGCCGACGGTCGCCCCCGGCGTCGACGTGCTGGCCGGAATCCCGGTGGTGCCGTTGCGGATTCGCGGATACGACTACCGCCGGGCGGCGTTCGGCGACGCCTGGGACGACGACAACGACGCGCCCGGCGGGCACAACGGTTGCGACACCCGCAACGACATCCTCAACCGCGACCTGGTGGATAAGACGTTCGTCGACATCAAACGCTGCCCGCAAGCGGTGGCCACCGGCACGCTGCACGACCCGTACACCAACGCCACCATTCCCTTCGTGCGCGGCAACCAGGTCGGGGCGTCGGTTCAGATCGACCACATCGTGCCGCTGGCGTATGCGTGGGACATGGGAGCGCGGGACTGGCCCGACGAACTGCGGCTGCGCTTCGCCAACGATCCGGCGAATCTGCTTGCGGTGCAAGGGCAGGCCAACCAGGACAAGGGAGACCAGGAGCCGGCTACCTGGATGCCGCCGAACGAGGCGTTCTGGTGCCAGTATTCGCTGCAGTTCCTCGAGGTGATGCGCGGCTATCACCTGCCGGTCGATCAGCCGTCGGCCGATCGGTTGCGGCAGGCCGCGAGCACCTGCCCCACGGGCTGAGCATTGGCTGAGGAGCTACGCAGACGCCTACTCGCACAACGTGTGCGAGATTCCTCACTGAAGGCAGCGGCGGTACGCCGCCGAAGGCAGCGGATTACGTGCCGAGGTAGGTGTCCGGATCCGGCCGGAACCGGGTGCCGTCATCGAGACCGCTCAGCGCGGTCATATCCGCGTCGGTGAGGTTGAAGTCGAAGACGTCGAAGTTCTCGGCGATGCGCTCCGGCGCCGACGAGCGTGGGATGACGACGTTGCCCAGCTGCAGGCTCCAGCGGATCAGCACCTGTGCCGGTGTCTTGCCGTGGTCGGCGGCCACCGCGGTGACCGCGGCGTTGTCCAGCAGGTTGCCGACACCGAGCGGGCTGTAGGCCTCCGTCACGATGTTGCGCTCCGCATGGACGGCGCGCAGCTCGGCCTGGTTGAGCAGTGGGTGCAGTTCGATCTGGTTGATCACCGGCGTCACGAAGGCCAGGTCGATCAGGTCGCTCAGGTTCTCCGGCGTGAAGTTGCAGACGCCGATCGACTTGGTCAGCCCGTCGGCTTTCGAGCGCATCATGCCGCCGAAACTGTCGACGTACTTACCGTTCTCAGTGGCCGGCCAGTGGATCAGGTACAGGTCGACGTAGTCCATCCCGAGCTTGTCGAGGCTGGTCTTGAGGGCGTCCTGACTGGATTGGAAGCCCTGGTCGCCGGTCGCCAGCTTGGTGGTGACGAAGACTTCCTCCCGGGGGATACCGGATGCGGCGATGGCGCGGCCGACGGCGGCCTCGTTGCCGTAGGCCGACGCCGTGTCGATCAGCCGGTAGCCGGTTTCCAGGGCAGCGGAGACGGCGCGTTCGGTCTCGGCATCGGACAGTTCGGCGACGCCGAGTCCGAGCGCCGGAATCGCGTTGTCGTCGTTGAGCCCGATCGAGGGAACGGCCATCAAATCCACCTGCCAGTCATCGAAAAGGTCCCAGAGCCTTCTGGGCGTCGATCACGATATATCCGAGGCGAACACGCGACCTAATCTGACGCGTTACGGTCTTTGCCCGTGGCTGCACAAACGCGCCGGCGCCGACTGCCGGTATCCGCCCTGATCGCCGCGTGCCGCGTCACGCCCAAGGTGCTTCCGGCGCTACCCGAGGCCGCCAAGAGGCTGATGTCGGGCGGGCGGGCCGTCGTGATCGACGGCAACACGCTCGATCCCACGCTGCAGGCCTTCATCGCGTCGCTGCATCTGGCCGGAGTCGACGGGCTGGTGTTCGACGATGATGTCGCACTCAGCCGTCGGATGTTCAATTCTCTGGTCCCCCTGAGCGGGCCGCCGGTCCCGGCCGACGTGTCGGAGCTGTCCATTCCGGGACCGGCCGGGCAGATCCGGGTGCGGCATTACCGTGCGGCCGACGACGGCGCGCCCGCGCTGGTGTACTTCCACGGCGGTGGCTGGGTTCTCGGCGGCCTGGATTCCTATGACCCGGTGGCGCGGATCCTGGGCCGGCGCACCGGCGTGCACGTGTTCTCGGTCGACTACCGGCTGGCCCCCGAACACCCGGCGCCCGCCGCGCTCGACGACTGCCTGGCGGCGTATCGCTGGGTCGTCGCACACGCCGGCGAACTGGGTGTGCGGCGAGACCGCGTCGCCGTCGGCGGCGACAGCGCCGGTGGCAACCTGGCGGCGGCCGTGGCGCAGCTGACCCGGGAGGACGACGTCGTGCCTGCGCTGCAGCTGTTGATCTACCCGGTCACCGACGTCCGCGCGCCGACACGGTCGCGGACCCTGTTCGCGAACGGTTTCGCCCTGACCGCCCACGACATCGCGTGGTTCGGCGACCGGTACCTGGAGGGCTCGCAGCTCGACGCGGCCGACCCACGGGTGTCGCCGGCCCGGGCGGCCGACCTGACCGGCCTGCCGCCGGCGCTCGTCGTCACCGCCGGCTTCGACCCACTGCGCGACGAGGGAAACGCGTACGCCGCGGCGTTGGGGGCCGCCGGGGTGTCGGTCGATCTGCGCGAGATGACATCGATGACCCACGGCTTCATCAACTTCGACGGATTGGGCGGCGGCGCCAGCGCGTGCCTCGCCGAGCTCGCCTCGGCACTGCGGGCGCACCTGCGACGGGCCTGAAAACGGCCGTACGGCGGGCCGGTAGGCTGGTTGACCGTGGCCAACAAATCGAAGCGCCCCGCCAGCTACGACCTGAAGGCGGCTGACCGCAAACGAAACCTCTGGGTCCAGATCGGGCTGACCGCCCTGGTCATCGCGATCGCCGCCGGGCTGTTCACCTGGATCAAGGTCCACGGCAGCGAGCGCAAACACACCGGTGACATCGAGGCTGTTCGGGTCGCGACCGCCAAGGTGATCACCAAGGAGGGCAGCACGGAGCCCAAGGCCGTGCTGTCGATCTACGAGGACTTCCAGTGCCCGCACTGCGCGGCGTTCGAGAAGTCGTTCGGCCCCACCATCAACAAGCTGATCGACACCGGTGCGGTGGCCGCCGACTACTACATGGTGGCCATCCTCAACAGCTCGGTGAACGACCGTTACTCGACCCGCGCGGCCAACGCCGGGTACTGCGTCGCCGACGCCGACACCAGCGCCACCAAGGACGTGTTCCGGCGGTTCCACACCGCGCTGTTCGCCCAGCAGCCCGCCGAAGGAGGGGCCGCGCCCGACGACAAGGCGCTCATCGAGACGGCCCGGCAGGCCGGGGTCGTCGGCACGGTGCCCGACTGCGTGAACAAGGGCAGGAACAACGAGATGGTCGAAGGGCTGGCCGAAGCCGCCAAGATCTCCGCGACGCCGACTATCCGCATCAACGGTGAGGACTACCAGTACTCCAAGGCGGAGGATCTGGTGGCCAAGGTCAAGGAGATCGTCGGCGACGTGCCGGGCCTGGACGGCGCGGCCGCTCCCGCGGCGTGATGACCACCCCGCTGACCGCCGCCGAGGACGCGGTGCCGCAGGACCGGCCGCTGTGGTCGTCGCCTGAGGTCCCGCGCCCGTCGGCGCTGTGGATCGTCATCGCCGGCGCGGTCGGGTTGGCGGCATCCTTCGCGCTGACGGTCGAGAAGATCGAACTCCTGATCAACCCGAAGTACGTCCCGTCGTGCAACTTCAACCCGGTGCTGTCCTGCGGGTCCATCATGGTGACCCGTCAGGCTTCGGCGTTCGGGTTCCCCAACCCGCTGATCGGGATCATGTCGTTCACGCTGGTGGTCGTCACCGGCGTGCTCGTCTGGTCGAAAGTCCGTATACCGCAATGGTATTGGGTCGGGCTACTGATCGGGACGACGCTCGGCGCGGTGTTCGTGCACTGGCTGATCTTCCAGAGCCTCTACCGCATCGGCGCGCTGTGCCCGTACTGCATGGTGGTCTGGGCGATGACCATCACGCTGCTAGTGGTGGTGGCTTCGATCGCGCTGCGCCCGCTGGCCGGAAACCCGGTGCTGCGGGTGCTCCACCAGTGGCGCTGGTCGATCGCGGCGCTGTGGTTCGCCGCGGTGATCCTGGCCATCCTGGCCCGGTTCTGGGAGTACTGGTCCACCCTGCTCTAGCCGCCGACCACCGCCGAACTGTGTGTCGGCGCGAACATTCGGGGGCGATGCGCCAGCCGATCTCGGGAGGTTGCGGATGACACTCACCGCGGAAGAGCAGGCCATCGTCGCGACCGTGCGCGACTTCGTCGACAAGCAGGTCAAGCCGGTCGTGCGGGATCTCGAGCACGCCAACACCTATCCCGAAGAGCTGATCGAGACGATGAAGGAGATCGGCGTCTTCGGGCTGGCCATTCCCGAGCCCTACGGCTTCGGCGCCGTGTCGATGCCGTGCTACGTGCAGGTGGCCGAGGAACTGGCGCGGGGCTGGATGAGTCTGGCCGGCGCGATGGGCGGCCACACCGTGGTTTCGAAGTTGCTGCTGCTGTTCGGGACCGAGGAGCAGAAACGGCAGTACCTGCCGCGGATGGCCACCGGCGAACTGCGCGCCACCATGGCGCTGACCGAACCGGGCGGCGGCTCCGATCTGCAGGCGATGCGCACCACGGCGCGCCGCGACGGCGACTGCTACGTCGTCAACGGCTCGAAGACCTGGATCTCCAATGCGCGACGGTCCGGTCTGGTCGCGCTGCTGTGCAAGACCGACCCCGACGCGGTGCCGGCGCACACCGGCGTGTCGATCCTGTTGGTGCAGAATCCAGCAGCCGGGTTCGGCGAGCGGTGTAGTTCCGCGAGCACGAGGCCCGGCGAAACCGGAACCGAGGGATTCACCGTTTCCAAGGACCTGCCGAAGCTGGGCTACAAGGGCGTCGAGGCCTGCGAACTGAACTTCGCCGACTGCCGGGTGCCGGCATCGGCTCTGCTGGGCGCCGCGGGGGGTCGGGGCTTCGCACAGATGATGAAGGGCCTCGAGGTCGGGCGCCTGCAGGTGGCCGCCCGAGCGACCGGGGTTGCCCGCGCCGCGTTCGATGACGCCCTGGCCTACGCGCAGGATCGGCAGAGCTTCGGCAAGCCGATCTGGGAGCACCAGGCCGTGGGCAACATGCTCGCGGACATGGGGACCAGGCTGGCCGCCGCGCGGGCGCTGCTGCTGTCGGCGGCGGAGAAGTTCGACTCCGGTCAGCGCGTCGACATGGAGGCCGGCATGGCCAAGCTGTTCTGCTCGGAGACCGCGATGCAGATCGCGCTGGATGCGGTGCGCGTCCACGGCGGCTACGGCTACTCCACCGAGTACGACGTCGAACGGTACTTCCGGGACGCGCCGCTGATGATCGTCGGCGAGGGCACCAACGAGATCCAAAAGGGTGTGATCGCAAAGCAATTGGTGAAGCGCGGGGGATTGGACATCTGAGCCGGCCCGCGCCGGACCCCACCGCCCGGAGCGTGCCGATTCCGCGGCCGCAGCGGCGGGTCGCCGACGAATCCGCACCCTCGCCGTCGAGTCGTGCCGAACGGTGCGCCGACGGTACGCTGGGCGCACTGCTATTTCCGCTGGACGTCCATCGGCATCGGCTCGAGGAGTGAAGACCGTGTTCTCGAAGGTTCTGGTCGCCAACCGCGGTGAGATCGCGATCCGGGCATTCCGCGCCGCCTACGAGTTGGGCATCGCGACGGTGGCCGTCTACCCCTACGAGGACCGCAATTCACTGCACCGGCTCAAGGCCGACGAGTCCTATCAGATCGGCGAACGCGGACATCCGGTACGGGCGTACCTGAGTGTCGACGAGATCGTCGCGACCGCCCGTGCGTGCGGGGCCGACGCGATCTACCCCGGCTACGGATTCCTCTCGGAGAATCCCGATCTGGCCGCGGCGTGCGCGGCCGCGGGCATCACGTTCGTCGGGCCCGGCGCCGATGTGCTCGAACTGACCGGCAACAAGGCGCGGGCCATCGCGGCGGCGCGGGCCGCCGGCCTGCCGGTGCTGCGCTCGTCGGATCCGTCGGCCTCGGTCGACGAACTCGTGGCGGCTGCCCGCGGCATGGAATTCCCGTTGTTCGTCAAGGCCGTCGCCGGCGGCGGCGGGCGCGGGATGCGCCGGGTCGCCGATCCCGGCGCCCTGCCGGAGGCCATCGAGGCGGCGTCGCGGGAGGCGCAGTCGGCGTTCGGCGATCCGACGGTGTTCCTCGAACAGGCCGTCATCAACCCGCGTCACATCGAGGTCCAGATTCTGGCGGACACCACCGGTGACGTGATCCACCTCTACGAGCGGGACTGTTCCCTGCAGCGGCGGCACCAGAAGGTCATCGAGTTGGCGCCGGCCCCGAATCTGGATCCCGCACTGCGGGAACGGATCTGCGCCGACGCGGTGGCGTTCGCGCGGCAGATCGGCTACTCGTGTGCCGGCACGGTCGAGTTCCTGCTCGACGAGCGCGGCCACCACGTGTTCATCGAGATGAATCCGCGCATCCAGGTGGAGCACACGGTGACCGAGGAGGTCACCGACGTGGATCTGGTGTCCTCCCAGTTGCGGGTGGCCGGCGGTGAGTCGCTGGAAGACCTTGGCCTGAGCCAGGATTCGATCGTGCTGCATGGCGCGGCGCTGCAGTGCCGGATCACCACCGAGGATCCGGCCAACGGCTTCCGGCCGGACACCGGCCGGATCACCGCCTATCGCAGCCCGGGCGGGGCCGGGGTGCGTCTCGACGGCGGCACCAACGTGGGCGCCGAGGTGTCGGCCCACTTCGACTCGATGCTGGTGAAGCTGACCTGTCGCGGTAAGGACTTCGCGACCGCGGTACGCCGTGCGCGCCGCGCGGTCACCGAGTTCCGGATCCGCGGCGTGTCGACGAACATCCCGTTCCTGCAAGCGGTTCTGGACGATCCGGACTTCCGGGCCGGGCGCATCACCACCTCGTTCATCGATGAGCGCCCGCAGTTGCTCACCGCCCGTTCCAGCGCCGACCGCGGCACGAAGATCCTGAACTATCTGGCCGACGTGACGGTCAACAAGCCGCACGGCGAGCGGCCGTCGTCGGTGTACCCGCAGGACAAGCTGCCGCCGATCGACCTGTCCGTCCCGCCGCCGCCGGGGTCCAAGCAGAAACTCATCGAGCTGGGTCCGGAGGGATTCGCCGCCTGGCTGCGGGATTCGCGCGGCGTCAAGGTGACCGACACGACGTTCCGGGACGCGCACCAGTCGTTGCTGGCCACCAGGATCCGCACGACGAGCCTGCTGATGGTGGCGCCGCACATCGCGCGGATGACGCCAGAGTTGCTGTCGATGGAATGCTGGGGCGGGGCGACCTACGACGTCGCGCTGCGGTTCCTCAAGGAGGACCCGTGGGAACGCCTGGCGGCGCTGCGTGAGGCGATGCCCAACATCTGTCTGCAGATGCTGCTGCGCGGCCGGAACACCGTGGGCTACACGCCGTACCCGGAGAACGTCACCCGTGCGTTCGTCGATGAGGCCACCCGGACCGGCGTCGACATCTTCCGGATCTTCGACGCGCTGAACAACGTCGAGTCGATGCGCTTGGCGATCGAGGCTGTCCGCGAAACCGGTTCCGCCGTAGCCGAAGTCGCGATGTCCTACACCGGCGACCTGTCCAATCCGGCCGAGAACCTCTACACCCTGGACTACTACCTCAAGCTGGCCGAGCAGATCGTCGACGCCGGCGCGCACGTGCTGGCCATCAAGGACATGGCCGGATTGCTGCGGGCACCGGCGGCCGCGACATTGGTGGAAGCGCTGCGCAGCCGTTTCGACCTGCCGGTGCACGTGCACACCCACGACACACCCGGCGGCCAGCTGGCGACCTACCTGGCGGCGTGGCAGGCCGGGGCCAGCGCGGTCGACGGGGCGGCGGCGCCGATGGCCGGCACCACCAGCCAGCCCGCGCTGTCGTCGATCGTCGCGGCGGCCGTCAACACCGAATACGACACCGGGCTGTCGCTGAGCGCTGTCTGCGACCTCGAACCGTACTGGGAGGCGCTGCGAAAGGTGTACGCGCCCTTCGAATCCGGGTTGCCCGCGCCGACGGGCCGGGTGTACACCCACGAGATCCCGGGCGGGCAGCTGTCCAATCTGCGCCAGCAGGCCATCGCACTCGGCCTGGGCGACCGGTTCGAGGACGTCGAGAACGCCTACGCCGGCGCCGACCGCATCCTGGGCCGGCTGGTGAAGGTGACGCCGTCGAGCAAAGTGGTCGGCGACCTGGCGCTGGCGCTGGTGGGCGCCGGCGTGTCGGCCGACGACTTCGCCGCCGACCCGGCGCGCTACGACATCCCCGAGTCGGTGATCGGCTTCCTGCGCGGCGAACTGGGTGATCCGCCCGGCGGCTGGCCGGAACCGTTGCGCACCAAAGCATTACAGGGGCGCGGTCCGGCGCGCGCCGAGCAGCCGCTGTCCGACGCCGACGCGGCGGCGCTGACCCGGCCGGGACCGGCCCGGCAGGCCACCTTGAACCGGCTGCTGTTCCCCGGGCCGACGGCCGAGTTCGACGCGCACCGCGAGGAGTACGGCGACACCTCGCAGATCAGCGCCAACCAGTTCTTCTACGGCCTGCGCCGCGGCGAGGAACACCGCGTCAAGCTGGAGAAGGGCGTGGAGCTGCTGATCGGGCTTGAGGCGGTCTCCGAAGCCGACGAGCGGGGCATGCGCACGGTGCTGTGCATCCTCAACGGACAGCTGCGCCCCGTGCTGGTGCGCGACCGCTCGATCGCGGCGGCCACGCCGGCCGCCGAGAAGGCCGACCGCGCCAACCCCGACCACGTCGCCGCCCCGTTCGCCGGGGTGGTGACCGTCATCGTCGACGTCGGTGACACGGTGGCGGCGGGCCAGACCATCGCCACCATCGAGGCCATGAAGATGGAGGCCGCCATCACCGCACCGAAGGCGGGAACCGTGCAGCGGGTCGCCGTCACCCCGACGGCACAGGTCGAGGGTGGCGACCTGCTGGCGGTGATCAGCTGACCCGCATCATCGCCGGGTCGGCCGGCGGGCGGCGCCTGACCGTTCCCGCCAAGGGCACCCGGCCGACCACCGACCGGGTGCGCGAGTCGTTGTTCGGCGCACTGGCCGCGCGAATCGACTTCACCGGGATCAGCGTGCTCGACCTGTACGCGGGGTCGGGCGCCCTTGGGCTGGAAGCGCTTTCGCGTGGCGCGGCCTCGGCGTTGTTCGTCGAGGCCGATCAGCGCGCCGCGGCGGTCATCACCACCAACATCACCGCCCTCGGGTTCGGGGGAGCGACGGTGCGTCGCGCGCCGGTGGCCAGCGTGCTGGCCGGCGCCGGGTCGCCGGTCGATCTGGTGTTCGCCGACCCGCCGTACGACCTCGCCAACGACCGAGTGCAGAACGACTTGAGCCTGCTAACCGAGAACGGCTGGGCGACAACGGGAACCATCGCGGTCGTCGAGCGCGCCGCGGCCGGGGCCGAGTTGGACTGGCCATCGGGCTGGGAGCCGATGGCCCCGCGCCGCTACGGCGACACCCGACTGGAGTGGGCCGAACACGGCTGAAGGGCCTTCCGTGCGTTGGGAGACGGATCTACACTCAACCGAGACCGATAGACGGGGGGCGTCATGGTCGTAACGGGGAATGTGCCGCCGGTAGACCTACGGTCGTTGCCTCTGCCACCGAAATGTCCATTGCCGTTGCGGCAACAGGTGAGAGCTGTCCGTCAGGCCCACACCGGTTGTCAGGTGTTGCGTGATGCTGGCGGGCCGGTCACCCGGCTCAGTTTGGCGCCGCAGTGGCTGATGCCGCCGGTGGTGGTCGTGACGTCGCCGCGCGGCGGGCGGGACATGCTGTCGCCCTCGGCCGCCGTGATGGAACGCGTGTCGGCGCATGACGAGATGCGGCGGCTGCTCGGCGACAACCTGTTCGACGTCCGATATGACGAGTGGCTGCCGATGCGGCGAGCGTTACAGCCACTGTTCACCAAGAAACACGTCGGGACATTCGCCACACACATGGCCGCGGCCGCCGAAGCCACGGTCGGTTGTTGGAGTGATGGCGTTCCGGTCGACTTGGACGCGCAGTGCCGCAGGATCACCCTTCGTGCGCTGGGCCGTTCGGTGCTCGGTGTCGATCTCGATCAGAGCGCCGAACGGATCGCGAACTCGCTGAACACCGCGCTGGCTTACATCGCGGACCGTAGTGGCAGTCCGCTGCGAGTACCGGGATGGGTGCCGACATTGGCGCGCCGTCGCGCAAGGCGAGCCGCGGCAGTGCTGTGCGACCTCAGCAGCGAAGTCCTGCGGGAGTGTCGACGCGATGCCAGCAGGGATGCTCCCCTGGTACGGGCGCTGATGGAGGCCATCGACCCTGAGACTGGACAACGATTGTCCGACAACGAGATTCGTGATCAGTTGATCATCTTCATGGTTGCCGGACACGACACCACCGCAACCACACTCACTTATGCACTGTGGCAGTTGGGTCGGCATCCCGAGCTTCAGGGGCGGGCCGCGGCCGAGCTCGCGGCAATTGGGGACCGAGAGTTGATTGCCGACGATGTGGCGGCGCTGCCCTACATCAATGCGGTCGTTCACGAGGCGCTGCGACTCTGCCCGCCGAGTCCGGCGCTCGGACGCACCGCGACCCGCGACATCGAGGTCGACGGCTACCGTGTGCCGGCTGGATCCTTGGTCATCTACGGCACCGCTGCGGTCCAACGCGATCCCGCGCTGTGGGACCGGCCCGATGAATTCGATCCCGACCGTTTCCTGGGCGCCGCCGCCAAGAGTCGCGACCGGTGGCAGTACGCGCCGTTCGGAGCCGGCCCGCGGACATGCATCGGCGACCACTTCGCGATGCTGGAAGCCACACTGGCGTTGGCCACCGTGCTGCGACGGATCGAGGTCACCTCCGTCGACGACGATTTCCCGGTCGAGTTTCCGTTCACCATGGTTGCAGCCGGGCCGATCCGCGCAGTGGCGCATCGTCGGTAGGTGACCCGCCCTGTACCGTCGTCACCCATGAGCGGCGCCGTCTGCCCGGGCTCCTTCGACCCCGTCACCCTCGGTCACATCGACGTCTTCGAGCGGGCCGCCGCGCAGTTCGACGAGGTCGTCGTCGCGGTGTTGGTCAATCCCAACAAGAAGGGCATGTTCAGCGCCGAAGAGCGCATCGAGATGATCGTCGAGTCGACGGCGCACCTGCCGAACCTGCGCGTGGAGTCCGGCCGGGGCCTCGTGGTCGACTTCGCCCGCGAACGCGGCCTGACCGCCATCGTCAAGGGCCTGCGCACCGGCACCGACTTCGAATACGAACTGCAGATGGCGCAGATGAACCGGCACGTCGCCGGCGTCGACACCTTCTTCGTGGCCACCACGCCGCAGTACTCGTTCGTGTCGTCGTCGCTGGCCAAGGAGGTCGCGACGTTCGGCGGTGACGTCTCGGCGCTGCTGCCGGAGGCGGTCAACCGCCGGATGCGGGAGAAACTCGGCTAATTTGCGACACACCGGCGTCGCCAATCGAGTCACACAAGTAACACCAGGCACAATAGCCACAGAGTTCACTGTTGCCTAACCCTGGAGTGTGCGCCGTGTACCGAGTATTTGAAGCGCTCGACGAGTTGGGCGCCATCGTCGAGGAGGCCCGCGGCGTCCCGATGACCGCCGGCTGTGTGGTTCCCCGCGGTGACGTCCTGGAATTGATCGACGACATCAAGGACGCCATCCCCGGCGAGCTCGACGACGCCCAGGACGTCCTGGACGCGCGCGACGGCATGCTGCGCGAGGCCAAGGCCCACGCCGACGGCATGGTCGCGGCCGCCACCGCCGAGGCCGACTCAACGCTGGGGCACGCCCGCGCCGAGGCCGACCGGATGCTGGCCGAGGCCAAGTCGCATGCCGACCGGATGGTCGGCGAGGCCCGCGCGCACTGCGAGCAGATGGTCGGCGAGGCGCGCGAGGAGGCGGGCCGGCTCACCGCCGCCGCCAAGCGCGACTACGAGACGAGCGTCGGCCGGGCCAAGGCCGAGGCCGACCGCCTCGTCGAGAGCGGCAACAAGAGCTACGAGAAGGCGGTTCAGGAGGGCATCAAGGAGCAGCAGCGCCTGGTGTCGCAGACCGAGGTGGTGGCCACCGCCACCGCCGAGGCCACCCGCCTCGTCGACACCGCCCACGCCGAGGCCGACCGGCTGCGCGGCGAGTGCGACATCTACGTCGACAGCAAGCTGGCCGAGTTCGAGGAGTACCTCAACGGCACGCTGCGTTCGGTCGGCCGCGGTCGCCATCAGCTCCGCACGACCGCCGGCACGCACGACTACGTATCGCGCTGACGGACCACCGGCGATTCGGTTTAGAATCGCCGGCATGACCGCCCGGAATCCGCTGGTAATCAGCGTTGCGCGGCTGGGCCGTCGGCCGGGCTCGATGACCGAGTTGCGGGAAACGGTGCCCAGTCCGGCCCGGATCGGCCTGGACCTCGAGGCGATCGAGGCCGGCGCCCCGCTTGATCTCGACCTGAGGCTGGAATCCGTCGCCGAGGGCGTGCTGGTGACCGGCACCGTGCGGGCGCCGACGGTCGGCCAGTGCGCCCGCTGCCTGGAACCGTTCACCGCAGACGTGTCGATCCACCTGACCGAGCTGTTCGCCTACCCCGACAGCGCCACCGAAGCGACCACCGAAGAAGACGAGGTGGGCCATGTCGTCGACGACGCGGTGGACCTCGAGCAGCCGATCATCGACGCGGTCGGTTTGGAGTTGCCGTTGTCGCCGCTGTGCCGTCCGGACTGTGCCGGGCTGTGCCCGCAGTGCGGTGTGGTGCTGGCGACCGCCGAACCGGATCATCA
This sequence comes from uncultured Mycobacterium sp., assembly GCA_964611465.1. GTDB lineage: Bacteria > Actinomycetota > Actinomycetes > Mycobacteriales > Mycobacteriaceae > Mycobacterium. The sequence continues at coordinate 1,706 of CAZTAA010000071.1, read as the reverse complement.
CCACGACGTCATCGATCCGCGCTGGGCCAAACTCGCCGACATGCTGCCCGATCACAACGGCGAGGCTCAGTGACCGCCACGGACGATCCCGTATCGCCGCGGCAGCCGCTGCTCGACGCGCTCGGCGTCGACCTGCCCGACGACCTGCTAACCCTGGCGCTCACCCACCGCAGCTATGCCTACGAGCACGGCGGCCTGCCCACCAACGAGCGGCTGGAGTTCCTCGGCGACGCGGTGCTCGAGCTGACGGTCACCGTCGAACTGTTCCACCGCCACCCCGACCGCGCCGAGGGCGATCTGGCCAAGCTGCGCGCCAGCGTCGTCAACACCCAGGCCCTGGCCGAAGTCGCCCGCGGCCTGGCCGACGGCGGCCTCGGCGAGTACCTGCTGCTCGGCCGTGGCGAGTTGAACTCCGGCGGCACCGGCAAGGCCAGCATCCTGGCCGACGGGCTGGAGGCACTGCTCGGGGCGATCTACCTGACGTGCGGGCTGGAAACCGCGCACGAGGTGATCCTGCGGCTGTTCGGATCGCTGCTGGACAGCGCTCCGGGCCTCGGCGCGGGCCTCGACTGGAAGTCCAGCCTGCAGGAGCTCACCGCCGCCCGCGGCCTGGGCGTGCCCAGTTACGTCGTCACCTCGACCGGGCCCGACCACGACAAACAGTTCACCGCCACCGTCCTGGTGATGGACACCGAATACGGCACCGGCGTCGGGCGCACGAAGAAGGAAGCCGAACTCAAGGCGGCCTCGGCGGCGTGGGCCGCACTCGAACAGGTGTAAACCGATGCCCGAACTACCCGAGGTGGAGGTGGTGCGCCGCGGCCTGCAACGGCACCTCGCCGGGCGCACCATCACGGCGGTGCGGGTGCACCACCCGCGGGCGGTCCGCCGCCACGAGGCCGGCGCCGGGGACCTGACCGCCCGGCTGCTGGGCGCCCGGATCGAGGGAACCGACCGGCGCGGCAAGTACCTGTGGTTGCGGCTGGACACCGGTGAGGCGCTCGTCGTACATCTCGGCATGAGCGGTCAGATGCTGCTGGGCCCGGTGCCCCGGGAGGACCATGTGCGCATCGCCGCGCTGCTCGACGACGGCACCGCGGTGAGCTTCGTCGACCAGCGCACGTTCGGCGGCTGGATGCTGACCGAGGTGACCGAGGTCGACGGGTCGGTGCTGCCGGTCCCGGTCGCGCACATCGCCCGCGACCCGCTGGATCCGCTCTTCGACCGGGACGCCGTGGTTAATGTGTTGCGGCACAAGCATTCCGAGATCAAACGACAGCTCCTCGACCAGAGCGTGGTGTCGGGGATCGGCAACATCTACGCCGACGAGGCGTTGTGGCGCGCGAAGGTCAACGGCGCCCGGATCGCCGAGAAGCTGAGCCGGCCGAAGCTCGCCGAACTGCTCGACCACGCGGCCGACGTGATGCGCGAGGCGTTGAGCCAGGGCGGCACATCGTTCGACTCGCTGTACGTCAACGTCAACGGCGAGTCCGGTTACTTCGACCGGTCGCTGGACGCCTACGGCCGCGACGGACGGCCGTGCCGACGCTGCGGCGCCGTCATGCGCCGGGAGAAGTTCATGAACCGCTCGTCCTTCTACTGCCCGAAATGCCAGCCACGGCCCCGCGGGATTTCGGTGCGCTGACCGTCGCTCAGCGACGGGAAACGCACCGAAATCACAAAGGAGAGGAAGCACATGACCGAAC
>CAZTAA010000070.1:0-21575 GCA_964611465.1 uncultured Mycobacterium sp. | reverse complement strand
CAGATCCGGGTCGGGCGGGTCAGCGCTGGCGGGCGAAGAAGTCCTCCAGCAGGGCGGCGCACTCGCCGGCCAGCACGCCACCGCGCACTTCCGGGCGGTGCGTCAGCCGGCGATCACGCACGACGTCCCACAGGGAACCGACGGCGCCGGTCTTGGGCTCCCAGGCACCGAACACGACGCGGGCCACCCGGGCGAGCACCAGCGCCCCGGCGCACATCGTGCACGGCTCCACCGTCACCGCCAGGGTCGCACCCTCCAGCCGCCAGCCGTCCCCGTGAACGGCGGCGGCCGCCCGCAGCGCCAGGATCTCCGCGTGCGCGGTCGGGTCGCCCAGCTCCTCGCGCGCATTGGCCGCCCGCGCCAGTTCCACCCCGGCGGCATCGACGACCACCGCGCCGACCGGCACATCCCGCGAATCGGCAGCGGCCGCGGCGGACAGCGCGCGGCGGATCAAGTCCTCGTCGGAGATCAACGACCGAGCTTGTCGAGCACCGCCGCCAGCTCGTCGCCGAAACCCATCTCCGCGGCGATCCGGGTGATCTGCTCGTCGGCGTAGAGCTCGGTATCGGAGAGGATCACACCGAGCACGTCACCGGGCAGGCCCACATCGGCCAGCAGGCCCACATCGCCCTCCTCGAACGGATCGGCGTCCTCGAGTTCGTCGTCGTCGATCTCGGCGTCGAGCTTCTCGAGGGCCTCGGCGGCGATGTCGTATTCCAGCGCCGCGGTGGCGTCCGACAGCAGCAGCCGGGTGCCGGCCGGGGCCGGGCGGACGATGACGAAGAAGTCGTCATCGATGTTGAGCAGGCCGAAAACCGCGCCCGCGCTGCGCAGTTCGCGCAGCGCCGTCTCCGCGGCGGTCAGGCTCGTCAGCGCATCGCGGCGCATCGCCGTGCAGCGCCACTTCCCGTCCTCACGCACGACGGCCACGCCGAACCCCTCGGGGGTGTCTTCACCGTCGGCGCCGCCCGGCGCTCCCGGTTTCGAGGCCCGCTGTCCCATGTGCGCTAACGCTAGTACCCACCACACCGGATGACCACGCATTCGACCGTGCGGACGACGAATATGCCAACCTTGGAGCGTGATCCAAGTGCCCGTGTGCGTGCTCGGCCTCGGCCTGATCGGCGGCTCGCTGCTGAGGGCCGCCAGCGCCGCCGGATGCGAGGTGTTCGGCTACAACCGCTCGCCGGCCGGCGTCCAGGCCGCCTGCGCCGACGGGTATGACGCCTCGACCGACCTGTCCGCGGTGCTCACCCGGGCCGCCGAATCAGGGGCGCTCATCGTGCTGGCTGTCCCGATGCCCGCGCTGCCGGCGTTGCTGACCCGGGTCGCCGAACACGCCCCGGACAACCCCCTGACCGACGTCGTCAGCGTCAAGGCCGCGGTGTGCGATGCCGTCGCCGACGCCGGGTTGTTGCCCCGGTATGTGGGCGGCCATCCCATGACCGGCACCGCGCACTCGGGCTGGGCGGCCGGCGACGCCGGGTTGTTCCGCGGCACGCCCTGGGTGGTCTGCGTCGACGATCACGTCGACCCGGCGGTGTGGCATCTCGTGATGACGCTGGCGCTGGCCTGCGGCGCGTTCGTGGTGCCGGCGCGTTCCGACGAGCACGACGCCGCCGCCGCGGCGATCTCGCACCTACCGCACCTGTTCGCCGAAACCCTGGCCCTGACCGCCGCCGACGTGCCGCTGGCCTTCGCCCTGGCGGCCGGATCGTTCCGGGACGGCACCCGGGTCGCCGCCACCGCGCCGGACCTGGTGCGGGCGATGTGCGAGGGCAACGCCGGCGAGCTGACCAGACAACTGGACCGCGCGATCGAGCTGCTCGTTCGGGCGCGCGCCGGCCTGGCCGCCGATGGCACCGTCGCCGAACTGGTCGAGGCCGGGCACGCCGCCCGGATCCGCTACGACAGCTTCCCCCGGCCGGACATCCTCACGGTGCGCATCGGCGCGCCCGACTGGCGCGCCGAACTCGTCGCGGCCGGCCGGGCCGGCGGGGTGATCAGATCCGCTCTGCCAGGCCCGGATAGTCGACGATGAAGCCGTCGTCGTCCACGGTGATCGTGGTGTCCGCGACCGGAGAGTGCAGCTTGATGTCGTGGTTGTCGTCGCGGTCGCTGGTGTAGCCGATCGTCACCGGCTCAACCGTCAGGTCCGGCAGCCAGACGTACACGACGGGCAGGCTGACCGCGTCGGCGCGCCGGTACAGCCCCGTCCGCCGGATCGGCAGGGCATTGAAGAACGGACTGAAGACGACGTCGACGTCGAGGGCGCCGTCATAGGCCGCCCGCGAGGTGTGCCCGGTGTGGTCCTGCACCAGCCACATGTTCTCCTCGTCCCGCGCGACCGACAGCTGCCGCTCGCGTTCGGCGAGGGTGACCGTCATCGACAGCCGCTTGGTGCCGCCCGCCTCGTCGGTCACCAGGTCATAGGACGCGCTGAACGCCGGTGTCGCCTCGGTGGCGGCCGACACGATCCGGCCGTTGGCCTTGATTCGGTTGCCGCTCAACTGCACCCGCACCGACTCCATCCGCGGCACGTTGTGGGCACGCCAGGTCAAGATCGCCGGCCAGGCGCTTTCTCTCTCTTCTGGGGCTGCACTCACCCATCTACCGTAAGCGACGAACCCCGGTGGCCGGGCGGCGGTTGTCGAACCGCGCCCAGCCCGCCCTCATCGTCGAGCATCGGTTGCGGCATGCGCCGACGGCCCAGCCGGCCGGAACCCGGCATCGACAGCCACACCGCGAACGCGAGCGCCGCGTCGAGCAGCAGCGCCAGGACCGTCACCATCAGCGCCCCCACCAGAGCGAGGTAGAACTGGCGGATCTTGATGCCGTCGATCAGATAGCGGCCCAGCCCGCCGAGGCTCGCGTAGGCGGCCACCGTCGCGGTCGCGACGATCTGCAGGGTCGCGGTGCGCAGGCCGCCGAGGATCAGCGGCATGGCGATCGGTGTCTCGACGCGCAGCAGGATGCGCGACTCGGTCATGCCCATGGCGCGCGCCGCGTCGACGACGTCGGCGTCGACGTTGGCGATGCCCGCGTAGGTGCCGGCCAGCAGTGGCGGGATGCCCAACAGCATCAGCGCGATGGTCGGCGGCACCAGGCCCAGGCCCCACAGCAGCACGCCGAGCAACAGCACGCCCAGCGTCGGCAGGGCCCGCAGGGCGTTGACGCCGCTGACCACCAGGAAGGTGCCCCTGCCGGTGTGCCCGACGAGCATGCCCAGCGGGATCGCGATGAGCGCCGAGAACACCACCGCCACCGCCGTGTAGGTCAGGTGCTCCAGGATGCGGGCGGTCAGTCCGGACGGTCCGGCCCAGTTGGCCGCGGTGAAGATGTAGGCCAGGGCCTGATGCAGGAAGTTCATCCGGGCGCCGCCGCTCTGGTCCAGGGCGTCAGCGCCCACCCGGTCAGCAGGATCAGGCTGTCGACGACGATCGCCAGCACGAAGATCGCGACGATCCCGGCGACGATCTGGTCACTCTTGTCCGCCTGATAGCCCTCCGTGAACCAGGTGCCCAGCCCGCCGATGCCGATCACCGAACCCACCGCGACCATCGAGATGTTCGTGACCGCGACCACGCGCAGGCTTGCGACCAACACCGGAAGGGCAAGTGGCAGTTGAACTTTGAGCATCCGGGTCAAGGGTTTGTAGCCGACGGCGGTGGCCGCGTCGCACACCTGTGCGGGCACCGCGTCGAGCGCCTCGGGCACGGCGCGGACCAACAGCGCGACGGTGTAGAGCGTGAGCGCGACGATCACGTTCGCCTCGTCGAGAATCCGCGTCGGGATGATCAGCGGCAGCACCACGAACAGCGCCAGCGAGGGAATGGTGAAGACGATGCTGGCCGTCACCGTGGTGATGCGCCGCAGCACGGTGGTGCGCTGCACGAGCACCCCCAGCGGCACCGCGATCAGCAAGCCCAGCACCAGCGGGATGAGCGCGAGCCGCAGGTGGATCAGCGTCAGCGCCCAGGCGTCGTCGAGGTGGTTGAACAGGTATCGCAACCCTCACCCCCCGTTTCGTTGCTTCTCCAGCGCGGCCAGCACGTCGCCGGCGCGGAAGCAGGCGGCCGCGTGACCTTCCTGGTCCACGGCCACGCCGAGCCCGGACGGGGAGGACAGCGCGGCGTCGAGCGCCTGGCGCAGGCTGCCGTCCGGCGGGAACAGCGATCCGCCGGCGGTGGTGCTGTCGTACAGCGACGCGCCGCCGCGGTGGGCCGCGACTCCGGCGGCGTCGACCCAGCCGTACGGCGAGCCGTCCGGTTTGGTGACCAGTAGCCATTCCCCGTCGGCGAGATCCAGTGCGTCGATGCCGTTCTCACCGACCTGCCGGAGCGGCTGCAATGGGAGGCCGGTGGCGTGCCGGAACTGCAGACCGCGGTAGCCACGGTCGGCGCCGACGAAACTCGAGACGAAGTCGTTGGCCGGGTTCGACAGCACCCGGGCCGGTTCGTCGTACTGCTGCAGGACACCGCCGCGGCCGAAGACCGCGATCCGGTCGCCGAGCTTGAGGGCCTCGTCGATGTCGTGCGTGACGAAGACGACGGTCTTGTGCAGTTCGTCCTGCAGTCGCAGGATCTCCGCCTGCAGTTCGTCGCGGACCACAGGGTCGACGGCGGAGAAGGGTTCGTCCATCAGCAGGATCGGCGGGTCGGCGGCCAACGCGCGCGCCACGCCGACGCGTTGCTGCTGGCCGCCGGACAGCTGCGCGGGATAGCGGTCGGCGAGGCCGCGATCCAGGCCGACGCGGTCGAGCACGGCGTAGGCGTCATTGCGGGCCTGCCGGCGGGACCGGCCTTTCAGGACCGGCACGCATGCCACGTTGTCGATGACCCGCTGGTGCGGCATGAGCCCGGCGCTCTGGATCACATATCCGATACCCAGGCGCAGTTTGACCGGGTCGACCTTGGTGACGTCCCTGCCGTCGACGGTCAGCGTTCCCGACGTCGGTTCGATCATCCGGTTGATCATCCGCATCGCGGTGGTCTTGCCGCAGCCCGACGGTCCGACGAACACCGTCAACGTTCCTTGCGGCACATCCAGATTCAGGTTGTCGACGGCCACGGTGCCGTCGGGGTACCGCTTGGTGACCGCGTCGAATGTGATCATGAGGTGTCCGCCTCATCCGCCGATCGGTTTGTCAAGCTGGTTGTCCGCCAACCATTTCCGCGCGGCCTCGTCCGGGTCGACGCCCGAGTTGCCGGACACCGTTCCGTTGAGCCGGATCAGGGCCTCGGTGGTGAGTTTGGCGGAGACCGCATCGAGCACCCGCTTCAGTTCCGTCGACTTCTTTTGGGAGCTGACGACGGGCACCACGTTTCCGGCCGGAAAGTTGTTCTTCGGATCGGCCAGCACGACGAAGTTGTTCTGCGGGATGGCGGGCGAGGTGGAGAAGAGGTCGGCCGCGGTGACGGTGCCGTCGGCCAGGGCGCGCACCGTCGCCGGCCCGCCGCCGTCGCTGATCGCCACGAAGTTGTTCTCGGGGATGTCCAGTCCGTAGTTCTTCTTCAGGCCCGGCAGGCCCTCGGGGCGGTTGAGGAACTCCGACGGCGCACCGAACTTCACCTCCGCGGAGTGGGGCGCGAGGTCGGCGATGGATTTCAGGTTCCACTTCTCGGCGGTGCCCGCGGTGACCGCGACGGTGTCGATGTCGGACGCCTCGGACGGGGTGAGCACGGAGAGATCACCGGGCAGCGCACGGAACAACGCGAGTTCGACGTCCTGCGGGCGAGTCACCGTCGCGTCCTTGTCGAAGTACTTCAGCAGGCTGCCGGTGTACTCGGGGATCAGGTCGATCGAATGATCTTGCAGCGCAGGGATATACGTTTCGCGGCTGCCGATTCCCAGCTGGCGTCCGACGGTGAAGCCGTTGGCTTCCAGGGCCTGTGCGTAGATCTCGGCGAGGATCTTCGACTCCGGGAAGTCCGCCGAACCCACCACCAACGTCTTCAGGTCGCCGGAGACGGTTCCGCCGCCGAGCGGATTGGAACTGCCGCAGGCCGAGAGCAGCAGCGCGGCGAACGTCAGGGTCGCCATGATCGCAGCCCGGACCCGGGTTCGGCGCTGCGTGGTCATCGCACCGAGACTAATCGGCTGTCCGGATACGCGCCGCGGTTTGATTCACCGCGAGCCATGCCCACAAGGTGTTTGCTTCTGCATCGGAAAGGGCAAATGATGTCGGTATGAGCACCGATGAGCCTGTGCCGCCGCCGCCCCCGGATGTCCCGCCGGTTGCGCTCGAGCCCGATTCCGGGACGGGTCTGACCCGGGCGGCCGCCCTGTGGACGGCGCTGATCCTCGGCTTCCTGATCCTGATCGTGTTGCTGATCTTCATCGCCCAGAACACCGTTTCGACGGCGTTCCAGTTCCTCGGCTGGCACTGGACCCTGCCGCTGGGGGTGGCGATCCTGTTCGCCGCGGTGGCCGGCGGACTGATCACGGTGGCGGTGGGCGCCGTGCGCATGTTCCAGTTAAGGCGCGCGGCCAAGCACAACCTCACGATCGGGAAGTAATCGCACTCCGAATCCGGTCCGCGATCACGTCCGGGTGGGTTTCGACGATCATGTGACCACCGTCGAGGACGGTGAGTTCGGCGCCGTGCGGCAACGCCCCAACCAGCGCGCGGATATTGGCCAGCGGCACCAGCTGGTCCTGGTCGGCGGCCACCACCGATGTCGGTGCCCGAACGTCGCCGACGTGCGCATCGAGCCACTCCATCGCCGAGTTGAACTCGAGCCGGTCGTCGGCCAGGGCCGCCAGGTTGCCCGGCGACATGCTGACCGACAGCAGCCGCCGCCGGTATTCGTCCTGAACCGGGGCTGGATGGAAGGCATTGCGCAGCCCAGTGTCGGCGGATATGCGCAACAGCAGGTTTGCGAACACCGCCGCGATGATGTCGCCCACCACCGGCAGCTGAGTGGCCTTCAGGTAGCGGGCCTCCACGGTCGACTTCGTTTCCGCCCGCATGCCGCCGCCGGCCGGGGCGACCAGGACCAGCTGCCCGACGTCGTCGGGGTGACGGGCCGCCACGGCGAGTGCGACGCTGCCGCCGTAGGAGTGCCCGACGACGACGGCGGGTCCCCCACCGAACCGGCCGATGAGTTCATGCACGACATCGACCTGGTCCTGGAACGGCAACCAGCCGCCTTTCGACCAGCCGAAGCCCGGCCGATCCAGGGCGATCACATGCCGGCCCGGGAGTCGCGCCATCACCGACGTGAAATCCTCTGCGGTGCCGGGGAGTCCGTGAATCAGCACGACGAGCGGTCCGGTGCCGCTCTGTTCGATGTAGTGAATGTCTTTGTCCCGCAGGGAGATAAACGACCCGCCCGCGGCGGGCGTCTGCGGAAGCCGCGCCACCGTGAGGTTGACCCCGGCCAACACGGCGACGAGGAGCACCACGACGACCAGCAGCTTCTTGACCACGCGGCTGACAGTAACCGACCGATGTGCGGTTAATCAGACCAGGTACGACAACCCCTGAGCGATCAGCGGGGCCACGGCCTGCCCCACCTCGCCGGCGGCCGCCTCGCCGCTGCCGAGCCGGAACCGGTAGTCGATGCCGGCGGCGATGATGGCCAGCTTGAAACACGCCAGCGCCATGTAGAAGTCCCAGTGCCGCAACGGCTGTCCGGACGCGACCGAGTAACGATGCGCCAGTTCGTCGGCCGTCGGTATCAGCGGGGACGCCCAGGCCGCGTTGGCGTGTACCAGGCCGAACACCGGGTCGCGGTAGATGCACATCAGCGCCGCGTCGGACAGCGGGTCGCCCAAAGTAGACATCTCCCAGTCCAGGACGGCACGCACGATGGTGGGATCCTCGGCGTCCAGGATGGTGTTGTCGATGCGGTAGTCGCCGTGCACGACCGACGTCCGGCTCTGCGTCGGAACCGACTGCGCCAGAAGCGAATGCAGCCGCTGCACATCGGGCTCGCGGGGGTCGTCGGGCAACCTCACGAGTTCCCACTGCGAGCCCCACCGGCGGACCTGCCGTTCCAGGTAGCCGTCCGGCCTGCCGAAGTCGCCGAGGCCGACGCCGTCGGGGTCGACCGCGTGCAGGTCGGCCAGCACCTTTATCAGCGCGTCGACGCAGGCGCTGATCACCTCCGGCCCGCCCAGCGCGGCGAGTTCGTCGGCGTGCCGCACCACCCGCCCCGGCACGTACTCGACCATCTGGAACGGTGCGCCGAGCACACTGTCGTCGTCGCGCATCGTGACCGCGCGGGCCACCGGAACCGGGCCGTCCTCCAGCGCCGCCACCACACGGTATTCCCGGGCCATGTCGTGCGCCGAGGGCGTCAGCCCGTGCAGCGGCGGACGCCGCAGCACCCACTTGGAGGCGTCGTCGTAGACGAGAAAGGTGAGGTTGGACCGACCACCGGAGATGAATTCGGCCCGCAGCTCACCGGTGCGCGGGATGCCGATCGCCGTGAGGTGGCGGTCGAGTGCGGTCAGATCGAGACCCTCGAGTGATGTCACGTCCCCTGTCTACCGCGATCCACCCGTTCGGCGTGCGCAAAAGTACGACGTCGTCGGCGTGTCGGCGGACGGGCACGTATCGCGGCCGGAAAAGGTCACCTCTGGTTGCGGGGAAGCAGATCCCAGACATGCTCGGTGGTGTTGGTGGCCACCACACTGACCTGGCCGCTGCGCGAGTACAGCAGGCGGGTGATCGAGGCGTAGTCGATCGGGAAGGACAGCAGCCGGCGGGTACCCAGGATGTCGTGCAGCAGCACGTTGATCACTCCGCCGTGACTGAACAGCGCGACGGTCTCATCGTGTCGCGCGGCCGCCACGATGTCGGCGACACCTGCGGTGATCCGGGCGCGGAACGCCACCTCGTCGACGCTCGCCGGTAGGTGCCCGGCGGCCATCCGCTCCCAGTCGCCGGGCCTCGTCGCCCGCAACTCCTCGAGCGGCACATAGCCGGCCATCTGACGGTCGTATTCGGCCAGCCGCTCGTCGATGTCGATCGGCAGCCCGAGGCCGGCGGCCACCGGCTCGGCGGTCTGCACCGACCGACGCTGCGGGCTACTGACCAAGCGGGACAGCGGAAAGCGGGCCAGCGCCGCCGGCAACCGGGCCGCCTGCTCGACCCCGATCTCGGACAACTCGGGATCGGCGCCCCGGCCGTGGTCACTTCGGTGCGGCAGGGCATGCCGGACCAGCAGCAGTTGCATGTCGCTCCCGGGAGACGTTTGGGAAAGTTCCGCCCGTGCAACCATAGGGCCTCGTGCCCGGCGTCGTGCATCCCGGTGGTGGGCGATGCCGCGCGCTCAGCCCTGCAGATCGTAAACGGTTGTGCCGTCGATGTTCTGGGCGACGAAGTTGTCCTGAACCCACTTGGTGATCTGGCTGGCCGACGAGTTCGCGTCGCGGCCGCCGGGCCCGCCGCCGGGCCCACGTCCGTCACCGGCCAGGAAGTAGCGGATCTGGCCGTCCTTGACGTACTGCTGGAACTGCGCCAGCGTCGGCGAATTGTCGCTGCCGGTGAACCCGCCGATCGCCATGATCGACGTGCCGGTCGACAGTTCGAGGCCGCCAGCCTGGTGCGAGCCGACCGATGCTGCCGCCCAACGGTTTTCGGCGGCCGTCAGCATGCTCTTGAGCGTCTCGCTGGACCGGCCGGCCGAGCCGAAGCCACCCGGTCCGCCGGGCATGCCTGGGCCACGAGGGTCATGGCCGACGGAGCGCGCCGGTCCCGAGGTCGGGATCGCGCCGCCGTGCGAGGCCAGCACGGTCTCCACGGTGTAGGCCGCCGACGCGCCCAACCCGAACAACAGCCCGGCGGTCGCCAGCACCGCGGTGAAGCGGCCGAGTCGATGGGCGCCCACGACGAGAACCGCCGCCACCAGGATCGAGCCGATCAGCACCGTCCAGCGCAGCCACGGCAGCCACTCCGGGGTCCGGTCGAGCAGCACGAAGTTCCACACGCCGGTGCCCGCCAGCATCAGGCCCAACCAGATACGCGGGCCGAGATAGTTTCTGCCGCGCCATGATTCGCACACCGCGATCGCCACCGTGGCGGCCACGCACGGCGCCAGGGCGATGGTGTAGTAGGGGTGCATGATGCCCTTCATCAGGCTGAACACCACGGCGGTCACCACCATCCAGCCGCCCCAGAGCAGCAATCCGGCCCGGGACAGGCTGGTGCGCGGCGCCCGCCGGGTGAACCACAGTCCGGCGATCAGGCCGACCAGCGCGGCCGGCAGCAGCCAGGAAATCTCGGTACCCATCGACTCGCCGAACATCCGGGTGAGACCCGGATCGCCACCGAACATGCCACCACCCGGTCCGCCACCCGGGCCGCCGGCGCCGGGGCCGCCGAAGCCGGCACCGGATCCCCGGGTCGGGTTTCCGTCGCCGCCGAGCACCCGGCCCAGGCCGTTGTACCCGAGCGCGAGTTCGAGCAGGCTGTTGTCGGTCGAACCGCCGATGTACGGCCGTGACTGCGCCGGCCACAGGCTCACCAGTGCCACGTACCACCCGGCCGACACCGTGACGGCGATCGCCCCGACGACCAAGTCGCGCAGCCGCTTCCAGACGCTGCCCGGCATCGCGACGAGAATCACCAGCCCGAAGGCGGGCAGCACCAGGAACGCCTGCAGCAGCTTGGCCAGGAACGCGAACCCGATCGCGGTGCCCGCCAAGGCAATCCACCGCGTCGAGTGCGTGCCCCGCAGCGCCCGCACCACGCAATACCCGCCGACGACCAGCAGCAGCACCAGCAGCGCGTCGGGATTGTTGAACCGGAACATCAGCGCCGCGACGGGAGTCAGCGCAAGCGCGGTGCCGGCCAGCAGCCCGGCGCCCGGGCCACTGGTTCGCCGGACCGCGGCATAGAGCACCGCGACTGTTGTCACCCCCATCAGCGCCTGCGGCGCCAGCATGCTCCAGGAGTTGAATCCGAACAGCCGGCCGGACAGGGCCATCACCCACATCGCGGCCGGCGGCTTGTCGACGGTGATCGAGTTGCCGGCATCGAGCGAACCGAACAGCAGCGCCCTCCAGCTCTGCGTGCCGGCCTGCGTGGCGGCGGCGTAGAACTCGTTGGCCCAGCCCAGCGATCCCAGTCGCCACAGGTAGAGCACCGCGGTGCCGATCAGCAGGGCCAGCAGCGCGGGCCGTTCCCAGCGCGGGGTGCGCGGAGCGGGCCGCTCGTCGGTGGCGACCCAGATGGCGTTGGTCGCACGGTCTTCCAGCACGGTCATTCTCTGCGCTCTTCTCTTTCAGTCGGTGACGGCGGCGGTGCGGCGCGGATGGAACACCCAGCCGCGCAGCAGGATGAAGCGGACGACGGTGGCCAGCAGGTTGGCGCCGATCAGGACGACGACCTCGACGGCCCGGGCCGGCTCGGACACGGCGTGCAGCGCGGCCAGCGATCCGCTGGTCAGGGCCAAACCGATGCCGAAGACCACCAGGCCCTCGAACTGGTGGCGGGCCACTCCGGCCCGACCGCGCACGCCGAAGGTGAAGCGGCGGTTGGCCGCGGTGTTGGCCACGGCGGTCACCAGCAGGGCGATCAGGTTGGCGCCCTGCGCACCCAGCACACCCCGCAGCGCCATGAACAGCACGAGGTAGGCGATGGTGCTGACGATCCCGACTGTGGCGAAGAAAACCCCCTGGCGCAGCAGCGATCCCGGCGCGGTGGCCCGTGGGCCGGAGCCGAACTGCGCGGCGACCGCACCGACCGGGATCTCCCCCGACCCGAATCCTTTGAGGAGCCGGACCACTCCCTTCAGATCGGCGACGGCGGTGGCGACGATGTCGACGCGGCTGTCGGGGTCGTCGACCCAGTCGACCGGCACCTCGTGGATGCGCAGTCCGGCCCGCTCGGCCAGCACCAGCAGTTCGGTGTCGAAGAACCATCCGGTGTCCTCGACGTGCGGCAGCAGCGCATGCGCCACATCAGCGCGGATTGCCTTGAAGCCGCACTGCGCGTCGGAGAACCGGGCGGCCAGCGTGGAGCGCAGCATCAGGTTGTAGCAGCGGGAGATGATCTCGCGCTTGGGGCCGCGGACGACGCGCGACCCGCGGGACAGCCGGGTGCCGATCGCGACGTCGGAGTGCCCGGTGACCAGGGGGGCCACCAAGGGCAGCAGCGCGGCAAGGTCGGTGGACAGGTCGACGTCCATGTAGGCCAGCACCGGGGCGTCGGAGTTCGCCCACACCGAGTGCAGGGCGCGACCGCGACCTTTCTCCTCGAGCCGGCACACCCGGACCTCGCCGAACTCGGCGGCCAGATCGGCCGCGATCACCGGTGTGCGGTCGTCGCTGGCGTTGTCGGCGATGGTGATTCGGAACGTGAACGGAAACTGCTCGGACAGATACCGATACAGCCGGCGCACCGAGTCGGCCAGTGCGGCCTGCTCGTTGTGAACAGGGACCACGACGTCGAGCACGGGGACGCCTTGTTCCGCGGCGATGCGTGCCTCGTTGCGGTCGGACCGCTCGAGTGCGATTGTCATGTCATCGATCGTCGGGCCGCCGGTTTGGCGCACCGTTGGTCGTTGCTATGCCGTGGCTGTGAGGTTTACGCCCGACTGTGACGGGACGATGTGCGGCGGCTATGCGCCGGCGGTGAGCGGCAACGTCACCGTGAACACCGTGTCGCCGGGCACGCTGCGGACCGCGATCTGACCGTCGTGTGCCTTGACCACCGCGGCCACAATCGCCAGGCCCAGACCGGTGCTGCCGCTGTGCCGGGAGCGCGAGGAGTCGCCGCGCGCGAACCGCTCGAAAACCTCGGACTGCAGGCCGACCGGGATGCCCGGGCCGTTGTCGCTGACTTGCAGGTGCGCGTCCCGCCCGTCGGCGGTCAGGGCGAGGGTGACCGTCGTATCCGGCGGGGTGTGCACCCGGGCATTGGTCAGCAGGTTGGTCAGCACCTGGTGTAACCGGGCGGCATCGCCGTCGACCAGGACGGGTTCGTCGGGCAGGTCCAGGTTCCACTGGTGGTCGGGGCCGGCGATGTGGGCGTCGGACAGCGCGTCGACGGCAAGCTGCGACAAATCCACCTGGCCGCGTTCCAGCGGTCGCCCCGAATCCAGCCGCGCCAGCAACAGCAGATCCTCCACCAGATGCGTCATCCGGTCGGCCTCCGAGGAGACCCGGCCCATCGCGTGGGCGACCTCGTCGGGCACCTCGGTGCGGCGGCGCTGCGCCAGTTCGGCGTACCCGCGGATGGCCGCCAGCGGCGTGCGCAGTTCGTGGCTGGCGTCGGCGACGAACTGACGCACCCGGGTCTCACTCGCCTGGCGCGTGCTCAGGGCCGTCGAGATGTGGTCGAGCATCCGGTTGAGCGCCGAACCCATCTGTCCCACTTCGGTATTCGGGTTCGCGTCGCGTTCGGGAACCCGCACCGGCAGTGCGACCTCGCCGCGGTCCAGCGGCAGGTTGGCGACCCGGCGGGCCGTCGCGGCCACCCGGGTCAGCGGCGCCATGGCCCGGCGGATGATGAGCGCGCCCAGCGTCGAGGCGAGCACCAGGGCCGCGCCGGCGACGACGGCCATGATCAGCAGCACCCGCAGCATGGTGTCGTCGACGTCGGCCAGCGGCACCCCGGTGACGACGACGTTGCCGTGCCGGTCGTAGGTGGCCAGCACCCGGTAGCTGCCCAGTCCGTCGAGATCGGTGGTGCGCGCCGGCGCGAGCGGTTCGGTGCGGCTGAGCTGTTCCGTGCTTCGCGCCGTCATGGGCGCGCGTTCGGCCGCACTCGTCAGCTCGCCGGCATCGGTGGCACCCCGCGGGCCGATGACCATCGCGACCAGGCCGATCGGCTGTCCGGGCGCGTCCAGGAAGTCCGGGCCCGGGCCGGGATGGCGCCAGTGCCTGCCGTCCGGTTGGGGCGGCGGCGGGGGCATTCCGGACATCATCGCCGAGCGCCGCGAGGTGTCCTGCAGGGTCTGGTCGAGCTGGTTGACCAGGTACTGCCGCAGCGCCAGTTCGGTGGCCCCGCCGATCAGCAGACACACCAGCGCCAGCAGGGCGACCAGCCCGATCAGCAGCCGGGACCGCAGCGACCAGGTACCGGGTGCCCAGCGCGCCCGCGACTCGCCCTCAGGCGGCGGGCTTGAGGACATATCCCGCGCCGCGCAAGGTGTGGATCATCGGTTCCCGGCCGGAGTCGATCTTCTTGCGCAGGTACGAGATGTAGAGCTCGACGATGTTGGACCGGCCGCCGAAGTCGTAGCTCCAGACCCGGTCGAGGATCTGCGCCTTGGACAGCACCCGCTTCGAGTTGCGCATCATGAAGCGCAACAGCTCGAACTCGGTCGAGGTCAGGGTGATCGGATCGCCGGCGCGGGTGACCTCGTGGCTGTCCTCGTCCAGGACGAGGTCGCC
This sequence comes from uncultured Mycobacterium sp., assembly GCA_964611465.1. Classification (GTDB taxonomy): domain Bacteria; phylum Actinomycetota; class Actinomycetes; order Mycobacteriales; family Mycobacteriaceae; genus Mycobacterium. Next base: position 7,226 of record CAZTAA010000070.1, on the reverse strand, counting down.
GACCACGATCTGCGCGCCGCTGTCGTCGGTTGCCACCCCGGTGCGGCGCAGCAGGGCGCGCAGCCGCAGCACCACCTCTTCGATGCTGAACGGCTTGGTGACGTAGTCGTCGCCGCCGGCGGTCAGCCCCGCGATGCGGTCCTCGACGGCGTCCTTGGCGGTCAGCAGGAGGACCGGCAATCTCGGGTTCTGCTCGCGCAGCTTGCGCAGCACGTCCAGGCCGCTCATGTCCGGCAGCATCACGTCGAGGACGACGACGTCGGGCCGGTGGCTGCGGGCCGACGCGATCGCGGACGCCCCGTCGCCGGCCGTGCTGACGTCCCATCCCTCGTAGCGCAGGGCCATCGACACCATCTCGGCGAGCACCGCTTCGTCGTCGACGACGAGCACGCTGACGGGATTGCCGTCGGCTCGGTGCATCACGATCCGCCCGGCGGCCGAGGAGGTCATGGTTTCCAGTATTCAACCCGCCATGAGGCGTCCCTGTACGAAACCTATGAGCCGGCTATGAAAGCCGGTTCGTCGGACGCGCCAACACCGCGACGGTCGTCTCGCCGAGGAGGTGAATACCGCCCGCCTCGCGGCTATGCCACCATGGCCAATGCGCGCCGACTGCCGTCGCGGGAGGCGCGGTTAGTTAGTTAGGCTGTTTAGTTTGCTGATGATGTCACCAAACATGGTTATACTCAGTCTCGCAGCACATCTATACTCAAAAGTCAGGACGTAGCTGAGGCTTCGTTCCCGCGCTCAAGGAGAAGTGGACAATGACGTTGAACGTGAACCCCGCGGCCGTCGGCATGTCAGCCGCCACCGAAGTGGGAATCGCCGCCGAACTGGCTGCTTCATCGGGGGCCACCTCGGAACCGCTGCTGGTGAACACGCCGATGGCGCTCGACGCCGACTCCCTGGCGTTCGCCGAGGCGCTCAGCGGCGCCGGCGCGGCCTACACCGGGGTCAAAGCCGAACACGTCGCCGAGCGCGGCATCTACGCCGGTTCCCAGGCCGCGGCATCGGCCGCCTACGAGGCGAGCGAGGGAATCCGCGCCATCGAGAACACTCTGGCGTAGCACGCCATGGCCGTTCATCCATGGCCGATGTCAGACCCAGCGACAACCGCACGGCTCTTCGAAGGCGGTCCCGGGCCGGAGACCACGTTGGCGAATGCCGCCGCGTGGGCCGTCGAGGCCGCCATCCACGACCTGTCGATGGGCATGTCGGCCGCCAACATCGCCGGCCTGCTACCCAACTTCATGGGGGTCGGCGGAACCGCGTCGGCCGAGACCGGCGCGCTGCTGAACACGCTCGCCGGTGTCATGGGGGCGCACTGTCTCAAGCAGCAACTCATCGCGCAGTCGGCCGCCGAACTGTACGCCGCGGCCCGGGCCGGGCTGATCCCGTCGGCGATCATCGACGCCAACCGCATCGAATGCGCCAATGACGTCGCGCTCAACCCCCTGGTGCTGGGCGCCCTGACCGGCAGGATCGCCGAATTGACCGCGGAATACGGCATGTACTGGGCGCAGAACGCATCCGTCGGAAGCGCGTACGGCAGCGGCCTGAACTCGTTGACGACGGCGCTGCTGAGCACTCCCCCGCCGGCCGCCATGGGCGCCAACCCGGCCGGGCCGGCCATGATGGCGGGCTCGGTCGTCGAACAGGCCGGCACGAGCACGGCGACCACCGCCGCCCGCGCGACGGCCGAGTACGCGAGCACCGGTATGGAGGGTGTCGGCTCGGCCGGCGGCGGCATGGACCAGGTGATCGGCAGCGTGACGCAGGCGCTCGGCAGCGCGGTGCAGCCGCTGACCGGGATGTTCCAGTCGGTACCCCAGATGTTCCAGGGACTGACCGGCCTGCCGCAGATGCTCATGGGCGCTTTCGGCGGGATGTTCGGCGGGATGGGTGCCGGTGAGGCGGGCATGGCCGGACGGATGCCGGGCGGTGAAGCCGTGCGGGCCCTCGCCGGCGCCGGCGGCGGCTCGGGCGCCGGCCCGGGCGGCGGCGGTGCCGGCGGAGCCGCGGTCGGTGGCGGCGGCGGTGGCGGAGCCCCCGGGCTGACCCAGTTCACGCGTCCGGCAAGCAGTTTCGAGCCGGAGGGCGGTCGCGCCACCGGGCTGAAACCGGGGTTGCTGAACCCCGCCGAGGTCCGCACCGGCCCGGTGACGGGCGGCGGCGGAATGCCGGCGCCGGCCGGGATGCTCGGCCGGGGCCAGGGCGAGGAGGACAAGAAGGCGGTACAGCACGCGCGCATCGTCGTCGCCGGCAACGCCGTCGACGATCGTTAGCGAACATGCCGTCACAGCTAATCCAGCGCGGAAACCGGCACCCACTTCCGCTAGTTAGCCAGAGTGAAGTGACAGCGTCGCAGCAGTACATACACTGAGTGCACGGCCCCGGCAACGGGGGGACAGCAGCAACAACAACCTAGGAGACCACCCGATGTCGAAGATGAACGTCACCCCGGAGATGCTCCGGGCGACCAAGGCCCAGATGGAGAACCACATCGCCGAGGCGAACGCGCTGGTCCAGCAGTACCTGGCCACCCACCAGGACGCGATGGGCGCCATCTGGCAGGGCCCGGCCGGCATGGCCTCGATGACCACCGCCGGACACCTGGAGCAGGAGTTGCGTCAGACCACCGACGGCCTGCAGGGCATGGCACACGGGCTGGGCAACGCCGCCGACCTCGTCGAGCAGCACGAAGAAGAGCAGGCCCGCGCCATGACCAGCTTCGCCCAGGTCTGATCCACACCTTCCGACACGTTCTGACCAAGACCCAAGGAGAAAACAATGTCCGGTGATATCACGTACGTGCACGGCGGCGTCGCCGAGCTGTCCTCGCAGGTCGGCACCACCGCCGCCCAGCTGATGGAGATCCACGACCAGGTTCTGAACGAGACCACCCAGCTGCAGCCCTTCTTCGAGGGCGAGGCCGGAACCGCGTTCAACGCCCGGCAGATGCAGATCCTCAAGGGTCTCAACGCCCTGATCCAGATCGTGCAGACCCACGGCTCCAAGATCCTGGAGTCCTCGGAGTTGGCGCACGCGCTCGACGTCAACATCGGCGCCGGCTTCTAAGTACTCGGGCCGACGGGGCGCGCGCCGGCCGGCGTGCGCCCCGTCGGTGTGTTTCAGAGCCACCTCGCGCACACTGCCGGGGTGATTTCATGAGGGGAACAGGTGTTTCCGCGGATGTTCTGCCATCGGGGGCGATCGTGCTGACAACCACGCTCGACGGGCTGTGGGTGCTGCAGGTTCTCTCGGGCATCGAGTCGCTGGCGCCCGAACTGGGACTGCGACCGGTGTTGCCCAGCGCCGAGCCCAGGGAGTCCGCGCTGGCCCACCCGATCGCCGCCGAACTGCAAGCGGCCGGCGCGATCAGCGCGGACGGCACCGTCGACCCCGTCATCGTCGAGTGGCTCACCGTGCTGTCCCGCCGGGACGTCGCACTGCTGATGTACATCTCCACGCCGGCGGACAGCGCCATGGTGGGTGTCCTGCTCGCCCGCTTCGCCCAGTGGTGGGTGGCCATCGAACGAGCCGAAGAGATCGTCCGCATCGGGCCGGCGGGCGCCGCGACAGCGGAGGGATCCGCGATCGCGGTCATCCGCGGACAGATCGAAAGGCTGCTCGGCACCCTGGAGCCCGCGCCGATCCGTCCCGCGACGATCGACGCCGGAGACCTCGTTGCGCACGTCACCAGCCCGGACACCCTGCGGGTATTCCTCGACGGGCAGCGCCTGGAACCCGAGCAGATCCGCGCCCTGATGCTGGCCACCGACACGGGCCGATCGGCGTCGGCGTCGATCGTGGCCCTGCAGTCCGGCGCCGAGGGTGCGCCCGGCCGGATCCACGTCGAACACGGATCGGTCACCATCTACGACACCCCGGAGGGCCGGCTGCTGGTCGAGCACGCGCCCAGCGGCGGCCGGAAATGGATGATCGTTTCGCCCGGCTCCGTCGCCAATATCACCACCGCGATCAACGGAATGCTGCGGCGGCTACCGGCCCGGGAAGAATGGTTTTCCCATCGCAGGATTGTTTAGAACAGAAGGAATTCCCGACATGTTAGCATCGGTGCCGTGACAAATCCGTGGGATGACCCAGTCAATCGCCCGGAACGTACCCCGTCCGGGCGCGTCGAATACGGATCCCAAGAATACCAGAGGTCCGATTCGATATCCGGAACTCTGCGCGTGTCCGATATGGTGGCGCCCCGAAAGATTCCGCCCGGCTCGGGTTGGCGAAAGGCCATCTACAACGCGTCTTTCAAGACGATAAATCTCGGTGAATCGCCGGCCGAACGCCATTATCGTGAACTGCGGGAGCGCATCCGCCGGCACATTCGCAAGCAGTACGTCATCGGCGTGGTGTCCGGCAAGGGTGGCGTCGGCAAGACCACCATGACGGCCTGCATCGGCGCGATCTTCCGTGAATGCCGACCGGAGAACGTGGTCGCCATCGATGCAGCGCCCGGGTTCGGGACACTCGCCGGACGGATCGACGACGCGCCGCCGGGGGACTACGCCGCGGTGCTCAACGACACCGACGTGCAGGGTTATGCCGACATTCGCGAGCATCTCGGCCAGAACGCCGTCGGTCTCGATGTGCTTGCCGGAAACCGTGTTTCGGACCAGCCCCGGCCGTTGGTCCCATCGATGTTCAACGGCGTGCTGTCCCGGCTGCGACGGACGCACAACATCATCCTGATCGACACCGCGGACGACCTCGAGCACCCGGTGATGAAGGCGGTCTTCGACGCGTGCGACGCGCTGGTCCTGGTCTCGGGGCTCACTGCCGACACCTCGCTGCCCGTGTCCCGCGCGGTCGACATGCTGAGGTCGATGGGCTACCACGAACTGGTTTCGCGCAGCACGGTCATCCTCAACGACAGCCGCGATCACCGCGACAAGGCGGCGATCGCATATCTGACCGAACGGTTCCGCCAATCCGGGGCGACTGTTGAATTCATGCCCTATGACCCACATCTGGCAAAAGGGGGAATTGTCGACGTGCAACACGAATTGAACAAGAAAACACGCCTCCGCCTATTCGAAATCTCGGCCGGCCTGATGGACAAGTACACCCCGGACGCCGATAGGCCGAATTGATGGCCAAAGTGTCTTTCCCGGCCCGTTGCGCGGTCGCGGTGGTGTGCGGCGAGAGCCTCATTTCGCAGGTTTATCCGGCGTCGGTACCGGTCGAGGTGTTCCTCGAAGACGTCGTCGAATTGCTCAACGGCGAACTGCGCCGGCGCGGACTGCCCGGCCTGGACCCGGGTATCGGTTACCAACTCAACCGGGCCAACGGCACCACGCTGGACGTCACCAAGACGCTCGACGAGTTGGGCGTGGAGGACGGGACGACCCTGGTGCTGGTACCCGCGTCCGAGGGGGAGCCCTTCGAACCGCAGTACGAGTCGCTGTCCACCGGGCTCGCCCGGGTCGGCAAGCGATTGTTCCAGCCGGTCACCGCGGCGACCGCGGCGCACACCGCGATCGCCATCGTCGCGATGATCGCGGCGACGCTGCTGACGCTGACGGTGCGCAACCGACTGCACAGCGAATCGCCGATCCCGGCGCTGGTCGCCGGGGCCGCGGGTCTCCTGGCCGCCGGCGGCGCGTTCACCGTCTGGCGGTGGTGGCCCCGGCAGACCGACGTGCTCAGCGGCTTCGGCTGGGTGGCCGTGGCCCTGTTGTCGGTCGCCGCCGCGGCGGCCGCGCCGGGCGGTGTCGGCGCGGCGCAGCTGTTCATCGCGGCCCTGGTGGTCGCGGTGCTGACCTGGACTTTGGTCTCGCTGACCGGTCGGCACTACACGGCGTCGGCCACCGTCATGACCTTGTGCGGCCTCGGCGGGCTCGCCGCCGGCGCCCGGATGTGGCGGGCCGTCCCGGGTCAGTGGCTGGGGATGGGCGCCCTGATCGCGCTGTTGCTGCTGCTGAGCCTGGCGCCGACGTTCGCGCTGTGGTCGGCCCGGATCAGGCCGCCGCACTTCGGCTCGATCACCGGTCGCGATCTGTTCCGCCGGGCCGACGGCTCGCCGGTCGACACGGTGTCCCCCGTCGAGACCGACGAGGACGGCGACGGCGAGGAACCCAATCCGGACACCACCCCGCGCGGCGCGGAGCTGGCCGCGGCCGCCCGCCGGGCGAACGAGGTGCTGACCGGCATCTGCATCGCGGCCGGCCTGGCGTTGCCGATCGCCGTCTGGGCGACATTGATGCCAGGGCGACCGCGCGGTGTCGCCGCGGCGGTGCTCTCGGGCCTCCTCATCCTCATTTTCGTCAGCAGGGGTCGGGCATACGCCGACAAGCGTCAGGCCGTCGCGCTGGTGCTGGGCGCCGCCGCCGCGGTCTGCGCCGGGGTCGCCAAGTACGTCCTGCACTGGCCGGCCGACTCCTGGGCGCCACTGCTCGGGGGTGCCGCCCTATTGATCGGCTTCGCCGCGATCGGTCTGGTGGCCGCGCTGCTGGTGCCCGTCACCCGGTTCACTCCACTGGTGCGGATGATCACCGAATGGCTCGAGCCGGCGGCCATCGTCGTCGCCATGCCGCTGGCCGCCTGGATCGGCGGGTTGTTCACCTGGGTCCGCATGCGATGACCGCGGCCGGGAGCCTGCGGCGGGCCGGAGCACTGACGGCGGCCGCGCTACTGGGCATGAGCAGTAATTGCGCCGTCTCGCAGGCGATTCCACCGCCCGCGGTCGACACGTCCGCGGTTCCGTCCGACGGCTCCCCCGGGCCGGACGAGCCCATGCGACAGAGCAACATCTGCGCCCAGGCAATCACGGTCGCGGACCCGAATGTGGCGGTCACGGCGCCGAGCTTCACGATGCTCAACGTCAGCCGGGCCTGGGAGTACTCGACCGGCAACGGCGTGCCGGTGGCGGTGATCGACACCGGCGTCAACCCCAATCCACGGCTGCCGGTGATCCCCGGCGGCGACTACATCATGGGTGGTGACGGGCTGATGGACTGCGACGCCCATGGCACCATCGTGGCGTCGCTGATCGGCGCTGCGCCACAGGGCAATCCGATGCCGCCGCCGATGCCGCCGGTACCGGCGTTCCCGGCGCCGGCCGGTCCCCCGCCGTCGCTGGGCGCCGCTCCGCCGCCGGGTGGAACACCCCCGCCGCCGGCTCCCCCGCCACCACCGCCGCCGGTCACCGTCACCGAGATCCGGCCCGCGCCACCGGCTCCGGCGCCCGAAGCCCCGCCACCGCCGCC
>CAZTAA010000069.1:0-21703 GCA_964611465.1 uncultured Mycobacterium sp. | reverse complement strand
TATAGCGGTTGCGCCGCCCGTTCGCTGTCGCCGCTGGGCGGCCCGGGTCAACGTGAAGGGATCGTGGCGAGGGCATCACCGTTTCCTGCTGAGGGCCCCGCGGCCACCCGCGCGGTGGCCAGGGATCGTCTGCTCGACGCCGCCGAAGACTGCTTGCGGGATAAGGGGCAGTCGGGCACCACCATGGAGGACATCGCCGGCCGTGCCGGGGTATCGCGCGCCACGGTGTATCGCTATTTCGCCAATCGTGAGTCCGTCATGTCCGGTGTCATCTTGCGGGCAACCGAACGCTACCTTCGACGCATCGCTCCGCGTATCGCTGAGCATGCCGATTTAGGTTCGGCAATCGTCGATTTCGTCGAGGTCACGGTACGAGCGGCGCACCGCGAGCCGATCATCGGCGTGTTGTTCGGCAGCGACAACGATCTAGCCGGTATCGGGTTGACCGAAGGCACGTCGGTGGCATTGTTCGACCTCGTCGCCGAATTCCTACGACCGGTCTTCAGGCAGCGGTGGGATCAACTGAAGTCGGGGGTGTCAGTCGACGACGCCGCCGAGTGGATTCTGCGCGTCATCCTCAGTCTGATCTCGGTGCGCGGCCCCCGCCAGCGTAGTCCCGACGGCCTGAACGCCTTCCTGCGCCGTTTCCTGCTGCCGTCGCTGCTTTGCGCCGCGGAGTCTGGCGGTATGCAACAAACCCCAAGTAGTGTCTTATCGTATGACGATTGACTCTGGCGTCACCCGGGAGCGCTGACCGTGCAGTTCGCGCAGTTCGACCCGGCCATTGCCGAACAACTCCAGAACGCTTTGGCGGTCACGGGCGGGCTGTCGGGTTATCTGGGGTTTCGCCACACCGAGTTCACCCCCGGGCGACTGGTGGTGGAGATGGATGCCCGCGCTGACCTGCTGACCCCGTTCGGCAATCTGCATGGCGGATGTTTGACCGCGATGGTCGACCACTGCCTGGGTGTGGTGTTCTATCCGGTGATTCCGGCCGGATCATGGGTTGCGACGACGGAATTCAAGCTGAACCTGCTGGCGCCGGTGTCACAGGGCGTGTGCGTCGCCGTGGCCGAGATCATCGCGCTGGGAAAGCGCAGCGGGGTCGCCAGAATCGACATCAGCAACGACGGGCGCGCGGTGTGCGCCGCCCAGGGAACCGTGACCGTCGTGCGCCCAACGACCGGCTCGACATGAAGGCGAAAGCCACCGTTGCCCTCGCGGCTCCAGCTGCCCGATTCGCCCGGGTGCGCCGATGACGCGCACGCACTTGCACGGCGACGACGGCGTCACGCTTGCCGCCGATTGCTACCGGCGCGACGATGCCCGCGCTGACGTCCTTCTGCTGCACGGCGGAGGTCAAAACCGTCAGGCGTGGGCGACCACGGCGCGCTGCCTGCACCATGCCGGCTACACCGTCATCGCCTATGACGCGCGGGGTCACGGAGACAGCGCCTGGGATCCCGCCGGACATTACGATCTCGACGTGCTGGCGTCGGATCTGCTGGCCGTGCGCGCGCAAGCGTCCAGCGCCCGCCCCGTTGCGGTGGTGGGTGCGTCCCTGGGCGGCATGACCGTCCTGGGGGCACACCGGCTCGCACCGGCGGATCTGTGGGCCGCGGTGGTGCTGGTCGACATCACCCCGCGCATGGAGTTCGACGGGGCACGCCGTGTGGTGTCGTTCATGGCCGCCCACCCCGACGGGTTCGGCACCCTCGACGAAGCCGCCGAGGTCATCGCCGAATACAACCCGCACCGCGCGCGGCCGCGCCGTCTGGACGGACTCCGCAAGGTGTTACGTCAGCGCGAGGACAATCGATGGATCTGGCGCTGGGACCCGGCCTTTGTCACCTCCAACTTCGGCTTCCTGCGAGGCGATCCCGCGACAGGCGCCCAGGAGTTCAACGCCATCACCGACCTGCTGGTCGACGGAGCCCGCCGGGTGCAGGCGCCCACGCTGCTGGTGCGCGGCGTGCTCTCCGACGTCACATCACCACAGTCGGTCGATGAATTCCTCCAAGTCGTACCGCACGCCCAGACAGTGGACATCTCCGGCACGGCTCACATGGTCGCCGGCGACGATAACGACGTCTTCACCGCGGTAGTCGCAGACTTTCTGGACCGCACCATGGCGGTAAGGTCGTGACGCTGCCCGCTGACGGCCGCCCTACGGCGAGTCGCCTGCCGCTGCACTGCCGGCGCCACGTCGAGCGGCTGCCGGCGTCGTCTCACCGGTATTGGGCGACAGCACGTAGGCACCGAGGCTTCCGAGGAGACCTGCGCAGTGAGCGACCAGTTCTTCGGTGCCCAAGTCGAGTTCGTCGTCGAGCCAGCACCGCAACACCTCGAACAGTCCGCCCACCCCCAGCATCGACGCCAGATGCGCCACGGCGACCGCGGAGTCGGCAATATCGAGGCGCGCTCTGGCCTCGCGCAGCACAAGGTCGGCAAAACCAGCCATGAGTTGGCTGCGCAACTCACGTAGCAGCGGCTCGGTCGCCGATTCGACAAAAAAATCCGGCCCAGCCTCCGATCGCTTTCGATCATCATGACCAATGCGCGAATCGGAGCGGGCGCCAACACGTCGGGAGTCGCGCCTACGTCGGGGATCGCCCGGACGATCACTTCCTGGAAGGTGGCGTAGAGCTGCTGATAAACCGCCCGCAACAGCGCGTCCCGATCAGTGAAATGTTGATAGAAATACCGCGAGGTCACCCCCGACGTCGCGCACACCGCCTCACCGTAGCCGCCGCCACTCCCCGGGTGCCGATCAACTCGACCGCAGCATCGATCAAGCCCTCGCGGCGGCGGCGATGACGCTGCTCGGCCGACATTCCGCTCTCAGATGTGATCACTACCAATAAGGGGCAGCATGATGAGCATGAGCAACGAGTCGTCGATATCGCCGAGAACACGGGTGCTGCCGAAGGCCCGCCGGGTACGTTTCGCATTGCCCTCGGGGCAACTACTCTCCAGCATTTCGTCGGCGACGACTTGGTGATGAGCCACTTTATTTCGACCTTGTCGGCGACGTTTCCCGAAGGCGATGACCCAAGGGGTCAGTGCGCCACTACCGTGACCAGATCAGCGACCCTGACCTTCAGGAGGCAGTCAAGGGATTCATCGCGCAAGAAGCCACCCACCGCCACCTGCAACCGTGCTCGTGAGCGCAGCCGACGCGGGTCGAGTTCGTCGTCGTCGTTGACGGAAAACCCTGGTGCATCACCCTCCATGTAGCCGCCGTAAACAGCGCTTAACCGCCCACCGAAGGTGCCGGCGCCGATCGATCAATCGCATCAGCAGACCCGTACGATACTAGTGGTATCGTAGCGCTACCATCGGTACACTTAGCCCTGCGAGTCTGCGCTCCGCAGGAGGGTTGATGATCAGGCAACGGCTCGAACGATCCCTGGTTCGCAAGCTCCACGATGCTGGCACCAGATGCCCGTCCAGGTGGGTGTCGAATGTACTTTCCCAATTCGTGCCGCAGGAGATCGCGCAGACACAGGGGCGCTGGTCTGCGATGAATCTGCCGCTTGCGCTAAGCAAAGTTCCCCCGTGGCCGCATGAGATCCGGGATCTCAGGCTTGCCCGGCGTAGTACCAGGCGCGTGCAGCAATCGGCATCTACCGATGACGACCGCGTGCGCCCGCGCCATTACCCGCCTCGCTGCTGCTCGTACCTGGACGACAACCTGATGGACAGGGAAATGTATGACCACCCGCGCGAGGAGCCCATCGGATTGATTTCCTGGCTGGCATTTCGCCTCCACCGTTGCTGAACTTGTCGATAGTCGGCGTTGGTACATCGCGATGTCAAACAGTCTGCGTGTCACAGGATTACGTGCTGCGATGCCCGGCATGCCAGATCGCTGACTGCATGCCGGGCTCACCTGTGATGGCCGGGCCGCGCAGCAGCGGCCAGGTAGGCACCCACACCATTGTTGGCTTTGCTGATCGAGGGAATTGGTACAGACCTATGCCGCCGCTTGTGTTCGGCTATTCGGTGAAGGTGTCACGCTCGATGGGGGTGGTTCGCATGAGCGGGCCATACCGATGATGGAGTTCTGTAACGATTTCGGTGAAAGGCAAGTCGTGATACCAGCCGCGGTCGTGAAGGTATTCCATGTGCTGGTGGCCTTTGCTGTCGAAGGCATGGAGTAGCGCGTCGTGTTCGCCGTCGAAGTCGATGGGGGGCACGCCGAATCTGGCGCATAGTTCGGCGTTGAACGCCGGTGTCGCCTTGACCCAGCGGTCGTTGACGAACAGTTCGCTGTAGCCGTGGTAGACGAACACGTCGGTGCCGCCCATGCGGGCGCGCAGCGTGTCGGTTTGCAGGTGGTTGCGCACGTCGGCGAAGCCGAGGCGGGCGGGTATGCCCGCGGCGCGGGCCGCCGCGGTGAGCAGGACCGCCTTGGGGACGCAGTAGGCGCGTTCGGCGGTGGCGACGTAGCTGGCGCGGTAGTGGTCGGGATCGTCGTCGACGCTGTACGGGTCGTACCAGATGTTGTCGCGGACAGCGGCGAACACGCGTTGGGCACGTGTGACCGGATCATCGCTGTCGCCGATCGCCGCCTGGGTGAAACGCTGGACGTTGTCGTGGCGCCAATCCAGGTACTCCGTCGTCGCCAGAAAACTCGGATCATGACCGGTGGATGAGTCAGTCACTAAGCGCCTTTCGTCATCGCCTCGCTCGGCGTGGGGCTTGCCAGTGATCGCGCCGCGTGGTCCAAGGCGTCGGCGAGATGCTGCTCGGCTTGGGGCAGTCCGGCGGCCAGGTCGGCGGCCGCGGCACATCGGTCCCGCAGCGAAAGGGTGGTATCCACGGCTTTCTCGGCGACAGCGCTCCACAGGTCGGCGGCCCGGCGGGCTGCCGCTGCCGCGCCGGCGACCGCGTCGCTGTCCAGCAGGTCGGCGATATCCTGGCAGCCCTGAGCTTGCAGCCGGCGGAACAGTCCGCCGCCGGTGCCGGCCTTCTCGATGAACGCGCCGAGCCCAAACAGAGCTTCGGCGAGCGCGTCGTCATCCAAATTGCCGGGCCAGCAGCGCACGTCGTCGGCGAAAACCTGCACACCCGCCAACCCGACCCCTTCCAGGTCCGCATCCTCGACGATAAGGGTTGGCGACCCGGCGGCGTCGCCGCGCATCGACGCCGCGCTGGCTGCCAGCGCCGGCCCGGCGATCACGCCCAGTTCGGGAACCTGGCGTGGCCAATCGATCAGGTAGGTGGTGTGACGGGTCGGCATGGGGAACCCGGTCGAGCACCGAGCCCGTCGCAGGTTCTCGTAGCCGACGGTTTGGGTGGTGTCACGGTCATTGTCGACGACGTACGCGACTTGGCGAGCTTCGTCGTAGCCGACGATCACGATGTCGTGGCGGCTCATGCTCAACCGCACCCGAAGGTAGGGCAGCTCGGCGATATCGGCCCACACCATCACCGGCCGGCCGGCGTCGATCTCAGCGGTCACCCACGCCCAGCCGACGTCGGCGTCATCGGTCGATGCCACCCGCGCCCCGGCGCCGATACGGGTCAGATAACCCTCCTCCAGCCCGCCGCCGCGCCCCACCAGATAGATCTGCGGCCGCAGCCGGGCGCAGCGCACGTAGCTGAAGTCCACGGCGCCGCCGAGAGCGAACACCAAGCCCTCGGCTGGCGGCTCAGATCCCCAGCCAAGTTCGGCCCATTCGGTGAGATCCCGCAGCGCCGAGGACCCGCAATGTCCACCCGGCCGGTGCCGGTAGGCAATCTGTCCTGTGGCCAACGCCTTTGAAACCCTTCGCTCGTCAGAACCGGATGAGTCCGCGGATGTTGCGCCCTGTTCGCATGTCGTCATAGCCCTCGTTGATCTGCTCAAGGGTGTATTCCCGGGTAATCAACTCGTCGAGTTTGAGTTGGCCGGCGTTGTAGAGTTCGACCAGGCGGGGGATGTCGTGGGCGGCGTTGGACGAGCCGTATAGCGCGCCGCGGATCTGCTTTTCATACAACGTCAGCTCCAGCAGCGATCCCGACATCGAGGCGTCCTCGGGGTGCCCGATCGCGGTCACCACCACCCGACCCCGCTTGCCGACCAGCGACAACGCCTCGCCGACATAGGACGCTTCGGCGACGTCGGTGGTCAACACGCACACGTCGGCCAGTTTGCCGCGGGTCAGGTCGCTGACCAGCGCCCACGCCTCGTCGATCGTGGCGGCGGTGTGTGTCGCGCCAAACTGGGTGGCCTGCTCACGCTTGAACGCGACCGGGTCGACCGCCACGATCGTCAACGCCCCGGCGATGCGGGCGCCCTGGATCGCGTTCATGCCGATGCCGCCCGCCCCGACCACGACGGCGGTGTCCCCGGCGCGCACCTCGCCGGTGCGCACCGCTGAGCCGTACCCGGTGGTCACACCACACCCAATCAGCGCCGCCTTGTCCAGCGGGGTGCCGTCGTCGATTTTGACCAGTGAGGCTTTGGGCACCACCGTGTACTCGGAAAACGTCCCCAACAAACACATTTGGCCGACGTCCTCGCCGCGGGCGTGGAAGCGGTAGGTGCCGTCGATCTGCGGCCCCATCATGATCGCCGCACCCATCTCGCACAGATTGCCCATGCCGCGCGCACAGTACGAGCAGCGCCCGCAGGCGGGCAGGAACGTCAAAATGACCGAATCGCCCTCGGTGACGTTGTCGACGCCGGGCCCAACCGCGGCCACCGTGCCGGCACCTTCGTGACCGCCCACCACCGGCAGCGGAATCGGCAGATCCCCGGTGACCAGGTGCTCGTCGGAATGACACAACCCGGTCGCGGTCAACCGCACCAGCACCTCATCGGGGCCGGGCGGATCGAGCTCGACCTCCTCGACCTCCCATTTCTGGCCCAGATCCCACAAAATCGCAGCGCGTGTCTTCACCGTTTCACTCCTTACCCTGAACACTTCTGGTTTGTCGCCGACGTTGGAATTCAGCTGAGGGTTTCGACCACCAACGCGCCGTCGGCGTGCCGTGCGCGCAGCGTCTTCTTGTCGAATTTGCCGGTCGACGTCAACGGCATCTCGGTCACGAATGTCCACCGCTCCGGCAACCACCACTTAGCCACCCGGCCGCGGAGAAAATCGGCCAGCTGCGCCGCGGTCGCGGTGTGCCCGTCATCGAGCACGACCACCGCCAACGGCCGTTCCTGCCATTTGGGGTCGGGCACGGCGATCACCGCCGCGGCGCGGACCGCCGGATGGGCGGCCAGCTCGTTTTCCAATTCCACCGAGGAAATCCATTCACCACCGGACTTGATCACGTCCTTGGCCCGGTCGGTCAACGTGATGAACGCATCCGCGGAGATGGTGCCGACATCACCGGTGGGCAGCCACCCGTCGACGCAGACCGCCGCGGTGTCCTGCCCGTAATAGCGTTCAGTGATCCACGGGCCTCGCACCTGGATCTCCCCGACGGACTCTCCGTCCCAGGGTTGTTCGACACCGGCGTCGTCGACGATGCGCGCCTGCACACCGGCCACCACCCGACCCTGCGTGGCCCGCAGCCGCGACGCCGTCTCGGGCGGGTCGCTGTGGCGCGCCAGCGCGACCGAGGCCAGCGGCGAGGTTTCGGTCATCCCCCACGCCTGCACGATCCGCACACCCAACTCGTCGAACGCGCTCATCAGCGACCGTGGCACCGCAGATCCCCCGCACGCCACCAGCTTCAGCGAACTCACATCATGGCCGGGATGGCTGCGCAGATAGTGCAACACATCAGCCCAAATCGTCGGCACCGCACCCGCCATCGTCGGACGCGTCGCCTCAATAATCTGCACCAGCGGCGCGGCCTGCAAGAAGCGATCCGGCAACACCAGCTGCGCACCGGCCATCATCGCCGCATAGGGCAGCCCCCAGGCGTTGGCGTGAAACATCGGCACAATGGCCAGCACCGTGTCGTCATGGCCGATACCCAACGCGTTAGCCGTGCAGGCGGCCTGCGAATGCAGCCACATCGAACGATGGCTATAGACAACCCCCTTCGGATGACCGGTGGTCCCGCTGGTGTAGCACATCGCCGCCGCGGACCGCTCATCAACCTCGGGCCAATCGAAGGTCTCCGGCTGGCCCGCCACCAGCTCGTCGTAGCGCAGCACCGTTTTCCCGCAACCGTCCAGCGCCGACAGATCACCCTCACCGGCGACCAGCACCGTGTGCACCGAGGCCATCATCGGCAACGCCGCAGCCAGCACGCCTAACACCGTGTCGTCAACGAGAACCACCCGGTCATCGGCATCGTTGGCGATCCAGGCCAACTGCTGCGGCGGAAGCCGCAGATTCAACGTATGCAGCACCGCACCCATCGACGGCACCGCGGCATAACTGTCCAGATGCTCCTGATTACTCCACTGCAACGTGGCGACCCGCTCATCACCGCAGACACCGACCTCACGCAACGCGTGGGCCAGCCGGGCCGCCCGAACCGCCAACTCTCCATACGTCACCTGAAAAATGTTGCCGGGACCGCGCGCGGTGAACACCTGCCGCTCGCCATGCACCGTCGCCGCGTGCTCGACGACGCCCGCGACACCCAGCGCAACGTCCTGCATCGTCGATTTCACCGCGGCACCATCCCACCCAGCAGACCAGCCGGCCGACCCGGCTCATGCATCGATGAGGTCCTCACGGTGCGCGGCTTGCAGCATCAGCCGGTACTCCGGGAACAAGTTTTTGGCCTGCGGGATCAGCTTGATCAGCTTGGCCACCGGGCCTTTGGCCCGCACCGTGCCCCGAGCCATCGCCATCGTCAAGTTCACCTTCCCCAACCAGAACCGGTTGCCCATGTCCGCAGACATGAACAACTCGACATTGGGCACCGCCGTGCTTCCCGAACCGGTCTCGACGACCTTATTCGGCATATCCACCGTCACCACCGCATCCGGATCGCTGTAATGGATCCGCAACACCACGCCCGAACCGGCCAGCTTGTCAGCCAACCCCTCCTTATCCAGGCCACGCCGGAAGATCCCACCCAAGTAGGTGTAGACCTCATCTTCATCGGTGAAGACGGCCATCCCGGCCTCCGTTCTGTGCACCAGGTGACGTGCTCGGGTGTGCGGGCGTCGCCGCGGGCGCGGCATTGTGTCGTGCGCCGCCAAAGTGCCCTAGCCATGGTCGCGATCACAACAGCGCCGTGCCAGTCGCGCGCGTGCCAATCAGTGGCCTTCGCGGGCCAATCGCCGCGCGATCGAATCACCCGATCGGGGCGCGAACGGTCGCCACGAGCCCCCCGCCGTCACATGCGCTGAAATCGACCCGCCCGCCGATCGCCTCGAGGATTTGCTGCACGATCCACAGGCCCAGCCCGGCGGTGCCGCGCCGGTCACCGGCGCTGACGTATTTGGCCGTCAGCTGGCCCAGACTCTGAGCGGGTATGCCAGGACCGCGGTCGGCGATCTCGATGACGATGTCGTCGCCTGTGCGCGTGCACGTCACGTCGATGGGGGCATCGCGGCTGTGCCGGGAAGCGTTCTCCAGCAGGTTGGTCAGCACGCGCCGCAACCCCTGGGCGTTGACCGCGACCGCACCGACGTCGTCGCTCACCGTCAACCGCAGCTGCGGTGCAACCAGGCCCACGGCGTCGGCGGCAGCGGTGATCAGGCCGGCCATGTCGACGCGCCGGACCCGGCCCGCCGAGAAGGCGGGGCGCCGGCTCAACGCGACGTCGGACAAGGCGTCGAGCATGTCGCCGAGGTGCTCAACGTGCCGGGCGGCCAGCTGCAGGCTGGCGGCACGGTCGGACTCCGACATCGGCCTCGCCGATGTGAGCGCCGCCGTGAGCGCCCCCAAGGAGGCGATGGGGGTGCGGAATTCGTGCACCAGCACCTGCAGCCCGTCCTGCTGCGACTGGTAGGACTGCAACAACCGGCTTCGCAGATCGCGTTCCTCTTCAGCGGCGGCGTGTTCGGCTTCGGCCTCCACCAGCGCCCGCACGCTGGATCGGTGTTCGCGTTCGACCAGGGACGACAACCCCGCCGTGATGATGGCCGTGAACAGCAGGTACAGCGCCCACCAGCTACTTTGTGGCACCGGTGCGAGCGCGGCACTGTCAGAGGAGGCCAGTAGCACGACGCCGATGTACCCGGCGCCGAGGAGCACCCCCAACGCGAGTGTCTCGGCAAACGACAGCCGGGCCGCGGAGGCGATGACGACCAGCACCAGCACCGACACCGCTGGGCTGTGCACCCCACCGGTCAGCGCGATGAACACCAGCGTGAACATCGAGTCGACGCCGGTGACCAGCCAACGGTAACGGGTACGGCGCACCTCCAACTGCGGGTGGACGAACACAATCGCCGCGTAGACCAGCGCCGCCGCCATCAGGATCGCGATATACACGCGCACCCCTGCCGGCTCCACCGGCAACAGCACCCCGATCGAGATCACCACCGCGACCCGCACGGCGACGACGGTGCGAGCCAACCCGTAGCCGCTGCCGTCCCCCTGCGCCGTCCAACGGCGCTGATCGACCGATCTCACCGGGCCGACATTAGGGCCGGGGTAGCGTCACAGCAATGACCGGCAAGCCGTTCGTCGTGGTGATCATCGACGACCACGAGCTTTTCGCACAAGGCCTGGCCTTGCTGCTCGACCGCCAATGGGGCGAGCTGTTCACAGTGGGCGGGCAGACCACCTACGTCGAGGAGGCCGCCGACCTGGTGGCGCGCTGCGCTGCCGACGTCGCGATCATCGACCTGTCCATGCCCCCACTCGGCGGGATAGCCGCCATCCGGCACATTAAGGCGCGCCATCCCAAGACCCGGATCGTGGCGCTGTCGGGAACCGGTGATCTCGAGCTTGCCGAGGAGGCGCTGCGCGCTGGCGCCGACGGATTCCTGCCCAAGACGGCGCGGCCCGAAGCGCTGGCCGGGCCGCTGTGGACCGTCGCCGAAGGCTTGCGGGTCATCAACGGCGTGCTGCTTGACGCACTGCTCGCGAAGTCCCGCGCACCGCGATCGGCGTTGCTGGACAGCCTCAGCACGCAGGAACTCCAGTTGTGGAGGTTGGTTGCCACAGGCATGGAGACTGCCGACATCGCGCGGCGGATGGTGGTATCGGAGCGCACCGCCAAACGGATGGTGGCCGCGTTGCTGCACAAACTCGCCGTCACCAATCGCATCGCCGCCGCGGCGATGGCCGGCCGGTACCGATTGCTCGACGACCTCTCCGAGGCCGACCGGTCCCAGTAAGGGTTCGAATCCGCCCCGGGCGCCGCCCTCGGTCAAACAGCCAGCAAGTCGGTGCGCCCCTCGGCCCGCAGCGACTCCTCGTAGCGGGGGAAAAGCTTCTTGGCGACGGGCACGAGCTTGAGGATCTTCGGCACCGGGCCTTTTGCGCGGACCTGGCCCTTGGCCAGCGAGACAGCAAGGTTGAGTTTGCCCTGCCAGAACCGGTTGGCCATGTCGGAGGTCATCGACATCGCCACGGTGGGCGAAAGCTCACAGCTGCCGGTGATCACCTTCTTGTTGGGCATGTCGACCGTGATCTGGATGTCCGGGTCCGAGCAGTTGAGTTGCAGCACGACGCCGGACGCCGCGAGTTGGTCGGCGATCGATTCGTCGGACATCGCCTCCTCGAAGATCCCGGCAATGTACTTTGTCGCCTCGTCACTATCTTTGAAAACGCCCATTTTTACGTCCCTCAACCCTCTGAATCGTTGAACGCACTCAGCTGTCCTTGCGGGCCGCCCACTCGTGCAGCTTTGCGATCTTTGTGTAGCCATTGTCGGGCACGAAGTCCGCTTCGACACGGCCGTCGTGAATACAGTCGACCGGGCACAGCGGCACGCATTTCCCGCAGTCGATGCACTGTTCGAGGTCGATCACGAATCGGCCCAGGAAATCGTCGGCTTTCTTCGATATGGCATCGACGCGACCCGGACATGAGTGCTCGCACGCTCCGCATCCGATGCAGGTGTCATCGATATAGAAATGGCCTCGCCGCGTCCGGCTCATAGGTTTTTCTCTTCCCTGATGGGCGATTCACAACCGAGCACAGTTGTTGATGAAATGCTGCAAACTCTGGTTGTAGCGGAAAAACATGTCGCGCCCCAGCGGGTCTGACGACCAGACCCGGATCGGTGTCGCCGCCATGCTCAGTGCGTTGAGCGTGTGATCGAGGTCCGGTTGGCCGTCTCCGGCGCGGATGTTATCCACCATCTCCTGCCACGAATCCCGATCGGTCTCGATGACAAAGTCCATCGACTCCAGTTCGGTTTCGCCGATCTGCTTGATCTCCCTGACATCGAAGCCATCGAAAAACAATTGGACGATCAACGCAGACCCGTCGGGGCCGCCGTCGAAGATGTCGACGGCGAACCGGCAGTCCATCTCGCCGAGCTTACGAAACTCGGCGAGATCTGCCATGTTGATCTCCGCGAGCCTAAGCAGCCACTCGACGGTAGGAAGGTCTGTGCTCGTGCTCACGCCGTCCACGGCATCTCCAACGGAATCGTCACCTTCTCGCGGCGGTCAAACCCGGCGCGGTCACAGCGCTGCAGATACTCCTCGACAATCGTCCCCCACAAGAACGACACACCCTCCATGCCATCGTCGATCTTGTCGACCCCACCGCCCATCAGAACGGCCAGCGGCTCCAGCAATCCGGGACTGCTCAGCGCGGTGAGGATGATCTGCTCGCCAAGATCGGCGAAGCGGTGCATATCCGACAGCGCCTTGTCCCTATCGGTCGAGCAGTCGAGGAAGTTCTTCAACTCCAGCGTTCCGTACGAGACGTGTCGGGCCTCGTCTTGCATGCAACGCCGGAAGATCTCCTTGTCGACATGGGTCTTGGACAGGAATTCGCCGGCCCGGAATATGGTGAGGACAAGCCCTTCGCCCAGGACATTGAGCAGGAAAGTGCCCTGGGTGTGGGTCGGTGATTCGAGGATCGCCTTCAGCGCCCACTCCAAAGCCGGGCTGGCGTGCAACAAGCCGCCGCCGCCGGCGAGTGCGCGCTTGCGGAACACTTCCATGTGACGGGCCTCGTCCATCATCTGCGTCACGAGGAAATTTTTGATTTCAAAAAAATCCGGTGAGGTCCGATAGACCCAGCGAGACGGGAAGTCGCCCGCGACGAACTCGACCTCGGTGAGGGAGGTGGCCAGCTGGCACGCGGCCTTCTCCAGGTCCTCGCTGACCGGCTCGAGCTCGCTCCACGGGATGTCGCTGGTGGAGTTCCACTGCCGCGCCTTGGCCTCCTCATACAGCGTTATCACGTTATCTGCCCACGCATCCTTCTTGTCGAGGATGTCGTAGGCGTCGATGATCGGCATCTGATCGGCATAAGGGTCTCGCACCGAGCCGCGCGGGGCGAAGTTGCGTGTCGCATTGTGCTCGGGCAGCGTGCCGTAGGCCGGGGGACGGTTGATGTCGGTGTAGGTCAAACCCCGCGAACTTGGCCGCGCCCTTACACCCCAATTCGCCTTGTCGGTGTCCATCCAGTGCAGCGAAAACGACCCGCGCCCAAGGCGGTCGAGGTTTTCCTGCAAGAGTTCGGCCCAGATGGTGTTGTCCTCGCGGAACTTCTTCTCGTAAGCGGCCAAAGCCTCGTCTTCGAGGGGAGTTTCACTCGGCATTGCCTGCATCCGGGTCAGTATCTCGGTCATGTGACGGCCCTTCTCGCTGTCGTCCCAGCAATTCTGCGGTAACGCCACCGTATGACGCCCCTCACACCGTCTGTAAGGTCCACCTGGGTCAACCTTGACCCGAATGGGCCATCGCGGTCCGGCGGGTGTCGACAGCCGGTGCGTATCACCTGATCTCGTCGTCGGGTCCGGGGATCGAGGGCACGGCCAGCGGTGCGGTGGCGGCGTCGTCGACGCGTGGCCTGTCCGGGACCCCGCCGCGGCGCGGTCGGGAGCGAACCTTCAGTGGCCACCAGAACCACGGGCCCAGCAACGCCGCGATTGACGGTGTCATCAGCGAGCGCACGATCAAGGTGTCGACCAGCAAACCCAGGCCGATGGTGGAACCGCCTTGCCCAATCGTGTGCAGCTTATTGACGATCAGCGCTCCCATGGTGAAGGCGAACACCAGGCCTGCGGCCGTCACGACTCCACCGGTGCCACCCATGGCCCGGATAGCGCCCGTCTTCAGACCGGCGCCGATTTCCTCCTTGAACCGCGAGATCAGCAACAAGTTGTAGTCGGAGCCCACGGCCAGCAAGATGGTGACCGCGAACGGCAGCGTGATCCAGTTCAAGTCCAGGCCGACGAGGTCCTGCCAGAGCAGTACGGAAATGCCGAACCCGGTGGCCAACGAGACCACCACGGTGCCGACGATCACCAGCGAGGCGATCAGTGCCCGCGTGAGCACCAGCATGACGATGAAGATCAGGATGAGCGCGGCCATGGCCTCGACCATCACGTCGTATTTGGTGGCCTCCTGGATGTCTTTCCAGGAGGCAGCGGTGCCGCCTAGGTAGAATTTGGCGTCTGCCAGCGGGGTTCCCTTGACGGCCTCGCGGGCTGCCTTGAGTTCGGCGTCGACGTGGGAGATGCCCTCGGTGCTCGCAGGATCGCCGTCGTGGGTGATGATCATGCGGGCGGCTTTGCCATCGGGGGAGACCAGCAGTTTGAGCCCCTGCTTGAAGTCGTGGCTGTTGAACACTTCCGGGGGAATGTAGAACAAGCCGTCGATTTTCGCTTGGTCAAAAAACTTGCCCATCAAGGTCGCCGTGTCGGTCATCCGGTCCATTTGAGTGACCAGGTCCGAAAAACTGCTGTAGAGGGTCAAAAACGTGGTCTGCATGGACTTTGCGACGGCGATCATCGGCGGGAGCAGCGTGAGCATCTCGCGGCTCGCGTCCGCGCTTTTTTGGAGGTCTTTGGCTAGCAGATGGAAATTTTCGGCGAGTTTGTCGAAGCCGTCCAAAGCGTCGAAGATGGAGCGCAACGACCAGCACATGGGGATGTCGAAGCAATGCTTCTCCCAGTAGAAGTAGCTGCGAATTGGCCGCCAGAAATCATCAAAATCTGCGACATGGTCGCGTATTTCGTCCGTTATGGCAGCGGTATCGGCGGTGACTTGAGCGCTGTCGCTAATCGAATTCGACAGGTCTTCTTGCACTTTGTACATGTGCTCTAAAGTCGCGATCTGGGTGCCGAGGTCGTCGCGGCTCAGCTTGAGGATGTCGTCGAGGCGGTCTTTCAGATAATGCAAGTTGTCCCTGATGGGGACAGGGCCCATCGCCACCTGAAACGGGATTGTGCCGTGCTCGATATTGTACCCCAACGGCCGGGTTATACTTTGCACCCTGGCGATGCCGGGCACCCGGAAGATACTCCCCGCGATCCGGTCCAAGTCGAGCATGTCGGCCGGATTCCGCAGATCGTGGCCGGCTTCGACGAGCAATATGTCGGGATTGAGCCTGGCGTAACTGAAATGCTTTTCGGCGGCGGCGTATCCGACATTGGATTCCATGCCGGCAGGAATGTAGCGGCGGTTGTCGTAGGCGGTCTTATACCCCGGCAACGTTAGTCCGCCGACAACGGACACGACGAGAGCGCCGGCGAGGATCGGCGCCGGCCAGCGCACGACCGCGGCACCTATTCGCCGCCACCCGCGCACGTTGCTCGGCCGTTTCGGCTCGAGCAGACCGACGCGACCCCCCGCGACGAGGACGGCCGGAACCAGGGTGAGCGAGGCGGCAATCACGACGAGCAGCCCGATCGCGCAGGGAATCGCCAGCGTGTTCAAATAGGGCAGCCGCGTCAACCGCAGGCACAGCATCGCTCCGGCAACGGTGAGACCCGAGCCCAAGACGACGTGGGCCACCCCACGATAGGTGGTGTAAAACGCCGTCTGGCGGTTCTGGCCAGCGTGGCGCGCCTCGTGATAGCGGCCGATGAAAAATATCGCGTAATCCGTCCCCGCGGCTATGACCAGCGACATGAGCAGGCTGACGGCGAACGTCGTGAACCCCATGACATGAAAGTTCCCGATCGCCGCGACGACTCCCCGCGCAACGCCGAGTTCGACGAACACCACGACGAGCACAAGCAGGACCGTGGTGATGGACCGATAGACGATGAGCAGCATGATCGCGGCGACGACGATTGTTATCGCGACACGTTGGCCCATACTCTTGTCGCCGGCCTCGGTGGTGTCGGTGGTCTGCGGCGCCTGCCCGGTGACGTACGCCTTGATCCCCGGCGGCGGGTGCGAGTGCGCCACCAGGTCCTCGACCGCGTGCACCGACTCGTCCGCCAAGGTCGTGCCCTGGTCGCCAGCGAGGTTCACCTGCACGTAGGCGGCCTTGCTGTCGGCGCTCTGGTTGCCCGCCGCCGTGATCAGATCGCCCCAATAGTTCTGCACGTGCTGGACATGATGGGTGTCGTGTTCGATGTCGCGCACCAGGCCGTCGTAGAAGCGGCGCGCCTCGGCTCCCAGCGGCTGGTCGCCGACTAACACCACCATGGCGACGCTGTCGGAGTCGAACTCGTGAAATACCTTGCCCATGCGCTTCATCGCGACCAGCGACGGGGCGTCCGGGGGCAACAAGGCCACCG
Organism: uncultured Mycobacterium sp.; assembly: GCA_964611465.1. GTDB lineage: Bacteria > Actinomycetota > Actinomycetes > Mycobacteriales > Mycobacteriaceae > Mycobacterium. The sequence goes on along the minus strand of CAZTAA010000069.1, from coordinate 5,185 downwards.
TGTTGTCGCGTTCGACCACTTGTAGGTTCGGCGCGGCGACGAAGACGACGACGGTGAGCCCCAGCCAGCCCACGATGATTGGCACCGCCAGCCGGTGGATCGCCCGCGACAGCAACGACCCGTGGACGTGATCGCCGCTCATGCGGCCTTGTCCAGGCAAAAGGTCTGCGCGTTCAGGTTGCTGCTGGACTCCGCGTCTTTGACCCGGCCGTCGACGACTATGCGGCAACCGATCGTCGGGCTATCGCCTTGGGCGACCACAGCCGCGAAGACTCCCGGCAGGGTCGTGGTCACGGTGAACGACCAGGGCAGCGTGGCGAAGTTCGCCCCCTGCGGCTGGGCGTCCGCGTCCAAATAGTTGACGTGGCCTGCCGTGCCCGCAGGACCGAAAACCTCGTAGGTCACCCGCTTGACGTTGATCGGCTCAATCGCTTCGACCTGGCCGGCTGCCGAAAGGCGGTGCGAACCAAAGATTCCGTGCAACCGATAGGCGACAAAACCACCCACCATCACCACCGCCGCGATGACCAGCGGAATCCACATCCCCTTGAGAAGCCCTACCATCACAACCCATCTCGACGGCCGACCGGAGCCCAAATCTTTCCGCTAACCCGTCGGGGCTTCGCGCAACATCGTGAGCGGATCGCCGATCTCTCGTCATACCCACTTGGAAGGGAGCGCCCGCACCGCATCTGCACAATGCCACTCCATCGCCGCGGACTCGCGGGACGGCGTCGGACGCAACCGATCGATGCATGCCCCGCCAGCACATGATGCCCGACGGCGGCGGGCACAGGAATGGCCGACGTTTACCTAGGAGTGCGACACCCAGGAAAACGCCGGCGGTAGCATCACTTCGTGGCGACGACACTGGGAGGATTCCTTCGTGCACGTCGCGAGGCAATGGCGCCGTGCCAGGGCCACGATGGGGAGTTTGCGCGACGGCGACGAACCCCGGGGTTGCGCCGTGAAGAGGTGGCCGCGCGGGCCGGAATCAGCGCCGACTACTACGCCCGGTTGGAACAGGGACGAGAAAAACACCCGTCCGTCCAGGTCTTGAACGCCTTGGTCGCCGCGCTTTGCCTGTCTGCGGACGAGGCCGCGTATTTGCACGATCTCGCGATTCCACACCACCGATGGCGGTGGACATCTGGCTCGCAGCAAGCCCCGGTGGAGTATCTGCTGCTTCTCATGCAGTCGTGGACACTCGGTCCCGCCTACATCGTGAACCGTCGCTGCGACGTCCTGGCCAAAAACGTCCAGGCATCACTGTTCTTCGATGAATTTAAGATAACTGAAAATATCCTGCGCCTACTTTTCTTAGATCCAGAAGCGAAAAACCTCTGGGTCAACTGGGAGTCATATGCCAAAACAGCTATTGCCATCCTGCACCGCATCGTGGGAGTTGATATCGACCAGCCAGATGTGGCCGAGATCATCCACGAACTTTCCGACAAGAGCGACGACTTCGTCCGGATGTGGGAAAGTCACGACATTGATGTCTGCGACCGTAAGGTCAAACGGCTGAGGCATCGTGACCGCGGTGAGCTTGAGTTTGATTACGAGCTACTTTCTGCCGCGAGTGCGCCTGGACAATTTCTCGTGGTGCACAGAAGAAAGCAGGAGCCAGCCTTTGTTTTCAATTGAGGTGTTGCTGACTTAGCCGAGCCCAACCGGGTACGCGGCAGCGCCAGACGGCGGGCCTTGGCGAACCGTTCCGCGGTGCCGCGCCGACAGCAACGTCGTCAGTGCCTGCTTACGCTGCGCGCGCCACGCTGCATCGCCTCACGGTCGCCTACCATGTCGTTGAAACCAGTCGGCAACCGTCGCCAGGTGCTGGATGCTATCTGGCGAGTCAGCCCCTCACACCGCTGATAGCTCGCGTCCCGGGCGGGACGCGGGATGTGCCAGTAACGCGGCGAGTTGATCGGCGAGGTGAAGCGGCAAGTGAATCGTCGCGTGACCTCGCGCGCACCGTGATACTCCTAGTAGCGTAGCGATACTGATAGTCTCCCTAATCGTGGAGGTGCGGGTGACCGACGGTTCTTCGGACTTTTCGGGCGCCGCGACGGCACTTCTCTCACGTAGCGGCCGTCCGGCCGATTCAGCTGGATCCAGCGAATGCAGCGCCGGGTTGGCAATCCTGGCAGCGTTTACCGTGCGGCATAAAGCGCTGGTGATCGGGGGGTGGCGGGGTGCGGCCGTGCTGCTGGCGATGCTGTTTCCGCAGTTGGAGACCGTGGTGCGTGAGCAATCGGTGAACCTTCTTCCACGCGATGTTCCGTCGTTTCAAACCGTGGACCGGATGAGCGACGCCTTCGGTGAGAAGGGTTCCAAGACGATGGTGTTCGTTGCGATGGAAGACCCCGCCGGGTTGACTCCCCCGGCGCGACAACGCTACGAGCAGCTGGTGTCGCGGCTGCGCGCCGACACCGGCCACGTCTTGCTGGTGCAAAATCTGCTGGCCGACCCGGTCACCGCGACCCAGGCGGTCAGCCGCGACGGCAAAGCGTGGTATCTGCCGGTAGGCGTGGCCGGCACGCTGGGCGATCCCACCGCCGCGGAATCCGTGCAGGCCGTTCGCCACATCGTGGCGAACGTGTTCGCCGGCTCATCCGTCACGGCGTCCGTGACGGGCCCGCCGACGACGTTCAGCGACATGATCGACTCCGCCGAGCACGACCTGCTGCTGATCTCGATCGCCACGGTCGGGCTGATCGCGTTGATCCTGCTGATCGTGTACCGGTCGGTGTTCACCGCGCTGCTGCCGCTGTTGGTGATCGGGGTAAGCCTGGCCGTGGGCCGCGGGGTGCTCTCAGCGCTGGGCCAAAGCGGCATGCCCGTCTCCCAGTTCACCGTGGCGTTCATGACCGCGATCCTGCTCGGCGCAGGCACCGACTACACGGTGTTTCTGATCAGCCGCTACCACGAGCAGCGCCGCGCCCAGATGCCTGCCGACCACGCCGTCATCCACGCCACCGCCAGCATCGGCCGGGTGATCCTGGCCTCAGCGGCCACCGTCGCGTTCGCGTTCTTAACCATGGTGTTCGCCCGGCTGAGCGTGTTCGCCGCGCTCGGGCCAGCCTGCGCGGTCGCCGTCTTCGTCGGGTTCGCCGCCACCGTCACGCTACTGCCACCGGTGCTGGCGCTGGCCGCCACAAGAGGCATCGGCGAACCGAAATCCGACCGGACCCGCCGCTACTGGAACAGCATCGCCGTCGCGGTGGTACGCCGGCCCCTGCCGCTGCTGATCGCCAGCCTGGCCATCCTGCTCGCGTTGTCCGCGGTCGCCGCGACGATCAAAATCAGCTACGACGACCGCAAAGGCCAACCCGACAGCACCGCCAGCAACCAGGGCTACCACCTGCTGGACCGCCACTTCGGCAAAGACACGGTGATCACCGAGTTTCTTGTCGTGGAAAACCCCACCGACATGCGCACCGGCAAAGCGCTGGCCGATCTCGACGAAATGGCCGCCCGCGTCGCCCAAATCCCCGGTGTCACCAAAGTATCCGGAGTCACCCGCCCCAACGGCGCGCGACTCGAACAAGCTCAACTGTCCTGGCAGAACGCTCAAATCGGCGACACACTGGCCGGGGCCGTCGCCGACGGCAACACCCGCAAGGGCGATCTCGCCAAACTCACCGACGGCGCCGACCAACTCGCCGCCGGACTGGCCCAACTCGACACCACGTTGCGCAGCGCCCTGAGCCCACTGGGCGCGATACTCACCCACACCCCGTCCGCGGGAACCCGCGCCGCACCGTTGCGACCCCTGCTGCGCGACCTGTCTGCAAGCGCCCCCGCCGTCGACCAAGCCATCCAGTCCGGCCCCGGGCTGCGCCCACTGGCCGAGCAAGCCCAAAACGCCGTCACCGCCCTCGACCCCCTCGCCGACACCCTCAACGCCTCCCCCTGGTGTGCCACCACCGCGCAGTGCGCCCAGATCCGCGACCAAGTCCACGCCCTGGTAAGCCTGCGCGACAACGGCTTTTTCACCCAGGTCGCCGACCTCGGCGACCGCTACAACCCCGCCACCGACGCCACCGTCACCGGCACCCTCACCGCAATCCAATCCACGCTCAGCACGCTGGACAGCGCCGCCGGAACCCGCGGCAACCCCTCGGACCTCGCCGGTAATATCCGCCGCCTCCAAGACGGCATCAGCCAACTCGCCGCCGGCGCCCAGGCACTGGCGACCGGGGTGCACACCCTGGCCGACAGCAACATCGACATGCTGTCCGGGATGAGCCAGATCGCCACCGCGCTGCACAACTCCGCGCGCGCCAGCGCCGGCTCCGATGCCGCCAGCGGCTTCTACCTACCCGCCAACATCTTCGAAAACCGCCAATTCAGCGACGTGGCAAGGCATTTCCTGTCCGCCGACGGCAAAACCGCACGCTTTGCCGTCGAATCCAACCTCGACCCCTACAGCGCCGAGGCCACCCACCTCGCCCACCAGATCACCGAGGTCGCCGACGCCGCCCGCCCCAACACCGCCCTGGCCCACGCCACCATGTCGATTGCCGGATTTCCCGCCGTGAACTCCGACATCCAACGCCTGCTACGCGCGGACTTCGCCCAACTGGCCATCGCTACCCTGCTCATCGTCGGCCTCATCCTGGTACTACTGCTGCGCGCCGTACTGGCACCGCTCTACCTGCTGGGAACCGTCGTGCTCAACTACCTGGCCTCGCTGGGCATCGGCGTGCTGATTTTCCAATGGGGACTGGGCTACCCGATCGCCTGGCCAGTGCCCTTGCTGGCGTTCGTCATCCTGGTCGCCGTCGGCGCCGACTACAACATGCTCCTGGTATCCCGGCTACGCGAAGAATCAGGACGCAACATCCGCGTCGGCGTGCTCCGCACCGTCGCCCGCACCGGCTCCGTCATCACCTCGGCGGGCCTGATCTTCGCGGCCAGCATGTTCGGCCTCATGGCCGGCTCGGTGGCCATCATGATCCAAGCCGGCCTCATCATCGGCTGCGGACTGCTCCTGGACACCTTCTTGGTGCGCACCCTGACCGTCCCCGCTATCGCCACGCTCCTGCGCCACGCCAGCTGGTGGCCCAACACACACACCCACACCCTCGCGCTAGCCACCAGCACGAGTGTCACCCAGGATTACCGAGGCGGTGAACCGCGTGGGCGGTGTAGGTGGTTTTGACCGCACCGCCGGGGGTGG
>CAZTAA010000068.1:0-21967 GCA_964611465.1 uncultured Mycobacterium sp. | reverse complement strand
CAGGTGCTGAAAGTCGACGGGCTGAACCGCATTCCGGACAACGTCGGGTTCGACGAGGCCTCGGCGGCCGAACCGTTCGCGTGTGCCATCAACGCCCAGGAGCTGCTCGGTATCGAGGAGGGTGACACCGTCGTGGTGTTCGGCGCGGGACCGATCGGCTGCATGCACATCCGGATCGCCCGCGGCGTACATCGTTGCGGGCCGGTGTATCTCGTCGACGTCAACGCCGAGCGGCTGCAGATGTCGGCCGACGCGGTCGGCCCCGACGAGGTCATCGACGGCTCCCAGGTCGACGTGGTCCAGCGGGTCATGGAGCTCACCGGCGGCCGCGGCGCCGACGTCGTGATCACCGCGACCGCGGCCAACGTCGCGCAGGAACAGGCCATCGCCATGGCCGCGCGCAACGGCCGGATCTCGTTCTTCGGCGGGCTGCCCAAGACCGATCCCACCATCACCTGCGACTCGAACCTGGTGCACTACCGCCAGCTGCATATCCACGGCGCCAACGGCTCGGCGCCGGAGCACAACAAGCGTGCGCTGCAATACATCTCGACGGGCCAGGTGCCGGTCAAGGATCTGATCACCCGGCACATCCCGCTGGAGAACGTGCTCGACGCGTTCCAGATCGTCAAGAAGGGCGAGGCCATCAAGGTCACCGTCGAACCGGCGCCCGCCGAGGTTGCCGCGGGAGTTTGAGGCGCGCGCCGAAAGTGACCTTGTTGTACGCATCGTGCGAGTGACCCCGCAAACAACGTGACTCTCGGCGGATCAGGCGATGGTCGCGCTGGCCAGTACCTCGTCGCCGGCGTCGTCCGGCCGGTAAAGCACCAGCGTCTGACCGGGCGCCACGCCGCGCAGGGCCGAACGCAACCGGACCCGCAGCCCGTCGTCCACCGGCTCGGCGACGGCCGGCACCGTCTCGCCGTGCGCGCGCACCTGAACCTCGCACTCCACCGGCGCCGCGAACGGCACCCCGGAGGTGAAGACGGGCCGCCGGCCGGTCAGCTCCCACACGTCGAGATCCTCAACGGCGCCGACGCGCACCGTGCCGGTCTCGGCGTCGATTCCGGTGACGTAGCGCGGCCGGCCGTCGGGACCCGGGCCGGCGATGCCTAGTCCCTTGCGCTGCCCGATCGTGAAACCGTGCACCCCATCGTGTTCGGCGAGCACCGCTCCCCCGGCGTCGACGACCGAACCCCGGCGCACGCCGATGCGGGCGCCCAGGAAGGTCTGCGTGTCACCGGACGGTATGAAGCAGATGTCATGGCTGTCCGGCTTGGCGGCCACCGCCAGCCCGCGCCGCGACGCCTCCGCGCGGATCGCCGACTTCGGGGTGTCGCCGATCGGAAAGGCCGCGTGCCGCAACTGTTCTGCGGTCAGCACCGCGAGCACGTACGACTGGTCCTTGTCGCGATCGACCGCCCGGCGCAGGCGGCCCTCGGACAGCCGGGCGTAGTGGCCGGTGGCGACCGCATCGAAACCGAGTGCCACCGCACGGGCGGCCAGGGCGGAGAACTTGATCTTCTCGTTGCAGCGCACACACGGGTTGGGCGTTTCGCCGCGCGCGTAGGAGTCGACGAAGTCGTCGATCACGTCCTCTTTGAACCGGTCCGCGAAATCCCAGACATAGAAAGGAATTCCGAGCACGTCGGCGACGCGGCGGGCGTCGCCGGCGTCCTCCTTCGAGCAGCACCCCCGGGACCCGGTGCGCAAGGTGCCCGGCGCCGACGACAACGCCATGTGCACGCCGGTGACGTCGTGTCCGGCGTCGACCATCCGCGCGGCCGCCACCGAGGAATCCACCCCGCCGCTCATCGCGGCAAGAACCCGCATCACCGGCCTATTCGGCGAGCGGTGCAGTTCCGCGAGCAAGAGGTAGGCCGCAACATCAGGGCCTGCCGGCACTCGCGAGCGCGGCCTGCCGGGCCCGTTCGACGGCGCCGGGCAGCACCTCCAGGGCGGCGTCGACGTCGGCCGCAACGGTGGTGTGCCCCAGCGACAATCGCAGCGAACCGCGGGCCGTCGCCGGATCGGCACCCATGGCGAGCAGCACGTGGGAGGGCTGCGCCACGCCGGCCGTACAGGCCGAGCCGGTGGAGCATTCGATTCCGTTGGCGTCCAACAACATCAGCAGCGAATCCCCTTCGCAGCCGCGGAAGGTGAAGTGCGCGTTGCCCGGCAGCCGGTTCTCGCGCGCACCGTTCAGAACGACGTCGTCGATCTCGGTGAGCACGCCGTCGATCAGCTGGTCGCGCAGGGCGCGCAGGCGCGCAGCGGTGTCCTGCAGGCCGTCGACCGCGATCCGGGCGGCCGCCGCCATCGCGACCGCCCCGGCGACATCCGGGGTGCCCGAGCGCACGTCGCGTTCCTGGCCGCCGCCGTGGATCAACGGCACGCAGGCGGCGTTGCGGCGCAACACCAGCGCGCCGACACCGGTCGGGCCGCCGAACTTGTGCGCGGCGACGCTCATCGCGGCGCACCCGCTGGCGGCGAAGTCGACCGGGATGTGGCCGAACGCCTGAACGGCGTCGGTGTGCATCGGGACGTCGAACTCGGCTGCCACCGCGGCGAGCTCGTCGATCGGCATGATCGTGCCGACCTCGTTGTTGGCCCACATGATCGACACCAGCGCCACGTCCGTGCCGTGCTCGCGAAGCGTGGCGCGCAGGGCGTCCGGTGTCACCGAACCGTCGGCCTCGGTGGGCAGGAAGGTGACCTCGGCGCCTTCGTGCTCGGCCAGCCAGGATAGCGCGTCGAGGACGGCGTGATGCTCGACGGCGGTGGTGACGATGCGGCGCCGTCGCGGCTGCGCGTCACTGCGCGCCCAGTAGATGCCCTTGACCGCCAGGTTGTCGCTCTCGGTTCCGCCGCCGGTGAAGATCACCTCGGACGGCCGGGCGCCCAGGGCCGCGGCGATGCTTTCGCGGGATTCCTCCATGTGCCGCCGGGCGGCGCGGCCCGCGGTGTGCAGCGACGACGCGTTTCCCACGGTCCCGAGCACAGCGGTCATCGCCTCGATGGCAGCGGGCAGCATCGGGGTGGTGGCGGCGTGGTCGAGATACACCGGACGGGCGGGACTCATGGCCTGTCCAGGGTACCCGCACGATCGGCCCCGACCGACCGTCGAGCTCAGGCCGCCAGGGCGTGCCCGGGCGTGCGGCCCGCCCGGTGGTCGGCCGTCGCCGGGCTCCGGACCGCGGCCTGGCAGCGCGCCGCCAGTTCGCGGCGGTCGGCCCCCGGCAGCTGCAGTGATTCGACGTGTACGTGCACGACGGTCCGCCGCGCCACAACCAGGCGGCAGATGGACGCCCACAGCGTGTCGTCGCCGATGTAGGCCGGCACGGTCGAGGTGCTGCCGTCGCGGTGGTGGTAGGTCAGCCGCAGCGGCTGCACCGGCCGGGCGGCGTCGATCGCGGCCTGGAACATCGCGGGCCGGAACGGGCCGTAACCCAGCCCGCACCAGGTGGTGCCCTCCGGGAAGGCGACCACGGTGTGCCCGGCGCGCAGCCGGGCCGCGACGGTGTCGACGACGGCCGGCAACCGGCGCAGGCTGCCGCGCTCGATGGGGATCACCTTCATCAACCGGGCCAGCGCGCCGAACGCCGGCCAACTGATCAATTCGGCCTTGGCGACGAACGACCCGGGCAGCACCGCGCCGATCGCGAAGATGTCGACCCAGGACACGTGGCCGCTGACCACCAGCACACCGCTCAGATTGCGAATGGGCCCGCCCGACACCGTGATTCGCACCCCGAGGCAACGCAGCACCAGCCGGCAGTAGCCGCGCTGGAGGTGCGACCGGCCGGGCAACGGCACCGCCAGCAACGGCAGCGCCGACAGTAACGGCAGCACGCCGAGCACCCGCAGGGCGACTCGCAGGGTGACCACGGCCCGCGTTCCGGTCGGCGCGGCACCGGCGCGCAGGCAGCCGTCGTCACACGAGGCTCTCGGCAGCCACGGGTTGACCGCGCTCACGGCGCCGCCTCGACCATGTCGGTGGCCGCCGACACCGACCGCAACCGCGCGAGGTACCGGGTGTCGGCCCGTCGCTTGTCCAGCAGGGCCGGGAAATCCGCGACCCCGAAGTCCGGATCGTGCGCGGGCTGCCCGCAGACCTGCGCCCCGAGTCGCAGGTAGCCACGCATCAGCGGGGGCACCTCGGGGCGCGCGGGCGGTTCGATGTCGTCGATGCCGCGGCCGTCGAGCAGCACCGGGCGGTACGGGTAGACGGTGTACTGGGGCGGCGCCGCATGCCGGCGGGCCACGAAGTCGCGCACTCCGCGGACCTGTGCGCCGGCAGCCGCCCGGCCCGTCGGATCGTGCGTGGGCACTGAGACGCATCCGGTCACGTAGTCGTAGTCGCGGTGGTCGAGGTAGGCCAGGATGCCGGCCCACATCAGCAGGATCACCGCGCCGTTGCGGTGTTCGGCGCGCACCACCGCGCGACCCATTTCGACCAGCGACGGCCGCAGCGGGTCCCATCCGCTGACCTCGAATTCGGTCGCGGTGTAAAGGCTTCCGGCCGCGATCGCGCCCGGGGGCGGCAGCATCCGGTAGCAGCCCACCAGTTCTCCGGTGGTGTCCTCGCGGACCAGTAGATGGTCGCAGTGCTCGTCGAACCGGTCGGCGTCCCGGCCGTCGGACGTGGCGGGCAGGGTGAATCCCGGTTCGGCGGTGAACACGTCGTGACGCAGCCGCTGGGCGGCGTCGATCAGGTCGGGGTCGGTCGACAGCAGCAGTGTGTAGCGCGGTGCGCCGCTCGGATCAACGGGCCGGTCGGCGGCTATGAGTACAGAAGCAGTGCTCATGAACTGCAGGTTCGACCAGCCAGTCGGCGTGACGGCAATCGGCGCGTGACGCGTTCATGAGCGTCAGGTGACGAGTTGCCCCGCGCCCGCGCCCACTGTGTGGGTTGTTGCGGAATCAGGGCCGTCCACGTCGCAGAAACCCACACAGTGGGCGTGCGGCCATCCCGAGACGACCGGACCCCCGGCGCGACGTACGCACCGGGGGTCCGAAAACAGTCGGGTCAGCCCTTACGAGCCTTGACGGCCTCCGTCAGCTGCGGGGTGACGTTGAACAGGTCACCCACGATGCCGTAGTCGGCGATCTCGAAGATCGGCGCCTCTTCGTCCTTGTTGACCGCGACGATGGTCTTCGAGGTCTGCATGCCGGCCCGGTGCTGGATCGCGCCGGAGATGCCGAGCGCGATGTACAGCTGCGGGGAGACGGTCTTGCCGGTCTGGCCCACCTGGAACTGGCCCGGGTAGTAGCCGGAGTCGACCGCGGCGCGCGAGGCGCCCACGGCGCCGCCGAGCGCGTCGGCGAGCTCCTCGACCACCGAGAACTTCTCCGCGCTGCCCACACCACGACCACCGGAGACGACGACGGAGGCTTCCGTCAGCTCCGGACGGTCACCGGCGACGACGGGCTCACGGGCGGTGATCTTGGTGGCGTTCTCGGCGGCGGCGGGCACCTCGACGGTGACCTGCTCGCCGGCGCCGGCCGACGGGGACGCCTCGACGGCACCCGGGCGCACGGTGATCACCGGGGTGTCGCCGTTGGCGCGGGCCTCGACGGTGAACGCGCCACCGAAGATGGAGTGGACGCCCACCGCGCCGTCCTTGACCTCGATGACGTCGACCAGCAGGCCCGACCCGATGCGGGCGGCCAACCGGCCGGCGATCTCCTTGCCGTCGGCGTTGGCGGCGATCAGCACGCCGGCCGGCGCCACGGACTCGGCCAGGCCGGCCAGCACGTCCACGTAGGGGGTGATCAGGACGCTGTCGACGTCGGCGGACTCGGCGACGTAGATCTTGGCCGCACCGGCGGCCTTGAGGTCGTCGGCCAGGCCGGCGGCGGTGCCGGGGGCGCCCACCACGACGGCGGACGGCTCACCGAGCGCGCGGGCCGCGGTGATCAACTCGGAGGTGACCTTCTTCAGAGCACCGTCCGCATGCTCGACGAGCACAAGTACTTCAGCCATTGTTGTTCAGCCTCTTTATCTTTCAGGTCTTCGGGGGATGTCAGATGAGTTTCTGGCCGACCAGGTACTCGGCGATCTTGGTGCCGCCGTCGCCCTCGTCGGTGATCTTCTCGCCCGCGGTCTTCGGCGGCTTCGGGGTTGCCGACAGCACGGTCGAACCGGCGTTCTCGCGACCGACCTCGTCGGCCTCGACACCGATCTCGCCGAGGCCGAGGACGGTGACTTCCTTCTTCTTGGCGGCCATGATGCCCTTGAAGGACGGGAACCGGGGCTCGTTGATCTTCTCGTTGACGCTCACGACGGCCGGCAGCGAGGCCTCCAGCGTGAACACGCCGTCGTCGGTCTCGCGCTCGGCGGTGACCTTGCCGCCCTCGACGGTCAGCTTGCGCACGTGGGTCAGCTGCGGCAGGCCCAGGTACTCGGCGATGATCGCCGGCACCGCGCCGCCCACACCGTCGGTGGCCTCGTTGCCGGCGATGACCAGCTCGGTGCCCTCGATGGTGCCCAGCGCACGGGCCAGCGCCCACGCGGTCTGGATGACATCGGAGCCGTGCATGCCGTCGTCCTTGAGGTGCACGGCCTTGTCGGCACCCATCGACAGCGCCTTGCGGATCGCCTCGGTGGCACGCTCGGGACCGGCGGTCAGGACGGTGACGGTGCCGGCCGCATCGCCCTCCCGTTCCTTGATCAGCAGCGCTTCCTCGACGGCGCGCTCGTTGATCTCGTCCAGCACCGCGTCGGCGGCCTCACGGTCCAGCGTGAAGTCGCCGTCGGTGAGCTTGCGCTCGGACCAGGTGTCTGGGACCTGTTTGATCAGGACCACGATGTTCGTCATGACTCTGTTTCGTCCTCCTCGACGGGCCTCGCGCGGCGCGAACCGGCGCAAGGTGCTTTGGCCATTTTCGGGAGCCCCCGGCAATGTTACTAGTGGGTAACTTATGGGGGTTCGCCCGTACACCATAGCCGGTCGTCCTGCATGTTCAGCCCGCCCGTACCTGCCACGGGTTAGCCTGCCTTCCAATGAGCGCATTCGTCACCGACGGTTCCACCGACGACAGGCCCGATTCGGGGAGTTCCTCCGAGCGGGTTTCTGCGCACTCTGGGCTGCCCCTGACCGGCGAGCGCACGGTGCCCGGCCTGGACATCGAGAACTACTGGTTTCGCCGCCACGAGGTGGTCTACCAGCGGCTGGCCGGCCATTGCACCGGACGTGACGTGCTGGAAGCCGGCTTCGGCGAGGGCTACGGGGCCGACCTGCTGGCCGGGGTCGCTCGCCGGGTGACCGGCGTGGACTACGACGAATCGGCCGTCGCGCACGTTCGGGCCCGGTACCCGCGGGTCGACGCGCTGCAGGGAAACCTGGCGGCACTGCCGCTGCCCGACGCGTCGGTGGATGTCGTGGTGAACTTCCAGGTCATCGAACACCTGTGGGATCAGTCACAGTTCATCGCCGAATGCCGGCGGGTGTTGAGACCTGGTGGCCGGCTGTTGCTCTCGACGCCGAACCGCATCACGTTCACCCCGGGCAGCGACACCCCGGTCAACCCGTTCCACACCCGCGAACTGAACGCAGCCGAGCTGACGGAGCTGCTGGTCGACGGCGGCTTCGCTATGGAGGGCGTCTTCGGTGTTTTCCACGGCGCGGCGCTGCGGGCACTGGACGCCAGGCACGGCGGGTCCATCATCGACGCGCAGATCGCCCGCGCGCTGGCCGACGCCCCCTGGCCCGAGGATCTGCTGGCCGATGTGGCCTCCGTTCGCACTGAGGACTTCGACCTGCTGGCCGACTCGGAGTGCGACATTGATGACAGTCTGGATCTCGTCGCGATCGCGGTGCGCCCGTGAGCAGAACCCCGGGGATGTTCAGCCTCGTCCTGCACACCCACCTGCCCTGGCTCGCCCATCACGGCCGCTGGCCGGTCGGCGAGGAGTGGCTCTACCAGTCGTGGTCGGCGGCCTACCTGCCGCTGATGCGCGTCCTGCGCACGCTGGCCGCCGAAGACCGCCGCGGGCTGCTGACCTTGGGCATGACCCCGGTGGTGACCGCACAGCTCGACGACCCCTACTGCCTCGACGGCATGCACCACTGGGTGGCGAACTGGGGCCTGCGCGCGCAGGAGGCCACCACTCTGCCGTCGGAGTCGTTGCGCGCCTTCGGAATTCGTGAGCAGGCCGAGGCCGGCCAGGCGCTCGACGACTTCGAGACCCTCTGGCGGCACGGCGCGAGTCCGCTGTTGCGCGAACTCATCTCGGCGGGCACGGTCGAGTTGCTCGGCGGCCCGCTGGCCCACCCGTTCCAGCCGCTGCTGAACCCCCGGCTGCGCGAGTTCGCGCTGCGCGAGGGACTGGCCGACGCGCGACAACGCTTCGCCCACACCCCCGTCGGGATCTGGGCGCCCGAATGCGCCTACGCGCCGGGCATGGAATCCGGCTACGCCGAGGCCGGCGTCGGGCACTTCATGGTCGACGGGCCGTCGCTGCACGGCGACACCGCGCTCGGCCGGCCGGTCGGGTCCACCGATGTCGTCGCGTTCGGACGGGACCTGCAGGTCAGCTATCGGGTGTGGTCACCCAAATCCGGATACCCCGGGCACGCGGCCTACCGCGACTTTCACACCTACGACCACACCACCGGACTCAAACCGGCGCGGGTCACCGGGCGCAACGTCCCCTCCGACGACAAGGCGCCCTACGATCCGCAGCGCGCCGACGCCGCCGTCGACACCCACGTCGCCGACTTCGTCGAGATGGTCCGGCGCCGGCTGGTGTCGGAGTCCGAACGGATCGGCCGGCCGGCGCACGTGGTGGCGGCGTTCGACACCGAACTGTTCGGACACTGGTGGTACGAGGGCCCGGTCTGGCTGGAGCGGGTGCTGCGGGCGCTGCCCGCCGCGGGCATCGAGGTGGGCACGCTGTCCGACGCGGTCGCGCGCGGATTCGTCGGTGCGCCGGTCGAATTGCCGCCCAGCTCTTGGGGTTCCGGCAAGGACTGGCAGGTCTGGTCGGGCGAGCAGGTGGCCGATCTGGTGCAGTTGAACACCGAGGTGGTCGACACCGCCCTGGCGTGTGTGGACAAGGCGCTCGAACACCCGCACCGGCCGCCCACCCGGGACTTCGTCGCCGATCAGATACTGCGCGAGACCCTGCTGACGGTATCGAGCGACTGGCCGTTCATGGTCAGCAAGGACTCCGCGGCCGACTACGCCCGCTACCGGGCCCATCTGCACGCGCACGCCACCCGGGAGATCGCCGACGCGTACGCGTCTGGCCGGCACGAGGCGGCGACCCGACTGGCCGAGGGCTGGAACCGCGCCGACGGCCTGTTCGGTGCGCTGGACGCCCGGAGACTGCCCCGATGAGGTTTCCCCGCGAACGGGTGTCGCGCGCATGAAAATCCTGATGGTGTCGTGGGAATACCCGCCGGTGGTGATCGGCGGCCTCGGCCGGCACGTGCACCACCTGGCCACCGAACTCGTCGCCGCCGGCCACGAGGTCGTCGTGCTGTCCCGGCGGCCCACCGGCACCGACCCGAGCACCCATCCGAGCACCGACGAGATCGCCGAGGGGGTGCGGGTCGTGGCCGCGGCCCAGGATCCGCACGAGTTCACCTTCGGCGACGACATGATGGCCTGGACGCTGGCGATGGGGCACGCGATGACGCGCGCCGGGCTGTCGTTGCGCGACTGGCGACCCGACGCGGTGCACGCACACGACTGGCTGGTCGCCCATCCCGCCATCGCGCTGGCCGAATTCTTCGATGTGCCACTGGTTTCCACCATCCACGCCACCGAGGCGGGCCGCCATTCCGGCTGGGTGTCGGGCACGGTCAGCCGGCAGGTGCACGCGCTGGAGTCCTGGCTGGTGCACGAGTCCGACTCGCTGATCACCTGCTCGGCGTCGATGCGCGAGGAGATCACCGCGCTGTTCGGCCCCGGCCTGGCCGAGATCACCGTCATCCCCAACGGGATCGACACCGCCGGTTGGCCTTTCGCGATGCGCCGAAAGCACGAGGGCCCCGCCGGTTCAGATGTCGCCGGGCCTCGTGCTCGCGGAACAACGCCGCTCGCCGAACCCGCCGAGCTGCTCTACTTCGGCCGCCTCGAATACGAGAAAGGTGTCCACGACGCTATCGCGGCGCTGCCCCGAATCCGGCGCACCCACCCCGGCACCACCCTGACCGTCGCCGGCGACGGCACCCAGCTGGACTTCCTGGTCGAACAGGCGCGCAAGCACAAGGTGCTCAAGGCGGTGAATTTCGTTGGACGGGTTAATCATTCACAGTTGCTCGAACATCTGCGGCGGTGCGACGCCGCGGTGCTGCCGTCGCATTACGAGCCGTTCGGCATCGTGGCGCTGGAAGCCGCGGCCACCGGCATCCCGTTGGTCACCTCGACGGTCGGCGGGCTCGGCGAGGCCGTCATCGACGGTGTCACCGGGATGTCGTTTCCGCCGCGGAACCTGACCGCCCTGGCGACCGCGGTGCGCGCCGTGCTCGACGACCCCGCCGCCGCCCAGGCCCGTGCGCTGACCGCCCGCGACCGGCTCACCTCGGACTTCTCCTGGATGACGGTCGCCGATCACACCGCGCAGGTGTACCTGGCCGCCAAACGTGCTGAGCGGCAACCACAACCGCGCCGGATCATCGTGGAACGCCCGCTGCCCGACTACGGCTGATCGCAACGCGACTAGCGGGCGGCCTTCTTGCGTTCGATGTCGGCCAGCGCCGCGGCCAGTTCGGCGCGCTGGGCGGCGGTGGTCTCCCAGTCGAGCTTGCGGTTGCGCACCACCTTGGCCGGTGCGCCGACGGCGATCGAGTAGTCCGGGATCTCCCCTTTGACGACGGCGTGGGCGCCGAGCACACAGCCGCGGCCGATGGTGGTGCCGCGCAGGATCGTCACCTTGGCGGCGATCCAGGTGTCCGGGCCGATGCGCACCGGGCTCTTGACGATGCCCTGGTCCTTGATCGGCAATTCGATGCTGTCCATCTTGTGGTCGAAGTCGCACACGTAGCACCAGTCGGCCATCAGCGCGGAATCCCCGAGTTCGATGTCGAGGTAGGTGTTGATGACGTTGTCGCGGCCCAGCACCACCTTGTCGCCGATCCGCAGCGAGCCCTCGTGGCAGCGGATGGTGTTCTTGTCGCCGATGTGCACCCAGCGGCCGATCTCCATCTGCGACAGCTCGGGAGTCGCCTGAATCTCCACACCTTTGCCCAGGAACACCATGCCGCGGGTGATGATGTGCGGGTTGGCCATCTTGAACTTCAGCAGCCGCCAGTACCGGACCAGGTACCACGGCGTGTACGCCTTGTTGGCCAGCACCCATTTCAGCGACTCAACGGTCAGGAAGTTGGCCTGACGTGGGTCTTTCAGTCGTGATCCGCGCCAACGCTTGTGCAGCGGCGCGCCCCACATGGTCGTCATGGCCGCAAAGCCTACGCGAGGCTCGGAGGGCGACGGGATACCCTCGTAGGCGCCCCGATCACGGCACAACTAGGAGGGAACGGCACTGGTGCTTCGGCGACTCGCCGCGCTGGCGTCCTCGGCTCTGGTTGCCTCCGTCCTGAGCGGCTGCCACGGCACCGACTCATGGGTCGACGCCGCCCCGGCCGCCGGCTGGCCGGCGCCGTATGCCGACGCGGCCAACAGCAGTTACACCCCCACCGCCGGGGCGGGCGAACTGAAGCTGGACTGGACGCGGTCGGTCAAGGGCGACCTGGGCGCCGCCGTGGCACTCGGCTCCGGCGGCTATCTGGCGGCCAACGCGCAGACCAGGGGCGGCTGCTCACTGATGGTGTGGGAGAACGACAATCACGGGCGGCAGCGCTGGTGCACCCGGCTGATCCAGGGCGGCGGCTTCGCCGGCGCGCTGTTCGACCGTTTCGACAACCTGTACGTCGGTCAACCCGGCCTGATCATGTCCTACCCGCCGACCCAGTGGATCCGGTGGCGCACGCAGGTCATCGGGATGCCGACGACCCCGCGGCTGATCGGCGACAACCGTCTGCTGGTGGTCACCCATCTCGGCCAGGTGCTCGTATTCGACGCGCACCGGGGTGTGGTCGCCGGAAACCCCATCGACCTGGTCGGCAACATCGACCCGACGGATTCGGCCCGCGGCCTGGCCGACTGCGCGCACAACGGCCCGGAGTGCCCGGTCGCGGCGGCACCCGCTTACTCCGCGGCCACCGGGACGATCGTCGTCGCGGTCTGGCAACCCGGCGAACCGCGCTCGACGCTGACAGCGCTGCGCTACCAGTCCGACGGGGCACCGATGCTGAGCCGGGCGTGGACCACCGACGCGGTCACCGGCGGCGTGATCGCCGCCCCGGTGCTCTCTCCCGACGGCAACACGGTGTACGTCAACGGCCGCAACCGGGCGTTGTGGGCGCTGAACGTCTCCGACGGCAGCGTCAAATGGACTGTGCCGCTTGGCTTCCTGGCCCAGACGCCCCCGACGGTCGCACCGGACGGGCTCATTCTGTCCGGCGCCGGCCCGGACACCGCATTGACGGCGATCCGCGACGACGGCGAACACGCCGGCGTGGTGTGGCGGCGCGACGACGTCCGGCCGCTGACCACCGCGGCGCAGGCCGGCCACGACATCGCCTACACGGTGGTCGACGGCGGCAACGGCGATGGGAAGGCGCAGATGTCGCTACTGGCCTTCGGCACCGGCGACGGCCGGACCGTCAACAGTTATCCGCTGCCCGCGGCCACCGGCTTTCCCGTCGGGGTTTCCGTCGGTCTGGACCGCCGCGTGGTGGTCGGCACCAGCGACGGGCAGGTTTACGGATTCGCCGCGGCCGGCTGACTCACCAGGGCTCGTCGTCGGGCCGGATGCCCCGCTCGTCGAGGCGGGGCGCCGCGGTCTCGATGTAGCGCGCCTGGTTTCCGCCGGCGCGACGTGCGGTGGTCATCTCGACCTGGGCCAGGGCGATGAGCGCGTCGAGGGTGTCCTCGGGTGGGAGTTCGGCCAGCGCGCGCAACGGGGTGCACACCACACCGATACTGGCCGTCAGCCGCGGCGGAGTGGTCGCGATGGCTCCGCGTACCCGCTCGACCAGCGGTGTGGCATCCGCGGTGGCGAACGTGTCCGAGATGAGGAACTCCGCCGCGCCGCTGCGCGCGACGACCGCGTCGCCCCGGGTCGTTTCGCGCAGCGTCTGTGCCACCGCGACGCAGGCCCGTTCCCCCGCTCCGGGCCCCTTCGTCTCGTTCAGCAGCATGAAGTTGTCGAGCTCGATCAGCACGATGGTCAGATAGCGGTCGTCGAGACGGCCGCGGACCGAGAACAGCTCGGCGGTGCGCCGGTAGAAGGACCTCCGGTTGACCAGACCGGTCAACGGGTCGATGTCGCTGTTGGGCTCGTCGACGTCGAGCAGTCGCATCAGAATCTGGGCCGCGAACGGCACCAGAATGTAGGTCATCCACACCGCCAGGGCGGCGCACACCGCCAGCACGGGGTCACCGGCGAGCGCCAGCCGAATCGCGAGGGTGACGGTTGTCGCACAGGCGACCACCGCGTTGACGGTCATCAACCGGGCGCTGTGGAAGAACGCGGTATAACCGGCCAGTGCCGCGAACGCGGTGCAGCCCAGCAGCCCGGCGATGGGCTGCGTCTGGATGAGACAGGCCACCGCGATGCACAGCGAACACAGCACGACATAGGTGATGGACCGCCGCTTGGAGGGCCATCGACCCCGTAGCCACATTCCGGTCTGAGCCAGGCTGACCACCGTCACCAGCCCGGCGAGCATGATGCCGGTGCGGCCGTGCGGGCCGGTCGGGCTGGCGATCATGGCGAGGGGGACGACACCGAACCCGACCGTCACCAGCGCCATCAACCGCCATGCGTGGGTCTGGACCGACCGCGCGGTCAGCAGGGCCGTCAGCCAGTAGTAGTGGTCGGAACGCCGCCACCAGTGCAGCGCTGCTTCCATTCAGTTCCCCCCGCCCGCACCCGTCATCCACGCCCCTACCGTCAGCTAACGCGTCAATGTTACCGATGCCGCCGCATAGCCGGCATAAATCCATGCACATGCCTTGCGCAGGCGGGGGCGCGAAAGTGGACGGCAAACTTCGACTCGTTCGCCGCGGCGGCGTTAACGCGATGCCCGGCAAACAAACGCGACGGCCCGGGCGGCCGCACCGGCGCCGAGGCGGGTGATCACCACCGAGAGCGCCTGCGTCCCCTTCAGCCGGAGCCGGCGCCGCAACCCGTCGGGATCGACGTCCACGCCGCGAACCAGGATCTCGCAGATCCCGCAATCATTCGCCGCCAACGCCCGGCGTAGCCGGTTCTCCGAGTAGTCCAACTCCTCGATCACCTCGAATCCGCGGACGCCCGCGGGCAGGCGGTCACCGGAGAGATAAGCGATGTGCGGATCGAGTTGCCACAGGCCGTGCCGTGTCGCGTACTGGCGCACCAGTCCGGCCCGCACCACTGCCCCGTCGGGATCGACGATCCAGCGTCCGGCCGTCGCCACCCTCGGTTCGGCGGGGTCGGCGTCGGTGATCTCCTCGGCCCGGTCGAGCACCACCGCGCGCCGGGTGATGCCCGGCTCGGTCAGGCCGGGCGACCACAGGCAGGCCTCCCGCACCGAGCCGCCCCATGAGACCAGCTCGACCTCGCCGTCGTACCCCAGCTCCGGAAGAGCGTCGAAATCGATTCCGGGAGCACACTTCACGACGAGGTCGCGGCCCCGGTAGACCTCGGACAACCGGTCCAGGGCCGGGGTGTAGTCGCGCGGGTCGAACCGCCGCCGGCCACCGGATCGCCGGGCCGGATCCGCCACGACGACGGCGTCGCGGCTGATCGGTGCCAGCGCATCGGCGCGGCACAGCGCGACGCCGTCGAGTTCACCGCCCAGGTTGTGCCGGGCCATCGCCAGCCGGACCGGATCGAGATCGCTGCCCAGCAGCAGTGCGGCGGTGCCGCGCAGCGCCGCCAGCTCGGCGCCGATGGAGCAGGTGACGTCGTGCACGGCACGCCCGGCCAGCCGCGCCGCCCGGTGCGCGGCCACCGGCGCCGCGGTCGCCTGCTGCAGAGCCTCGTCGGTGAACAACCACGCCCCGCTGCCGGGGAGTTTCGCCTCGGCGCGACGGCGCAGCAATGTCGTCTCGATCAGGACCGGGGCGCGTTCGCCGAACCGGGACCGCACCGCGGCCACATCGGCGACGCGGCCGGTCAACGGCATCTCCGCGACCTCGGCGAGCGCCGCGCAGCCCGGCTCGGACGTCAGGTACGCGACGTCGCCCAGGGTGAAGTTCAGGACGGCTTGACCCCGGTGATCATCAGGTTGTAGAACCAGCCCTTGGGCACCACGCGGCGCCACACGTGGGCGTCGACCCAGCTCAGGGCGGTCCAACCGCCGAAGGCGAACTTGGCCCAGCCCCAGCCCAGCTTGCCGGGCGGAACGGTGGATTCGAAGGTCCGCACCGGCCAGCCCAGCATCGCCGCGGTGAACTCCTCGCTGGCGGTCACGACGTCGACGGCGCCGGCGGCCCGCGCCATCCGCTCGAGGTCGGCGGGCTCGAAGGTGTGCAGGTCGACGATCCACTCCAGCGCGGCGGCCCGGGAGTTCTCGTCGAGTTCGGCCTGCGGCCGGCGCCAGCTGCCCAGCCCGGGCAGCTTCATCGCCGCAACGGTCGACTTCCAGGTCAAGTCCGCCAACCGGCGGGCGTAGGCGTTGCCCACCGTGGTCGGCTCACCGGCGAAGACGAACCGGCCACCGGGCTTGAGCACCCGCACGACCTCGCGCAGCGACAGCTCGACGTCGGGGATGTGGTGCAGCACCGCATGCCCGACGACGAGGTCAAAAGTGTTGTCGTCGTAGGGAATTCCCTCCGCGTCGGCCACCCGGCCGTCGATGTCGAGCCCGAGGTTCTGACCGTTGCGGGTCGCCACCTTGACCATGCCGGGCGACAGGTCGGTCACCGACCCGCGCCGGGCGACCCCGGACTGGATGAGGTTGAGCAGGAAGAAGCCGGTGCCGCAGCCGAGTTCCAGCGCCCGGTCGTAGGGCAGTTCCCGTTGGACGTCCGGCGGCACGATCGCGTCGAAGCGGCCGCGTGCGTAGTCGACGCAGCGCTGGTCGTACGAGATCGACCACTTGTCGTCGTAGCTCTCGGCTTCCCAGTCGTGGTAGAGCACCTGGGCGAGCTTGGTGTCCTGTCGGGCGGCCTCGACCTGCTCCGCGGTGGCATGCGGATTGGGGGAAGGGTCAGTGCTCGTCATGCAGGGCAGCCTAACGTGTCGCGACGATGCGGCCCGAGGGACGAGGGGCGCTGAGGAGCGGCACCATCTGACTAACGTGTCGCGACGATGCGGCCCGAGGGACGAGGGGCGCTGAGGAGCGGCACCATCTGACTAACGTGTCGCGACGATGCGGCCCGAGGGACGAGGGGCGCTACCGGCCCTCGCTCTGGCCGGCTGGCTGGCTCGCGGCGAAGACCTCGACGTAGCGGCGGCGTTCCTCGGCGATCTGCTCGGGCGTCGCCGCCAGGCCGGCGTCGATCACGGCCTTGGCCGCGGCCAGGGCGGCCGGCGGGGCGTCGACGAAACGCCGGGCCCACTTCGCGGCGGCGTCGTAGACCCCGTCGGGCGCCACCAGCTCGTCGAGCAGACCCAGGCCCAGCGCCTCCTTGGCGTCGACGAACCGGCCGCTGTAGACCAGGTCCTTGGCGCGGCCGGCGCCGACCACCCGGACCAACCGGGCCAGCCCGCCGCCGGGGATCAGGCCGGCCAGGATCTCGGTGGCGCCGACCTTGACGTTGTCGCCGGAGATCCGCCAGTCCGCGGCCAAGGCGAGGGTCAGGCCGCTGCCCAGCGCGTAGCCGGTGACGGCCGCCACGGTCGGTTTGGGGATCGCCGCGATCGCCGCGATCGCGTCCTGGCGCACCGCGGTGCCGACGCCGGCCTCCTCGGCCGACAGCGTCCGCAGCTCCCGGGCGTCGTCACCGGCGCAGAAGATCTCGTGGCCGCCGAACAGGATGACCGAGGCGATATCGGTGCGTGCCGCCACCTCGTCGGCCGCCGAACTCAGCTCACGGCAGGCCTGCCGCGTCAACGCGTTCGTCGGCGGCCGGCTCAGCAGGATGGTGCCCACGCCGGGGCAGCCCGGATCGGTGTGGACCGAGACGAACTCGCGCTCGGTCACGGCGCGCGTCCGGCGCGGGCCGCGTTGTAGCGCGCGCTGTCGAAGAACTCGATCTCCCAATTGCCGTTCGCCACAGTCAGATTGGGCTGCACGGCGGCGATCTGACGGTCCACCGCCAGCACCTCGGCGACCGTGCGCCCGGTCAGCGAGTCGAGCTGCGTCCAGGTCGGCGGGAGCAGGAACGTCCGGTGCGCGGCGAAGTCCTCGAGTGCCCGGTGCGGCGTGGCCCAGTCGGCCTCCTCCGATTCGGTGTTATCGCCGTCGGCCCGCTGCCCCTGCGGCAGGGCGCCGACGAAGAAGTAGGTGTCGTATCGGCGGGTGCGCTCCTGCTCCGGCGTCACCCAGTTGGCCCACGGGCGCAGCAGGTCCGCCCGCAGCACCAGTCCCTCGGCGCGCAGGAAGTCGCCGAACGACAGCGTGTTGTCGGCCAGGGCGGCGCGCGCCTGCGCGTAGACGCCGGCGTCGCCGACGATGCCGGGCTCGCCGTCGGCCCCCGCCGGGCCGGCGAACAGCACCCCGGACTCCTCGAAGGTCTCGCGGGCGGCCGCGCAGACCAGGGCCAGCGCGAGGTCTTCGTCCACGCCGAGCCGTTGCGCCCACCAGGACGGCGGCGGGCCGTGCCAGTCGATGTCGGCGCTGCGGTCACGGTCGTCCACACCGCCGCCCGGGAAGACCACCACGCCGCCGACGAACTCCATGGCCCGGTGCCGCCGCATCAGGAAGACTTCGATGCCGTCGGCGTCGATGTCGCGCACCAGCATCACCGTGGCCGCGGGCCGGGCCGGCAGCGGCACCCAGTCGTCGTCTTCCACGGGCTCGCTCCTCCTCGCATCGTCGACCGGCGTGTTCATGCCCGCCTCCGGTGGGCGGCCCGGCTGCGTACCCGCCGGGCGAAGTAGCGGCCGTCGAGGACGTCCACGGCGATCGACTGGCCGAACGCCGTCGACAGGTTCTCCGCGGTCAGCACCTCGCTGAGCAGCCCGGCGGCCACGATCCTGCCCTCGGAGAGCATCAGGCAGTGACTGAAACCCGGCGGGATCTCCTCGACGTGGTGGGTCACCAGGACCATGGCCGGCGCGTCGGGATCGGCGGCCAGGTCGGTGAGCCGGGCCACCAGTTCCTCGCGGCCACCCAGGTCGAGGCCGGCCGCGGGCTCGTCGAGCAGGAGCAGTTCGGGATCGGTCATCAGCGCCCGGGCGATCAGGACGCGTTTGCGCTCGCCCTCGGACAGCGTGCCGTAGGTGCGCTCGGCCAGATGCTCGGCGCCCAGGCTCTCCAGGGTGTCCAACGCGCGCGCGTAGTCGACGTCCTCGTAGCGCTCGCGCCACCGGCCGAGCACCGCGTAACCCGCCGAGACCACCAGGTCGCGAACCACCTCGTCGTCGGGAATCCGTTGCGCCAGAGCCGAACTCGACAGTCCCACCCGGAACCGCAGCTCGGCGGTGTCGACCCGGCCGAGCCGTTCCCCCAGCACGAACGCCGTGCCCGACGACGGGTGCTCCATGGCCGCGGCGATGCGCAGCAGCGACGTCTTGCCGGCGCCGTTGGGGCCGATGATCACCCAGCGTTCGTCGAGTTCGACCTGCCAGGTCACCGGGCCGACGAGCAGCCGTCCGCCGCGGCGCAACGAGACCTTGCGAAAGTCGATCATCAGGTCTGGGTCGGTCTCGGCGTCGGCCACCCGACCATGGTAGTCAGCTGGTCAGCGGCCACGGGTCGCCGGTCTGACCAGCCGCGCAGCGTCGGCAGCCGGGCCGTGGTGAGCCGCAGGATCAGCTGGACCAGCGGGCCGATCCCGAGGGCGTAGACCACCGTTCCGGCGCCGACGCTGCCGCCCAGCAGCCAGCCCGACACCAGGACGCTGACCTCAATTGCGGTTCGTACCAACCGAACCGAGCGGCCGGTCCGGGCCACCAGACCGGTCATCAGCCCGTCGCGCGGGCCCGGCCCCAGGCCGGCGCCGATGTAGAGCACCGTCGCGACGGCGTTGAGCAGCACCGCGGCCAGCATCATCGCGATCCGCGCCGGCATGGCGGCCGGGGCCGGCAGGACGCTCAGCGCCGCGTCGACGGAGACGGCGATGACGACGACGTTGGCCAGGGTGCCGATGCCGGGCCGGTTGCGCAGCGGGATCCACGCCAGCAGCACCGCCACCCCGACGACCGCGCTGGCGGTGCCGATGCTCAGGCCGGTACGCAGTGACAGCCCCTGGTGGAACACGTCCCACGGGTCCAGGCCCAGCCCGGCGCGCACCATCAGCGCCATCGAGAACCCGTAGAGCCCCAGTCCGCTCAGCAGCGCCGCGGCCCGCCCGAAGCCGCTCATGCGTGATCGGGGAACCGTGAACGCACGGCGGCGAGATCGGCGTGCGCCCGGCGCAGATCGGCATCGAATTCCGGGTCGAACCCTCGTGCGCCCGACCGCGGCTGCGGCGCTCTCAACCAGCCGGCGAGCCGGGCAAGTGGCTTCCTGTAAGTGGACATGGCTTCATGCTGGCCACCAAGTGGCTTGCCAATCAATATCCAGTTAGCCCAAACTGGCATCTAATGACGCGCGAAATGGCCGACCGCAGGCTGGATGTGGACCTGTTGGCCCGGGAACTGGGCAACTGGCGGACCGCCAACGGCAGCGGGCCGGTGTACCGGGGCCTGGCCGACGGCCTGCGCATGCTCATCGTCGACGGTCGACTGCCGGTGGGGTCCCGGCTGCCCAGCGAACGCGCCCTGGCCGACGCGCTGCGGGTGTCCCGCACGACGGTGACCGCGGCCTACGCGCAGATGCGCGACGAGGGCTATCTCAACGCCAGGCGCGGCGCCCGCAGCACCACCGCCCTGCCCGAATCCGCCGGCATGGCGTCGACCGGGCCGGACGGCGCGGCGCCGAGCGCGATCAACCTGGCCGCGGCGGCGATGTCCGCACCGGCCTCGGCCGTGCTCGACGCGTTCGCCGGGGCGGCCGCCGATGTCGGGGCCTACCTGCACTCGGCCGGCCTGGAACTTCACGGCGCCCGGCCGCTCCGACAGGCGATCGCCGAAAGATACTGTGCTCGTGGGCTTTTCACCAAGCCCGATCAGATCATGGTCACCACCGGCGCGTTGAACGCCATCGGTCTGATCCTGTCCACGTTCGTCGAACGCGGCGAGCGAGTGCTGGTGGAGCAGCCCACCTACCCCGGCGCACTGGCGGCCGTCGAGGCGGCCGGCGCCCGCGCCGTCCCGGTCTCGCTGGCGCCCGACGAGGGCTGGGACCTCGGCGCGCTGCACACCGCCATCCGGCAGCTTGCCCCGACGCTGGCCTATCTGATCCCCGACCAGCACAACCCGACCGGGTTGAGCATGCCGGCCGAGCAACGAGAGCAGCTGGGCCGCATCATCGCCGAGACCCGCACCCGGACCGTCATCGACGAGACGATGGCCGACATCTGGCTCGACGAACCCACACCTCCGCCGGTAGCGGCCCTTGCCACCCGGCGACCCGAACTGCTGCTGACCGTCGGATCGATGTCCAAGTCGTTCTGGGGCGGCCTGCGGATCGGCTGGATCCGCGCCGAGCCCGCCACGCTGGCCACCATCGCCGCGCGCCGCCCGTCGGTAGACCTGGGGACAGCGATCCTCGAACAGCTCGCCGCCGCAAGGCTTCTCGCGGCCGCCGACGACGTGCTGCCCGAACGCCGCGAACTGATCCGGCATCGCCGGGCGCTGTTGCGCACCCTGCTGGCCGAACACCTGCCCGACTGGCAACCGTGCAACACCACACTGCCGTCCGGTGGCCTGTCGATGTGGATGCGGCTGCCGGCGCCGATGAGTTCGGCGCTGTCGGCGGCGGCGTCCCGGCTCGGTGTCGACATCCCGCCCGGCCCGCGGTTCGGAGTCGACGGCACCCTGGAACGCTACATCCGGGTGCCCTACGCATTACCCGATGATCAACTCGCACAAGCGGTTCCGCTACTCGCCCGCGCCTGGGCCCAGGTCACCGGCGCCAGCCCGGCCCCGGCCGGCGCCACGCCCGCCGCCGCGCCGGTGGTTTGAACCTCAAGCCCGCGGGATGTCCACCCGGCGCGCCGTGCCGTCGACGGCGTCGGCCGCCTCGATCTCACCGCGCGTGACGCCCAGGAAGAACAGCACGGTGTCCAGGTAGGGGTGGCTCAGTGAGGCGTCGGCGACCTCGCGCAGCGCCGGTTTGGCGTTGAACGCCACCCCCAGCCCGGCGGCGGCCAGCATGTCGATGTCGTTGGCCCCGTCCCCGACCGCCACGGTCTGCTCCATCGGAACGCCGGCCTGCTCGGCGAATTCGCGGAGCGCCTTGGCCTTTCCGGGCCGGTCGACGACCGGGCCGGTCACGCGACCGGTGAGCTTGCCGTCGACGATCTCCAGGTGGTTGGCCGCGACGAAGTCGAGCATCAGGTCGTGTGCCAGCGGGTCGATCACCTGCCGGAACCCGCCGGATACCACGCCGATCTGGAAGCCAAGGCGCCGCAGCGTCCGGATGGTCGTGCGTGCCCCGGCCGTCAGTTCCACCTGGTCGGCCACCTCGTCGACCACCTCGGCGGGCAGCCCGGCCAGGGTGGCCACCCGCTCGCGCAGGGACTGCTCGAAGTCGAGTTCCCCGCGCATGGCGGCCTCGGTGATCTGCGCGACCTTCGCCTCGGCGCCGGCTCGAGCCGCCAGCATCTCGATCACCTCACCCTGGATCAAGGTGGAGTCGACGTCGAACACGATCAACCGTTTGCCGCGGCGTTCCAGGCTGTAGTTCTCCAGGGCGATGTCCACGCTCTTTTCGGCGCTGACCCGGGCCAGCGCCGTCTGCAGACCCTTCTCGGC
>CAZTAA010000067.1:0-22123 GCA_964611465.1 uncultured Mycobacterium sp. | reverse complement strand
CCACCACGCCACGGGCCTGAGACGTTTGACGAGTGTGCTTTCGCTAGTTGGACAGCTGGATCTGAGTCGGCATCGTCTGATTTCGGTGGTCGAGATCGATGATCGACAGGGCATGTGCCACCAGCTGGCGAACGTCGATCGGATTCAATGGATGTCGCGCAATGAATGACTACGACAATCGGGCACCGAACGGTCCAGCGGGCGACCGTCGGAGGCCGCAAAGCATCAATGAATCGCCGCTGAACGGCCCTTTGGAGGTCGGCATCCGCGTGTTGATGATCTTGACCCAGGCCTTCCCAGCTGAACTCGACCTGAATCAGCTTGTCCTGCTTGATCACTTCGTGCTCCACAGCAGGGACGTCGGTGGCCCTGAAAGTCTGCATCCGGCTCTGCCGATCCGTGCAGGCGAGATTGCGGCCAAGCGTGAATCTATCGAGGCAGGAATTGGTCTTCTGCTGAGGCTGCATCTCGCCGAGATTGCGGTTGGAATGAACGGGGTGCGGTTTCTTGCCGGCGACGGCGCCCTGCACTTCGTGGGAGTCTTGGGCTCGTCGTACTCACATCGCTTGCGCGATCGTGTCGGATGGGTGTTGGGAAGTTTTCCCGATCTGGACGAAGCGAATCTGCGACGGCAGACAAAGGCGATATTCGATTCCTGGTCCGAAGAATTTCACTGGCCCGATACGGACGGGAACAATGGCAAACCGCATTAGCCTGACGCATCTGACTTTCGTGGGGCCCGGCAAGGCTCCAGCGACGGTTGATTTCGGGCCACGAACGACTGTCATCCATGGTCCCTCTGACACAGGGAAGTCGTTCATTGTCGACGCCATTGACTTCATGCTTCGTGGTTCCACTCTTCGGGAGATTCCGCAGCGCGCGGGCTACAGCACAGTCCTATTGGGAATTCGGACGCCGACTGGTGAAGACGTCACGCTCACCAGGGGGGTCGAGGGCGGCAGTTTTGGCTTGCTGGAGGGAGTACTGTGCGGCGCTTCTCTAAAGCGATCGGTGAGAGGCTTTCCGCGTGGCAGGTCCCTGATGGTGATGAGGTCCGTTATGACCGGGATGAGCAGGATCTGATAGCGGGCGATCAATTACGCTCTGCTCACGGTAAAGGCGTTCGCGCAATCCTCCACTCCGCCTTCACCATTGGCCTTGCTCAGTATTGCTTTGAAAATGATCTTCCACACCCTGGATTTGTCGTTCTGGATTCACCATTGGTGACCTATCGCCCACCGAAGCCTGGCGAAGCCGTCGATCGTGAGGTTCTCGACATCGGCATTGCTGCGCGGTTCTACGACGACATTCAGCAGTCGGTTGGTGGGCAGGTCATCATCATGGAGAACATGGATCCACCATCTGGACTCCGGAAGGAGTCAACCGACGTATTTTTCACAGGCGTTGCGGGGGAAGGCCGATTCGGCTTTTTTCCGTCTCAGCCGTTGCCGTCGTAACCAGAGACCTTTGATATTTCGACAACGGCAACGTCATCGTCGGCTTGCGGCACTCGATCGCGCGTCGTTGCGGTCGACTTGTACGGACTCGAAGCTGAACGTATCCGCTGAATTCCATCAGGCGAACGCTACCCGGTTTCGTCGCCGAGGCTGTTGGAGGCGAACAGTGAGCCCATCGAGTCCAAAGCATCCCGTTGAACGGCTTCGATGACCTCGACATAGGTTCCCGTCGTCACCGTGATTGAGCTGTGGCGCAGAATCTTCTGAACCGTCGCCGGCTGAACTCCCATTGTGAAGAGCAGGGTGGCGCACGAGTGTCGGAGGTCGTGGACGCGAAGTTGCGGCACCTCCGCCTTCGCGCACAGGCTGTGGAACATTCGGTTGACGTTGCGCGGCTCCAACGCGCCGCCCTTAGGGGTCGTGAAAACCAGTCCCGTGTCGCGCCACGTTGATCCGGCGGCCAGGCGCTCCTCCAGCTGGCGCCGGCGGTGGTTAGTCAGAATCGGCACAAGCGTCCGAGGTACTGGCAGAACTGCGACGGATCCTTCAGTTTTGACGTTCTCAAGCTTCAGCTGGCCGTCCACGCGGTGCAACGCTCGCCTGATTGTAATCCGCTCAGCGTCTAGATCGACGTCGGACCATTGCAGCCCGAGCGCCTCACCACGACGGAGTCCCATCGACAGCGCGACTGCCCACAGTGCATAAAGTCGCGTCGTCTCAGCGGTCTTGAGAAAGCGCATCGCCTCAGCCCGCGTGAAAGAGCGCACCTTCCGGTCATCGGTCACGCGCAACTGAACGAGTCGGGCGACGTTGCGGCTTAACATCTCTTCGTCGACCGCATCCTGCAGAGCAGCCCGCAAAACGCGCAGAATGTGGCGAATCGAGCTGGCAGACAACGCGTCGTTGCAGCACTTGGCAGGCACGAGAGCGCAGCACCGTGCCTGCGACTTGCGCCCTCGCGCTGCGTCCTTCCCTTGGGCGCAGCATTGGCATCGGGTCTGCAATCCGGTCAGCCATGCGCGAATATGCGAGGCCTGCAGTGACTTCAGCTTCCGATTGCCAATTCCCGGGATGATGTGCAGGCGCACGTCGCCCTCATAGGTCGCATACGTCGTGCGCCGAACGCTAGGCTCCGCAATGTGCTCTAGCCAGTAGGTCATGTACTCAGCGACCGTCAACGTCGTTGTTGCAGTGGGTATGCCGCGTCGCTGTTGATCGAGAACCTTGCCGAGTTCGTCCAAGGCGGCACGCTCACTATCGCCGTAGACGCTGATGCGCTTCCGTCGTCCGTCCGGCGTGTCGACGAAGACTTTCGCCTCCCAGCGCCCATCACCTCGTCGGTACACGCCGCCCTGGCCGTTCGCGTTGCGACGTGCTTTCCCACCTGCAGCCATCACGCGGCTCCTTCAATCAAGCCGGATAGGTAGTCGTCGAAAGACTGCCGCACGATCCGCCGGCACCTACCGATCTGTACCGATCTGACACGTCCGTCCCAGATCAGCCGGTACACCATCCATCGACTGACTGCGAGACGATCCGCCGCGGCCTGCACGGTGATCAGCTCAGCACTGAATTCAGTATGCATCCGTTTTCCTCTCCGTGTGGAAGTAATTCGGAATGCCGGCGTACGGCTTGTGGGGGTGAAGTAACACATACGGGTTGTGCTGCGGGCGAGGCAATTTCAGCTATTCGCAGGGTCCCGGGACCGGTCTTCTCGCGATCGAATACGGGCGTAGTCATGTCGACCAGTCTGGTGGC
Organism: uncultured Mycobacterium sp.; assembly: GCA_964611465.1. Taxonomy (GTDB): domain Bacteria; phylum Actinomycetota; class Actinomycetes; order Mycobacteriales; family Mycobacteriaceae; genus Mycobacterium. The sequence continues at coordinate 18,908 of CAZTAA010000067.1, read as the reverse complement.
GAGGATTGATCGTGCGTCCAGCGATTCGCACGGACGATGTGGCGATGTTCGATCATTCGGTGCGCCGCAGACACGACCAAAGTGCGTTCACCGAGATTGCCCAGCCCGGCTCGATCGAATGTCCATTCCACTTCTTCTTCGGCACCGTGAAGCGCCCGATCATGTTCGTCGGTCGCGAGGTCTGAGCGGTGGCGTTGCTCCCGAGTCCACTCAGCTCGATGCTCGCGCAGCGCACTCATCGTGGTGGAGAACAGCCGGGATTTGGTGGTGATATGCCCACGAAAGCCGAGAGTGTGCAGCCAGCGGTCTATCTCCGAGTAGGCGCCATGATCGGCTAGATCGAGAATTGTGGTCAGAATCGCCCGGATATGTGTGGGGACGTCTAAATCGGGAACGGCGAGCGGTGACATCCGTCGGACCCCAACGCCGAAGTCGGCGACGGATTTGGTCACGTACTTGGCCAGGTAGGCCGGGACCGACCGACGCGACTGGCGAGGTGTTGCCCCGCCGCAGTCACTACTGTCCGACCGCAATGGCCGCGCATCCGTCTGAGTGCCGAACTGTATTACACGGCTACTGATTTCAGCGCCGTGTGCTGGGGCGGCGACAGTGAGTGCGACGCCGCTTGCGGCCTGATGGATTAGGAGGGCCAGGTCGGTGGCTGTGATTGAGGACTTGGGTGGTGTTGGGGCTTGGCCCGGCTGTGGCGGCTCGTCGAGGCGGATTACGGCGTGGAAGTGCGGGATCGCCCGACGTTGCATCTCGGTCACCTTCACGAAATTGATTCGGGCAGCGGTGGGGGATTCGCCGAGCGCGCGTAAGCGTCTACGCAACAGCCGGCGCAGGGCGATGGTGAAGCGCCGCCACAGTTCAGGGGCATGCCAGGCGAACAGGACATGCCCCATGTAGTCGTAACAGTCCTCGCAGAGCGGCTGACCGACATGAGCATCGCCCTCGTGGTGGATGGAGCTGCACCACAGGGGTCTCCCGTGCTGGCAACGTTGGTGGGCATTCCGGCCCCGGTCGTGGCACCGCCGAGCCTGGCCTCGCTGGCCGTCATCGCGTGTGGTGTGCACGGCCCCGAAACTGGGCGCGGTCAGCGTGACGAACACCTGAGGGTGTTCGGCGACTGTGGGCGGCAGATCGTGATGGCCACCGTGCACGCCGGCGTGTACGAGTTGCCAGGTATCGCGGGCATAGAGATCAGAGCAGGACGGGCAGGCGACAGCGCGTCGGTTGTTGCATCGGGTCCACACCCGAAGCTCGCGACCGAAGCTGTCGGTTCCTGTCAGACGGATCGGATTCGCACAGAACCCAGCATTCTCCGCTTTATTCCACCAGGTCTCGAAGTCGCGGGAGGCGGCGCGACGCACCATCTGCGCCACCACGCCGATGGTGTCGGTACCGGCCGGAAGGCCTGGCAGTGTCGAAACCGCAATGCCCAGCGCAGCAGTGGTCACGACTGGCGACCTTCAGTCTCGGCGGTCCGAGGATGCGCTCTTGTGGGGGCAAAGCGAGCGACGAGATCATCAATGGCGGAATCGGTGACGTGGAAGGCCCGAACTCGCAACGGTTCAGCGTTGCCGTCAGTGCAGACGTAACCGACACCGGGAGTACCGGTGGAGATTCCATCACACAAGGCGCCGGCTTCTCGGGCGGCGGCTCCGAGCACCATCGCGGTCTGGGTGGCTTCACTCATGCGCAGCCCGACCCGGATGGAGAAGAGCTGCCGGATGGGCAAAACATCTTTAGACGGGTCCTGTACCGCGGCGACCACCGAGATACCGACTGCGCGGCCCTGGGACAGCAGCAGCCCCAGCAGCTGCTCAACCTCGGCGCGTGTTCTGCGGTCCCCGAGATAGGCAGTCAGCGAGGCGATTTCGTCGATAATCAATACAATCAGTGGTGCGGAGACACTCGGAGTGTGAAGCCGAGTCTTCCCCCGCAGCCGTTGCGCACGTTTCTGCATCACCGCGACAACCGCCCGCAGCGCAGCGAGTGTCTGTTCACCGTTGTCATGGGCGAGCGAGGTGAACAACACTTGTCCGCGCCCGAACTCCATCCCTCCCTTGGGATCTACGACGACGAGGCGTGCGCAGCCCGCCCGCACGGCGGGGCCGACGGCGGCAATGATTGACCAAAGCACCGAGCCCTTGCCCGAGCCGGTCGCGCCTGCGACCAAGATGTGCTGTCCCAGTAGCGGTAGGCGCCAACGCTCACCGGCCTCGGTGAGCCCCACCCACAGGCGGGACAGGTCCGGTGTGGTGCCCCTGGCCGGACGAGGAAGTTGGATGGGTGTCGTCAGCGGATCGCCGTGATGGGCGGTGATGCGGATCGAGCCCGGTCGGGTCGAGCGAATGGTCACCCGCTGGGCGCTCAGCGCTTCGGCTAACGCGTCACCTCGGGATTGCCAGTCGGCCAACGACTGGCCCGTGAGGATGCGTACCTCGAGAACGTCGCTCGTGACACCGATCGTCACCGAACGCAGAATCGGCACCATGACGTGACCGTCGAGACCGGCGGTCAGGCCACACAGCGTGCAGACCGTGGCCCATCGGCCTCGATAGATACCCCATGTGCGCCACTGGACCCGCAGACGTACCGTCACCCACTGACGGAACGTTTGGGGGGATAACAGAAACCAGCTGAACAATGCGAGAGCCGACCAGATCGCCGCCAAGAGGCCGACCAAGGGACCGCAAGTGACGGCCATCCAGACGCTTGTGATGGCCGGAATGCTGATCATCGGAAACAACACCGACGCCCATACCAGCGCAGCAGTCGCTTTGCCAAGCGCCGTGGCTGCACGGAGGGCAATGTCATCGGAGTCCGAGTGGTTCGGAAGAGAGCGGTTGGAGCGGTGAGCTCGTGGGTGGCCAGGCATGGCAGACCTTCCGGCAGGCTTGCGGGATCGGGGTAAGGAGAGGCTTCGGCCGAGCGGGCGCAGCACCACCGTCTCTTGGTGTTGCGGTGCTGCGCCCACTCGACGAAAGGGTCAGGCGGCCGGCTTGCTCGTGCCGCCGGGTACGCCGCTCGGTGACGCATTCCGAGGTGCGGCAACGACTCCCGCCAGTGGTGCACCTGAAGCGCGGATCGCTTCAGCGCGGAACGCGACTCCGCTGCGACTGTCCTGGCTCCACGGCAGGGCAACCAAGCCCTCGATGTGGATCGGCTGCCCGACCGTCACATTCGGGTCGCCGGCAACCGTCACGGTGATGACGTCGCCGCCCGTGGAGTCCAGCGCCATCACCTGGACCTGCCACAGCGGCAGACCCGTCTCGCGATCCAGCTTCGGCTGGCCGGTGTCAAACGCGATCCGCTGTTCGGGTGCCCGCGTGCACACAAATGACACACCGCCGGTGTTAATACGTAGTTTCATTCCAACTGTCCTTCCTGCTGTTTTCTCGCGACCGCTCGGCCGCGACCACCAGTTCAGGCGGACAACTCGGACATTCCCAGGGCATCAGTTAGACAAAGCGGACAGACGCCTGGACAACGCGGACACTCGGACGACAATCGCGCGCCAACTTTTGTGCTTTGGGCGTCGCTAACGCTGGCACCGCGCTCCTAGCATGAGCAGATCGAGAAGCTACCTGTTCCTAACCACGCACTGACGACGCGAATGAGTGAAAAGGGTTTCAGCGAAGCCAGACTCGCAACAGCCGCCGGTGTCGACGTCAAGACGGTGGGCCGCTGGGTCAGGGGTGAATCACTGCCCCAGGCGGTCAACGCGCGCGCCACCGCCGACGCACTGGGCTGTGATCCGCAGACGCTGTGGCCAGACATCTTTCCCACCCTGCGCCCACCTGGTACCGGCACGGTCGCGGTCAGTGTGTACCGAAGCCGCGCGGACGTCCCTGTCGCCGTGTGGACCCAACTGTTCGGCGGCGCCGCCGAGCAGATCGACATCCTGGTCTACGGGGGCACCTTCCTCTTCGACGGCATTCCCAGGTTCTGCTCAACGCTCGCAGTCGCGGCCGAACGCGGAGTCGCCATTCGCTTCATCGTGGGTGATCCCGATTGCGCTGCGGTAAGCCAACGCGGGGAAGAGGAGACGATTGGCTCAGTTCTAGCAGCTCGCTGCCAGATCACACTCGCACGATTGGCTTCACTCGCCGACGCCCCAGGCTTGGAGGTGCGCACACACGCCACACCGCTGTACACGTCGATGTTCCGCGCGGACAACACCCTGATTGCCAACCCGCACCTATACGGTGCTCCCGCCAGCGACAATCCCGTCCTCTTTATTCGACGTGACGACGCGCCCGAGCTGTGGCGCGATCACCAACTCTCTTTCGAACGGGTGTGGAACACCGCCCAACCATTACCCACGCACGCCTGACCTGCCGATTGGAGAACCGTATGGCCCGGACCGACTACTACAACGATCCCCACGCGCCAGCCGCAAACAGTGTGGTGCCCTCCACTACCGCCGTCGTCACCGATTCACATGATCGCATCGTGCTAATTCGCCGCCGCGACAATAACCTTTGGGCATTGCCGGGTGGCGCAATGGAATTGGGCGAATCCATCGTCGACGCGGCGGTTCGTGAAGTGAAAGAGGAAACCGGTCTCGACGTCGAGATCAGCGGACTCATCGGCGTCTACACCAATCCTCGCCACGTTATGGCCTACGCCGACGGTGAAGTCCGTCAACAGTTCTCGCTGTGCTTCACCACCCGGCTGCTCGGTGGACAGTTGCGAGTCGACTCGGAAAGCACCGACATCGCCTGGACGTCACCAGGCGAACTTGCATCTTTGGACGTCCACCCCTCGATGCGGCTGCGCATTCAGCACTACCTTCAACGCCGCGACAGCCCATACCTCGGGTAGCCCGGCAAGGTCGTCTCTAGCCGGCGGAGGCACTAACTCGTGCTGCCGCCGCCAACAGGCTCGGCGCCGCCCGCTCGATCGCACGATGCACAGGATCCCCATCGGGGTAACGCGACAGGATCTCCGTGACTCGATCTTCAGCTCGCACAGGCGAGCCCTGCGGGCCAGTGGTCAAGTCCGCGCACGTCAGCACGTCTAGTAACAACGACGGAGGTGCCGTGAACTCGGCCAGCGCGTCTAAGAGGCCGCGCTCCCGCGCCTCGAACACCGCGCCCGTGTGATAGGCCACCAGCGAGACCACCACTGCGGGAAAGCCCTCGTCGCGGACGAACACTGCGCCGTCGACGGGGTGGAAACCAGTCGATCGAACTGACGGCGCATAGCCAACATCGTGAAGCCACGCGGCAGCCACCACCGCGTCGGCATCCATGGCGCCCAAGCCGACGACCAATCGCTCCGCCGTCGCCGCGACTCCGCAGACATGGGCCCACCGATGCGGCAGATCGGCCAGTCGCTCCTCGGCGATCGCCCGTGCACGTGCCGCGTCCGTCACCACGATGCAAGTCTACGAATGTGCCCGACACAGCACCGACGCGATTTGGGCGAAAGATCCACGCCGCGGCGGCTCCCGTCCGCTGGCGCTCCCGTCCGCCACCACGGACCGAAAAATGCCTATCGGATCGAGGCTGTGAGAACTTTCTCTACTGTTATCAAGAACAGGTTCTCAGCCCACTTCGGGATCGCCATGAGTGGCGTCCACAAAGCGGTCGATGGCCCTATCGATTCGATCCCGAGCGACTTCACCCGATATTCGCCCACTGCTGAACGCCGCCAAATTGGCAAGCCACACATCAGCGATCAGCCCCGCTAGTCGCTGGTCTCTGACCGTGGGCTCGCCGCCGCTCAAAGTCCTTGCCAGCAGACCTTCAATGACGTCGATCGCTTCATCGGTGGCTGCGGCGGCGGTGTGGTCGGCGAGGACGAAGGCGCGCGTCACCGCCTCGGTCAAGCGCGGGTCTTGGTTGCCATTCGGTGTGCAGGCAGTCGACGAGCAAGCGAAGGCGTTCGCGCGGTGTCGACGCGGTGACGGTCCAATCGCGGCTGTTTCCAAACTCTTGGAACTCGCGGGTCAACGCCGACACCAAGAGGTGGATCTTGGAGGGGAAGTACCGGTACAGCGTGCTGACGCCGATTCCGACCTGCGCGGCCACCGCGCGAACGTGCACAGCCTCGTAACCGCCGCTAACTGCCAGCATCATCGCGGCATCTACTGCACTGTTACGGCGGTACGTGTCGACACCGCCAAGGTCGGCCGCCCTATCGGGGCGATGCTGCCTCAACTTCGAAGCCATGCTGCCAACGCCACGCTCAGACGCTGTGATCACCAATTGGTTGGTGAAGCGCGCCGGCTAGCCGATCAAACAGGTCCTCGAATCCGCTCACGTCGCCGTGCGCAGCGAAATGATCGACACCCACCGTCACGAAGACTGCGCTGGCGGTGAACCGGGTGATGCCATCGTGACTGACTCCCGTTCCGCTGACGTGAAGAGCACGTCCTTGGCGGCCGGTGATCTGGGCAGTAATCCTGTGCGGTTCGTGCAACGGGACAGGTCGCAGATACTCCACTGTCAGACTGCGTGTCACCGCGGGCGTGCCGGCCACCCACAACGTGAAGCCCAGTACGTCGTCACAGGCTGTCGCTACTGCGCCGCCGTGCGCCAGTCCTGGGGCGCCGATATGGCGCTCATCGAACGTCACATCGCTGTAGACCTCGTCACCGTCGCGATAGACAACCAGCTGCAATCCATGCGAATTCGCGGGCCCGCACCCGGTACACGTCGAGGTATGCGGAGGCAGTAGATATGGCCCCGGATGTGCTGTGTCACCCATCGTCATCCCCTTGTTTCGCACTGATTCGCGATATCGTCGGGCCCGCACCGCAACTGCAACGAGCCTTCGTTTGGCAGCTTCTGGACGCACCAAGACCCTCCCGCGTAGACACGACGGCCATGCCTACCGACCAGGGTGTTCTCCGTAACCGCGGACAAACCTACGAACAGTTTCGCTACGCTACTCTTGGTACCATACCTTGACGCCTGCTGGAAACGCCGCCCGCAGGTCCCATTTTCCGAAGGGACAACGCAGTGAGCACTCAACCGGCGGCATACGCAGACGACGATGATGACATCGACCCCCGCCGGATCAGGTCGCGTAACCGACTGCTCGACGCGGCGGCGGCACTCCTCACCACCGGGGGAATCGAAGCCGTCACGATCGACGCGGTGACCAAAGCCTCCAAGGTGGCTCGCACCACCCTCTATCGGCATTTCGCAAGCTCATCACAGTTGCTGGCGGCCACATTCGAGCGCCTGCTGCCGCACGTCACTACACCGACACCCGACGAGGGGTCGCTGCGGCAGAGGCTGATTGAAATCCTCAGCCGGCAGGCCGCACTCTTTGCCGATGCCCCGATCCAGGTCACCACGCTGGCTTGGGTCGCCCTTGGGCCCACCGATCCTGCTGCTGACGGCACCGCAGATGAGGACAGCCCGGCTGGCAGCCTGCGTTCTAGGGTCGTCGAGCAATACCGCAAACCGTTCGACGAAATCCTGTCGAGCGACCAGGCTCGCGAAGAACTTGACGAATTCGACCTCGAATTGGCTGAGTGCCAGCTCGTCGGTCCGCTGGTCTTCGCACGCATGACCGGACTCTGCACCATCAGCCGTGACCAGTGCGTCCGCATCGTCGACGACTTTCTGGCCGCACACTCACGCACCCGAACCGAGGCGTGACGGCGAATTGGTAGGTGCGCCGGCGGTTCGCCTGCGGCTTGTCGTCGCTGGGACCGGGCGGCTCGCACTGGGCCTGGCTGAAACTTCCTGGTGACCCTGCGTCATCGCCATCCGCCAGCCGCGCTGAGAAAACGCTACTAACAGTTTCAAAACGCTATGTAGCGTTGTGCTACTATAGGTACACTTATGAGGTTCAGTCGACCACGATCCAGTGAGCCCGTCATATGAAAACCCCTGTCCGCGTGAGTCGTTCGTCGAATCGCGCCGCTGTTGGTCGCACGCTGAATCACTGGCGGCACCATCCACCGTTACGAACGGCCGGGACCGTGGCGCTGGCCCTGGTCGTAGTAGTGGTATCGACGGTCTACCTGCAATTTCACGGTGAGTTCACTCCGGCCATGCACTTGACCCTGGTGTCGGATCGCGCTGGGCTGGTCATGGAGCCCGGGGCAAAAGTGACCTACAACGGCGTCGAAATCGGCCGGGTCGCCGCGGTGCGCGCGATCCAGCAAGATGACACCACCAAGGCGAAACTGTCCCTGGACGTCGCTCCAAAGTACATCGAGCTGATCCCGGCCAACGTGACCGCCGAGATCAAGGCCAGCACGGTATTCGGCAACAAGTATGTAGCCTTCCGTAGCCCGTCGAGACCGGCATCTGCGCGCGTGTCGAGCTCGCAGGTGATCGACGTCTCGCACGTGACGACCGAATTCAACACCCTGTTCGAAACCTTGATGTCGATCGCGCAGAAAGTCGATCCCGTCAAACTCAACCTGACTCTTGCGGCCACCGCCGAGGCACTGGACGGGCACGGCCTCGACTTCGGCCGATCAATCATCGCGGGCAATGCTGTCCTCGACGACATCAACCCTGAAATGCCGCAGATCCGCGAAGACATCAAACGCCTTACCGACCTCGCCGACGTCTATGCCCAATCCTCACCCGATTTCTGGAAATTCCTCAACAATGCAGCGACCACGGCAGGCACCGTCAATGAGCAGCGAGCCGATCTCGATGCGGCGCTGCTGGCTGCCGCGGGCTTCGGCAACGCTGGCGCTGACATCGTGGGGCGGGGAAGTCCCTACCTGGTGCGAGGTCTGGCTGACCTGGTGACGACCACCGGCACCTTGAACACCTACAGTCCCGAATTCCTGTGCAGCATAAGAAATTATGCTGCGATCCTGCCGCAGACTGTTGAATCCGCAGGCGGCAACGGCTACTCGATCGACTTCCGTATCGGGCTCACCGGTGCGCCGAATCCGTACGTCTATCCGGATAACCTGCCCCGTTCCAATGCGCGAGGCGGCCCGGGCGGCGCCCCTGGATGTTGGCAGACAGTCACCAAGGATTTCTGGCCCGCCCCTTACCTGGTAGCCGACACCGGCGCATCACTGGCTCCCTACAACCACCTCGAACTCGGGCAGCCATTGCTTACCGAATATGTGTGGGGACGCCAGGTCGGTGAAAACACCATCAATCCCTAGGACGAGCAGGCCTGCGGACCCACCGGTCCACGACTACGTCGAAGCGGCGCTCAGCGGCCTCGATACATAGAATCGTCATATTCCGATGGAACTGGGAGACAGCGACATTGGGGCGGCATGCAGTCGCTCAGGAAGCGCTTCCTCGCCGGACGCGTAAGGGAATCGAAACAGGTCCTCGCAGTGAAGGATTGGTACCCCAGCGCACGGGTCCAGCAAGCTCCAGGCCGTCGAGTTCGTCCAGCAGATGGTCCACCGCTGTGATCACTTCGAGTCGTGCGAGATGAGCGCCCAGACAAAAGTGAAGTCCATGGCCGAATGCCAGGTGCCCGGTCGTGTCGCGATGAGGGTCGAACCGATCGGGGTCGCTGAACTTCGCCGGGTCTCGGTTCGCCGAGGCATAGAAGAGCAACGCCTTTGCGCCCTTAGGGATTACCGTGTCGCCGATCCGATAGGGCGCGGTAGCGGTTCTGGTGACCCACTGCACCGGCGAGCCCCAACGCGCGGTCTCCTCGACCGCCGGGCGAAGCAGGCTGCGGTCGGCTTTCAACGTCAGGAAGAACTCGCGGTCCTCGGCGAGCCTGACGAGCAGCATGCCCAACAGGTTTGTAGTGGTCTCGTTGCCGGCGACCAGAAGGATGAGCGCGTAGAAGAAAGCTTCCTGATCGCTGAGCTCGCCGGATTCTTTGGCTGCCTGCAACCAACCCAAGAGATCGTCTGCCGACGTGCTGGACCGCCGGCCCATCTCGACGTCTATGAAGCTGCGCATCTGCACGTAGGACTGAAGTAGCGAACCGACGTATCGCATGACCTCGTGCACCGACCGCGGTCCGAATAGTCTCGCGAACTTGTTGGATACGGTGCGAAAGGCCGGCCACTGAGGATGGGGAATACCCAAGATTGTGGCAATGACGTTGATGGGCATGGGGATCGTCAGCGCCGCGACCATGTCAATGACGTCGCCGTCTCGCAGTGGCCTGATCGCCTCATCGGACAACGCGCGAATATCTGTGGCCAGAGTCTGTACCGAACGCTTGCTGAACATGGGCGCGGTCAGATGCCGCAGGCGGGTGTGATCGGGTGGGTCTGTGGTGAGTACAGCACTGGTGACAAACGACCGCAGCATGATGCCGTCCCTCGACGAGAACACCTCATTGTTGCGAACGGCCTTGTGCACGTCCTCGTAGCGCCCCATCATCCAGACGCCGAGCCGCTCGTTGACGACCACCGGATGCTCACGAATGCGCAGCAGCTCGGGATAGGGGTCGGCGATGTTCTCGGCGAGCGTCGGATCGAATGTGGTTCGTGGCACCGACTTCGGCGCCGATGCAGTGCGTGGGCGCCGTAGATCGCGGTAAGCCCCTGTCGCAACCGGACGCCACAGATCAGTGACGGAGCTGCGAGTTGCAGAAAGCACCGCGCGTGGTGGGGGCCGTAGAAGATCCGTCGACATAACATGACGTTAGGCCGGTCGCAATGGCTCGATAATGACAGAATCAGACAGACATTTGATATTTTCAGACACATGCCTAGTCCGATGGCCCCGGTGTGGGACGTGGCGCGCTCCTCGGCGCCGGGTCGACACATCTTGGAGACCGCGGTACACCACGGCCTCAATCCTGAAATCTGTTTGTCTGGAACAGGACTCACGTCGCAGGGGTTGAGGGACCCGACCAGCGAGATGCATGCGAGTCAGGAACTGACGATGATTCGCAACCTGATCGGCCGACTCGGCGATCAACCGGGACTGGGTACGGAAACCGGTGCGCGCTACACCTTCGCCGACATGGGCATTCTGGGTTATGCACTGATTTCGAGTCCAACCGTTGGGGACGCGATAGACGTCGCCTGCCGGTACGCCGCACTCAGTACCGTCTACCTGAGTCTGGCCGCACCAGAACTCAACAACACCGAAGCGGTCATCGGTCTTGATAACGCCCAGGTTCCTCCCGATGTGCGGAGGTTTCTGCTCGAACGCGATTTTGCAATGTTCCTGCAGATCTTGCCGCCGCTCATGCGTGGCGTTGACGCGCCGATCGCGATGCGACTGGAGGTGGCGGATCTGCAGCTGCCGGCAAGTCTGGTGGAGATCGACAACGTGACGGTCACTGTGGAGAACGCGGTGCGCAACGCCCTGATTGTCCCCGCTGATCTGGTGAGCCAACCGATGCCCGCGCCAGATCCCCAGACTGCGGCGATCTGTATCCGCCAGTGCGAGGAGTTATTGAACCGTCGACGAACCCGTCGTGGCATATCAGCCTGGGTGCGGATGCGGATGATCCAAGATTCGACCCAGATCCCATCCATGGCGACCATCGCGAGGGAACTCTGCATCACCGATCGCACGTTGCACCGTCACTTGGCGGGAGAGGGAACCAGCTACCGCGCACTCGCAGACGAGGTTCGCGCAGCGCTGGCCGCCGAGCTGTTGAGTTCGGGACTCACTGTCGAGGAAACTGCACGCCGACTTGGCTATTCGGAGACGGCCGCATTCACTCGAGCCCATATTCGGTGGAATGGGCGCCCACCCAGTGAGTCCAAGCGCCGTGGGCGGTCAACGGCTCAAACGTGATGTGAGGGCAAGCTGCATGCTCACGCGCCGACGTCGACTGTCGGGCGGTATCGCGACGGTGCCGCAGTCCTTGGTCTAGTGGCGAGACGTTGTGGCCACCAGCTCCGTTCGCGCAGCAAAGTAGCGATGGCGGGTACGGTCAGCGTCCGGACCAGGAAAGTATCCAACAGCAGTCCGCAGCCAATGATGAGGCCGGTCTCGATCATGATCGCGACCGAGCCGATCATCAAGCCGAACATGCTCGCGGCGAAGATCAGGCCGGCGGAGGTGATGACCGAGCCTGTGGTGGCGACCGTCCGTAGAACGCCGATACGCAGATTGCTGCCGCTCTCCTCCCGCAGTCGCGATACCAGTAACATGTTGTAGTCGGCACCGACTGCCACCAGAATGATGAAGGCTAATAGCGGTACAGGCCAGGCGATTTCATGACCGAGTATCCATTGGAAAACGATGACTCCGATGCCGAGTGAGGCGAGGTAGTTCAGCACCACGGTGCCAAGGAGATACAGCGGTGCCACGAGCGCGCGCAGTAGCACCACCAGGATGAGTCCAACGATGACCAGGGTGGCGATGGCAAGTTGGATGAAGTCGGACGAGAGCAGACGCTGGATATCAGAATTGACCGCGGGGAAGCCGGCGACAGAGATCGTGGCGTTCGCCAGCGAGGTGTTCGGCCTGGCTCCATCGGCGACTTGGGTCATCTGGCGGGCAAGGTCCATCGCTTCGACGCTGTAGGGATCGTTGCTGGTCTCCACTGCGAATCGCGCCGTTTTCCCATCGGGTGACAGGAACTGCTTTGCGACGTCGGCGAATTGGCGGTTCGCAAAGGCGTCTGCGGGCAGGTAGAAGCCGGACGCGGCATCCGAACCCGCGGACGCGCGAGACGAGTTCTGAAGCTGGGTGGCGATTTGGCTCATACCGGATAGCATCTCAATATTGCTGTCCGCCAGCGTCTTTACCCCATCGGCCAGCGCGCGGGAACCGGAGGCGAGCTGGCTGATGCCGTCTTGTAGCCGGGTGATGTTGGCCGCGAGATCGGCGGGCTTTCCCAGCGCGCCGAATGCCTTGTTCATGGCATTGACGGCAGTCTGAACGTCGGCGATGGTGCCGGTTACGGTGGCGTTGGTGGCGGGGTCGTAGCGGTCACCCAGCGCGGCGACCTGGGAGAAGAATCCGTTGTTTCTCAGAGCAACCAGGATCTGGACCTGGTCGCGGATTTGAGCGCATTGGGGAGTTGTGACGCACCAGGGTGACCCATTGAGCAGGTCGACGAGCGGGTTCAAGGTGTCGATGGCGCCTTGTGTGCGTTCGGCCAGCGGGCGGATGCCTGGGCCGGCTTGTATTGCGTTGTCGATACTGGGGCTGGTCGCTGAGAGTTGGTGCAGAAGTGGGGCAAACCGTTGGAAGTCCTGGCCGGCGGACTGTGCTTGGGTGAGCACTGGGCCTAATGGTTTCAGTGCGGTCCGTACAGATGTGTCGAGCTGCGCGAGTCCGTTGGCCAGTTGGTTGGCTCCATCGGTGAGCTTGGCGAGGTCATCGCGGCGGGAATTGCCATCGGCGACGGCACCGGCCATCTTGTCGCCGATTTGCCTGTTCTGCCACGATAATTGCGCTTGGTCAAGGCGGGTGCCTGCCGGACGGGTGACTCCGGATATCTTGACCACGCCGGGGATCTGGGAGATGCGCGATGCCATTTCGTCGAGGTCGGCCAGCCCTTTCCCGGTGCGCATGTCGACGGGGTTTTCGACCACTAGGAACTCGGTGATGACGACGTCTTTGCGAAAGTGTCGGTCGAGGAGCTGGTAGCCCTCATTGCTAGCCGTGGTGGGAGGTTGTCCTTTTCGGTCGTCGTAGCTGATCTTCATCGTGGCAGCTGCACCGGAAAGAGCCAGGAGGATCATCAAGCTAGCAACGAGCAACGGCCGAGGGTGACGCACGACCGCCACAGCGACGCTGTTCCAGTACCGGCGGGTGCGGTCGGGCTTGGGTTCACCGATACCGCGTCGGGCCGCCAACGCCAACACTGGCGGCAACAGTGTCACCGTAGCCAGGAAGCCCACAAGTACGGCAACCGCGCACGCTGGTCCCAATCCGGCGAACACGCTCAGCGTGGCGAAGACCATGGCCAGAAAAGCCAGGGCGACAGTAGCTGCCGACGCGAAGATCACTCGTCCGATGCTGGCCGTCGCGTGAATGACAGCGAGATCGGCAGGGGTACCGGCGCGCCGCTGTTCGTGGTACCGGCTGATCAAAAAGACTGTGTAATCGGTTCCTGCGCCGAGAAGGATCGCGGTCATGAATGCCACGGTGAACTGCGAAACCGGCATGCCCAGCTGCCCGAATGCGGACAAGACACCACGGCCGACGGCCAGACTCAGCCCGATGACTAGCAAGGGCAATAACGCGGTAAACAACGACCGGTAGACCATCAGCAGGATCAACGCGATCAACCCGGCCGTTGCGATCGAGATGAACAGCAAATCGTGTTCGGCAGAAGCGATTTGGTCACTGAAGGTTGCCGGGGGACCGGTCACGCGGACGGTGATGTCCGACCCGTCGAAGGCGCGTTGGGCGGTGGCGCGGACTGCCTGCACCGATTCCGCTGCAGTGGGATCACCCAGAGTCCCGGCCACCCCCACCGGTAGGAACCACGCTTTGCCGTCTGCGCTGACGGCTTGTGCCTTCATCACGGGATCGGCCAGCAAGTCCTGCACCAGCAGCACGTGGGCGTGATCGGCTCGAAGGCGCTCGACGAGCCTCGAGTATCGATCCCGCGCCTGCTGCGTCAGCCCAGCGGGGCTTTCCATGGCGACGAACAGCATCGTCTTCGACCCTTGCTCGCCGAACGCAGCGCTCATGCGGTCAACAGTCTGAAATGACGGCACGTCCCGGGGAATGAGGTCGACCGACTGTCGCCGCACAACGGTTTCGAGCTGTGGGAACAACAGCGCTAGCACCACTGCAATGGCGAGCCACCCACCGATCACGAGCGCCTTGTGGTGAACCGTGAAGGCGGCAAGCCTGGCCAGCCGCGCACTGTATTCCGGCGACGCTGCGGGGTCGGCAAGACGGACGCGTCGAGAAACGGTCCCGACACCGTGGACATCATCAGCCACCGTCACGCCCCCTCAAGAGTGGAACTATCGGTATAGCACCGATACTAACGGTTTCCTATTTGCCCGCGCGACCCCCGGGCAAACGGCGGCTATCTCGGCAACCCGGCTCCGAATCATCGAATCAATTTGCAGCACCGTCAGTTTCGTCATCGACCAGGTCATGGCGAACGACGCGCACACGTCCATGCGGGAGGCAAGCCATGTAGCCATGCCGTTTGCCGTACAGCTCCCACGCCGTCTCGTGGCTGTCGGGATCGACATCGATGCAATGCCCGCGGGAGAAGCCCAAATGCAGCGCCCCCTCGTCATCGCACCAGGCCCGTGTGCACACTGCGCCGGCCAAATCGAGTAGTGGACGCTCCTGAGCCGACACCCGGGCGGGATCGATAAGCACTTCTTCGGACGGATGCGACCCGATCGCCGGCAAGGTCAGCCTCATGGGCCGCGCGATGACGAGTTCGTTGTAGTCGTCGAGACTCAGAACCAGGCCTTCTCGCAACGAAACTCGCTGGACGGTGCGCTGTTCGATCCACTGCGTATGCATGTCGGTCTCCTGTTCAACACTCCGATGTGTTGTATTTATGGTACTGCTAGTATCGGAGCGATACCAGAAGGTCCTATTTTGCAGCTCGTGGGTGCGGCGGTGGTGCTGTGCATTTTGCTGCGACGGGCACGGCGGGCAACTTCGAGCAAACGAGTCGTTGGGGACCATTCGTCAAGGGGTGCGTTCCTTGTCGGATCCCGCAGCGACCGCGCTATTGGCGTTCGGCATTCTCGTGACCTGGCCGACCGTCGCTTACATCAGCACGCGCCCCTGGGCGTCGCGTGTCCTGGTGACTGCATGCCACGACCCGGCCGAGCTTGAACGTGCCCGGGACAAGCTCTCCCTCTAGCTCGATTTAGACAACCTCGTCGAGGAAATCGATGACGGCTTCGGAGAACGCGTCGTTGTCGTCTCCAGCGATCATGTGACCAGCGTCGGTCACGTCCACCGTGCGCGCGTGCGGCACGAGGTCGACGAAGTCGTTCACTGTCTCCTCCGACACCACGTCCGACAACAGCCCCCGCACAAGAAGCGTAGGAGCAGATACCTGCCGTGCGCCGTCGATCAACACCATGCTCATCCGGTCGAACTCCGCTGCGCCCTCATCTGGATTACCTTGCAGGAAGCCAAAATTCGACGCCACAAAGGCCGGATCCCACCGCCATACCCAACGGTCGTCGGCGCGCTGCTGCAAGACCTTCCGTAGTCCGTCGAGGCTGCTTGGCTTCGATCTGTGTGGGTTGTACGCGGCGATAACCTCGGCGGCAGACTCAAGATCGGCGAAACCGTCGGGGTGCGCCGCCATGAATGCGACGACGCGCCGTGCGCCCTGCATCTCCATGCGTGGAGTGATGTCCACCAGCACCACGGCGTCCCACAGGTCAGGTGATGCGAGTAGGTGAGTGCCCAGGATCGTCAGACCGCCGAGGGAAGCTCCAATGGCCACAACAGGGTGCCCACCTGCCGCGTGCGAACGCACCGCGAGCAGGTCGCCGCCGAGTCGATCAAGGTCATAGCGGCCATCCGGGTCCCAGTCACTATCCCCGTGTCCGCGCGCATCGTAGGCCGCCGCGAGGTAGCCGCGTGCGTGTAAGCGCTGCGCTGTCGCATCCCACGCATGACGGCTTTGGCCTCCTCCGTGTAGCAGCAATACGGCTGCCCGCGGCTTCGCGCACGGATACAGGTCGACCGCCAAGGAGACTCCGTCGGTGGTGGGCACTCGCTGGAGGACAGGTCTTACCCTGCGCCGCCTGCCGAGCCCGGGGGACATCACGAGGCCGCCTTCTGGCCCACAACAGTCACAGTGCCCTGGGCAGCGCACACAGCCCGCCCGTCGTTGGTAATATCGATTCTCGCGACACCGCTGCTCTTCCCGAGCGAGATGATCTCGGCTACCGCGACGCACGTGCCGCTGGACACCGGTCGGAGTAGGTTCAGCTTGAATTCGGTGGTCGCAACCCAGGATCCGGCAGGAATGACGGGATAGAACACGACGCCGAGACAGTGGTCAACGAGCGCCGACAGACAGCCACCGTGCAACGAGCCGAAGGGCGTCTTTAAGTCGTCCC
Source organism: uncultured Mycobacterium sp. (assembly GCA_964611465.1). Classification (GTDB taxonomy): domain Bacteria; phylum Actinomycetota; class Actinomycetes; order Mycobacteriales; family Mycobacteriaceae; genus Mycobacterium. Next base: position 2,002 of record CAZTAA010000067.1, on the reverse strand, counting down.
GGGCGTCCATCTCGACGACGAGGCGTCCCGCTAAGAAATCGGTATGACGAAATCCTAAGTAGCCAGCCAGGCCGCCGGCCGTCAACGCCGCCCCTTTTAACTGGTTGGCGACCTGCGCGTCGAATGCGGCGAAGTTCGCGGACATGTTCACCTCTCCTCGGTGTGGGGGCTGGTGTTTGAGACACTACGCCTGACTTGTTACATCACGTTGCGTCTTGGCCAGAGACGATTGCGGGTAGAAGAAGACGTTGCAGATAGGTGCGCAGTCCGTCTCTGCTTCGATCCCTTGGGCCACGAACGGTGAGCAGACTCAGCACGGTGCGAAGTATCCATTCCGCGGCGTCATCAACGGAGACCCCGGGCGCCAACTGGTTCCAGTGCGTCGCGAAGAGAGGCCGAAGAAACTCGGTGACGAGTTCGAAAAGCATGGTCGATGTTCCCTCGGCAAGGCCCACACCCGCGAGTTCACGATCGCTGCCGAATAGGACGCCGATGATGGGCCTTCGGCGGGCCGCAATCACAGTGTGATCGATGAAATCAACGATCGCAGAACCTAAGTCACTATGGCCGGACAACCGCGGTTCCATCCGGCGTAGGTATTCTTCGGTGGCGCGAATGATGACCCCAGAGATCACGGCCTCGCGACTCGCGAAGTACCGGTAAACCGTCGCCCGTGACACACCGGCATTTCTGGCGATGTCCTCCATAGTGGTGCCTGCGAGACCCTGCACCTCAAGGCAGCGCTCAGCGGCGTCGAGCAATCGGTCGCGCCCTGATCTCCCATCCGCCGCAGCGGACGCGCCCCAGCGCAATGACTTTGTCGCCACGTGATCAGTATGCACACGACTCAGCACTACGCGATCAACTATGCAACAGAGTTTCTAATCTGTCTCAGATAAAGGCACTCCTGGGCCCCTGAGAGGGGCCCCGCCTGACCACGAGCGTGGTTGTTCGCGGCACCGTTCTCTGCTGGGACCACTTTGGGGCCAAACGGCTTGCGCGATGCCGAACGGCGTGCGCGTCCGTCAATGTCACGAGCTGCCCTGAAACCATTACAACTGCTGCTGAACTGCGAAAACGTGCCACCGCCGCTTCCCGGGGGTCGCGTGGTCCTACGTAACACGGGCCGCTTAGATGCGACCTCGCCTAGCCGTCGGTGTCGGTAACCTGTTCAGCGGAAACAACTTTCAGCAGTTTGTCGCGGGCGGCGCAAAGCCCATCTAATGCTGAATTGAAGTCAAGCGCGGCATCGGCCAGCGAGGCGCGGCCGGCTGGATGACCGTGTGCCGCCAGCACCCGTGCTGCATATCGGAGATCGGTCGTGTAATGAATGAGGTCCACGATGTAGCGGGTGGTCGCGGTCGGCGCCGCGCCTTGAGGGCGCTGGAGGTTGCTGGACATCAGGCTTGTCCAGTCTGCGATTGCGCGGCGGTCGAAACTGTACAGCCCCTCGAGCATCCAACGTCGCCACCGGGCTGGACGGCCGCTACGAGCACCGGAAGGAAGCGGTGAGGAAGCCATCAATCGAGCCTAAGAGCTCACCCAGCGTTTTTCTGGGCCCATAAGCAGCGGTCTGAAGCGGCAATCGCCCCGTAAGCCGACCTTTGCCCACCGACGCCGAGACGCCTGTTGTCACGAGACCCCGGCGGCGGTCGCGACGCGCAGCTGGTCGGCTGCCACCCTCCATTTCCGAAGTGTCTGGCCCGCTGATCGGCCGAGTAAAGAGCGCCTTCGGCGCGACTTCGTCGTGGCTTCGCCACCCTTGACACAACCGATCGCAGCGACAGGACGGCCGCATGGGGAGCGGCCCGTTAGTGGCACCGCTTTTACGAGGCGAGTGACGACAGTTTTGACGACAACGCTGACGACAGTTGCTGCCTCAACGACGTCCCCTACACGACAACTTGCGACCTATCGTGCCTGGTCACGGACTCTGCCCGCTCCTGGCAGTGTGGGGGTCAGGGGTTCGAATCCCCTTAGCTCCACAGGCAAAAACCCGCCC
>CAZTAA010000066.1:0-22149 GCA_964611465.1 uncultured Mycobacterium sp. | reverse complement strand
TCTTGGCGCTGATCTTGTCGCCGAGCAGGGCGATCTGCTCGGGGGTCGGGCCGACCCAGGTGAGCCCTGCCGCGATGACATCCCTTGCGAAGGAGGCGTTTTCGGCGAGGAAGCCGTATCCCGGATGGATGGCGTCGCACCCGGTCGAGTGTGCGGCCGCGATGATCGCGTCGCCCCGCAGGTAGGACTCGGCCGGCGACGCGCCGCCCAGTGCTACCGCCGTGTCCACGCATTCCGCATGGACCGCGTCGGCGTCGGGTTCGGAGTATACCCCGACGGTGCCGATACCGAGGCGGTGTGCGGTGCGCGCGATACGCACCGCGATCTCACCGCGATTGGCGATGAGCAGCTTGGTAATTGGCCGGGCGGACATCGTCAGTGCCTCCATACGCCGTAGCCGTCGGCGCCCTGCACGACGTTGTTGTGCGCGGCGGACAGCGCGATCCCCAGCACGGTCCGGGTGTCGGCGGGGTGGATGATGCCGTCGTCCCACAGGTGCCCGGTCGCATACAGCGCGGTGGACTGGTCGTCGATCAGGGACTCCAACGCCGACACCCGCGCCACCAGTTGTTCCTCGGCCTCGCCGGTCAACGGCGTGCCCTTGGCCTCCGCGGCGGACCGGGCCACGATGTCCATCACTCCGGCCAGCTGCTTGGGGCCCATCACGGCGATCCGGTGGTTGGGCCAGCTGAACACGAAGCGCGGGTCGTAGGCTCTGCCCGCCATTCCGTAGTTGCCGGCCCCGTAGGACGCTCCGATCATCAGAACGACATGCGGCACAGTGGAATTCGACACCGCGTTGATCAGCTTGGCGCCGTTGCGGATGATGCCGCCCTGCTCGGCCTTGGAGCCGACCATGAAGCCGGTGATGTTGTGCATGAAGATCAGCGGGGTGTCGGTCTGGTTGCACAGCTGGACGAACTGCGAGCCCTTCTTGGCCTCCTCGGAGAACAGGATCCCGTTGTTGCCCAGGACGCCGACCGGGAAACCGTGCACCGAGCCCCAGCCGCACACCAGCTTGTCGCCGTAGAGCGGCTTGAACTCCTCGAACCGGCTGCCGTCGAGCACCCGCGCCAGGATTTCCCGGACGTCGAACGGCACCCGGACATCCGCCGAGGCGCAGCCGAGCAGTTCGGACGGGTCGTGGACAGGAGGATCGTCGGGCTCGGTGCGGCCCGGTCCGAGCTTGCGCCAGCGCAGGTGCGCCACGATGCGGCGCAGGTGGCGCAGCGCGTCCATCTCGTCGACAGCGAGATAGTCCGACAAACCGCTTGTGCGGGAATGCATTTCGGCCCCGCCGAGGGCTTCCTCGTCGACGATCTCGTTGATGGCCATCTTGACCAGCGGCGGTCCGCCGAGGTATGCCGTGCCGCGGTTCTTGACGAACACGGTGTAGTCGCTCATGCCCGGGTTGTAGGCGCCGCCGGCCGTGTTCATCCCGAACACCCCGGTGACGACCGGGATGCCCGCCTTGGACAACCGGGTCAGCTCCTTGAACACCGCACCGAACTGGGTGAAGAACTCGGCCTGCTTGGGCAGGTCACCGCCGCCGGACTCGGTCAGGATCAGCAGCGGCATCCGGTTGACCCGCGACACCTCGATGGCGCGCAGGATCTTGCGCCCCGTCCAGACGTTCATCGTGCCGCCGCGATACGTCATGTCGGACGCCCAGATGACGCACTCGGTGTTCTCGACCACGCCGATGCCGGTGGCCACCGCCACGCCGACCGGTTCCCCGGTGCCCCAGCCGGCCAACGGGGAGAGCTCCAGGAACGGCGTCGTCGGGTCGACGAGTTCCTCGATTCGTTCCCGGGGCAGCATCTTCCCCCGCCGCCGGTGCCGCCGGACGTAGTCCTGGCCGCCGATCGTCGGCACGGTGGCCAACTGCTCGGCCACCTGATCCCACAGTGCCTGCATCTGGCCCAGATTCGCGCGGTAGTCCTCGGATCGACCATCGAGCCGGGAGCGCAGAACGGTTCCGATAGTCATGCCACTCCCTTAGTGGAGAAGTTCGCCGGCGATGATCATCTTGCGGATTTCGGTTGTGCCGGCGCCGATTTCGAGCAGCTTGGTGGTGCGGAACAGCCGGTTGATCTCGGTCTCCCAGATGTAGCCGCTGCCGCCGTGCACCTGGACGGCCCGGTCGAGGACGCGGTTGCAGGCCTCGGCGCAGAACATGATGGCGGCCGCCGAGCGGGCGTGGATGTCACCGCGGCCGGCCGCGCCCGGCCCGTGTGCGTCACACTCGGCCAGGACCTGCCAGCACAGCGCCCGCGCCGCCGCGACGTCGGCGTACATCTCGGCGATCAGCGCCTGGACCATCTGGAACTGCGCGATCGGCTGCCCGAACTGTTCACGGGCCTTGGCGTAGCCGACCGACAGCGCCAGGGCTCGTTCGGCGATCCCGACCACGATGGGGGCCACGATCGCCCGTTCGATGTCCAGGCCGCTCATCACCACCCGGTGGCCCTCGTGTTCCTTGCCGACGATGTTGGCGACCGGAACCACCACGTCGTCGAGCACGACCTCACCGGTCTGCGATCCGCGGAAGCCCATCTTGACCAGTTTCTGGGCCACCCGGAAGCCGGGGGTGGCGGTGTCGACGACGAAGGCGGTGATCCCCTTGCTGCCGCGGCCCGGCTGGGTCTTGGCGTAGAGCAGGCACACGTCGGCGATCGGGCTGTTGGTGATGTAGAGCTTCGATCCGGTGATGCGGTAGACGTCGCCGTCGCGCACCGCGCGGGTGGCCATCGAGCCCAGCGCATCCGACCCGGCGCCCGGTTCGGTCAGCCCGAGGCAGCCGACCCACTCGCCGGAGCACAACCTGGGCAGGTAACGCCGACGAATGTCCTCACCGGCGTTGACGAAAATGTTGTTGGCACAGAGGTTGTCGTGCGCGGCGACGCTCAGCGCCACCGCCGGGTTCCATCGCGCGAAGGCCTGCAGCACCAGTCCGGCCTGCAGCAGCGACATTCCGGCGCCGCCGTATTCGTGGCCGACCGTGGCGCCCAGCATGCCCTGCCGGCCGAGGCTGGCCATCAGGCCGGGCGGCCACCACTCCTCGTTGTCCATCCGTTCGGCCAGCGGAGCGAGTTCACGTTGCGCGAAGTTGTCGGCCTCGTCGAGCAGGTGCCGCTCCTCGGCGGTCAAGCCGAACCGGGCGCCCTCACAGATCGATTCCGCACGCATAAGGCAATACCATACCTCATGGTATTCTCGCGGCACCACGGGAACGAGGGAGCAAGACTAGTGAGCGGACGCGCATTCGTCGTCGGAACCGGCATGACCAAATTCGAGAAGCCGGGCCGGCGGGAAAACTGGAACTTCCCCGACATGGCCAGGGAGTCCATCACCGCCGCCCTGGCCGACGCCGGACTGGACTACTCCGACATCCGGACCGTCTTCGCGAGCTTCGTCGAGGGCAACACCTGCTCCGGACAACGCGCCGTGTACGAGGTGGGGATGACCGGCGTCCCGGTGATCAACGTCAACAACGCCTGCGCCTCCGGGTCGACCGGCCTGTACCTGGCCCGCACCATGGTCAGCAGCGGCGCCCTGGACTGCGCGCTGGCCGTCGGCTTCGAGCAGATGGCCCCCGGGAGCCTGTCCATCGACAGCGATATCGCGGTGACGCCCTTCGACCACCACTTCGCCGCACTGGCGCGGGTGTTCGAACCGTCCGACGTCCCGCTGGCGCTGCAGTTCTTCGGCCGGGCCGGCCAGGAGCACATGACCAAATACGGTTCCACCCCAGACCATTTCGCCTGGGTCGGCTGGAAGAACCACCACCACTCGGTCAACAACCCGTACGCGCAGTTCCAGAAGGACTTCACCCTCGACGAGATCAAGCAGTCCGCGCCCATCTTCGGCCCGCTGACCAAACTGCAGTGCTCGCCGACCTCGGACGGCTCGGCGGCCAGCATCATCGCCGGCGAACGCTTCGTCGACGAGCACGACCTGTGGGACCGGGCCATCGAGATCGTCGGCCAGGCCATGGAGACCGACACCGCGAGCAGCTTCGAGCCGCCGTCGGCGATCGGCGTGGTGGGTGCGGGCCTGTCGGCCCGGGCGGCGGCCCGCGCGTACGAACAGGCCGGCGTCGGCCCCGAGGACATCGACGTCATCGAGTTGCACGACTGCTTCTCCGTCAACGAGATCATCACCTACGAGGCGCTCGGCCTGGCCGACGAGGGTGAGGGCCACCTGCTCGTCGACAAGCAGGACACCACCTACGGCGGCCGGTGGGTGGTCAATCCGTCGGGCGGGCTGATCTCCAAGGGGCATCCCCTCGGCGCGACCGGGCTCGCCCAGTGCAACGAGCTCACCTGGCAGCTTCGCGGCACGGCGGACGCGCGGCAGGTCGACGGCGCCAGGTACGCACTGCAGCACAACCTCGGCCTGGGCGGCGCCGCGGTCGTCACCATCTACGCCAAGCCCGCCCACTAACCGAAAGCAGGAGGCAAAACCCATGACGGACATCAGGTTTGACGATCAGGTCGCCATCGTCACCGGGGCCGGTCACGGCCTGGGCCGCACCTACGCCCTGGAACTGGCCCGCCGCGGCGCCGCCGTCGTGGTCAACGACCTCGGCGTCGACGTGCACGGGCTGGGCTCCGGGCCGGCGGCCGACGTGGTCGTCGAGGAGATCACCAAGGCCGGCGGACGGGCGGTCGCCAACCTGGACTCGGTGGCCACTCCCCGGGGCGGCCAGGCCATCGTCGACACCGCGGTCGACGAGTTCGGCCGGGTCGACATCGTCATCAACAACGCAGGCATCCTGCGGGACAAGTCGTTTCACAACCTGTCCTTCGAAGAACTCGACGACATCGTCAACGTGCACCTGCGCGGCGCCTTCTACGTCAGCCAGCCCGCCTATCGGCTCATGCGGGAGCAGAAGTACGGCCGGTTCCTGTTCACCACCTCGGCCGCGGGGCTGTTCGGCAACTTCGGCCAGACCAACTACTCGGCGGCCAAGATGGGCCTGGTCGGACTGTCCAACACGATCGCCATCGAGGGCGCCAAGAACGGCATCCAGTCCAACGCCATCGCTCCCATCGCGCGCACCAGGCTCACCGAGGAACTGCTGGGCCCGATGGCCGAGGCGCTGCATCCGGAGTTCGTCACGCCGCTGGCGCTGTACCTGTGCTCCCGGGACTGCCGGCTGACCCACGAGATCTTCTCGGTCGGCGCCGGCCGCTACTCTCGCGCGTTCGTCGGCGTCTCGCAGGGATGGTTCGCCGGCAAAGGCAACGTGCCCAGCGTCGAGGACGTCGCCGGGCACGTCGAGCAGATCCGCGACCTGACCGACTACATCGTCCCGGACAACGTGCAAGACGAACTGGCGCTGCTGGCGCCGCTGCTGAGCCAGCTCCCGGCTCGGCCGCCGGACGCGGGCTAGCATGAGGTACTCCGAAACGGGCAAGGTGAGGACCGCTTGACGACGACCACATCGCGACTGACGCAGCACGACTACTACACCGTCGCGCTGCGGTTGCTCGCCGAAGGCAGCCATGAGTCACTGACCATCGCGGCGCTGTGCGACGAGCTGGGCGTCAGCAAAGGCAGCTTCTACCACCACTTCGGCGGCTGGTCGGGCTTCGTGACCGCGTTCCTGGAGACCTGGGAGCGGGAGAGCACGCTCGAAGTCAAGGAGACCGCGGAACGCATCGACGCCGTGGGCACGAAATTCCGGCTGCTGGCCACTCTCGTCGACACCATCCCGCACGATGCCGAAGCCGCGCTGCGGGTGTGGTCGCACACCGATCCCGTCGTCAAGGCCGCCGTGCAGCGGGTGGACCACGCGCGCGAAGTGATGGTGAGAGACTTCTTCGCGCTCACAATTCCACGATCCGAGTCCGCCATGCTGGCCGAGCTCTTCCTCTCCACGCTGGTGGGCAACCAGCTCGCGCACCGCCCGGCCGACACCCGCCGGATGCGCAAGCTCCTGACTCAGATGATGAAACTGACCGCGGCCTACTACGGCCCCGGCATCACCGGCGGGGAGAACCCGGCGTAGGGGTCTTTGCGGAAAAGCGCTCGCCCGCTTAGGTTTACGTCACAGCCCCAGCGTCTTGGCAATGATGTCGCGCTGGATCTCGCTGCTGCCGCCCGCGACGGTGCCGACCACGACGGCCCGGAACTGCTCCTCCATGCCGCCCTCCACGGCGTAGCCCATTCCGCCCATCATCTGCATTCCCTCCAGGGTCACGCGCTTGGCCAGCTCGGTGGCTTTCATCTTGACCATGGAGGCCTCCTGCGGCATCAGCCTGCCCGGGTTCTCGTCGACCCGCTGGGTCACGTCGTGGACCAGCAGCCGGGTGCATTCGATCTCGGTGGCCAGGTCCGCCAGCCGGTGGGAAAGCGCCTGGAAGGTGCCTACCGGGCGACCGAACTGCTCCCGGGTCTTGACGTAGCTCAGGGTGTCGTCGAAGGCGCGCCGCGCCTGCCCGAGGGCGAGCGCCCCGACGATGATCCGTTCCGTGTTGAGCCCCGCGATCAGCTGCGACCATCCCTGGCCTTCGACTCCGATGAGTCGCTCCTCGGACACTTCGCAGTCGGTGAAGAACACGTCGTTGACTTCCAGACCCATGGTGGGAATCGGCCGCATCTCGATGCCGGGGCTCGAGGTGGGCACCGAGAGCATCGAGATGCCCTGGTGCTTGTCCCCGCTGTCGGAGGTGCGGGCCACCAGCAGGATGTGGTCGGAGTAGTGGGCGTTGGAGATCCACATCTTCTGCCCGTTGAGGCGGTAGCCGCCATCGACCTTCTCGGCCCGGCACCGCAGCGAGGCGACGTCGGACCCCGACCCGGGCTCGGACATCGCCACCGCCGTCGGGACTCCCGCAGCCGAGGCGCCGAGGATCTCCTTCTTGACGTCCTCCGAGGCGAAGTTCAGGTAGATGTGCGAGACGATGAGCGTCACCCCGAAACTGAGCAGCGGGATGCGGTTGTAGGCCAGCTCCTCGATGAACAGGCAGGCGTCGAAGAAGCCGCCGCCGGCGCCGCCGTATTCCTCGGGAATCGACAGTCCGAGGAAGCCCAGGTCCGCCAGTTTCCGGGCGATCTCGGCGTTGTGGTGCGCCGTGCCGCCGTTGGTGAGCGCCAGCCGCTGCTCGCGGGTGCCGCACTCCTTGGCCGCGAACTCCCGGACGGTGGCGACCATGCTCTTCTGTTCCTCGGACAGCTGCAGGCTCACGACGAACTCCTCTGATCTTGCGGCGGGGATCGTGGCCGCCGCTTGGCCGGCTTCACCGTACCATACGCTACGGTATCCTAGCTCGGGAGCGTGGCGGGGCGGATCACCACGACCGACTTCGTGGCGGAGCCTTCGTCGGTCAGCAGCGCGATCACCCGTCCCCGGGAATCCGTTGCGGCATAGACGCCCTCGATCCCGGCTGCCGGCAGCGACCGGCCGTGACCGGCGTCCTCAGCCTGCGCGGCGGTGATGTCACGGCGCGGGAACGCCAGCAGGCACGCCTCGTCCAGGGTGTAGCTGAGCTCGGGGCGCTCCGCGAGTTGTTCCAGCGAGCGGGCCTGGTCGAGGCCGTAGCCGCCGACCCGGGTGCGCCGCAACGCGGTCAGATGGCCGCCCACGCCGAGCGCCGCGCCGACATCGCGGGCCAGCGCCCGGATGTAGGTGCCCGACGAGCAGTCCACGGTCACGTCCACGTCGACGAGGTCGCCGTGGCGACGGATCGACACGATGTCGAACCGGTCGATGCGGACGCGCCGGGCGGCCAGTTCGACGTCATGGCCCTCGCGGGCGAGTTGGTACGCGCGCTTGCCGCCGACCTTGATGGCGCTGACCGTCGACGGCGTCTGCTCGATGTCGCCCCGCAGCTCCGACACCGCCCCGGCGATGGCCTCGTCGGTCAGGTGCGCCGCGGAAACCTCTTGCCGCAGTTCGCCTTCGGCATCGTCGGTCGAGGTGGACTGGCCCAGCCGGATGGTCGCGTCATACGTCTTCGAGGCGCCCGAGATGAGACCGAGAATCTTGGTGGCCCGCTCGACGCCGACCACCAGCACGCCGGTGGCCATCGGGTCCAGGGTGCCGGCATGGCCGACCTTGCGGGTGCCGAAGACACGGCGACACCGGCCGACGACGTCGTGACTCGTCATCCCGCCCGGCTTGTCGACGACGACGATCCCGGGTGCGGGGGTCACAGCACGATCGCCGTCAGCGCCAACCCGTCGGTCACCGTCCAGCGGCCCTCGAGCACCGTCAGCGGCGGCCCACTCCGGGCCGCAGGATCGATCAGGATTTTCGACGAGAACGTGCCCGTCGTCCCGCCGGCGTCCACCTCGAAGGTGATGTGCGCATCCTCGAAACCCAGCCAGCGCTGCGTCAGCGGGAACCAGGCCTTGTAGGTTGCCTCCTTGGCGCAGAAGAGGATTCGGTCCCAGTGCAACTCACCCGGCAGCGCCCCGATCGCGCTGCGCTCGGCGGGCAGGCTGATCGCGTCGAGCACACCGTCGGGCAGCACGTCGTGCGGTTCGGCGTCGATGCCCAGCGACCGGACGTCGGCGCTGCGGGCCACCACGGCGCCGCGGTAGCCCTCGCAGTGCGTCAGGCTGCCGACGATTCCGTCGGGCCAACGCGGTTCGCCCTTGTCCCCCTTGAGGATCGGGGTGGGCGGCAGGCCGAGATCGGCCAGCGCGAGCCGGGCGCAGTGGCGCACCGCGATGAACTCGTTGCGGCGCTTCTGCACCGACTTCGCGATCAGCGGCTCCTCCTCGGGCAGCGCCACCAGACCGGGCATATCGGAGTAGGTCTCGGCGGCGGCCACCACCGGGGGCAGCAACGGGCCGATCAGCCGCGTCATGTCCGGCGCGACCGCAGCCGGTCCCGGAACTGCTCGGACTGCGCGCGCATCTCCGGGGTGATGACGAAGTGGCCGCCGAAGTCGTTGAGGTACCCGGGCGCGTACTGCGGGTCGGGCAGCACCTGCCGCAGCCAGCGGTACGGCTTGCGGCGGCGCCACTCCCGCGGGTAGCCGACCGACACCTCCTCGAAGCGCACGCCGTCGTACCAGGTGGTGCGCGGGATGTGCAGGTGCCCGTACACCGAGCACACCGCGTTGTAGCGGGTGTGCCAGTCCTTGGTGGCGGTGGTTCCGCACCACAGCGAGAACTCGGGGTAGAACATGACGTCGCACGGTTCACGGACCATCGGGAAGTGGTTCACCAACACCGTCGGCATCATCCAGTCGAGGTCGTCCAGGCGTTTGCGGGTGTGCACCAGCCGGTCGTGACACCAGGCGTCCTTGGTCGCGTACGGCTCGCTGGACAGCAGGTACTCGTCGGTGGCGACCACGCCGTTCTCCTTGGCGACCGCCAGGCCCTCGCTCTTGGTTCCCGCACCCGCCGGCAGGAATGAGTAGTCGTACAGCAGGAACATCGGCACGATCGTCGCCGGACCGCCCTCTTCGGTCCACACCGGGAACGGATGCTCCGGTGTCACGACGCCCATCTCGTCGCACATGTTGACCAGGTAGTCGTAGCGCGACCGGCCGAACACCTGGACCGGATCCTTGCCCGTGGTCCACAGCTCGTGGTTGCCCGGCACCCAGATCACCTTCGCGAACCGCTTGCGCAGCAGATCCAGCGCCCAGCGGATCTCATCGGTGCGTTCGGCGACGTCGCCGGCCACGATCAGCCAGTCGTCGGGCGTCGACGGATGCAGTTCCTCGGCGACCGGCTTGTTGCCGGTGTGTCCCGTGTGCAGGTCGCTGATCGCCCACAGCGTGGGGCGCAGTCTGCCCTGCGGTTGATGCGACACAACCTCAGAGCCTACTGACCCGGCGCCGCTGCGTCGCAGTGCAGGTCGGGGAACCGGAACACGGTCGCACCCGCGGCTTGTAGACTCCCCGGACAGGGTCGGTGCCGAAACAGAAGGGGGCGACATGAACGCCGCCAGAATGCGGCTGTCGGCTGCATCGGGCGCTTTGCTGGCGGCTGTCGTGGTGGTGCTTCAGGCGCCGCAGCCCGCCACGGGACCGACGACGGCGGTCGAGCTGCGGTCCACCGGGATGCCGCTGGCCCCGGAGACGACGGCCCCGTCGACGGTGGTGAGCCTCACCGACCCGGATCCGTTCGACCCGTGCCGTGACATCCCGGTCGGCGTCACCGACGGTCTGGGACTCGGGTTCACACCGCCGGAACCGCAGGACGGTCTGCGCTGCCAGTTCGACGCCGGCAACTACCAGATGGCCGTCGAGGCGTTCGTGTCGCGGACCTACGAGCAGAGTCTGCCGGCGGATGCGGTCGAGACCGACATCGGCGGGCACCGCGCCGCCTCGTACTGGGTGATGAAGCCGACCGACTGGAACAACCGCTGGTGGTTCTCCTGCATGATCGCCTTCAAGACCGGCTACGGACTGATCCAGCAGTCGCTGTTCTACTCGCCGATCTACTCCCCCAATGCCCCGGACTGCATGACCGAGAACATGCGCCGCGCCAACGAACTCGTTCCGTTCTACAAGTTCTGAGGTGACGCCGCGGATCCGCGCCGACCGCGCGCTGAGCAGGGCACTGCGCCTGCCGCCTCCCACCAACGAATACCGGGCCGACCGCGGGGTCCGGGTGCCGATGCGCGACGGCGTCGAGCTGATCGCCGACCACTACATCCCCGACACCGCCGAGCCGATCGGCACGCTGCTGGTGCGTTGTCCGTACGGGCGTGCGTTCCCGGTGTCGACGGTGTTCGGCGGAATGTTCGCCGCCCGGGGCTATCACGTCATCGTCCAGAGCGTGCGGGGCACGTTCGGGTCGGGCGGCGACTTCGAGCCGACCGTCAACGAAGCCGCCGACGGCGCCGACACCGTCGCCTGGATGCGCCAACAACCTTGGTACACCGGAACTTTCGTCATGGCCGGCATCTCCTACCTCGGAACGGTGCAGTGGGCGCTGCTCCAGGATCCGCCCGCCGACATGGTCGCGGCGGTCGTCATCGTCGGGAACCACGACTTCCCGGCCGCCAGCTGGGGCAGCGGCGCGTTCGCGGTCAACGACTATCTGCTGTGGAGCTACGCGGTCAGCCACCAGGAGGATCCGAGGAGTCTGCGCGGCATCGCGCGCCGGCTCCGGCTCCGAAAGGTGTTGGCGCGCACCGCCGCCGGGGTGCCCCTGGCGGACACCGGCCGGGCACTGCTGCGCGACGGCGCCCCGTGGTGGGAGGGCTGGCTCGAGCATCCCGACGTCGACGACCCCTACTGGGACCGGTACAAGTTCTACGGCGCACTGGACCGCGCGACGGTGCCGGTGTTGCTGGTCGGCGGCTGGCAGGACGTGTTCCTGCAACAGACGATCGAGCAGTACCACCGGCTGCACGCCCGCGGGGTCGACGTCGCGTTGACGATCGGGCCGTGGACGCACGGGGACATGTCGACCCGGGCCGCACCCCGGATACTGCGTGAGTCACTGGACTGGCTCGGTCAGCATCTGACCGGTCGTCCCGCGTCCCAGCGCAGCCCGGTGCACGTCTTCGTCACCGGCGGTGGCGGCTGGCGCTCGCTGGCGGAGTGGCCGCCCGCGACCGCCGAGCGCACCTGGTTCCTGGAACCGGGCCGACTGGCGCCCGAACCGAGCCAGGGGCCGCCGGCGCGCTCGACCTTCACGTTCGACCCACGACACCCGACGCCGACGGTCGGCGGGCAGTTGCTGTCCAACGACGGCGGCTACCTGCGCGACGAGCGGCTCGCCGAGCGCGGTGACGTGCTGGCGTTCACCGGCGCGCCGCTGGCCGAGGATCTCTACGTCTACGGAGCACCGGTGGTCGAACTGGACCACGACGCCGACAACCCGCACGCCGACCTGTTCGTGCGGGTGTCGGAAGTGGATCGAAAAGGCCGCTCGCACAACGTGAGTGACGGCTACCGTCGCCTGACGCGGACCGGCCGGGAGGAGCCGGTGCGGCTGGTGCTCGACGAGATCGCCCATCGGTTCCGGGCCGGTTCGCGGATCCGGGTGCTGGTGGCCGGCGGTTCCCATCCGCGCTTCGCGCGCAACCTGGGCACCGGCGAAGACCAGGGCAGCGGACGCGGGATGCGGCCGGCCACCCATACGATCCACCACGGCGGCGCCTCGGTGCTGCGCCTGCCGACCGGGACCGCTATCGCGCGTCGAGGCGGGCCAACACCTCGGGGCGTCTGAGCGGAGGCATCGTCTTCGGCGGCCGGCGGCGTTGCGGCAGTGCGTCGAGCAGGCGCGCGGTGGTGGCCGCCACCTCAGCGACCGCCGCCTCGAACGCGTCGGCATTCGCGTCGGTGGGCCGGGTGATTCCGCTGACCTTCCGGACGTACTGACGCGCGGCCGCCTCGATTTCGACAGCGGTTGCCGGCGGCTCCAGGCCGCGCAGTTCGGTGATGTTCCGGCACATGGCTCTACGGTAGGCGCGGCGGCGGCGGCTGGCTATCGTGCCCTTGTGACCGAAGACGTCCTGTTGACCGAGACCGCCGACCGCATCCGCACGCTGACCCTGAACCGGCCCGCGTCCCGAAACGCCCTGTCCGCCGAACTCCGCCGCCGGTTCTTCCGCGCGCTGGCCGACGCCGAAGCCGACGACGCCGTCGACGTCGTCATCGTCACGGGTGCCGATCCGGTGTTCTGCGCGGGCCTGGACCTCAAGGAACTCGGAAACACCACGGAACTGCCGGACATCTCCCCGAAGTGGCCCACCATGTCCAAGCCGGTGATCGGGGCGATCAACGGCGCGGCCGTCACCGGCGGGCTGGAACTGGCGCTGTACTGCGACGTCCTGATCGCGTCGGAGAAAGCCGCCTTCGCCGACACGCACGCCCGGGTCGGGCTGCTGCCCACCTGGGGGCTGTCCGTGCGGCTGCCGCAGAAGGTTGGCGTTGGCATGGCCCGCCGGATGAGCCTGACCGGCGACTACCTGTCGGCCGCCGATGCGCTGCGCGCCGGACTGGTCACCGAGGTGGTCGCCCACGACGACCTGCTGCCCGCCGCGCGCCGGGTGGCCGCGTCGATCGTCGGCAACAACCAGAAGGCGGTGCGCGCGCTACTGCAGTCCTACCACCGCATCGACGCCGTCCAGACCCACGCCGGGTTGTGGATCGAGGCGGACTCGGCGCGGGAATGGATGCGGTCCACCACCGGTGACGACATCGCCGCCAGCCGGGCCGGCGTCATCGCGCGCGGACGGGCGCAGGTCAAATGACACACCCGGAGAAGCCGTCGTCAACGGCGGACACCGTCGCGACGACGCTGCTGTGGATCGCACTCGCCGTCGTCGGGGGCGTGGGCGGATTCTTCTCACTGTTCGCGGTCATGGCGACCGACCGCTGTTCGTCCGGACCCGACGACCCGTGCAACTACACCACCATCAACGCCGCGTTCGCCGTTGCGTGGGGCGGACTGGCGCTGGCCGCGGTGGTCGCGCTCGCCGGCACCGTCTGGGCGGTGAGCAAGCGGACCACGAAGTTCTTCTGGCCGCTGATCGGTCTGGTCCTGGTCGTGCTGGCGTTGGGGGTGGGAGCGGTACTGCTCAACGCCGGTGTCGGGATGGATTTCGCGTAGGCACCGACGGCCCCGACGGAATCTGCTCAGCGGTGTCTGCGACGACGTCCGAGTGGATTTCGCAGCTGACGCTCAACAGATCCGGGGGTGGGCGTCACACGAGCCAGCGGCCGGAGAGCGCACGCCAGCCGACGAACACCAACCGCAGCACCATGAAGGCCGACAGACCCGCCCAGATGCCGGTCAGCCCCCAGCCGTAGGCCAGCGACAACCAGATCGGCGGCAGGAAGCCGACCAGCGCGCTGAACAGCGTGGCGTTGCGCATGAATCTCGCGTCACCGGCGCCCAACAGGACGCCGTCGAGGGCGAAGACGATGCCGGCGATCGGCAATTGGGCCACCATGAACCACCACGGCACCCCGATCGCGTCGAGCACCGCGCGGTCGCTGGTGAACAGCCGCGACAGGACCGGCGCGCCGAGCCCGAACACCGTCGCCAGCAGCGCCGCCGCGGCCGTCGAGAACAACGTGACCCGCCCGGCCACCGACTTCGCGTGGGCGGTGTCGCGGGCGCCGAGCGCCGCCCCGACCAGTGACTGCGCGGCGATCGCCAGCGAATCCAGCACCAGCGCAAGGAAACTCCACAGCTGCAGCACCACCTGGTGCGCGGCGAGGGCCGCCGCGCCGAACCGGGCCGCGACCGCCGCCGCCGACACGAAACAGGCCTGGAACGCCAGGGAACGCGCCAGCAGGTCGCGGCCCATCACCGCCTGCGCGCGCAGCACGGCCGGGTCGGGCCGCCACCGGGCCCGCTCGGCGAACAGCGCCCGGCAGAACAAGATCGCCGCCACCCACTGCCCCACCAGATTCGCGACCGCCGATCCGGCCAGCTCGAGCCGGGGCAGGCCGAGCCAACCGAACACCAGCACCGGGCACAGCACCGCGCACACTGCGAACCCCGTGATCACATAGCGCAGCGGACGGACCGTGTCCTGCACCCCCCGCATCCACCCGTTGCCGGCCAACGAGATCAGGATCGCCGGGGCGCCCAGGATGGCGATCCGCAGCCACGGCAGCGCGGCGCCGGCGATCCCGGCGGACCCGGCGATCGCTGTCGTGATGGGCACGGCGGCCAGTTCGACCGCCGCGACGACGAGCAGCCCGAGGCCGACCGCCAGCCAGGTGGCCTGCATGCCCTCGCCCACCGCAGCGGCCCGGTCACCGGCCCCGAAGTGACGGGCCGACCGCGCGGTGGTGCCGTAGGACAGGAAGGTGCCCTGCGAGGAGACCAGGCCCAGGATCAGCGCGCCGACCGCCAGGCCCGCCAGCGAGAGGGCGCCCAGCCGGCCGACCACCGCCAGGTCGAACAGCAGGTACAGCGGTTCGGCGGCCAGGACACCCAGTGCCGGCAGCGCCAGCCCGGCGATGGTCCGGTTCGTCGGCGCCGGACGGCCGGCGGCGGCTTCCGGCTCAGCCAAGGGCGGAACGCAGGCCCGCGACGACCTCGTCGACGCGGCCGTTCGCCGAGTAGCCGGCGGCATGCGGATGCCCGCCCCCACCGAACGACGCCGCAACCGCAGTGAGGTCAAAGGCCTTGGCCCGCATGGAAACTGACCAGTGCTGCGGCTCGATCTCCTTGAACACCGCCGCGACCTCGGCCTGCGCGGTGGTGCGCACGATGTCGACGATGCTCTCGACCTCTTCGGCCCGCGCCCGCGCCCACTCGTCGTGCGGCACCACGACGTAGACCAGGCCGCGGCCGCCGACGGCGTCGGGCAGCAACTGCGCCGAGGCGAGCACCCGCGACAGCATCGGCAGCCAGGCGAACGGGTGGGTGTCCAGCAGCGTCCGGCTGATCGCGGCGTTGTCGACGCCGATCTCCACCAGGCGAGCGGCCAGCCGGTAGGCGCGTGGGCTGGCCCACCGGAACGATCCGGTGTCGGTGGTCAGCCCGGCGTAGAGGCAGTGCGCGACCGCGACGTCGATCTGCTGACCCCACTCGTCGAGCAGCTCGGCCACCAGCATGGTGGTCGAATCCGCCTTGACATCAACGTAATTCGCCGTGCCGAACAGATTGTTGGAGGCGTGATGGTCGATGACGAGCACCTCCGGCCGGGCGCCGTGTTCATCACCGTCCAGCAGCGCGCGCAGCTCGCCGAGCCGCTTGGCGCTGGGAATGTCGACGGTGACCACGAGATCGGGATGCGGATGCACCTGCTCCGGCCGCACCAGCAGATGCCCGCCGGGCAGGCTCTGCAGCGACTCCGGCAGCAGTGCGGGCGCGGCGAAGCTGACGGCCACGTTCTTGTTCAGCCGTTCGAGCACCTGCGCCAACGCCAGGCCCGCTCCGATGGTGTCCGCGTCGGGGTAGACGTGTCCGACGATGACGATGGTTTCGGCGCGACTCAGCACATCAGCAGCCCCGCGTGCGTCCACGCAGGTGCCCACTCGGGCTGCATCGGCAGCCGGTTCGATCGCCGTCATCGCTGTCCTCGGAATCTGGTGTGCTTCGGGCCCCCGTCCCTCCGCCCCAGTGAACACCGTACGGGGCGACGCCGCCTGTTGACAGCGCGCCCTCGGTCGGCCGCCGGTGGTGCGCAGCTGTGGCGTTGGTTGCGGTTCCGGCGATCGGAATGCAAACTCAGCGCGGTGACGGCGATGCACTTCATCTCGGGCCTGCCGCGATCGGGCTCGACCCTGTTGGCGGCGCTGCTACGGCAGAATCCGCGCTTCCAGGCCGGTATGTCGGGGCCGCTGGCCGGGCTGTTCGACGCCCTGCTGTCCCAGATGAGCGCCCGCAACGAGTTCTCGGTGTTCCTCGACGACACCAAACGCGAGCGCATCCTGCGGGGGTTGTTCGACAGCTACTACGCGGATTGCAGCGCCGAGGTCATCTTCGACACCAACCGCAGCTGGTGTGCCCGGATGCCGGCGCTGGCGCAGCTCTTTCCGCAGGCGAAAGTCATTGCGTGCGTGCGCGAACTGCCGTGGGTGATCGACAGCATCGAACGGCTGGTCCAGCGCAACGTCTTCAGCCCGTCGTCGATGTTCGATTACAACCCCGGCGGCACCGTCTACACCAGGGCGAGTCAGGTCGCCGGGCAGGACGGCATGGTCGGCGGTCCGTACGACGCTCTCAAACAGGCGTGTTACGGCGCTCAGCGTGACCGCCTGCTGGTGATGCAGTACGAGACCCTGACCACCGAGCCGGCCAAGGCCATGCACGCCATCTACGAGTTCATCGGTGAGCCGGCTTTCGAGCACGACTTCACCCATGTCGACTACGACGTCACCGAGTTCGATGAACGGGCCGGCACACCCGGGCTGCACACCGTCAACGGTGAGGTGAAGGCCGAACCGCGGGAGACCGTGCTGCCGCCGGACTTGTTCGAGCGCTTCGTCCACGACGCGTTCTGGCGCGACCCGGAGAAGGTTCCCGACGGTCTACGCGTCGTGTGAACGGGCGATGAGCCATAACGGCAACCGCGGTCCGGTCTTGAGGACCGGGCCGCGGTTGCCGTTTGTGCCGATACGCCCTACGGGTTGTTGGTTCCGGGGGCTCCCGTCACATCCTGGTTGGTCGCCGGCCCGTTCAGGGTGACGTTCCCACCGGCACCGCCGGTGAAGCCGACGCCGGTTCCGGTGCCGCCGTCGCCACCGGTCGCCGACGAGTCGGTGACCGTTGCGGCCGCGGTGGTCGAGTTGACCGTCGCGGTCCCACCGGCACCGCCCTTGCCACCGTTGACGCCGGCTCCGCCGTCGCCGGCGGTGGCGTCGGTACCGGTGATCTTGCCGCCGCCGGATGCGGTGACGGTGGCGGCTGCACCGGCGCCACCGAGGCCGCCGTTGGCGTCCGGCGCTCCGGCGTTGCCACCCGTCGCCGTCGTATTGGTGGCGTAGCTGCCTGCGCCCCCGGTGACGTTGATGCTGGCGGCACCACCGACTGCGCCGGTTCCGCCGTCGCCGCCGGTCACGGTGCTGCCGGTGATGTAGTCGCCGTTGCCCCTGGGCGTGATGGAAGCGCCGCCGCCGACGCCGCCGTTGACGCCGTACTGGCCGGCTCCGCCGTCACCACCGGTCGCGGTGCCCTGGGCGACGCTGTTGACGCCGGCCACGCCGGACGACTGGCCCGTACCGATGACGGCCTGGCCGCCGGCGCCGCCGGTGATACCGGCACCCGTGCCGCTGCCGCCGGAGCCTGCGGTGGCAGTGCCCGAGGACGTCGACGTGTTGCCCTTCGCGGTGATCTGCGCGCGGGCTCCCGCGCCGCCGGTTCCGCTGTTGGAACCCGCGCCGCCGTCGCCGCCGTAGACGTAGCCGTTGGCCGAGGAGCCGGTGCCCGCCGCGATCACGGTGGCGAACCCGCCGGCACCGCCCTTGCCGCCGGTGGTCGCGTCGCCGCCGGCACCACCGAGGGCGTACCCGCCGGCGGTGCTGTTGTCGCCGAGGCCGCTGTACAGGCCGGTGTTGATGTAGCCGGCACCACCGTTGCCGCCGACGCTGCCCGTGCCGTCGCCGAAGCCGCCGGCACCACCGAAAGCGGTGCCGCTGGCGTGGCTACCCGCCCGCATGGCAGCGATCTGTCCCAGGGCGCCGGCGCCGCCGGTGCCGCCGTTGCTGCCGGCACCACCGGCACCGCCGGTCGCCTCGCCGTTGGCGGTGCTGTTGGCACCCGAAGCGGCGATGAGGCCGTTGCCACCGTTCTTGCCGGTGCCGCCGGTGCTGCCGGCGCCACCGATGCCGCCGGTGGCATCGCCGCTCGCCGAGCTGCCGGCGGCGGTAGCGGTGACGGTGCCGGTGCCACCCGCACCGCCGATGCCGGTGTTGCCGGCGCCACCGTCGCCGCCGGTGGCCGTGCCGCTGGCCGTACTGCCGGCAGCCGTGGCGGAGACGGTGCCGATGCCGCCGGCACCGCCCTTGCCGCCGGCACCAATGCCCGCTCCACCGTCGCCGCCGGTCGCGGTGGCGGCGGTGATGATGCCGCCGGCGCTCGCCGTCAGAACCGCGTTGGCCCCGGCGCCGCCGATGCCGCCGTTGGCGTCGCCGGCCCCGGCGTTGCCGCCGGCCGCGGTCGACCCGCTGACGGAGGTGCCGGCACCGGAGGCCGTGATATCGGCCTTACCGCCGACGGCGGTGTCCGAGCCGTCGCCGCCGGACGCGTTGCTGTTGCTGACGACGGCGCCACTGCTGACGGTCACCGTCGCGTTGCCGCCGGCCTTGCCCGAGCCGGCGTCGCCGCCGGTGGCGTGGGTGCCGCTGACGGCGGTGCCCGGGATCGAGTTCCCGGTGACAGTGATGCTGGCGTTGCCACCGGCGGCACCCGCGGTGCCGGCGCCGGCGACCGCCGAACTGTTGGTGACCGAGCCGCCGTTGGTGCTGATCTGCGCGGTGCCGCCGCCGAAGTTGGCAATGCTGTCGGAGCCCGTCGCGGTGCTGCCGGTGACGGAGTCACCCACACCCTTGACCGTGATCTTGCCGGAGCCGCCGACGCCGCCGTTGACGCCGTTCTGGCCGGCGCCACCGGCACCACCGGTGACGGTTCCACTGGCGTTCGCATCGATGACCGCACCGGAGGACGCTCCGACACTGACCACGGCTTGACCGCCGTTGCCGCCCGTGACGCCCGCGCCGGTGCCGCTACCGCCGTCGCCACCGGTGGCCGTGCCGCTGGCACTGGTACCACCGGGGAGGGTTCCGGCACCCATCGTCACGATCTGGCCGAGCGCTCCCGCGCCGCCCTTGCCGCCGTTGGAGCCGGCACCGCCGGCGCCGCCGTAGGTGGAGCCGCTGGCCGAGGAGTTGTCGCCGGTGGCGAGCACGACCGACGCGCCGCCGACGCCGCCGGTGCCGCCGGTGGTCGCGTTGCCGCCGACACCGCCGAGGGCGTAGCCGCTGGCACTGCTGCCGGCCCCGCCGGCGTAGTAGCCGGTCTGGATCCAGCCGCCGCCGCCCTTACCGCCGGTGCTGCCGGCTCCGTCGCCGAACCCACCGGCTCCGCCGATACCCGTACCGGAGGCGGTGCTGTCGGTGCGCTGGGCGAAAACGCCGCCCTGAGCCCCGGCGCCACCGGTGCCGCCGTTGCTGCCGGCACCACCGGCGCCACCGGTCGCGGTGCCACTGGCGTCGGCGCCGGCCGCGGTGGCCGAGATCTTGCCTTCGCCGCCGGCACCGCCCGTGCCGCCGTTGCCGGTGCCGCCGATCCCGCCGGTTGCGGTTCCGCCGGCCGTGCTGCCGGCCGCGGTGGCCGAAATGGTGCCGGCCCCGCCCTTGCCGCCGGTACCGCCGTTGCTGCCTTCACCGCCGGCAGCACCGACCGCGCCGGCACCCGTCGCAGACGCATGGCCGCCGGCCTGGGCCAGCACATAGCCCTTGCCGCCGGCACCACCGGTACCGGTGCCGACCGCGTTGCCGCCGGCACCACCGGTCACCGTGCCATCGGCCTGGCTGCCGACACCGCCGGCCCACAGCTCGGCATAGCCGCCGGCACCACCGGTGCCGCCGTCGCCGGCTGCCGAACCGTCACCGCCGGTGCCACCGGCGCCGGCGGTCGCCGTGGCGCCGCTGACGGCGCCACCGCCGTCGGCGCCGACCAGCGCCTGGCCGCCGATGCCACCGTTGCCGCCGACGGTGTTGTTCACCGCGTCGTTGTAACCGCCGTCACCGCCGTCGCCGCCGGTCGCCGAACCATTCGCGACCGTGCTTCCGGCCGGCCCGCCGTAGTCGTACACCCCGACCCAGCCCTGGTTGCCGGCCCCGCCGTCGCCACCGTTGCCGGCGCCGCCGTGACCGCCCTTGGCGGTGCCGGACGTCGTCACACCGTTGAATCCGGTCACCTGGGCCGAACCGCCGGCACCGCCGGACGCGCCGGCCGCACTGGCGTCACCGCCGTCGCCGCCCGTGGCCGTGCCGTCCGAGCTGCCCGCGGATCCGACCGAGAAGACCAGGCCGTAGGCGCCGTCACCACCGGTGCCGCCGTTGGAGGCAGCACCGCCATTGCCACCGGTGGCATCTCCGGATGCGCTGCCCCCGGAAGCCTGCACCCAGGCGTCACCGCCGACGCCACCGGCGCTGCCGGTCCCGGTCGCCGTTCCGCCATCGCCACCGGTGCTGGTTCCGTCGGCGTGGCCGCCCGAGTCGGCGTTGGTGACGCCCTCGCCGCCGGCGCCGCCGGCACCGCCGTTGCTGCCATCGCCACCGTCGCCGCCGTAGCCCGCGCCGACGGCGGAACTGTTGGCATCGACGGCTTCTACGCCGCCCTTGCCACCGGCACCACCGGTAGCGCCATTGATTCCGCCGTCACCGCCGGCGCCACCGACCGCGTCACCGGAAGCGGTGCTGCCGGCGCCATCCGCCGACACGTTCGCCGCACCACCGGCACCGCCGGCACCACCGGCCGACGTGCCGGTACCGGCACCGCCGCCACCGCCCGCACCGCCGAGGGCCGTGCTGCTCGTGACCGAGCCGCCGTTGGCGAGGGTGATCGTGGCGGCGCCGCCAACGGCACCCGCACCACCGTCATTACCGTCGCCACCCGCTCCACCGGCGCCGCCGGCGCCACCGGTCGCGGTGCCACTACCGGGCGCGGCATAAGCGTTGCCGCCGGCACCGCCCGCGCCACCTGCGCCGCCATTGGTGCCGCCGGAACCGCCGGCACCGCCAGCACCCCCGTGGCCCACGCCGAGTCCGATCGCGCCACCGATACCGCCGGCACCGCCGGCGCCGCCGTCCGAGCCAACGCCGTCGCCGCCCGCGCCGCCTGCGCCACCGGCACCGCCGGAGTTGCTGTCACCGCTGGAGACCTGGCCGTTGTTCAGCCAGAACGTGCTGTTATTGCCGGCGCCACCGGCGCCGCCGAGCGCGCCGTTGGTGCCGTTGAGGCCGCCGGCGCCACCGGCGCCACCGACCGAGGTGCCATCGGAGATGTCCGTGCCGGGGTCATAGCCCTGGATCCAGCCCGCACCACCGGCACCGCCAGCGCCGCCGTTGCCCGCACCACCGGCACCACCGGTGGCCGTGCCGCCGGTGATCGTCGCCCCGGTCAACGCGGCGATGTTGGCCGAACCGCCGTCACCGCCGGAGACACCGTCAACGTCTGCCGACCCGCCTGCGCCACCGGTCGCATCGCCGTCCGCGCTGGATGATCCCGTCGACAGCACCACCGCATAACCGCCGTCGCCACCGGCGCCACCGTTGGTGGCCGCGCCGCCGGCGCCGCCGGTCGCGGAGCCCGTCGAGACGCCCCCGGAGGAGCCGCTGTAACCGGCCTGCACCCACGCACCGCCGCCGTCACCGCCGAGGCTCCCGGCCCCGGTCCCGGAGCCACCGGCACCGCCGGTGCTGGTGCCTTCGGCATGGCCGCTCACGTCGGCGTTGGTGATGCCCTCGCCGCCGGCGCCGCCGACACCACCATTGACGCCCGCACCGCCGGCGCCACCGACACCGGCGCCGCTGGCGTAGCTGTCCGCACCCGTCGCCTGCACGCCGCCGAGGCCGCCGCTACCGCCGGCACCGCCATTGGCGCCGCCGGCACCACCGGCACCGCCGGTCGCCGAACCGTCAGCGACACTGCCGGCGCCATCGGCCGAAATGACCGCACCGCCACCGGTGCCGCCGGTACCACCGGCTCCGGTCGCCGAACCGGCGCCACCAGCGCCGCCGACACCGCCGACGGCCG
>CAZTAA010000065.1:0-22410 GCA_964611465.1 uncultured Mycobacterium sp. | reverse complement strand
ACATGCGGCTGCCCAAGCTCAAGGGCTTCCGCAACCGGTTCCGCACCGAGTACGCCGTGGTCAACGTCGGCGACATCGCCAAGGCCTTCCCGCAGGGCGGCACCATCGGCGTCGACGACCTGGTCGGCAAGGGCCTGGTCCGCAAGAACGTCCTGGTGAAGGTGCTCGGCGACGGCAAGCTGGCCGTCAAGGTCGATGTCACCGCCAACAAGTTCAGCGGCAGCGCCCGGGAGGCGATCACCGCCGCCGGCGGCACCGCCACCGAGCTGTAAACCGTTCCATCGCTTGAGCCCCCGCCCGCCGGCGGGGGCTTTCGCGTCGGCGCGTAACGCCGGAACTTTCGGGCGCGATTAGACTGCGACTGCAAAAGGTAGGAGAAGCGATGTCTCGTCGCCACCGTCGGGTTGCCGCGGTGATCGCCTTGGCCTGCGTCAGTGCGGGTGTGGCGGCTCCGATTGCGTCGGCCGACACCCCCGACGAACAGTTCGGCGCCGCGGTCACCGCGCTCGGCATCCCGACGACGCCGGACACCGACGTGCCCGCGCTGGGCCATCAGATCTGCGACCTGCTGACCACCAACCTGGCCGGCGCCGTCAACCCGGTGCCCGCGGTGCGCGGCGTCGTGACCACCCTGCAGAGCAAGGGCCTGACCCGGGCGAAGGCGGGCGGGCTGCTGAAGGCGGCGGTGCTCAGCTACTGCCCGGAGCACGCCTCCTACATCGGGCGGTAGCTCTCACGTCTGCGGGCGGGCGCCCAGCACATCGCGGAACAGGGCCTGGCGCACCGCCAGTTCCCGGGGGTCACTGACCAGGTGGAAGCCCAGCCGGTTCATCACGTAACCGAAGCCGATGCCGCTGTCCGGGTCCGCGAAACCGAATGACCCGCCGAAGCCGGGTGTGCCGAATGCCCGGCCCGATGAGCCGAAGACGACCTCGGAGGTCGGCTTGGACATGCCCAGCGAAAAGGACGTGTCGACGCCCAGCACCCTGTCCCGGACGCCACCGGACGGGTTCCGCGCGGCCGCCGTCAGTGCCTCGAAAACCGTTGGGGTAAGGCCCAATTCGGCGCCACCGGTCGCCGCGCTGCCGTACAGTTGCGCGACCGCCCGCGCGGTGCCGATGCCGTTGGCCGACGGAATCTCCACCGCGCGCACATCGTCGCGGTTGTAGTCGCCCGCGTACAGGTCGACGTCGGCCAGCGCCGTGGCGGAGCGCGCCAGCATGCCGAACGGGTTGAAGCTGCCGATCAGGAGACCCGGGGGCGTGACGTTCATGTGCAGCAGTGCCTCGAACCGCTTCCAGTGGTGCAGGGTCGCGATGCGATCCCGGTCGATGCCCGTCGGCAGGCCGATGTGCAGGTCGAGGCCCAGCGGTCCGGCGATCTCCTCGGCGAGATAGCGGCCCAGGGTACGGCCGGCCGGGTCGGTGCGGCGGATGAGTTCGGACTGATACCAACCGAGCGTGATGGCGTGGTAGCCGTGCCGGGTGCCGGGCGTCCATGCCGGGCGCTGCGCGGCCAGGATGGGCGAGAGCCGCGCGGGGTCGGCGACGTCCCACAGCGTGGCCGCCGGTTTGAGCGCGCACAACCCGGCCTGGTGCGCCAGTAGTTGTCGCACCGTCACGTCGGCTTTGGCGCCTCCCGCTGCACTGCCGAACTCCGGCCAGTAGTCGGCCACCGCGGCGTCGTAGTCGAAGAGGTCGCGCGACACGGCGTGCGCAACCGTCAGCGCGGCAATGCCTTTGGTGGTCGAGAACATGTTGACCATGCTGTCGCGCTGCCACGGCGCCCGGGTGACGCCGTCGCGGTAACCGCCCCACAGGTCGACCACCTTGCGGCCGTCGCGGTAGACCGCGAGCGCCGCGCCGACGTCGCCGCGGATCGCGAAGTTGGCCCGGAACGCATCGGCGACCCTGCCGAAGCCCTCGTCGACGTCGCCGTGGATCCGGTCCGGCGATACCGTCACTTTCAGCGCCACGTCACACCCATCGCGGAAGTATCGCGCCCAAGACCGACGTAATGGCGCGTTTCGCGCACCTCGCCGCATCGGTAGGCTCGGCAGATGTTCTCGTTCCTGCCGAATCTTCCCGGCCTCGACGATGTGCGCGCCGCGGCCCGCCGCGTCGACACCGCCCGCCACAACGGCATTCCCGACGGCTGCATTCTCGAACTCGATCTGCACCACGCGCCGCCGGAGACCGCGGGCTTCGACCCGCTGGCCTTCGCCACCGGCCACTCCAAGCCCTTGACGCTTCGGCAGATGGTCGGCGCCATTCACCGCGCCGCCGAGGACGACCGGGTGGCCGGCCTGATCGCGCGGGTGCAGATCGCGGCCGCTCCGCCCGGTCCGATCCAGGAGTTGCGGGAGGCCGTCGCCGCCTTCACCGCGGTCAAACCGTCACTCGCGTGGGCCGAGAGCTACCCCGGCACGCTGTCGTACTACCTCGCCTCGGCATTCGGCGAGGTGTGGATGCAGCCGTCGGGCACGGTCGGGCTGATCGGATTCGCCACCAACGCCATGTTCCTGCGCGACGCCCTGGCCAAGGCCGGCATCGAAGCCCAGTTCGTCGCGCGCGGCGAATACAAATCGGCGGCAAACCTTTTCACGCAGGACAGCTACACCGACGCGCACCGCGAAGCCGACACCGCCCTGGTGGAAAGCCTGCACGCGCAGGTGCGGGCCGCGGTCGCCGAGTCCCGCGGGATCGACGCCGCCGCGGTCGACGCGCTGGCCGACCGGGCGCCGCTGCTGCGCGACGACGCGCTGGCCGGCCGGCTGGTGGACCGGATCGGCTACCGCGACGAGGCGTACCTGCGGATCGCGGAACTGACGGGCGCGCAAGACCTTTCGGACCCCGACGACGATGACGCGCCGCCGCGCCTGTTTCTGTCCCGGTATGCGCGGAGTCGCCGGCCGGAGCTGGCGGCGGTCAAGGTGCCGGGCCGCAAGGCCAGGCCGACCATCGCGGTGGTGACGCTGGACGGCCCGATCGTCAGCGGCCACGGCGGTCCCAGCGTGCTGCCGCCCGGCGGTTCGAGCGCCGGCGGTGACACCATCGCCGCCGCGCTGCGCGAGGCCGCCGCCGCCGACGACGTGACCGCCATCGTGCTGCGCGTCGACAGCCCGGGCGGCGCGGTCACGGGATCGGAGACCATCTGGCGCGAGGTCGCGCGGGCCCGGGCGGCCGGCAAGCCGATCGTGGCGTCCATGGGTGCGGTGGCGGCCTCCGGCGGCTACTACGTGTCCATGGCCGCCGACGCCATCGTCGCCAATCCCGGCACCATCACCGGGTCCATCGGGGTGGTCACCGGCAAGCTGGTGGCCCGAAACCTGAAGGACCGCTTGGGTGTCGGCTCCGACACCGTGCGGACGAACGCCAACGCCGACGCCTGGTCGGTCAATGCGCCGTTCACCGCGGAGCAGCAGAGTCAGGTCGAGGCCGAGGCCGACCTGTTCTACACCGACTTCGTGCAGCGCGTCGCCGACGGCCGCGGCATGACCGTCGAGGATGTCGACGCCATCGCCCGCGGCCGGGTCTGGACCGGCGCGGACGCCGCCGAGCGCGGCCTGGTCGACGAGCTGGGCGGGCTGCGCACGGCGATCCGGCGCGCCAAGGTGCTGGCCGGGCTGGACCCCGACGACAAGGTCAAGATCGTCGGCTATCCGGGCTCCGGGCTGCGAAATCGGCTGCGGCACAGGGCGTCGTCGCAACCCGCGGCCGCATCGCTGCCGGACGCGGTGGGCTCGGTCCTGGCCGGGTCGGTGGCAAGCCTGCTGGATCGGGCGCAGCGTCAGCTGACGGGTGTCAACGCGCTCTGGCTGGGGGAGTGGCGGTTCTAGCGGGTCGCGCTGACGTAGACGATCTCCCGAGGAACCCCGCCTCGACGTCCGCCGGCTCGTGCAGGCCGTAGCGCCGGAACAGCTCGGCCCGTGGTGAACCCGTTACCCGCCAACCACTTTCACGCAGGTAGTCCATGGCGTGGCGTTGCCCCTAGTCCCGGATCGCGGTGACCGACATCGAGTTCTGCAGCGGCGTCATCCCGTCCTGGAACGGCCAGGGCCGGCCGTAGTCGGCGAACACGTCGAGACGGTCGCGGACGATGACCCGCCAGCCGCGCTCGGCGAGGTAGTCCACCACGTGGTTGCGCTCACCCGGGTAGAACAACTCGGTGAAGTCGACGTCGAAACCGCCGTCCGGGCTCTGCCAGGCGCCCGCGATGTCCTTGGCGCGGGCGGCCAGGCTGGCGCCGTAGTCGCCGCCGTGGAACTCCGTGGCGATGCGGCTGCCCGGCGCCGACAACTCGGTGATGTTGTCGAACAACCGGTCCTGCGCATCGGGCGGCAGGTACATCAGCAGTCCCTCGGCGCTCCAGGCGGACGGCCGGGTGACGTCGAACCCGCTGTCGCGCAACGCCTCCGGCCAGTCGTCCCGAAGATCGACCGCCACGTTGCGCAGGCCGGCGGTCGGGGCGGCGCCGAGCTTGGCCATCGCCGCGGCCTTGGCGCCGATCACCTGGGGCTGGTCGATCTCGAAGACCGTGGTGCCGGCCGCCCAGTCCAGCCGGTAGGCGCGGGTGTCCAGTCCGGAGGCCAGGATCACCGCCTGCCGGATGCCGGCCTGGGCAGCGTCGGTGAAGAAGTCGTCGAAGTACCGGGTGCGGACGGCCATCATCTCGGCCATCTGCCGGATGCCGTCCGCGCCGCCGTCCGGGATATGCCCGTCGACCAGCGCGGTGAAGAAGTCGATGCCGACCTCGCGCACCAGCCCGGCCGCATACGGGTCGACGATGAGGGGGTCGGGGTCACGACTGGCCAGCGCCCGGGCGGCGGCCACCATCGTCGCGGTGGCCCCGACGCTGGACGCGAGGTCCCAGGTGTCGTCATCGGTGCGGGGCATGATTCCTCCGAATTAGTTAGCTCTCATAATGAGATGGCCTAAGCATACGCCGCGTCGCCTGAACGCCCGCTGTGAACGCCCGCCGCCCGACCGCGGATGCGGGTCCGGCCGGGCTCAACTGTTAGTCTCGTAGACTGATTTCGGCGCGCGGCCGGCAGGGTCCGGGGTGCGCGCGTCAACCACGCAAACACACGTCGCGGTCGGCACTCGGTCGCGCAGGAGGAAGAGTGCTCTCGGCTTTCATCTCGTCGCTGCGGACACCCGATCTCAGGCGCAAGATCCTGTTCACGCTCGGCCTCGTGATCCTCTACCGGGCCGGCGCCACGCTGCCGTCGCCCGGGGTGAACTACCACAACGTCAACCAGTGCATCCAGCAGGTGATGGGCAGTGACTCGGGGCAGTTCTACGGCCTGATCAACCTGCTGTCCGGCGGCGCGCTGCTGCAGCTCGCGGTGTTCGCGGTCGGCATCATGCCGTACATCACGGCGAGCATCATCGTCCAGCTCCTCGGCGTGGTCATCCCGCGCTTCGAGCAGCTCCGCAAGGAGGGACAAGCGGGGCAAGCCAAAATGACGCAGTACACCCGCTACCTGGCGATCGCGCTGGCGATGCTGCAGGCCACCGGCATCGTCGCGATGGCCGCCAACGGCGTACTGCTCAAGAACTGCACGCTGGACATCCTCCAGGACAGCAGCATCTTCGCGCTGATCGTCATCGTCCTGGTGATGACCGCCGGGGCGGCGCTGGTGATGTGGATGGGCGAGCTGATCACCGAGCGCGGCATCGGCAACGGCATGTCCCTGCTGATCTTCGCCGGCATCGCGGCGCGCATCCCGTCGGAGGGCAAGTCGATCCTGGACAGCCGGGGCGGCATGATCTTCGCCCTGGTGTGCCTGGCCGCCCTGCTGATCATCGTCGGCGTGGTGTTCGTCGAGCAGGGCCAGCGCCGCATCCCGGTCCAGTACGCCAAGCGCATGGTGGGCCGGCGGATGTACGGCGGAACGTCGACCTACCTGCCGTTGAAGGTCAACCAGGCCGGCGTCATCCCGGTCATCTTCGCGCTGTCGCTGCTGACCATCCCGCACGTGATCACGCAGCTGATCCAGATGAACAAGACCGAGCCGGGCAACGGCTGGTGGGAGAAGTTCGTCGCCGAGCACCTGACCAACCCGGCGGACCCGACGTACATCGCGATCTATTTCGCGATGATCATCTTCTTCACCTACTTCTACGTCTCCATCACGTTCAACCCCGACGAGCGGGCCGACGAGATGAAGAAGTTCGGCGGCTTCATCCCCGGTATCCGGCCGGGCAAGCCCACCGCCGACTACCTGCGCTATGTCCTGAGCCGTATTACGCTGCCCGGGTCGATCTACCTCGGCGTGATCGCGGTGCTGCCCAACCTGTTCCTCGAGATGGGCAACAGCGGGGGCGTCCAGAACCTGCCCTTCGGCGGCACGGCCGTGCTGATCATGATCGGTGTCGGTTTGGACACCGTGAAACAGATCGAGAGCCAGCTGATGCAGCGCAACTACGAAGGGTTCCTCAGGTGAGAATCGTTTTGCTCGGACCGCCGGGGGCAGGCAAGGGCACGCAGGCGGTGCAGCTGGCCGACAAGCTCGGCGTTCCGCAGATCTCGACCGGTGACCTGTTCCGGTCCAACATCAGCGCCGGCACCGAGCTGGGCGTGGAAGCCAAGCGATACCTCGACGCCGGCGACCTGGTCCCGGCCACGCTGACCAACGCCCTGGTCGACGATCGGCTCGACGCCGCGGACGCGGCCGAGGGCTTCATCCTGGACGGCTTCCCGCGGTCGGTGGAGCAGGCCAAGGCGCTCGACGAGATGCTGGCCCGGCGGGGCGTGAAACTGGACGCGGTGATCGAGTTCCGCGTTCCCGACGACGAACTGGTCGAGCGGCTCAAGGGCCGCGGCCGCGCCGACGACACCGAGGACGTCATCCGCAACCGGATGAAGGTCTACCAGGCCGAGACGGCCCCGCTGCTGGACTACTACGCCGACGGTCTGAAGACCGTCGACGCGGTGGGCGCCGTCGACGAGGTCTTCGCCCGCGCGCTGCGGGCCCTCGGCCGCTAGCCATGGTCTCGCTGCCCGGCCGGCGAAATCGCAAGGTGGTCGCCCAGCGCACCGCGGCCGAGCTCGACGCGATGGCCGTCGCGGGGGCGCTGGTCGCCCGGGCACTGCAGGCCGTCCGTGACGCCGCCGCACCCGGGGTTTCGACGAAACGGCTCGACGAGGTCGCCGAGACCGTCATCCGCGAGGGTAGGGGGACCCCGTCCTTCCTCGGCTACCACGGGTATCCCGCCTCGATCTGCTCCTCGGTCAACGACCGGGTCGTGCACGGCATCCCGTCGCCCGGCGAAGTCCTGGCATTCGGCGACCTGGTGTCGATCGACTGCGGCGCCGTCGTCGAGGGCTGGCACGGCGACGCGGCCATCACCTTCGGGATCGGCGAACTGATCCCGGTCGACGAGGCGCTGTCGGCGGCCACCCGGGAGTCCATGGAGGCCGGAATCGCGGCCATGGTGCCCGGCAACCGGCTCACCGACGTCTCGCACGCCATCGAACTGGGCACCCGGGCCGCCGAGCAGCGGCACGGCCGGCGGTTCGGCATCGTCGAGGGCTACGGCGGGCACGGCATCGGCCGGCAGATGCACATGGAGCCGTTCCTGGCCAACGAGGGCGCACCCGGCCGCGGGCCGGTGCTGGCCGCCGGATCGGTGCTGGCGATCGAACCGATGCTGACGCTGGGCACCGTCAAGACCCGCGTCCTCGACGACGAGTGGACGGTGGTCACCACCGACGGGTCCCGCGCCGCGCACTGGGAGCACACGGTGGCCGCCACCGACGATGGACCGCGCATTCTGACGCTGGCAGACTGAACCGATCGACCATCCGGCTCGTATCACCGGCGGAGGCCGCTGATGCAGGATTCGAACAACGCCGAGACGACGCTGATGAAGGTGCTCTACGACGAGCACGCCGCCGCGTTGTGGCGCTACGCGGTCCGGTTGACCGGCGACCGGACCCGGGCCGAGGACGTGGTGCAGGAGACCCTGCTGCGGGCCTGGCAGCACCCCGAGGTCACGGCCGACGCCGAGCGCTCGGCCCGGGCCTGGCTGTTCACCGTCGCGCGCAACATGGTCATCGACGAGCGGCGCAGCCCCCGGTTCCGGCGCGAGTCCACCCGCGACTCGGTGGACGAATTCGAGCGGGCCGGGGCCGACGAGGTGAACACGGCGCTGGACCGGCTGCTGGTCGGCGATGCGCTGGCCCAGCTGTCCGCCGACCATCACGCCGTGATCCGGCGGGCCTACTATCTCGGGTGGACGACCGCCCAGATCGCCGAGGACCTGGGCATCGCGGAGGGGACGGTGAAGTCCCGGCTGCACTACGCGGTCCGGGCGCTGCGCCTGACGCTGCAGGAAATGGGGGTGACGCGATGACCATCGACATGTATGAGACGTGGGACGCCTCCTATGTTCTGGGGGCGCTGTCGAGCACCGAGCGCCGCGAATACGAATCCCACCTGAACGGGTGCGAGCGCTGCCGGTCGGCGGTGGCCGACCTCAGCGGTATGCCGGCCCTGCTGGCGTTGCTGGACGACGAGCTCAAGCACGATACGGCCGCGGTCTCGGACGTGCCGCCGCTGCGCCCCGAAGTGCTCGGTGAACTCCTGGCGAAGGTCGACTGGCGCCGGCGGCGCGCTCGCTGGGCTGCGGCGACGGCGATGGTGGTCGCGGCCGTCGTGATGGCGGTGGGGGTGTTCGTCGCGACCCGTCCCGGTGTGCTCGATCCGACGCTGGTGCCGCGCGCGACCGTCAGCGCGATGACGATGGCTC
Source organism: uncultured Mycobacterium sp. (assembly GCA_964611465.1). Lineage (GTDB taxonomy): Bacteria > Actinomycetota > Actinomycetes > Mycobacteriales > Mycobacteriaceae > Mycobacterium. The sequence continues at coordinate 13,654 of CAZTAA010000065.1, read as the reverse complement.
CCGTGCCGGATGCGGAAGGGGCCTCCGAGTTCGCCGCGTCGTTCACGATGACCCGCCACGACTGGGGCACCGACATCGCCATGACATGCACCTATTCGGAGACCGAGGGCGACGGCGATGGTGCACAGGCCGCGGCGGGCAGCGATGTCGCGGACAAGCTGGCGATGGTCGCCGTCGGGCGCGACGGCAGCCACGTCCAGCTGGGCACCTGGAAGGCGCGGGCCGGGGAGACCGCGCAGACCAGCGGCAGCACCTCGATGCCCATCGACGAGATCGCCGCGGTGCAGGTGGTGTCGGCCGACACCGGAGACGTTCTGCTGCAACGCAATCTGTGAGGCGCTGCGCCGCGCGTCCGGCGACGTCTGAGGAAGCCCGGATAACACAGTGACACCGATGCGGTAAACGGCCCGCTGGAGAGGTTTTCCGGCGGTTAGCATCTTTCCCCGGATCGACCGGGAGGTGTCGCGTTGCTGGTGCGCTGGTTCGCCGCGCTCGCCGGGCTGGCCGCTGTCCTGGGGGCGATGGTGTCGCTGACGCTCCCGCTGGCCCTGCACGTCGCCGACCGTCGCGGTGAACCCATCGTCTGCGGCACGGGCTGGCACGGCGACCCGGCCGCCGCGCGGCAGGAGGACGCCTTCAACCGGCAGCAGCACCTGCTGGTCGGCGCACAGTTCGTGGTCAGCGACTACGCCGGCGAATGCGACCGGCGAGTGGCCGACCGCCGGTGGCTGGCCGCCGCGGTCGCCGGGTCCGGCGCCGCGCTCACGCTCACCGCGTTCGCCGCGCCGGTCGTGGTCGGGGACCGGTCCGGGCGCCGACGCCGACAGCCGGCCGGCGGCGGGCCGGACACCGACTCGCTCACCTCCGCAACGTGGTGATCACCGCACTGAAGTCCAGACCCGCGTTCTCCTCGGCGAAATCCGCGTAGATCCGCGCGGCGTGCGAGCCGAGCGGCGCCGCCGCGCCCGTCGACTCCACGGCGGCCATCGCCAGGCCGAGGTCCTTGTTCATCAGCGCGGTGGCGAAGCCCGGCGTGAAGTCGTTGCTGGCCGGCGATGCCGGAACCGGGCCGGGCACAGGGCAATTCGTATGGACGGCCCAGCAGTTCCCGGTGGCGCCGGTGATGACGTCGAACAGCGCCTGCGCGGACAGTCCCAGCTTTTCGGCCAGCACGAACGCCTCACCGATCGCGATCTGCTGGACCGCCAGCACCATGTTGTTGCAGAGCTTGGCCGCTTGGCCGGTGCCGGAAGCCCCGCAGTGAATGATCTTGCCCGCCAACGGTTCCAGGATCGGCCGGGCGGCGTCGACGGCCTCGTCGGTGCCGCCGATCATGAATGCCAGCGTGCCCGCGACGGCGCCCTTGACGCCTCCGGACACCGGGGCGTCCAGCTGTGCGAATCCGCCCTCGGTGGCCTGCTCATGGATATCGCGGGCGTCCGCGACCGAGATCGTCGAGGTGTCGATGAACAGCGCGCCCGCCGTGGCCGCGGGCAGCACCTCGTCGTAGCAGGCCTTGACGATCGCACCGTTGGGCAGCGAGGTGATCACCACGTCGGCGTCGGTGACCGCTTCGGCGCCGCTGCCGAAGATGTTGGCGCCGTTGGCCTTTGCCGCTTCGGCCGCCGCGGGCACCGGGTCGAACCCGCGCACGGTGTGCCCGGCCGCGACGAGGTTGGCGGCCATCGGTCCACCCATGTGACCCAACCCCAGGACTGCGACGTCGGTCATGTCAGATGTTGCGCCGGTACTGGCCGCCCACCTCGAAGAACGCCTCGGTGACCTGCTGAAGCGAGCAGACCCGCGCGGCGTCCATGAGGACCGCGAACACGTTGCCGCCGCCGCGGACGGTGTCCTTCAGCAGCCGCAGGGCGGCCTCGGCCTCACCGCGGTGCGCGTCCTGGAACGACCGGACGCGCTCCAGCTGCGAGCGCTTCTCGGCCTCGGTCGCGCGGGCCAGTTCGATGGGCCCGTGGGCTTCCTCGTCATGGGGGCTCCGGAACGTGTTGACCCCGACGATCGGCAGGCTCCCGTCGTGCTTGCGCTGCTCGTACAGCATCGACTCGTCCTGGATCCGACCCCGCTGGTAGCCGGTCTCCATCGCCCCGAGCACGCCGCCACGCTCGCTGATCCGCTCGAACTCGGCCAGGACGGCCTCCTCGACCAGATCCGTGAGCTCGTCGATGATGAACGCGCCCTGCAGCGGGTTCTCGTTCATCGCGAGCCCCCACTCGCGGTTGATGATCAGCTGGATCGCCAGGGCGCGCCGCACCGACTCGTCGGTCGGGGTGGTGACCGCCTCGTCATAGGCGTTGGTGTGGAGGCTGTTGCAGTTGTCGTAGAGCGCGATCAGTGCCTGCAGCGTCGTCCTGATGTCGTTGAACTGCATCTCCTGGGCATGCAGCGACCGGCCCGAGGTCTGGATGTGGTACTTCAGCTTCTGGGAGCGTTCGTTCGCCCCGTACCGGTCCCGCATCGCGACCGCCCAGATGCGGCGCGCGACCCTGCCGAGGACGGTGTACTCCGGGTCCATGCCGTTGGAGAAGAAGAACGACAGGTTGGGCGCGAAGTCGTCGACGTCCATGCCGCGGGCCAGGTAAGTCTCGACGTAGGTGAAGCCGTTGGCGAGCGTGAAGGCGAGCTGGCTGACGGGGTTGGCTCCGGCCTCCGCGATGTGGTAGCCGGAGATCGAGACCGAATAGAAGTTCCGCACTCCGCGTTCGATGAACCATTCCTGGATGTCGCCCATCATCCGCAGGCTGAACTCGGTGGAGAAGATGCAGGTGTTCTGCCCCTGGTCCTCCTTGAGGATGTCGGCCTGCACCGTTCCCCGGACGGTCTGGAGCGTGCGGACGCGGATCTCCTCGGCCTCGGCCTCGTCGGGGGCCCGTCCGTTCTCCTCCTGGAATTTCGCGACGCCCTGGTCGATCGCGGTGTTGAGGAAGAACGCGAGGATCGTCGGCGCGGGCCCGTTGATCGTCATGGACACCGACGTGGTCGGCGAGGCCAGGTCGAAGCCGTCGTACAGGGCCTTCATGTCATCCAGGGTCGCGATCGACACGCCGGACGTCCCGACCTTGCCGTAGACGTCGGGGCTGTCGCCCGGGTCGCGTCCGTACAGGGTGACCGAGTCGAACGCCGTGGACAGCCGGGTCGCCGGGGCGTCGGCCGACAGCAGCTTGAAGCGGCGGTTGGTGCGGAACGCGTCGCCCTCGCCGGCGAACATCCGGGCGGGGTCTTCGCCGTCGCGCTTGAAGGGGAAGACCCCGGCGGTGAACGGGAAGCGGCCCGGCAGGTTCTCGGCGCGAAGGAACCGGAGCAGTTCCCCGTGGTCCTCATAGCGCGGCAGCGCGACACGGCGAATCCGGTTGCCCGACAGGGACTCCCGGGTCAGGTCCGTCCGGATCTCGCGGTCGCGGATGCGCACGACCTGCTCGTCGCCGGAGTAGGCCGCCACGGTCGCGGGCCACTCGTCGAGCAGGGCCGCGTCCGCGGCCGGCAGGGCGGCGCGGGCGTCCTCGACGAGCGTGTCGATCGGGCCCGGCGCGGCCAGCTCGCGCTGCGCGGTGGTCAGGTGCTGGATCCGCCGCGCGGCGGCCGCTGACCGGACGGTCTGCGCGTGGTAGCCGCGGACCGTCTCGGAGATCTCGGCGAGGTAGCGGATCCGTGCGGGTGGGACGATCTGGGCCGTCTTGGTGGACGACCGGACGGAGACCTTCGGCAGCGTGCCGGGCTCCAGCGACAGGCCGTGCTCGGCGAGCAGCCCCATCAGGTGCTGGTACAGGGCGGTGACGCCGTCGTCGTCGAAGGTCGCGGCGCTGGTGCCGTAGACGGGCATGTCCTCGGGCCGCGCGCTGAAGTCCTCGCGGTTGCGGATGAGCTGGCGGGAGACGTCGCGCAGGGCGTCCTGCGCGCCGCGACGCTCGAACTTGTTGATCGCGACGACGTCGGCGAAGTCGAGCATGTCGATCTTCTCGAGCTGGGAGGGCGCCCCGAACTCGGGCGTCATCACATACAACGAGACGTCGACCAGCGGGACGATCGCGGTGTCGCCCTGCCCGATGCCGGGAGTCTCGAGGATCACCAGATCCGAGACGGCCTTGGCCGCGGCGATGATCTCACCGATGTTCTCGGGCAGCTCGTGGGAGCCGCGCGTGGCGAGCGAGCGGAAGAAGATGCGGTCACCGTCGAGGGAGTTCATCCGGATGCGGTCGCCGAGCAGCGCGCCACCACCGCGGCGGCGGGTCGGGTCCACGGCGAGGACGGTGACGCGCGTCTTGTCCTGCTGGTCGACGCGGAGCCGCCGGACGAGTTCGTCGGTGAGCGAAGACTTGCCGGACCCACCTGTCCCGGTGATGCCCAGGACGGGTACGCGCCGGCCGGTGCGGATCGCCGGGTCGAGGGGCTTGGCAGCCTGAAGGCAGGTGAAGGTGCGGGCCAGCGCGTGGCGGTCGCCCGAGAGCACCGCCTCGGGGCTCGCCGGGTACATGCTCAGGTCGACGTCGCAGGCGGCCACCAGTTCGTTGATCATGCCGGGCAGGCCGAGGCGCTGGCCGTCCTCGGGGGAGAAGATCTTGACACCCGCGGCGGCCAGCCGTTCGATCTCGGCCGGGACGATCACGCCGCCCCCGCCGCCGAAGATCTTCACGTCACCGGCCCCCGCGTCGGCGAGCGCGGTGGCCAGGAACTCGAAGTACTCGATATGCCCGCCCTGGTAGGAGCTGATTGCGACGCCCTGGGCGTCCTCCTCCACCACCGCCGCGACGACCTCGCGCACCGACCGGTCGTGGCCGAGATGGATCACCTCGGCCCCTTGGGCCTGCAGAATCCGCCGCATGATGTTGATCGCGGCATCGTGCCCGTCGAACAGCGAAGCGGCCGTCACGAACCGCACCGGGTTGACCGGCTTGTGCAGTTCCATCGCTCTCCCAGAGTGCTTTGAAGTCCAATTATTTGAAGTTAAAGTATTTCCCATGAGGCCGCTCCGTCAACCATCGCTACGGTGTTCCCGATGAGCGCCGATCCGCTGGCCGAGGCCTACCGCCAATGGCAGGCCCGCTGGCCCGGCCATGCCGACCACATGGCGGCTGTGACCTCGGTGATGCGGGTCCAGCAGTTGGTCCTCAGCCGGATCGAGGCGATCCTCAAGCCCCACGGCTTGACCTTCGCCGCCTTCGAGGCGCTCCGGCTGCTCGCATTCTCCCGCTCCGGCGAGCTTCCGATGGGGAAGATGGGCAGCCGCCTGATGGTGCATCCGACCTCTGTCACGAGCGTGATCACCCGGCTGGAGCGGCGCGGGCTGGTGACCCGCTCGCCGTCCCCCGAGGACCGCCGGGTCGTCCTCGCGAAGATCACCGGTGAGGGCCGCCGGGTCGTCGAGGAGGCGACCGACGCCCTGAACCGGGCCAGGTTCGCGCTCCCCGACCTCTCGCCCGAGGAGGCCGCCGAGCTGACCGACGTGCTGCGGACGCTCCGCCACTCGGTGGGCGATCTCTAGGCCTCCTCGGTGAGCGGGCATTCGGATACTTCAGTTCACTTCATCGTCGGGATGACGAACTCGGCGCCGTCCTTGATGCCCGAAGGCCACCGCTCGGTGACGGTCTTGGTCTTGGTGTAGAACAGGATCGAGTGCGGCCCATGCTGATTGAGGTCGCCGAAGCCGGAGCGCTTCCAGCCGCCGAAGGTGTGGTAGGACACCGGAACCGGGATCGGCACGTTGACGCCGACCATGCCGACCTGCACGCGGGAGACGAAGTCGCGCGCGGCGTCGCCGTCGCGGGTGAAGATCGCCACACCGTTGCCGTACTCGTGCTCGCTCGGAAGCCGAAGGGCCTCTTCGTAATCGTGGGCCCGCACGATGCACAGCACCGGGCCGAAGATCTCGTCGGTGTAAATCGACATGTCGGTGGTGACGTGGTCGAACAGGGTGGGCCCGATGAAGAAGCCGCCCTCGAGGCTGTTGTCGTCGAAAGTCAGTTCGTCGCTGCCCTTTTCACGACCGTCGATGACGATCTCGGCTCCGGCGGCCACGCCGGCGTCGATGTAGTCGCGGACACGCTGCAGGGCCGCACCGGTGACCAGCGGCCCGTAATCAGCCTTGGGATCCAGGCTGTGGCCCACCCGCAGCTGGTTGATCCGCTCGATGAGCCTGGCGCGCAACCGGTTTGCGGTCTCCTCGCCGACTGGCACCGCGACGCTGATCGCCATGCAGCGCTCACCGGCACTGCCGTAGCCCGCGCCGATCAACGCGTCGACGGCCTGGTCGAGGTCGGCGTCGGGCATCACGATCATGTGGTTCTTGGCGCCGCCGAAGCACTGCGAGCGCTTGCCGTGGGCCGCGGCCGTCGAATAGATGTACTGCGCGATATCGGAGCTGCCGACGAAGCCGACCGCCTTGATGTCGGGGTGGGTGAGCAGCGCGTCGACCGCTTCCTTGTCGCCGTGCACCACCTGGAACACGCCGGGCGGCAGGCCGGCTTCGAGGAAGAGTTCGGCGAGGCGGACCGGTACCGACGGGTCGCGCTCAGAAGGCTTGAGCACGAAGGCGTTTCCGCATGCCAGCGCCGGACCGGCCTTCCACAGCGGGATCATCGCCGGGAAGTTGAACGGGGTGATCCCGGCGACCACGCCGAGGGGCTGGCGGATCGAGTACACGTCGATGCCGGAGCCGGCGCCCTCGGTGAACTCACCCTTGAGCAGGTGCGGGATGCCGATCGCGAACTCGATCACCTCGATGCCGCGCTGGATGTCGCCCTTGGAGTCGGCGACGGTCTTGCCGTGCTCGAGGGAGAGGAGTTCCGCCAACTCTTCGACGTTGGCGTTGACCAGTTCGATGAACTTCATCATGACGCGGGCGCGGCGCTGTGGGTTCCAGGCCGCCCATTCCTTCTGCGCTTCGACAGCGCAGGCCACGACGGTGTCGACGTCGGCGGCCGACGCCATCAAGACCTGCGCCTGCACCTGGCCGGTGCTGGGGTTGAGGACGTCGGCGGTCCGGGTGGACGACAAATTGCTGCGCCGGCCGTCGACGAAATGCTGAATGGATGTGCTTTTGGAACTCATGGGGAAGGCCTTTCGGCAAGCCTCGCGGCGTGCGGTGATCCGAATTACTTGGATATCCTAGTAACTGCGGGGAGGCGCACGCAAGGCCGCGGTCAGCCGAGCCCGAGGGGCCCGGCCAACTCGGTCAGCGTGGGCAGCAGGTCGGCGCGCCGTCCGAGCACCTGGATGGCGACGTGATCGGCGCCGGCATCGAGATGCTCGGTCAGCCGCGCCGCGATCATCTCCGGCGTACCGTGCGCCACCAGGGCGTCGATCAGCGTGTCGCTGCCCGGCCGCGCGACGTCCTCGGCGGTGAATCCCAGCCGCCGCCAGTTGTTCACGTAGTTGCTCAGATCCAGATAGAAGTCGACGGTCTTGCGGCCGATGTCCCGGGCCTGCGCCGCGTCCCGGGTGAGCACCGCCTTGTGCTCGGGCGCCAGGAACACCGAGTTGCCGACGAGTTCGCGGGCCCGCGCGGTGTGCTCGGGTGTCGTCAGGTACGGGTGTGCCCCGGCGCTGCGGTCCCGGGCCAGGGTCAGCACGCGCGGCCCCAGCGCGGCGATCACCCGGCGACTGGTCGGCACCGATGCCGCGTCGAGCGCGTCGAGATAGGAGGTCAGGGCCTCGTACGGCTTGACGTACTCCTGGGTGTGTTCGGGGTGGCCGACGCCGATGCCGAGCAGAAACCTTCCCGGATAAGCCTTTTCGATCCGGTGGTACGACGCGGCGACCTCGTCGGCGGGCGCGGTCCAGATGTTGACGATCCCGGTGGCCAACTGCAGCCGTTCGGTCGCGGCCAGAATCGGCTCGGCGAACTCCAGGCCGGCCGCCGGCGAACCCCCGACCCAGACCGCGCCGTAGCCCAGGCCCTCGATCTGCGCGGCCTGCTCCGGGGTGACCGGCCCTCCGGTCCACACCCCGAACCGGCCCAGGTCGGGTTTGAGTGGCACGTGGATCGAGTCCTGGGTCATGGTGTCCCTTCCGTCTGAATGGGTCCCGGTGCCTGCAACGGCAGCAGGATGATGAAACGCGTGTCGCCGGGCCGTGATTCGACGCGCAGCTCGCCATGGTGCTTCTCGACGACGATGCGCCACGCCAGGTCCAGGCCGAGTCCGGTGCCCTGCCCGAACGGTTTGGTGGTGAAGAACGGAGTGAAGATCCGGTCCGCGATGTCCTCCGGGATGCCGGGGCCGTCGTCGCCGATCTCGACGCGCACCATCGGCTGGTCCGAGTCGGAGCGGCCGCCCTCCAGGGTCGAGCGGATGGTCAGCGTGCCGGTGCCGCCGCCGGACTGGATCGCCTGGATCGCGTTCTCGATGACGTTGGTCCAGACCTGGTTGAGATCGCCTGGGTAGCAGAGTATTTCGGGAATGGCTGCGTCGTACTCCCAGACCTTCTTGATCGGCCGGTCGGGACCGACCTTGTCGCCGAACATCATCAGGGTGCTCTTGAGCAGGTCGCGCAGGTTGGCGCTCTGATACGGCGCACGATCCATCTGGGAGTACTGCTTGGCGCCGGCCAGCAGCGCCGAAATGCGTTGGCTGGCTTCGGCGATCTGGTTCATCATCAGCTCGGCGTCGATGGTGTACTTCAGCCAGCCGACCGCGCCCTGCAGCGAGGCGGAGCAGTCCACCGATTCGACCGAGGCCGCCACCCGCTCCAGCCAGTCGACATCCAGGCCGGCCTCGACGAACGTCGGCGCGTACTCCCACGCCAGCGAGATGCCGTGCGCCTCGAGCCAATCCCCGATCTGCTCCTCGCGGTCCGACGTCTCCAGCGCCGACAGCTCCAGCTTCTGCGACTTCGCGACCTGCTCGGCGACCTCCTCCTGGATGCCGACCAGGGCGCGCAGCGCCTCGGGACTGAACTGCCCGTCGGCCAGCATCGCCAGTTTGTGCCGCATCCGGCCCACGCCCTCGCGCAGATCGGCGACCGCGCGGGCGTTCGCCGCCGCCGGGTTGTTCAGCTGATGGGTCAGCCCGGCGGTGATGGTTCCCAGCGCCAGCAGCTTCTCGCGCTGGTCGATGATCTTGCGCTGCCGCAGCCCGCCCACCTTCAGCCCGTCGAGCAGATGCACGGCCATCGGGAACTCACCCTTGACGAAGCGGCCGAACTCGGCGGCGTCGAGCACGAAGAACCGCGACGGCACCGTCGCCCGCACCGACGACTCGTACACCTGCGGCACCCCGTCGACGAACGCGCTCCACGCCCCGCAGTACACCCCGGGCTGCGCGGTGCGCACCGTCTCGATGTCCACTCCGCCGGACCGCTTGGACATCACCAGCTCGCCGTCGATCAGCACGTAGAAACAGGTCGCCGGGTCGCCCTCGAGGCAGATCGGCCCGGGCTCGTAGTGGGCGATTCGGCCGTTGGCGCACAGCTTGGCCAACTGCTCGTCGGTCAGGTCCTGGAACAGGAACAGGGTTCGCAGCTCGGACGGCAGGCACGCCTCGCCCATGGTGTCTCCCTTCTCGGGCCGCTCAGGCCTCGGCCAGGTACCGGTGCACGAACATCACCGCCATCGAGCCCTCGCCGACGGCGGCGGCCACCCGTTTGGCGGATTCGGCGCGCACGTCCCCTGCAACGAACACACCCGGCACACTTGTTTCCAGGTGATGCGGCGGGCGGTCCAGGGTCCAGCCCACTGAGACGTCCGCATCGCTCCGGAGGTCGGGTCCGGCCAGGATGAAACCGTGGTCGTCGCGCGCCACGATGCCGTCGAGCCAGTTGGTGCGCGGCTCCGCGCCGATGAAGACGAACATCCGCCCGCAGTCGACGTCGGTGCGCTCGCCGGTGCGGGTGTTCTGCAGGGTGATGCCCTCCAGATGCCCGTCGCCGGCCGCGGCGTGCACCACGGTGTCGGGCAGCTCGGCGATGTTCTCCGTCGCCCGGATCTGCTCGATCAGATAGTGCGACATCGAGTCCTCCAGTGCCCGCCGGCTGACGATCGTCACCTTCTTGGCGTACCGGGACAGGTTCATCGCGGCCTGGCCGGCCGAGTTGGCGCCCCCGATCACGTAAACCTCGTCACCGTCGCACTCGGCGGCCACCGACGCCGTCGCGCCGTAGTACACGCCGGCGCCGCTCAGCTCGGCGCAGCCCGCGGCGGCCAGTTGCCGGTACTCCACGCCCATCGCCAGGATCACCGCGCGGGTCCCGATCGACCGGCCGTCGGACAGCAGGACGGTCCGCGCGTTGCCGTCGATCTGCAGCCCGACCACCTCGGCGGCGGTGATCAGCTCGGCCGAGAACTTCTCCGCCTGCCGGCGCGCCCGTTCGGCCAGCTGCGCGCCGGACAGTCCGTCGGGAAACCCGAGGTAGTTCTCGATCCGGGAGCTCTGACCGGCCTGACCGCCCGTCGCGGTCCGCTCGATGAGCACCGTGTCGAGTCCCTCCGAGGCGCCGTAGACCGCCGCGGCCAGACCGGCCGGGCCGCCGCCGATGACGACCAGGTCGTAGAAGTCGCCGGCCGGGGTGGTGGTCAGGCCCAGCGTGGCCGCCAGCTCGGCGTCGGGCGGGTCGACCAGGGTCTGGCCGCCCTCGGTGATCACCACCGGAAGCGTCATCCCGTCCAGGCCGGCCGCGTCGAGAAGCTGACCGCCGCGCGGTTCGTCGGCGCGGAACCAGGTGTAGTGCAGCCGGTTGCGGCTCAGGAACTCGCGCACCTGCGAGGAGCGCGCGTTCCAGGGATGGCCGACGACCTTGGTGTGCGGAATCGCGCGCTCGCCGGTCGCGCGCCACGCCTCCAGCAGCCCGTCGATGACGGGGTAGAGCTTCTCCTCGGGCGGATCCCACGGCTTGAGCAGGTAGTGGTCGAGGTCGACGACGTTGATGGCGTCGATGGCGGCGTGGGTGTCGGCGTAGGCGGTCAGCAGCACCCGCCGCGCCATCGGGTAGAGGTCCATCGCCTCCTCGAGGAACTCGATGCCGCTCATCTGCGGCATCCGGTAGTCCGCGACGAACACCGCCACGGTCTCGCCGCGCAGCTTGAGTTCGTGCAGCGTCGCCAGGGCGTCGGGCCCGGATTCGGCCCGGACGATTCGGTAGTCCTCGCCGTAGCGGCGGCGCAGGTCCCGGCCCACGGCGCGCGATACGGCGGGGTCGTCGTCGACGGTGAGGAGGATGGGTTTTCTGCGCTGGCGTTCGGCTCCAGTCATCGCTGACCAGTATGCGCCGTTTACCCGTTCGTGCCTGTTCGGCGCGGATTTTGGGTACGGCCGCTCAGCGAGTAGCATGGACCAACGGTGCGGCCACCGCGCCGGCTTCTTTGTGTGCTTGCTGGAATGGCTGAAACTTCCATCTGGTTTCCCACGTTGATTGGTCGGAGCTGAGGCTGCCCGAGCACGGGCGCAACAGATACGAAACCGAACGAAACGACAGGATCGCCGAGAAGTATGGCCAAGAAAGACGGTGCCATCGAGGTCGAGGGCCGCGTGGTCGAGCCCCTGCCCAATGCGATGTTCCGCATTGAGCTGGAGAACGGTCACAAGGTGCTCGCACACATCAGCGGCAAGATGCGGCAGCACTACATCCGCATCCTGCCCGAGGACCGCGTCGTGGTGGAGCTCTCTCCCTACGACCTGTCCCGGGGCCGCATCGTGTACCGCTACAAGTAATCGCCCGACCAGTACCGACTATCAGAACAGGATCGACGACAGCCGTGAAGGTGAACCCGAGCGTCAAGCCGATCTGCGACAAGTGCAGGGTGATCCGCCGGCATGGGCGGGTCATGGTGATCTGCTCCGATCCCCGCCACAAGCAGCGGCAAGGCTGAACCAGCCGACAGCAATACCCCACAACTGAATGCAGACCTCCCAGTACCACTGAACGGATACGCCGTTCATCCACGCCCGGCACGGAGGCCGGGCCCCGCGAGGGGAACGGACTGGGAAAAGACCTCCGCATAGAGAAGGAAAACCACCACTGTGGCACGTCTAGTGGGCGTCGATCTTCCGCGCGACAAGCGCATGGAGATCGCGCTGACCTACATCTACGGCGTCGGCCGTACCCGCTCCCAGGAGATCCTGGCGGCCACCGGCATCGACCGGGATCTGCGCACCAAGGACCTGACCGACGATCAGCTGACTCAGCTGCGCGACTACATCGAGGGCAACCTCAAGGTGGAGGGCGACCTGCGCCGCGAGGTGCAGGCCGACATCCGCCGCAAGATCGAGATCGGCTGCTACCAGGGCCTGCGGCATCGCCGCGGCCTGCCGGTGCGCGGCCAGCGGACCAAGACCAACGCGCGCACCCGCAAGGGCCCCAAGCGCACCATCGCCGGCAAGAAGAAGGCCAGGTAAGTAGATGCCTCCTGCAAAGAAAGCTGCCGCGGGCCCGAAGAAGGGTGCCGCCAAGGGACGCAAGCGCGAGAAGAAGAACGTCCCGCACGGCGCCGCGCACATCAAGAGCACGTTCAACAACACCATCGTGTCGATCACCGATCCGCAGGGCAACGTGATCGCCTGGGCGTCGTCGGGTCACGTCGGCTTCAAGGGGTCGCGTAAGTCGACCCCGTTCGCCGCGCAGCTGGCCGCCGAGAACGCCGCCCGCAAGGCGCAGGAGCACGGCGTCAAGAAGGTCGACGTGTTCGTCAAGGGTCCGGGCTCGGGCCGTGAGACCGCGATCCGCTCGCTGCAGGCCGCCGGCCTGGAGGTGGGCGCGATTTCCGACGTCACCCCGCAGCCGCACAACGGCTGCCGTCCGCCGAAGCGGCGCCGGGTCTAGGGCTGAGGGAGAAAGAGACAAATGGCTCGTTACACGGGACCGATGACGCGCAAGTCGCGTCGCCTCGGCGTCGACCTCGTCGGCGGCGATCAGTCGTTCGAGAAGCGCCCCTACCCGCCCGGCCAGCACGGCCGCGCGCGGATCAAGGAGAGCGAATACCGCCAGCAGCTGCACGAGAAGCAGAAGGCCCGGTTCACCTACGGCGTGCTGGAGAAGCAGTTCCGCCGCTACTACGAAGAGGCCGTGCGCAAGCCCGGCAAGACCGGCGAGAACCTGCTGCAGATCCTGGAGAGCCGGCTGGACAACGTGGTGTACCGCGCCGGCCTGGCGCGCACTCGCCGGATGGCCCGTCAGCTGGTCAGCCACGGGCACTTCACCGTCAACGGCGTGAAGGTCAACATCCCCAGCTACCGGGTGTCGCAGTACGACATCGTCGACGTCAAGGACAAGTCGATCAACACGGTGCCGTTCCAGATCTCCCGGGAGACCTCGGGGGACCGGCCGATCCCGTCCTGGCTGCAGGTCGTCGGTGAGCGTCAGCGCATCCTGGTGCACCAGCTGCCCGAGCGCGCGCAGATCGACGTGCCGCTGCAGGAACAGCTCATCGTCGAGCTCTACTCGAAGTAATCACGCAGTAACCCCAACCGGCATCAAATAGCGGGTGCCGAGAAGGAGAAGTAGAAAATGCTGATCTCTCAGCGTCCCACCCTGAGCGAGGAAAGCCTCGCGCCGAACCGGTCGCAGTTCGTCATCGAACCGCTGGAGCCGGGATTCGGTTACACCCTTGGCAATTCGCTGCGTCGCACGCTGCTGTCGTCCATTCCGGGCGCAGCGGTCACCAGCATCCGCATCGACGGTGTGCTGCACGAGTTCACCACCGTGCCGGGCG
>CAZTAA010000064.1:0-22518 GCA_964611465.1 uncultured Mycobacterium sp. | reverse complement strand
TGGCATTGGACCAACCAACTGCGGCCCCGCCTGACAGGCCTGACCGACGACGAGTACTTCTGGGAACCGGTGCCCGACTGCTGGACGGTCCACCGCGACGGGACGATCGACTTCGTCTACCCGCAGCCGCAGCCCGCGCCGTTCACCACGATCGCGTGGCGACTCGCCCATGTCATCGTCGGCGTGCTGGCGATGCGCAACCACGCACACTTCGCCGGACCGCCCGCCGACTACCAAGGCTGGAACTACGCCACCGACGCGGCCACCGCGCTGGACCAACTCGACGACGCCTACCGCCGCTGGATCGACGGTGTCCGGGCGCTCGATGATGCCGACCTGAGCAAGCCCATCGGGCCCGCCGAAGGACAGTGGGCCGACAGGCCGATGACAGACCTGATCTTGCACATCAACCGAGAAGTGATTCACCACGGCGCCGAAATCGCTTGTCTCCGTGATCTTTACGTACACCATTAGAGAGGACGTTCATCATGCCCGCACTGGCACCACCCGTCACCGATGAGCGCGATGCGCTCCGACAGTTCCTCGCCTACCAGCAACAGGCCTTCGTCGCGGTCGCCCACGGCCTGACCGACGAGCAGGCCCGCTCCACGCCCACAGTCAGCACGCTGTCCATCGGCGGCCTGATCAAGCACGTCACCGGCATGCAGCGCATCTGGATGCGGCGGGTTGCCGCGGCGCCCAACGCGCCCGAACCCGACGACCGGCCCTTCGAGGAGCGGGCGGCGGAGTTCCAGGACGAGTTCGTCATGCGTGACGACGAGACGCTGGCCGGCCTGCTCCAGCGCTTCGCCGGACAGAACGCCGAGACGCTGCGCCTGGCGCAGACCGCCGATCTCGACGCCGCGGTACCCGTGCCCCGCGATGCGCCATGGTTCCCGCGGGACGTCGAGACCTGGTCGGTGCGCTGGGTGTTCCTGCACGTCATCAGCGAACTGGCCCGGCACGCCGGCCACGCCGACATCATCCGCGAGAGCATCGACGGCGCCACGATGTACGAACTGGTGGCCGCCGCCGAGGGCTGGGAGCCGACGCCGTGGCTGCAGCCGTGGACGCCGAAGCCGGCATCCGGCCGACCGTGACGGGGGTCACGCGGATTGGAAGCGCAAAAGCGGGGTTTGGCACACTACAACAATGAGTTCGACCAAACACCGTGAGGTCGCCAAACTCGACCGGGTTCCGTTGCCGTTCGAGGCGATCCGCATCGGGACCACCGGCTGGCAGCTCACCCGGACCGGCGCCCGCGTCCTCACCACGCTGCCCGCCAAGGGGCCGTGGCAGACGAAGGTCATCAAGCAGATCCCGCAGCTGTTCGCCGACCTGGGCCCCACCTACGTCAAGTTCGGCCAGATCATCGCCTCCAGCCCGGGCGCGTTCGGCGAGCCGCTGTCGCGGGAGTTCCGGTCCCTGCTGGACGCGGTTCCCGCGGCCGACCGCGACGAAGTGCACAAACTGTTCACCGAGGAGCTCGGCGACGAGCCGCAGAACCTGTTCAGGCACTGGGAGGAGACCCCGTTCGCGTCGGCCTCGATCGCCCAGGTGCACTACGCCACCCTGCACAGCGGCCAGGAGGTGGTGGTCAAGATCCAGCGGCCGGGCATCCGCCGCCGCGTCGCCGCCGACCTGCAGATCCTCAAACGGTTCGCCCAGCTCGTCGAGGTCGCCAAGCTGGGCCGGCGACTCTCGGCCCAGGACGTCGTGGCCGACTTCTCCGACAACCTCGCCGAGGAACTCGACTTCCGCATCGAGGCCCAGTCGATGGAGGCGTGGGTGACCCACCTGCAGGCGTCCCCGCTGGGCAAGAACATCAAGGTGCCCGACGTGCACTGGGACTTCACCAGCGAGCGCGTGCTGACCATGGAGCGGGTCCAGGGGGTGCGCATCGACGACGTCGCGGCCATCCGCAAGCGGGGCTTCGACGGTGAGGAACTGGTCAAGGCGTTGCTGTTCTCCACCTTCGAGGGCGGCCTGCGGCACGGCCTGTTCCACGGCGACCTGCACGCCGGCAACCTGCTGGTCGACGACCAGGGCCGGGTGGTGTTCCTCGACTTCGGCATCATGGGCCGGATCGACCCACGCACCCGCTGGCTGCTGCGCGAACTCGTGCACGCGCTGCTGGTCAAGAAGGACCACGCCGCGGCGGGCAAGATCGTCGTCCTGCTGGGCGCCGTGGGCACCGTCAAGCCGGAGGCGCAGGCCGCCAAGGACCTCGAGGCCTTCGCCCAGCCGCTGACGCTCAAGACCCTCGGCGACATGTCGTACGCCGACATCGGCAAGCAGCTCTCGACGCTGGCCGACGCCTACGATGTGAAGCTGCCCCGCGAGCTGGTCCTGATCGGCAAGCAGTTCCTCTACGTCGAGCGGTACATGAAGCTGCTCGCCCCCCGATGGCAGATGATGAGCGACCCCCAGTTCTCCGGCTACTTCGCGAACTTCATGGTCGAGGTCAGCCGCGAGCACCGCACCGATCTGGACGACAAGACGGAGGTCTGAGTGCAGGTCCGCAGCGGCACGGCCAAGTCCGGCGACCTCGACATCTTCTACGAGGACATGGGCGACCCGGCCGACCCCGCCGTCCTGCTCATCATGGGCCTGGGCGCTCAGCTGCTGCTGTGGCGCGACGGCTTCTGCGAGAAGCTGGTTCGGCGCGGCCTGCGGGTGATCCGCTACGACAACCGCGACGTCGGACTGTCCAGCAAGCTGGACGGCCAGCGCGCCGGCGGCTCGCAGTACGCCGCGATGCTGCGATCGTTCGTCGGGCGGCCCAGCCCGGCGGTGTACACCGTCGAGCACCTGGCCGACGACGGCGCCGCGCTGCTCGACCATCTCGGCATCGACCGCGCTCACATCGTCGGAGCGTCGATGGGCGGGATGATCGCGCAGGTCTTCGCCGCCCGGCACGCCCAGCGCACCACCTCGCTCGGGGTGATCTTCTCGAGCAACAACCAGCCCCTGCTGCCGCCGCCGGCGCCCAGGGCTCTGTTCTCGGTGATCAAGGGCCCGAAGCCCGGCTCGCCGCGCGACGTCATCATCGACAACTCGGTGCGGGTGTCGCGGATCATCGGCAGCCCCGCCTACCCGGCGTCCGAGGAACGGCTGCGCCGCGACGCCGCCGCGGCCTACGACCGCAGCTACTACCCCGTCGGCGTCGCGCGGCACTTCGGCGCGGTCCTGGGCAGCGGCAGCCTGCGCCGCTACAACCGCCAGATCACCGCCCCCACCGTGGTCATCCACGGCACCGCCGACCGGCTGATGCGCCCGGCCGGCGGCCGCGCGATCGCCCGGAGCATCCCGGGTGCGCGGCTGGTGCTCTTCCCCGGAATGGGCCATGAGTTGCCCGAGCCGCTGTGGGAGCCGATCGTCGCCGAGTTGGCGGGCAACTTCGCCACGGGTGTAGCCTCAGCCGGGTAACCGCATCGGGGTGGAATCGAACGATGCGTTGCGGGGGAACGCGGTGTCTGCCTTGACCTGACAGGAAGGGCGCTCCGCCATGCCGAAAAACCTCACCCCGCATTTCGAGGACGTCCAGGCGCATTACGACCTGTCCGACGATTTCTTCGCACTGTTCCTGGATCCGTCCCGGACCTACAGCTGTGCCTATTTCGAGCGCGACGACATGACGCTCGAGGAGGCGCAGCTCGCCAAGATCGACCTCGCGCTGGGCAAGCTCGGCCTCGAGCCGGGCATGACACTGCTCGACGTCGGCTGCGGCTGGGGCGCCACCATGAAACGTGCGCTCGAGCGTTACGACGTCAACGTCATCGGCCTGACGTTGTCGAAAAACCAAGCGGCACATGTGGAGTCGCTGCTGGAGCAGTCACGGGGCGACCGGACCCCTCGGGTGCTGTTGCAGGGGTGGGAGCAGTTCGACGAGCCGGTGGACCGGATCGTGTCGATCGGCGCGTTCGAACACTTCGGCCATGATCGCTATGCGGACTTCTTCGACATGGCATACAAAGCGCTGCCCAGCGACGGCGTCATGCTGCTGCACACCATCGTCGCGTTCAACCCCGCCCATGCGCGTGAACTGGGTATCCCCGTCACCTTCGAGCTCGCGCGGTTCGTGAAATTCATCATGACCGAGATCTTCCCCGGTGGACGGCTGCCGTCATTCGAAATGGTGCACGAACGCGCGACAGCGGGCGGCTTCACCTGCACCCGTGAACAGCGCCTCCAGCCCCACTACGCGCGCACCCTGGATCTGTGGTCGCAGGCGCTGGAGGCCCACCGCGAGGACGCGATCAGGATCCAGTCCGAAGAGGTGTACGAGCGGTACATGAAGTACCTGACCGGATGCGCCAAGATGTTCCGGCAGGGTCAGATCGACGTCTGCCAGTTCACCCTCGAGAAGTGACACGGTTCGCCGACGGGGCGCGCCTCGCCGGACCCTGAGCGCGGTTTCAGTCTGGACGAATTCACCAGGTATGGTGCCTGTCACAGTGGTGCGACCCCCACTGACCACAGCACCGGAAAGGCAGTGATCGAGGATGGCCGACACCGAGGAGATGCGTCCGCATTTCGAGGACATCCAGGCCCATTACGACCTGTCGGATGACTTCTTCGGGGTGTTCCAGGATCCGACCCGCAAGTACAGCTGCGCGTACTTCACCGGGCCGCACGACACCCTCTCCGAGGCCCAGGTCGCCAACGTCGACCAGCACCTCGACGCGCTCGACCTCAAGCCCGGGATGACGCTGCTCGAGATCGGCTGCGGTTGGGGCCTGACCCTGCAGCGGGCGATGGAGAAGTACGACGTCAACGTCATCGGGCTCACCCTCAGCAAGAACCAGCAGGCCTACTGCACCGAGCTGCTGAGCCGGGTCGACACCGAGCGCACCTTCGACGTGCGGTTGGAGGGCTGGGAGCAGTTCCACGAGCCCGTCGACCGGATCGTGTCGATCGAGGCCTTCGAGCACTTCGGTTTCGACCGCTACGACGACTTCTTCAAGAACTGCTTCGACATCCTGCCGGACGACGGCCGGATGACCATCCAGAGCAGCGTCGGCTACCACCCGGACGACCTGATCAAGCGCGGCAAGAAGCTGACCTTCGAGCTGGCGCGCTTCGTCAAGTTCATGATCACGGAGATCTTCCCGGGCGGACGCATCCCGACCACCGACATGATGGTCGAGCACGGCGAGAAGGCCGGCTTCGTCGTCCCGCCCCCGCTGTCGCTGCGCACCCACTACATCAAGACGCTGGGGATCTGGGCCGCCCGGCTGGAGCAGCACAAGGACGAGGCCATCGCGGCGGCCGGCGAAGAGAACTACGACCGGTACATGCGCTACCTGACCGGGTGCCAGTACTACTTCGTCGACGAGAGCATCGACGTCAGCCTGGTCACCTACCTCAAGCCGGGTGCGGCCGCCGCCGCCTGACGGCGGCTCGGCCTACTTTCCGGCCTACTCCTCCGTGAAGTTGCGGGTGACGGCCGGATCGACCGGGATACCCGGGCCGGTGGTCGTCGACACGGTGACCTTCTTGAGGTACCGGCCCTTGGAGGACGACGGCTTGGCGCGCAGGATCTCGTCGAGCGCGGCGCCGTAGTTCTCCGCGAGCTGCTTCTCGTCGAAGGACGCCTTGCCGATCACGAAGTGCAGGTTGGCCTGCTTGTCGACGCGGAAGTTGATCTTGCCGCCCTTGATGTCCGCCACGGCCTTGGCGACGTCGGGCGTCACGGTGCCGGTCTTGGGGTTCGGCATCAGGCCGCGAGGGCCCAGCACGCGCGCGATACGGCCGACCTTGGCCATCTGGTCCGGCGTCGCGATCGCGGCGTCGAAGTCCAGCCAGCCGCCCTGGATCTTCTCGATCAGGTCGTCGCTGCCGACGGCGTCGGCGCCGGCGGCCTGCGCGGCCTCGGCCTTGTCACCGACCGCGAACACCACGACGCGGGCGGTCTTACCGGTGCCGTTCGGCAGGTTGACGGTGCCACGCACCATCTGGTCGGCCTTGCGGGGATCCACGCCGAGCCGGATCGCGACCTCGACGGTGGCGTCCTGCTTCTTCGACGACGTCTCCTTCGCGAGCTTCGCGGCCTCCAGCGGCGAGTAGAGCCGCGTCTTGTCGATCTTCTCGGCGGCTTCCTTGTATGCCTTGCTGTTCTTGCTCATTTGTTTCTCCTGAATTCAGAGTTGTGGTTGGCGGGCCGAAGCGGGCCCTCCCACGACTGCCTTCGTTGAGTGAGGAGTCAGGCACACGGTCACTCGAACAATGTGTGCGTGAGTCCTCACTCGATGGGGTTATTCGACGGTGATGCCCATCGACCGGGCGGTGCCGGCGATGATCTTGGCGGCGGCGTCGATGTCGTTGGCGTTGAGGTCTTCCTTCTTGGTCTCGGCGATCTCACGCACCTGGTCCCAGGTGACCTTGGCAACCTTGGTCTTGTGCGGCTCGCCGGAACCCTTCTGCACACCGGCGGCCTTGAGCAGCAGCTTGGCGGCGGGCGGGGTCTTCAGCGCGAAGGTGAAGCTGCGGTCCTCGTAGACGGTGATCTCCACGGGGATGACGTTGCCGCGCTGCTTCTCCGTCGCGGCGTTGTACGCCTTGCAGAACTCCATGATGTTGACGCCGTGCTGACCGAGCGCAGGGCCGACCGGCGGGGCGGGGTTGGCCTGCCCGGCCTGGATCTGCAGCTTGATCATCCCGGCGACCTTTTTCTTGGGGGCCATGGGTGTTCGATTTCCTTTCTGGCGGGCTGGTGAGCCCTAGATCTTGGCGACCTGGTTGAAGGTCAGTTCCACCGGCGTCTCGCGTCCGAAGATGGACACCAGCACCTTGAGCTTCTGCTGTTCGGCGTTGACCTCGCTGATCGAGGCCGGCAGCGTCGCGAACGGGCCGTCCATGACGGTGACCGACTCGCCGACCTCGAAGTCGACGAGGATCTCCGGACGCTCCAGCGTCGCCTCCGACGAGGCAGCGGCAGACGTCGACGCGGCCTTGCCCGGCTTCTTCGCCGCGCCCTGCGGCAGCAGGAACTTCACCACGTCGTCGAGCGACAGCGCGGTCGGCCGCGACGTCGCGCCGACGAAGCCCGTCACGCCCGGGGTGTTGCGCACCGCGCCCCAGGACTCGTCGTTGAGCTCCATGCGGACCAGGATGTAGCCCGGCAGCACCTTGCGGTTGACCTGCTTGCGCTGGCCGTTCTTGATCTCGGTGACCTCTTCGGTGGGCACCTCGACCTGGAAGATGTAGTCGCCGACGTCGAGGTTCTGCACGCGGGTCTCGAGGTTGGCCTTCACCTTGTTCTCGTAGCCGGCGTAGGAGTGGATGACGTACCAGTCGCCCGGCTTGCTGCGCAGCTCCTGCTTGAGCGCGACCGCGGGATCGACGTCCTCGGCGGCCGACTCGTCGAGCGCCGTGTCCACGGCGGGCTCGGTGGCCTCTGCCGCGTCTGCGATCACGTCGACGGACTCACCCGTGGGCGTCTCGCCCTCGAAGCTGGTCACGGTTGCAATCCTCTCTTGCGTCTCTCGAATGCTGGTGTTAGCCGAAGACCAGCAACACGAGCTTGGCCAGACCCAGGTCGACCAGGCCGATCATCGTCACCATGAAGGCCAGGAACGCGAGCACCACCGTCGTGTAGCTGACCATCTGCTTCCGGTTCGGCCAGATCACCTTGCGCAGCTCGGCCACCACCTGCTTGAGGTAGGTGAACACGAAGACGAACGGGTTGCGGCTGGCCGCCTTGTCGGTCGTCTTCTTGGCCGGTTTGACCTTGACCGCCACGGCGCCGGAGCCGCCCTCGGCTACCTCGAGGGCCGCCTCGGCGCCCTCGTCGGCCGTGGTGGTGTCCAACGCACGGCGCCGCGAACGCTTGCCGGTGGGACGCTGCGGCGTCGCGGTGCCCGGCACGTCGCCGGCCGCGGCGTCAGCACTGTCGAGCTCGTCGCTCACCGCACGCTCCTTCGTCGCTTCCTAGTCAGGCGGGACACCGTCCAGTGTTCCACTCTTTACACGTATTCAGTTGAGCAGGGGCGACAGGACTTGAACCTGCAACCTGCGGTTTTGGAGACCGCTGCTCTGCCAGTTGAGCTACGCCCCTCTGTTGTCCGCGGCGCGGTGCGCCGAGACTTCCCCACACAACTCGCGCGCTCCCCGATCGGTCAATCGGAACCGGCCGGACAGCGCGCTTGTTCTGGGAGAAACCCGAGGTCCGAGTCTACAACGGGGAAAGTGCGAACTACTAATCCGCTACCCGGACCACCTGACCGCTGGCGCGGTCGAACTTGATCTTGGTCGACTCGTCGCCCTGCTGGCCCATCATCGTGGTGAACGACTCCAGCACCAGCTCACCGTCCTGGTTGAACAGGGTGTTGCGAGTCGTCACGATGTCGGCGCCGAAACGCTCGTCGACGGAGTAGACCTCCATCACCGGCCGCACGCGGTCACCGACCTTGATCGGCTTGTGGTAGATGAACTGCTGGTCCACCTGGACCATCTGCATGGTCTCGAAGCCGGTGTCGACCTTGCGGAAGAAGTCCTGCTGCACCAGCAGGCCGATGGTCGCCACGAACGTCAGCGGCGCCAGCAGGCCGTCGTAGCCGAGTTCGGCCGCCGCATCGTCGTCGTAGCTCGCCGGATCCTCGGCCTTGACGGCCTTGGCGAACTCGCGAACCTTCTCCCGGCCCACGACGTAGCAGTCGTCGTACTTGTGGACCATGCCCCGAATGTCGGTCTTGATAGCCATTCTCGCGCCTTCCCTGCCCTAGGCGAGCTGGGCCTTGGCGATCGCCCGACCGAAGATCTTCTTGCCGCCGGTCGTGGCGTTGATCGCGATGGTGACCGTCTTGTCCTCCGGGTCGACCGACTTCACCTTGCCGTTGAAGACCAGTTCGGCGCCCTTGCCGTCGTTCGGGACCGGCACGACGGCGGTGAACCGCACGTTGTACTCCTTGACCGCACCCGGGTCGCCCACCCAGGCGGTGATGAACCCGCCGCCGAGGCCCATGGTCAGCATGCCGTGCGCGATGGCGGTGTCCAGGCCGACCAGCTTGGCGATCTCGTCGTCCCAGTGGATGGGGTTGAGGTCGCCGGACACCCCGGCGTAGTTGACGAGGTCCTGCCGGGTGAGCGGGATGACCCGCTCCGGCAACTCGTCGCCGACCTTGACCGAACTGAACTCACGCAGAGCCATCGTTGAAGCCACTCTCTCCGTTTTCCTCGCTACGACCCGCAAGGGTGGTGTAGCTCTCCTGGACAATGTCGCCCGCCTCGTTCGAGACGACGCTCTTGAGGACGATGATGTCGGTGCCGTGCGCCTGCCGGACGGACTCGCCGTAGACGTCGTAGTAGAGCTTGTCGCCGGCCTGGATGGGCTCGAGGAACTTCACTTCCTGATCCACCTGGACGATCTGGGCGTCCTGGATACCGATGCCCGCGCTCTCGAAGAACGCCACCTGGGCCTTGTAACCGAAGATCGAGACGAAGGTCAGCGGCGCCACCAGGGCCGCGTAGCCGAGTTCGGAGGCCGCGTCGTCGTCGAAGAAGGCCGGGCTGTCGTTCTTGACCGCGGTCGCGTACTCGCGGACCTTCTCGCGCTCGACCTCGTAATAGTCGGGATAGCGATAGTGCATCCCGACGACCTTTTCGGACAGCGACACGAAACTCGAACCTATCTACCCGGCGTTTGCAGACCTCGAACCTGGTTTCGGGCGCGCGTCAGCGCGATTCGCGGTGCGGCTGGTGCTTGCCGCAGTTCGGGCAGAACTTCTTGAGCTCGAGCCGGTCGGGGTCGTTACGGCGGTTCTTCTTGGTGATGTAGTTGCGGTGCTTGCACACCTCGCACGCCAAGGTGATCTTCGGCCGTACATCAGTACTGGAGGCCACGGTTGCTGCCCTCTTCTTTCCCGCCTGTCCTGAGACTCAGGCTGTGCTGAAACAAACTGTCTTGTAGCGGTGGGGGGGCTCGATCCCCCGACCTCACGATTATGAGTCGTGCGCTCTAACCAGCTGAGCTACACCGCCCCGATGGCGCGGGCGGAGCCCCGCTCGCGTCCACCGAGCCCCCTAACGGAATCGAACCGTTGACCTTTTCCTTACCATGGAAACGCTCTGCCGACTGAGCTAAGGGGGCCTTGTCCACGTGCACCCGCGCAAACAGACCGGCGGGCCTTAAAGAGGGTACAGCCTGGTGCTTTTCAACACCAAACCGCTGGTCAGCGGGAAGGCGCCGGCCGGGATGCGGCCCGCCGGAGGCTGGTGTTGAATACGGCTTGACAGGTATCGGCGTTTCGCCGCCCGCACCATTATCGTCGACTGCATTTTGGCAGCGGCCGGACACGGTACCTTTACAGAGGCGAACGACGGAGTTCCCGGGCAGGCTTTTCTCAGGCGCGGAGGAGTGCATCGATGCGGCAACGCTTCACAGCGGCAGTGGGTGCGACGGCCTTGGCCGTCGGCTTGGTCATCGGCGTGGCCGCGCCGGCCTGGGCGGACGAGGGTCCGGTCTCGCCGGAGGGCACCTGGGAGATGCCGGGGCCGTTCAAGGGGGCGACCCTGGCGGCGGCCGAGTCCTCGTTGCAACCCCTCGTCGACGCCGGCGTCATCAAGATCAACGCGTTCAACCGCACCGGTCCCCTCCAGGAGATCCTGAATCCGACGAACTGGATCGTGTGCGGGCAGAGTCCCAAGGCCGGCACGGTCTCCAAGGTGAACCCCAAGAAGAAGCGGACCGTGTCGCTGAGCCTGCGGCGTCCCGCTACCAAGTGCTGACGATCTCCTGACACACCGCGCCTAGAGTTGGCGCATGGCCGACGACCGTCTGTACTTCAAGCAACTGCTGTCCGGGCACGACTTCGCCGCCGGCGACATGATCGCCAGCCAGATGCGCAACTTCGCCTACCTGATCGGCGACCGGGAAACCGGTGATGCGGTGGTGGTCGATCCCGCGTATGCGGCGGGCGAACTGGTCGACACCCTGGAAGCCGACGGCATGCGACTGTCCGGCGTCCTGGTCACCCACCACCACCCCGACCACGTCGGCGGAACCATGATGGGCTTCACGCTCAAGGGCCTGGCCGAGCTACTCGAACGCGAGACCGTGCCGGTACACGTGAATATCCATGAGGCCAAATGGGTTTCGCGCGTCACCGACATCCCGCTGTCGGATCTGACCCCCCATCGGCACGGCGACAAGGTGGCCGTCGGCGACCTGGAGATCGAACTGCTGCACACTCCCGGCCACACCCCGGGCAGCCAGTGCTTCCTGCTCGACGGACGTCTGGTGGCCGGCGACACCCTGTTCCTCGACGGCTGCGGGCGCACCGACTTTCCGGGCGGCGACGTCGACGACATGTACCGCAGCCTGCAGCAGCTGGCGACGCTGTCCGGCGACCCGACGGTCTTCCCCGGCCACTGGTACTCCGAACAACCCAGCGCGCCGCTGGAGGACGTGAAGCGGACCAACTACGTCTACCGCGCTTCGAATCTGGAGCAGTGGCACATGCTGATGGGCGGTTGACGTAGCGTCTGAGCCATGACCGGCTCCAGCGACAAAGTCACCTACCGCCACGACGATTCGATCGCCGTCATCACGATGGACGACGGCAAGGCCAACGTGCTGGGCCCCGACATGCAGCAGGCCGTCAACGACGCCATCGACCGGGCCGACCGCGACGACGTCGGAGCGCTCGTGCTGGCCGGTAACGACAAGGTGTTCAGCGGCGGCTTCGACCTGAAGGTGTTCCGCAGCGGCGACATCGACGCGTCGATCGGGATGCTGCGCGGCGGATTCGAGCTTTCGCACCGGTTGCTGTCCTACCCGAAGCCGGTGGTGATGGCCTGCACCGGCCATGCCATCGCGATGGGGTCGTTCCTGCTGTGCAGCGGCGATCACCGAATCACTGCGCCGGGCTACAACATTCAGGCCAACGAGGTCGCCATCGGCATGGTCATGCCGTACGCCGCGCTGGAGGTGGTCAAGCTGCGGCTGACCCGCTCGGCCTACCAGCAGGCCGTCGGGCTGGCCAACGTCTACTTCGGCGAATCCGCCAAGGCCGCCGGCTGGGTCGACGAGGTGGTGCCGCCGGAGAAGGTGCTGGAGCGCGCCGAGGAAGCCGCGCGTGAATTCGCCAAACTGGACCAGGGCGCCCACGCGGCCAGCAAGCTGCGGGCCCGCGCGGAAGCCCTCGACGGGATCCGGGCCGGGATACAGAACATGCCGGCGGAGTTCGGCATCCCGGGCTGACTGACGTGTCGGCCATCGCGGTCAGTCGGCTCTGGCGCTACCCGGTCAAGTCCATGGGTGGCACCGAAGTCGCCGCGCTGCGCATCGACCGCCGCGGGGTGCACGCCGACCGGCTGTGGGCGGTGCGGGATCTCGACAACGACATCACCGCCACCGGCCGCCGGGTTCCCGCGCTTCTGCGCTGCACCGCCGAATACCGCACCGAGCCCGGGCCGGACGCGGGACCGGGCAACGTTCCCGAGGTTCTGATCACGTTCCCGGACGGCGTCCAGCGGTGCAGCGCCGACCCCGACATCGACGAGCACCTGTCCGAACTGGCCGGCCGGCCGATGCGGCTGACACCGCTGCCCGAGGAGACCGACACGTCGGTGCACCGGCTGCGGTGGCGGCAGGTGCTCGCCGCCTACGCGCCCAGCGAGGTGCGCAAGGACTTCGGTCTGGCCGACTCCGACAAGCTGATCGACACCTCGATCTTCTCGCTGAAGGAAGTCGCCACCCTGGCCCGGTTCTCCACGCCGCCGGGCACATTCGTCGACCTGAGCCCGGTGCACCTGTTGAGCACGACGAGCCTGGCCTCGCTGTCCACCGACGGCACGGGATTCGACCCCCGTCGCTTCCGGCCCAACGTCCTGCTCGAAATAGACGGTGCCACAACGCGATTCCCGGAGTCCGAGTGGGCCGGAGCCCGGCTGGACATCGGCGCGGCGACGCTTCGGGTGTCCGGTCAGACCATCCGGTGCGTGATCCCCACCCGGCCGCAGCCCGGCATCGAAGCCGACCGCTCGATCACCCGGCTGCTGTCCGAGCGCACCGACCGGTTCCTCGGCGTGTACGCGGACGTCGCGCAACCGGGCGTGGTGCGCACCGGCGACCGTGTCGAGGTGCATGTGATCGAACCGCCGGGCGCGTTGCGGCGCGGCGCCCGAACACTCGCCCGCCGCATCCAGCGCGGGGTCCAGAATGTGGTCGAGGCCACCGTCCTGCGAGGCCGCTGAGCGGCCCCCGACAAATCAGAGGAGAACCGATGCGCAGACCGGATCAGATCGCCGAAGCCGGCGCCTGGCTGCTCGAGCACGGCCACCGTGCCCTTCTCGCACTCACCGGCGGACGCTATCCGCGAACCGTCATGGGCATGCTGACCGTCGAGTTGCACACCGTCGGCCGCAAGTCGGGCCGGCCGTATGCCAACCTGCTGACCAGCCCGGTGCACGACGATCAGCGGATCGTCCTGGTGGCGTCCAAGGGCGGCCACACCGACCACCCCGACTGGTACAAGAACGCCATCGCGAACCCGGACGTCACGCTCGTCGTCGACGGCAGGTCGATGCCGATGCACGCACGCACGGCCACCGCCGAGGAGCGGGCCGAACTGTGGCCGCGGGTGGTCAAGACCTACAAGGGTTATGCGGGTTATCAGCGCAACACCGACCGCGAGATCCCGCTGCTGGTCTGCGAACCGCGGCCCTGAGCCGTGAGGTCGGACCGATGAGCAATCTGGAGGCCGACCCGGTCGAATTCGATTGCCTCCCCAAGACTTCCGCCGGTGTGGAAATCCTGGAACCCCGCGACGTGCCCCTCGGCGGTCCGCGCGCGATGCGCGTCCGGCGGACGCTGCCACAGCGCCGGCGGTCCCTTGTCGGCGCCTGGTGCTTCGCCGACCACTACGGCCCGGAAACCCTGCACAACCGTCCCGGCATGGATGTGCCACCGCATCCACATACCGGATTACAAACCGTCAGTTGGCTTTTCGCCGGCCTGATCGAGCACCGCGACAGCAACGGCGTGCACGCGATGGTGCACCCGGGCGAGTTGAACCTGATGACCGCCGGCGCCGGGATCTGCCATTCCGAGGTTTCCAGGGTTTCCGGCCCCTCGGCAGGCGTGCTGCACGGAGTGCAACTCTGGGTGGCCCTGCCCGATTCGGCGCGGCACACCGACCGGGCCTTCGACCACTACGCACCGGCTCCGGTCCGGCACTCGGGCGCGACGTTGCGGGTGTTCCTGGGCGCCCTCGGCGGCCAGGTCTCGCCCGTCGTCACCCACACCCCGTTGCTCGGGGCGCAGATCGACCTGCCGGTCGGCGCGTCGGTGGAACTGGAAATCGACCGGGACTTCGAGCACGGCCTGCTTCTCGACCAAGGCGCCGTCGAGATGTCCGGTGTCGCGGTGCGTGCGCGCGAACTGGCCTACCGGGGTGCCGGGTCCGGGACGCTCGCCCTCGCCAATACCGGTGCCGAGCCGGTGCGGGCGGTGTTGTTGGGCGGGACGCCGTTCGGCGAGGAGTTGTTGATGTGGTGGAACTTCGTCGGACGCAGCCATGACGAGATCGTCGAATTCCGCAGCGAGTGGCAGGCCCGGTCGGAGCGGTTCGGACGCGTGGACGGCTACCGGGGTGCCGTCGACTGGTTGCCGGCGCCGCCGCTGCCCACGACGCGGCTCAAGCCGCGGCGGAACAACTGACGCCGGTCAGCACATGACGCGGGAGAAGAACGCCGCGGAGAA
The DNA here is from genome assembly GCA_964611465.1 of uncultured Mycobacterium sp. Taxonomy (GTDB): domain Bacteria; phylum Actinomycetota; class Actinomycetes; order Mycobacteriales; family Mycobacteriaceae; genus Mycobacterium. Next base: position 7,814 of record CAZTAA010000064.1, on the reverse strand, counting down.
GATGCCGATGATGATGGCCAGGTTCGTCTGACCGCTCGACGCCGTGACGAACACGGCGACGACCGCCGCGACGGCGATCGTCAGGAGCAACACACACAGAAGCAGGCGGGTCCCGCTGATGGACCCTCCGGCCGCGCGCGGCGGCGCCGGCTTCGACTGCGGCAACAATCCACCAGCGGCCATGGAACATCCTTTCGATGTGTTTCAGGCCACATGCTACGGCATAGTGTGATCCAGGCAACATCGAGTAGTTCGGCTAATTGCTAAGCGGGCTAACTGATTTGGCTCAGGCCCTCCGGTGGAAACCCGGCGGATGGTCATCCAGCCAGCGCCGTTCCACCCGCTTGACCCGTTGGTGTTCGACCGTGATCAGAAGAGCGCCCGCCGTCACCAACGCACCGGCGATCAGGCCGAGCACCACCGAAGCGTGCTGATTGCCATACGCCGACGCCGCGACCGTGCCGGCGATGAGCGCGGTGCCGACCGCGATCAGCAGCAGGCCGGGCATCCACAGCGTGTCGATGAAGGACTCACCGGCGTGCGGCTGCGTGGTGCGGACGTGGTCGACAGGGTCGTGATGTGCGCCTTTCATCGCATCTCCCTCCGTTGCAGAAGATGCCTCCCACGGTACGCCGATTGTGAACTGCGTCACACGACTGCGCCGCGCAAAATGGGCACCCGAACCCGCGGCGCGGCACCGCCGGCGTCCGCCCGGGCCGCCGTAACGTGATCCGCACATACCGGACGTCGACACCGCGATGGAGACGCGTATGAGCACGCTGACATTCGGGATCATCTGGACCGCCGCCATCCTGCCGACCTTCGGTATCGGGGTGTTCGTGCTTCAGTCCCGGCTGGAGCGCTGGGCGCATCGCCGCCATTCCGACGACTGAGCCCGAAGACCTACCCGGGTCAGGGCAGCGCGCTGCCCTTGCGCCATTCACTCCACGGCACGGTCCAGTCCCCGTTCTGCCACAGCTGCAGTGGCGGCCCGCCGGTGCCGCGGACCTCCACGACGTCGCCCGGTTGGGAGAAGTTGAAGAACCACTGCGCGTTCTCGCTGTTGAGGTTCAGGCACCCGTGGCTGACGTTGGTATTGCCCTGCGCCCAGGAGGTGGCGTTGAGCTGATGGAGATAGATGCCATCGGTGCTGATCCGGGTGGCGTACGGGATCGTCGTCTTGTAGCCCAGCCGGGAGTTGATCGGCAGCCCGTAGGTCGAGGAATCCATGATGACCGGGTTCGCCTTGTCCATCACGGTGTAGACGCCGGGCGGTGTCCAGAACGAGAACGTCGTCCCGTTGATCGTCTCGGTGCCACCCTTGCCCATCGACGTCGGCATGGTGCGCACCAGCTTGCCGTTCTCGAAGACGCTGACCTGCTTGGTCTTGTCGTCGGCGACCGACACGTGGGCGTCGCCGATCTTGAACGACACCGTCTCGTCGGACTGGCCGTAGAGGTCGTCGCCCATCGGCACCCCGAAGATGTTGGCCTTGACGGTCACCGAAGTGCCTGGCGCCCAGTACTTCTCGGGGCGCCAGTGGGCGTTGTAGTCGTCGACCCAGTACCAGGAGCCCTGCACGATCGGATCCGTGACGACCTTGAGGTTTCGCTCGGCGCTCGCCTTGTTGGTAATCGGCTCGTCGAAGTGGGCCACGATCACCATGCCGACGCCATAGGTGGCGCCGTCCGCCAGCAGGTTGCCGCCGGTGGTGTTGAAGTACACCTGCGTCTGGCTGTTCGGCATCAGGGTGGTGAAGCTGGAGGTCTGCCGGGTGGGCATCCCGCCGGGACCGCGCGCCGCGATGGTCATGGTGTACGTGTGGCCGTAGCCGAGTTGCTCGGCCGGCTTCCAGGCCTGGTTGTCGGGCGTCATGATGCCCGGAATTTCCTTGCCGTTCTCGTTGACCATGGTGACGCTGCTCAGGCCGCCCGTCTGCGCGGCCACCAGGACGCGGGCCAGCGGGTCGACGTCCTCGGCACCCGGCAGCGGCTTGATCGTCAGTTCTGCCGGACCGCTGGGCGTCGCGGCGGACTGCTGGACGCCGGCCGCCGCCACGGCGCAATTGACGCACTCCCGATCGGATCCGGTGGTGACCACCACGCCACCGAGGACGGCCAGGGCCGCCATGACGGCACCCAGCCAGGCACCGCGGGCACGACGATCCAGGGTAAACAACGCACTCCAATACAAAGGGCCGGGTCAGTCGGGGACGCCGCGATCGCGGGGCGAGCGGATGTGTCTCATCCTAGACGGAGCGGGCGACATCGTGGCGAGCGCGCGGCGTGTTGCCGGCGGGTTGCTTCCGGAACGGCCGGCGACCGACTGGAAGGGACTTAGGTCCATTCAAAGTTGCGACTCTTGCCGTGCGGAAGAATCGTGTGAGTGCTGTCACACCGGCCGTTTTCGGTTTATACATGACAGATAGAGCAATGCGCCGGCGGGCTCGGGCGTTCAGCGGTTCCGGCGCTGGGCCACAAAGAGGCGGAAATGTATGAGCAACAACGGTTTTGACGATTCAGACCTCGCCAAGTGGGATCCGGGTTTCGTCGAGCAGGCGGGCAAGTTCCTGATGCCGTTCGCCAAGTTCTGGTTCCGTGCCGAAGTGCGGGGCCTGGAGCGCGTGCCCCAGGCCGGCGGCGCACTGCTGGTGGGCAACCACTCCGGCGGTGCGGTGACGCCGGACGTGATGGTGCTGGCCCCGGCCGTCTACGAGAAGCTGGGCTATGACCGCCCGCTCTACACGCTGGCGCACTACGGCCTGTTCAAGACGCCGTTGGCGGACACGCTGCGCCGCCTCGGCGTCATCGGCGCCAGCCGGGACAACGCCGCGATGGCATTGCATTCCGGCGGACTGGTGCTGGTCTTCCCGGGCGGGGACTACGACGCCTACCGGCCCACGTTCGCCCAGAACAAGATCGACTTCAACGGCCGGAAGGGCTACGTGCGGGCCGCGATCGAGGCCGGTGTGCCGATTGTGCCCACGGTGTCGATCGGGGGCCAGGAAACGCAGCTGTTCCTGACCCGGGGCGCACAGTTGGCCAAGCTGCTGCGGCTCCATCGGATTCGGATGGACATCCTGCCCGTTGGGTTCGGCTTCCCCTTCGGCCTGACGTCGACGATTCCGGCCAATTTTCCGTTGCCGTCCAAGATCGTCACCGAGTTGCTGGAGCCGATCGACGTCCTCGGGTTGTTCGGCGAAGACCCCGACGTCGACGAGGTCGACCACCACGTGCGAGGTGTCATGCAGAGCGCACTGGACAAGTTGGCGCGCCAGCGGCGATTCCCCGTGCTGGGCTGAGTGGCTCGGACACGCTCGACGCGAATTCCTGAGCGCACATAGTTGGGGCGGATGCCCCATGCGCCGCCGTAATGGTCGGCCGATCATTTCGCCATGGTCATCCCTGCATGCGAAGCCACCCCGCAGATTGTCACGGCTGGCGCGATACAGCTGAAAAAGGTTGGAACGCAGTCATGTTCACCATAGACGAACTGGCTACCATTCCGCTCTTCTCGACGTTGGGCGAAAAGGAGCTCGAGTACCTTGCCGGCAGCGTTGAGGACATCCGCCTCATTCCCGGGGAGTATGCGGCCCACGAAGGCGAAGGCCGGTTCCTGGCGGTCGTGGTGGAGGGCAGGACCGAACTCACCAAGCTGGTGAACGGCGTCGAGCGGGTGATCGGCGTCCGGCTGCCGGGCGAGGTCGGCGGCGAGATCCCCATGACACTCGGTACGCCGTTGCCCGCCAGCATGCGCGCCATCGAGCCGTCGCGGGTGATCAAGCTGACCGTCGAGGTGTTCCACACGCTCGCCGCGATGGCCCCCGAGGTCTTGGCGACCGTCGGCGCCGCCGTGCTGGACCGGATGGAGATGCTCAGGAACGCCACCGCGCAGCCACTCGAGCCCTCGTTGTTCGTCATCGGCCCGCCGCTGGACCCGGTAGTCCACGACTGCGACAGCTTCCTGCATCGCAACGAGATTCCGTACCAGCGTCTGGACCCGAACGATGCCGCTGCTGTTCAACTCGTCGGTGGTGCGGCTGTGCCGTCTCCGACGGTGGTGCTGCGCGACGGCACGCGCCTGGTTGCCCCGACGATGCGTTCGGTTGCCATCGCTGCCGGACTGACGGTTGCGCCGGGCCGGCCGAACTACGACGTCGTGATCGTCGGCGGCGGGCCAGCGGGTCTGACGGCGGCGGTCAACGCCGCCTCCGAGGGCCTGCAGACAGCGCTGATCGAGTCTTTCGCCCCGGGCGGCCAGGCCGGCACTTCGACCCGAATCGAGAACTACACGGGTTTCCCGTTCGGCGTCTCCGGCGACGAGCTTGCGAGCAGGGCGCTGCGGCAGGCGAAACGGCTGGGCGCCGAGATCATCGTCACCCGCCGGGTCGACGGCATCGACCCGGCCGGCCGGACCGTCAGGCTGGACGGAGGCGACGTGCTGCGAACGAAATCGATCGTCCTGGCGACGGGCGTGGAGTGGCGGCGCCTCGAGATCGGTTCGATCGATCGGTTCGTCGGCTCCGGTGTCTACTACGGTGCGGCACGCAGCGACGCCGGTCTGACCCAGGGAAACGATGTGTATCTGATCGGGGCGGGCAATTCCGCCGGCCAGGCCGCCGTCTTCTTCTCCAACCACGCCCGCTCGGTGACGCTTGTCGTACGCGGCGATTCGCTCGAGGCGAGTATGTCCCAATACCTCATCGAGCAGATCTCAACGAAAGCGAACATCAGGGTGGAAACGCGATCCGAGGTTGTCGCGGTGCACGGAGATCGACGACTCGAGGCGATCGAGGTCATCGACCGAAGCACCGGCACGAGATCTCGGCGGGACACCATGGCGCTCTTCGTCCTCATCGGCGCCGAAGCGTCGACTGACTGGCTCCCCTCGGAGATCGCGCGCGACGAGCACGGCTTCGTCCTGACCGGAACCGACGTGATGAACGCGGGACACTGGAAAACCGATCGTGAGCCGTTCGCCCTCGAAACGAGCGTCCCGGGAATCTTCGCCGTCGGCGATGTGCGCTCGGGATCGGTGAAGCGGGTCGCGGCATCCGTCGGTGAGGGCGGCATGGCGATCGCCTTCGTGCACCGCTGCCTACAGCTCTCCTAGACAGCGTGTCGACGCCGTCATGAACAGCGATCCATGGGCGGGCGGTGACGAAACCCGATGATTCGAACCGGCCATTCAAGCCGTGGACGACATCCACGCGTTGAGGCGGGAAGCGAGTTCTGCGCCGCAGTCTTCCGGTACGAAGTGTCCGCCGTGGATCCGGGCGTGTGGTTGCCCAGCGGCGCCGGGTATGTGCGAGATCAGCCGGTGGCCTGCCTGCCCGAAGATCAGGTCGCTCGTTCCGAATATCGCGAGGAACGGTTTGTCCAAACGGCCGAGGGCGTTCCAGGCGGCCCGGTTCGCCGGCACGGCCGGGTTGCGCGGTGAGGCGGGTACGAGCCGGGGAAAGGCGCGGGTGCCGGCCTGGTACCGCCGGTTCGGAAAGGGAGCGTTGTAGCCGGCACGCACCTGCGCAGAAAGGGTGTTGACGGTTCCGTGCGCGACGATGCGCGCGGCCGGCACGTACGGAACGTGACGGGCGACGGCCAGTCCCGCTTTGACGGCGAACGGGAGGGGTTCCGCGGCGGTCAGCAAGGTTCCATTTGCCACGACCAGCCGGGCGATTCGATGGCTCTGCTCGGCGGCCACCCGCAGCCCGATGAGCGAGCCCCAGTCCTGCACGAACAACGTCACGTCGCGCAGGTCGAGTTCATCGATCCAGGAAGTCACCCACTCGACGTGGCGCAGGTAGGTGTAGTCACTCGGTTGGGCGGGTTTGTCCGACCGGCCCATGCCGATGAGATCCGGCGCCAGAACCCGGTGACCGGCTTCCGCCAACGGTGGGATCATCGTGCGGTACAAGTAGCTCCACGTCGGATTGCCGTGCAACAGCACCACCGGTTGGCCGGCTGGGTCACCTTCGTCGAGGTAGTGCATACGCAACGGTCGAGTGTCGCCGGCGACAACCTTGGCGTACCTCGGAGCGAACGGATAACCGGCCAGGCGCGCGAAACACGAGTCCGGCGTGCGAAGTACGTGCATCGGGCCGATTCCTTTGGAGTGTCGGGGCGGGCATCACGGCGAAGGTCAGGGCGTTCGTCGCACCGCATGTACGGGCCACGGATCGGGCACGCCTTTCAGTTGATGGCTACCGCGGTCGTCGAAAGCGATCTTCGACCCGAGCACCAGCGGCGGAATCGTGCCCGACACGAGCACCTCGCCGGGCGCGGCGAGTGCCATGATCCGTGCGGCGATGTGCACCGCGATGCCGTGAACGTCACCGTCGACCATCTCCACCTCGCCCGTGTGCAGGCCGGCGCGAATCTCGAGTCCGAGTCCTTCTACCGCGTCGCGAATCGCGCAGGCGCAGTTGATGGCCCGCGCGGGGCCGTCGAAAGTGGCCAGCGCGCCGTCACCGGTGAACTTGACGACGACGCCGCGAGCGCCGGTCACGTGACGCTCGACGATGCGGTCGTGGGCGTCGAGGACCGTCGTCCACGCCTCGTCGCCCAAAGCGGTTGCGCGCTCGGTCGATCCGACGATGTCGGTGAACAGCACGGTCGACAGCACCCGGTTGGTCGGCGCGGCGCGGCGGCTGCCGGTGACGAACGATTCGATCTCGTCGAGCACGCGGTCGGTGTCGCCGGCGAGCCACTCGTGGTCGTCACCGCCGAACTCCACCATCCGCGCATGCGGAATCCGCGCGGCGACATCGCGCGGGTGTTCGGCGAGCACGTGTCGATCCCCCCGCCGGTGCATGACCAGTGTCGGCGCCTGGATGCTGTCCAGCACGGGCCGAATGTCGGTGTGCAGGAACAGATCTAAGATCGCCTTGAAGTATCCTGGCCCGCCGGCGAGACGTTCGCCGCGGGCCCACCAGCGCCGCTTGGCCGCATCGCCGGCCCAACTCGGGGCCAGCAGGTCGACGACATCGCCGTTCCCGACGGTGTCTTCGAATGCGTCGAGGTAGGTGGCCAGGGTTGCCTCCGGCATGCCGAACGGTTGGTCGGGGCCGCGTAGGTAACGGGCGAACGGGGCCCACAGCGCAAGCGAACGGACACGCTGCGGATGGGTCGCGCTCAGCAGCATGGCGGGCAGCGCCGACTCCGACATGGCGAAGACCGACACGCAGTCGGTGCCGGCCGCATCGAGCACCGCGACGAGCCCGTCGGTCCAGGACTGCATCGCGGGACGGTTACCGATCGGCACCGCATCGGAGCTGCCGACGCCGAGGAGATCGGTGGTGATCAACCGGCCGAACGAGGCCAACCGGCGCAGGTGTCCGGCGACGGTGGGCTCGTCCCACAACAGGTCGATCGGGAACGTGGCGGTGGGTATGAAGAGCAGATCGGGTCCGTTGCCCCCGACGTCCTGGTAGGCGAGGTGGACGTCGCCGTCCCGCGCATACACCGTCTCGGGAATCCCCGCCATGGCACGAGCATGCCACCCGGGTTCAGGGAGTGCCGACCCGTCGGGACAACGTCAAGCCCCTCCGAAACCGGCGCTGACTTTGGTGGCAGGTAGTGGATTCGAACCACTGTAGGCGTTAGCCGACGGATTTACAGTCCGCTCCCATTGGCCGCTCGGGCAACCTGCCTGGTGCGCCTCGCCCCGCCGATTCGGCTACCCGGGTTTGGTGCGACTAGCAGGGTACAACGAGGATGTACCCAAGACGAAAACGGCCGATCACCAACCAGAGGGGATGGAATCCAATGGCGGATTCATCGTTCGACATCGTGAGCAAGGTCGACCGCCAGGAGGTC
>CAZTAA010000063.1:0-22618 GCA_964611465.1 uncultured Mycobacterium sp. | reverse complement strand
TCCGCAACTTCGGCCAGAAGTCCATCGACGAGGTGAAGATCAAGCTGCACCAGCTGGGTCTGTCGCTCAAGGACAGCCCGGCCACCTTCGATCCGTCCGAGGTCGCCGGCTATGACGTCGCCACCGGCACCTGGAACAGCGACGCCGGCTACGACCTGGACGACAACCAGGACTACGCCGAAACCGAACAGCTCTAGAGAAACCGTCCCGGTCCTACCTGATACGGGGGCCGGCCCCATTTAGGAGATAGTCGCAATGCCCAAGCCCACCAAGGGCCCTCGCCTCGGCGGGTCGTCCTCGCACCAGAAGGCGCTGCTGGCCAACCTGGCCACCTCGCTGTTCGAGCACGGCCGAATCACGACCACCGAGCCGAAGGCCCGGGCGTTGCGGCCGTACGCGGAGAAGCTGATCACCCACGCCAAGAAGGGTGCGCTGCACAACCGTCGTGAGGTGATGAAGAAGATCCGCGACAAGGACGTCGTGCACACCCTGTTCGCGGAGATCGCGCCGTTCTACGCCGACCGCAACGGCGGCTACACCCGGATCATCAAGGTCGAGAACCGCAAGGGCGACAACGCGCCGATGGCGGTCATCGAACTGGTCCGGGAGAAGACGGTCACCTCGGAGGCCGATCGTGCCCGCCGGGCCGCGGCAGCGCAGGCCAAGAAGGCCGCACCGGTGGCGGCCGCCGCCGCACCGCAGGCCGCCGTCGAGCCGGAGGCCGCGGTCGGTCCGGAAACCGAGGAGACCCCGGTCGAGGCGGTGGAAGCCGAGGACGCCGCGATCGCCGACGCACAGACCGCCGAGGCCGAGGCTGACGACGCCAAGTAGCGGAGACACCGCGAACATGCCCGCCATCGAATCCGGTGGCGGGCATGTTCGTCTTCGGCTCGACATCGCCTACGACGGAACCGAATTCGTCGGCTGGGCGGCTCAGGCGGGCCGGCGCACGGTGGCCGGCACCATCGACGAGACGCTGTCGACGGTGTTCCGCGCCCCGGTGACCGTTCGCGGGGCCGGCCGCACCGACGCCGGGGTGCACGCCAGCGGGCAGGTCGCCCATGTCGACGTGCCCGCCGACGCGCTGCGTCACGCCTACCCGCGCAGCAGGCGGCCCGACGGGGAACCGGAATTCCGTCCACTGGTGCGCCGGCTGGCCAGGTTCCTGCCCGCCGAGGTCCGGATACGCGAAATCGTCCGCGCCCCAGGGGGATTCGACGCCCGGTTCTCGGCGCTGCGCCGGCACTACGCCTACCGCATCTCGACCGCGCCGTACGGGGTGGATCCGCAACTGGCCCGCTTCGTGGCCGCCTGGCCGCGCGCGCTGGACGTGGCGGCGATGCAGGCGGCGTCCCGAACGCTACTGGGCCTGCACGACTTCGCCGCGTTCTGCCGGCGCCGGCCCGGCGCCACCACCATCCGTGATCTGCAGCGGCTGGACTGGGTGCGCGACGCCGGGGATGCGAACGCCGTGACCGCCTTCGTCAGCGCGGATGCGTTCTGCTGGAACATGGTTCGTTCGGTGGTCGGCGCCATGCTGGCGGTGGGGGAGGGCCGCCGGGAGCCCGGGTGGATCGCCGGCTTGCTGGAATCCGAGGGCCGGTCGAGCGCGTTCGCCGCGGCGCCGGCGCGCGGCTTGACGCTGATCGGGGTGGACTACCCGCCCGACGACGAGCTCGCCGCGCGCACCCTGGTCACGCGGGACCTGCGCACGCGCTGAGGTCAGAGCCGGCCGGCGACGAAATCGGCGGCCTGGTTCACCATTCCGGCCTTGACGTAGGCGGGCGCCAGATGATCCGGCCAGTAGTCCTGCCAGTTCTCCGGGTCGGTGGGGTTGCAGATCGGGTCGTCGCCGTGGCACAACTCGATGGTCCGCTCCCGGTACACCGGGCTGAACGTGCTGATCGGTCCGACCCACTGGGTGCCGTTGCCGAACAATGCGACCGCCGCGATGTGGTCGGCCGCGCCGTCGGGCAGCGGCTTGCGGAACGTGAAGAACGACAGCGGCATCGCCAGCACCACATCGGTGACCGCCGCGCCGAGGGAGTAGCCGCCGAGCACCAGCTTGGTGTCCGGGCAGTTGTTCATCATGTACTGCACGTGCGCGCTCATGTCGTTGGCGCCCAGGTCGACCTCGGTGTTGGCCGGATAGTTCACCGCGTACAGCCCGACGTTGCGGCCGGTCTTCGCGCGAATCGCGTTGACGAGCGCATTCCCGATCTGTCCGGCGCCCGGCGCCTCGAGGCGTCCGCGAGCGAAGATCAGCTCGGCGGGCGGGCATGTCGCGGCCTGCGCGGCGGGCGGGGCCACCACGGACGCGGCCAGGGGCCAGGAGGTTGCCGCGAGGAGAGCGGCGGCGGTCCTCTTCCACCGGCGCAGTTTCACGGTGGACATACTAGCGAACGGAAGCTACACGAGCCCCGCAATGAAACCGGCGGCCTGCCCGGGCATCGGGCCGGCTTCATAGCTGGTGTGGGCGAACGGGTTCCGGCCGCGCGAACAGATCGGGTCGCCGTCGGAGCACATGTCGATCGACCGGCCGCCCAGAGTGCCCGCGGTGACCGGGTTCCCGAACTTGGTCGCCGGGTTGCCGAACACCGCGACGGCCGCCACGTTGCTCGCCAGGCTGCCGGGAAGGGGTGGGGCCGAGCCGATCTCGCCGACGCGGTTGCCCAGCGGGGGCACCCCGACCAGCATGTCGACCACCGCGGCGCCCTGCGAGTAGCCGCCCAGCACGATGCGCGTGTTCGGGCAGTCGGCCGCCATCGCGGCGATGTGGTTGGTCGCGTCCGTGGCGCCGTCGGCGGCGGTCAGGAAGTCGTAGGTGGCCGGATAGTTGACCGGGTACACGCCGAGGCTGCGGTTGCCCAGTTGCGGCCGCAGGGTGTCGGCGAGGGCCTGACCGACCCGTCCGACGCCGGGGCCCTCGTTCGTGCCGCGGGCAAACACCAGCTCGACGTCGGGGCACGGGCCTGCGGTCGCGGTGGGCAGGACGGCGGGGGCCGCCAGCGGCGCGGCCGCGGCGAATCCGGCGACGGCCAGGGCGGCGAGGGTCCGGGCAGCGATCATGTAGCTAACCTAATTCAAACCCGGGCGGCGACGAAATCGGCCGCCATGGTGGTCTGGCCGGACTCCGGGTAGGTGCTGTGCACCGCGACGTTGGTGCCCAGGGTGTCGCAGATCGCGTCGTCGGGCAGGCACAGGTCGATGGACCGGTTGCCCCACGTCGGGCTCATGGTCAGCGGCAGCCCCGCCTTGGCGCTCGGGTTGGAGAACAGCGCGATGGCCGCGACGTGATCGGGGGCGTCCGCGGGCAGCGGCACGGTGAATCCGGCCCCCGGGACCGGCAGTTCGCTGATGACGTCGATGACGGCGGCGCCCTGGGAGAAGCCGCCGAGGACGAGTCGGGTGTTCGGGCAGTCGGCCATCATCTGCTGGATGTGGGCGCTGGCGTCGTTGGCGCCGTCCGCGGCCGCCCGGAAGTCGAAGGTGGCCGGGTAGTTCACGGCGTAGGTTCCCACGGTGCGGCCGCCGACGCGGTCCCGCAGGTCGTTGACGAAGGCGGTGCCCACCCGGCCGATGCCGACGGGTTCGGTGGTGCCCCGCGCGAAGACGACCTCGATGTCCGGACAGCCGTCGGCGTGGGCGACCGGAACCGGTGTGGGGGTCAGTACGGGGGTCAGCAGGCCGGCGGCGGCCGCCACCACGGTCAGGATGCGCACGCCGGAATGCTACCGGGGGCGGGCGAGCACCAGCCCGAACAACACCGCCGCCGCGCCGATCACCTGGACGGGTGTCATCGCCTCGCCGATCAGCAGCCGGGCCCACAGCACCGCGAACAGCACCTCTGAGAGCCCGACCAGGGATGCGAAGCCGGGCCGCAGCAGGGCCACCCCGGCGATGCCGAGGGTGTAGGCGACGGCGGTGCTGAACAGGCCCAGCACCACCACGGCGGCGAACCACGGGGCGGTGACGCCGGCGACCGTCACGTCGGCGGTGCGAAACGCCAGCGGCATGATGCCCGTGAGGCCGAGCGCGGTGACCGCGGCGCCGCCGACGAGCAGTCCGCCGGTGGCCAGGGTCAGCGGGTGCAGGCTCTCCTGGTCTGGATTGCCCGCGCCGGTGTCGCTCATCATGAAATAGCAGGCCGCGCACACCGCGGCGGCCGACGCCCACAACACCCCGGTGGCATTCACCCGGGTCGATTCGGTGCCGAAGATGTTGAGCACCAACATGATTCCCGCGATGGCCAGCAGCATCCCGGCAAGCGTCGCGGTATGGGGCCGGCGCCGGGTGGTCAGCCAGATCCACCCGACCACCAGGATCGGCGCGGTGTATTCCAGCAGCAGGGCCACGCCGACCGATAGGTGGGCGACGGCGTTGTAGTAGCAGAGCTGAGCGCCGGCGATCGGGATCAGGCCGTAGAGGACGACGGTGCGGGCATGCCGGCGCGCTTCGGCGAACCACCGCGGGCGCACGACGGTCGCCACGACGGCCAGCGCGACGGCACCGCCGGCGAGGCGGGCGATCACGGCGGCGGTGGGCGTCCAGCCGGCGTCCATCAGGGCCCGGGCGAACGGTCCGGAGAGCGCAAAGGTCAGCGCCGAGGTGAGGGCGAACGCCAACCCGCGGGACACGTCGGTGCCCGGCCTCGCCATCAGCACGGCACACCTCCAGATGTAATGAGTAAAATCGCGGTTGGTACTGACCAGGCTACGGAGGCGCACGGTAAGGAGTCAAATGAATTTCAGTCATGACACCGAACTGACGCTGCGGGCCGCCTGCGCGCTGGTCAACTCCGACCGGGTGGGTGGCGAACACCTGGCCGATCAGCGCGCTCTGGACGACTACCTGCGGGATTGGGGCTGGACCGGCCGCCGGGACCGAGATTTAGAGGAGTTGGCCGCCGTGCAGAGGCTGCGAAAGCGCATCGGCCGCATCTGGGCGGCCGCCGACGACGAGCAGCGCACCGTCGACGAGGTCAACGCCCTGCTGAGCGACACCCGCGCCGCGCCGTGGCTGACCCGTCATCCCGAGATGCCCGACTGGCACCTGCATCTCGCGTCCGTCCACGACCCGCTGGCCCAGCGGATGGGCGCCGAGATGGCGATGGCCCTGGCCGACCTGATCCGCGGCGGCGAACTGCGGCGGCTGAAGGTCTGCGCCGCACCCGACTGCGACGCCGTTCTCGTCGACCTGTCCCGCAACCGGTCGCGGATGTTCTGCGACACCGGCAACTGCGGCAACCGCCAGCACGTCGCCGCATACCGCCAACGGCGGGCCCGGGACGGGTAGCGTGAGGCGAGCCGGCTCGAGGGGCTACAGGGGGCGTGATGAGTGTGGAACTCGCGTACGAATTCGGTTTCTGGGCTCAACTGGCGCCGCCGGTCGATGTCGGGGCGGGCCCGTCCGGTCAGCGGCTGTTCTTCGAGGTCACCGGTGGTGCGGTCACCGGTGACCGGCTGAACGGGGACGTGCTCGGCGGCGGCGGCGACTGGGTTCTGGTGGGCCCCGACGGTTTCGGCCGCGTCGATGTCCGGCTGCAGTTCAAGACCAACGACGGCGCGTCGATCTACGTCCAGTACTTCGGTCTGATGGAGATCAACCAGACGGTCGCGCAGGCGCTGGCGACCGGTGGCGGCACCCGCTACGAGGACCAGTACTTCCGGACGGCCCCGCGGCTGGAAACCGGCGACAGCCGGTACCTGTGGGTCAACGAGTCGCTCTTCCTGGCGCGCGGCCACGTCGTCGAGGGCGCCAAGGTCGAATACGAGGTCTACCGGGTGCTCTGATCGTCCGCTGCCCGGATCAGCTCGCGCGCACGGACGGCCTCCGGCCAGGTGCCGTCGATCGGCATGGCGTCGACCGCCGAGCGCACCACGTCCAGCGCCGCCGGGCCGCGCACCTCGTAGGCGTCCAGCGCCGCGCGGACGGCGAACCCGCATGCGCCCTGGCGCACGGCCAGTCCGAGCGCCGCGTCCAGATCGGACTGCCGGTCATCGGGGTCGCTGTGCGTCTTGGCGCGCAGGCGCAGGAGTTCGGCGTCGTAGTAGTGCATGCCGGTTTCCCGGGCCAACTGCAGGGCCGCTTCGATGCGGCGCCGCGCGTCCAGCGGGTTACCCGTCTCCAGCAACAGGCGGGCCAGGAAGCAGTCGAACGAGGTCAAGAACCCGGTGGCCTGCAGATTGCGGCAGGCGGTAACCCATCCGGTGAGGAATTCGACCGGCGCCGCCAGGGCGCCGGTGTCGACCGGGTCGCTGCGCAGGGCGCGCACCGCCGCACCGAACATCTGCATCAACGCGCCGGCCGCGATCCACTGGTCGAATCCGTGCTGTTGGGCCAGCGCGCTGATGTCGGCGGCGGCGGCCGCGGTGCGGTCGGCATCCCCGATCTCCGCGCTGAGGGTGCACTCGACATAGCGTGCGTAGCAGTGGCTGAAGGGGCCCTGGGGGAAGTCCTGGCCGTCGGATCGATCGACGGCCCGCCGCAGCGCGTCGTCGGCGCCCGCCAGGTCGCCGCGGACCCAGCGGGCCTGCGCGAGGCTGGTCAGGTCCAGCACCACCGGATCGAAGGGCTCGAACCACTCCGCCTCGAAGTTGCGGTCGTCACGGGTCTCGGCCAGCCGGGCGGCGTCCTCCAAATACCTTGCGGCGGAATCGAACTCGCCGCGCAGCCAACAGACGATCCCGGCTCCGGCGATGTTCTCGGTGCGCCACCAGTCGCGGCCACCCTCGACCCCGACCCGCAACATGTGCACGACGGAGTCGGCGCGGCGCAGGTCGGCCCGGTTCACGTAGTAGGTGAACAGCGCCATCAAGGTCGCGAACAATTCGTCGGCGTGCGGATCGGTGCCGCTCAGCTCCAGGCAGCGCTCGAAATCCGCGGCCGCCTCCGTGCTGCCGGATCCCTCGGCGGCGACCGTCAGGAAGCCGTGCCGCAGCAGCAGGGCCACCTCGCGCCGATCGCGGGCCACGCTCGGCGGCAGCTGCCGCAGTTGCCCGAGGGCGGCCGACAGTTGGTCACGCGCCTCGTTGAGAGCGCCCCGGCGGCGGGCCACCGAGGACGCCCGGTGGTGGGCGTTGGCCGCCTCGTCGTACCGGCGCGCCTGCTCGAAGTGATGTGCGATCAGCGGCCAGTCCGGTTCGCCGCGAACGGCTTCGGACGTCAGCGCGTCGGCGACGCGGCTGTGTAACTTGCGGCGGATGCTCGGCGGCGGCAGCTCGGCGGCCACCTCGCGGAGCAGTTCGTGCCGGAACCGCCAGACGTCCTCGCCGACCCGCTGGAGCACCAACCGGTCGACGAGATCGCCGATCACGGCGTCCATCTCCTCGTCGGAGAATCCCATCACCGCGCGCATGACCGGCCGGTCGAAGTGACTTCCCACGGTCGCCGCGGCCTCCACGAACCGCAACGCCCGGTCGCTGGACCGGAGCCGGGCGAACAGTGCCTCGTACAGTGAATCGGGCACCTGCGCATCCGAATTCGACTGGGCCGGTTCGTCTTTCAGTTTGGCGAGGACTTCCTCGATGTACAGCGGCACGCCGTCGCACCGCCGGCCGACGGCGCGCCGCTCGGCGGGGGTGGACTCGGGGTGCAGGCTCAGGATCAGGTGATCGACCTGTTCGGCGTCCAGGGGCCCGAGTTCGATGACGGTGGCCGGTTCGCCCGCGGGCAACGCGGCCGGGTTGCGGGTGGTCATCACCACCAGCAGCCGGGGGAGCCCGGCCCGCAACATCGATGCGACCACCCCGGTGGATGGCGCGTCGAACCAGTGCATGTCCTCGACCAGGAGCACCGCGGGACCGTCGCCGACACAGGCGGTCAGGTATTCGGTGACGGCGTCGGTGATCCGCCCCGCGAGGCGGTGCCCCTCCGCGTGGGCCGGCGTGTATCCCTGGTCGGGGGTGATGCCCAGGACCGGCGCGAGGAGCGGGACGGTGGTTTCGGCGTCGAGCGAACGCGCCGCCACCTCGTCCCGCAGATTCTGCAGGCGTTCGCCGGGATGGGACGCGCGCTGGATGTGGCAGCGGCGCTCCAGCAGGCGGCGGACCGGGTGCATGCCGATGTCGGTGTGAAACGGCGATCCGACGAGTTCGAGCACCGTGCCGCCGTCCCGCTTCGGCAACTCGATCACCGTGCGCGCCACCCGGCTCTTGCCGATCCCGGGTTCGCCGTAGAAGGCGACACCGGGCGTGTCGATCCGCCCGGCGACGGCGTCGGACCATTTCTCCGCCAGCAGGGCCAACTCGTCGTCGCGGCCCACGATCGGACCCTGGTGCTCGGTGAGCTGGGTGTCCCGCTCCGCGACCACCCGAAACGGAATCACTTCCCCCTCAATGCCTTTGACGGTTCGCGGGGCTTCCGCCTCCAGGTCGAAGGAGTCCCGGATCAGCAGGGCGACGGCATCGGAGACGGCGACGGTCCCCGGTGCGGCGACACTGCACATGCGGGCGGCCAGGTTGGCGGCGAACCCGTAGACGTCGTCCTGCGCGGTGTCGAGGTAGACCAGCCCGCGGTGCACGCCGACGCGGACGGCGATCTCGAAGTCGAACTGTTGCTTGACCCGGGCGCTGAGTTCCTCGACGGCACGGGTGATGTCCAGGCCCGCCTGGGCGGCACGGCGTACGTCGTCCTCGTGCGCCTTCGGGTGCCCGAACACCGCCAGCAGCCCATCGCCCTTGGTGTTCGCGACGTGGCCCCCGTAGGCGTTGACCGCGCGCACCACCTCGTCGCGGTAGCGGCCGACGATGGTGCGGTAGTTCTCCGGTTCGATCCGCGTGGACAGCGCGGTGGAATCGACGAGGTCGGCGAACATGATGGTCAGCCGGCGCAGTTCGCCGTGGTCCGACGGCGCCGCCAGCAGTTCTTCGGCGTCGGGGTTGGTGCTGTCGGCGGCGAGCACCTGACCGACGAGGTCGCGCATCGCCGCACGGTCGCCGCGGTTGACGGCCGCGACGGCGCGGTCCAGCAACTCGTCGATCGTTTCCGGCCGCTCGGCTCCTCCCACAGTGCGATTCTCCCCGTCCCAGTGCCGAAAATGACGATCAAGGAATGTAGAAGCCGCGGATCCGGTGGTACCGGCCGCGGCCGAGGACGGCGTTGGCGGCTTCCAGGCCCGACATGACCGATGATTCGATGCACCCCGCGTTCATGCCGGAATCGGTCCAGTCGCCGGCGAGCACCAGATTGTCGTAGCCGCTCTCGTCGGGCCGCAGCCGGTACCGGTCGGTGCCCGGGACGGATTGGACGTAGCGGTCGGACGGGTCGATGTTGACGCTGACATGCTGGGTGGCCAGGGCGTCGATGCCCTGTTGGCCGTCGACGCCGGTCAGCAGGTGCCACGCGAAGCCGGCCTCGGTGACCGCGTTGGGGAAGAACAGCCACACGTGGTCGCGCAGGTAGTCCAGGATCTCGGCGTTCGCCCGCCGGGTGCACTCGGCCACGTACTCGGCGTGGTCGCCGACCGTCGGCCAGTCGGTGTGCAGCGGTCCGCAGAAATAGGCGACGGTGCCCGGCGTGTGGTCCGCGGGCCACTGCTCGGCCCACAGGGTCTGCGGCATCGAGGCCCAGGTGTCGTACGGCGTGACGTACCCGCTGATGGTCGCCCCGGGCCAGCGCAGGCCCAGCGTCTCGTGGTCGGGGCGCAGCCACAGCTGGAAAGCCTGGGTGGCCACCGTGTGCAGCTTCGTCGTCATCTCGTGCCACTCGACACGGTCGTCGATCAGTTCGGCGGCCACGATCGGCAGCATGCCGAGGGAGACCGCGAGCACGACGTGGTCGAAGTCGACCCCGCGCCGCAATACGCGGCGCTCCACGTCGTCGCGGCTGCCGAAGTGCGACTCGAGGCCCTCGAGGGCGTCCGGGCCGCCCGGGTGCTCGATCTGTTCGGCCAGTGGCCGGTCGGGGAACACCGCGAGCCCACCGACGGTGGTCAGCGGCTCGTAGTGGGTGCGCCCGGGCGCCAGGCGCACCTGCCGTCCCATCGAGATCGACTCGACGGCGTGGCGCTGCCCGTCGAGGTGCAGGGCATCGACGCGGTGGAAGAACTCGAAGGTCACCCCGCGCCGCCGCAGGGCCTGGTACATGGGCGCGATGACGACGTCGCCCATGCCCGCGGTCATCTTCCAGAAGATCGCGCCCTTGTACCGGAACAGCATGACGCCGGTGAACAACACGCCCAGTCCGGCCCCGAAGGCCGGCTTGTCCGGGTCGGCCTTGTCCCAGCCGAACACCATGTCGTACATCGCGCGCACCAGGGGGAAGTCGACGGTGTCGCGGTGGGCGCCGTGCCGCAACGCCCACTCGCTGAAGTCCTCGTCCTGGATCGCCCGGAAGCCGCGCGGGTCGGTCATCAGGTTGTCGACGATGATGCCGCGCGCGGTTGCGGTCAACAACGAGATGAGAATCCAGGTGCGGCGGTGGTCGGTGCGGTGCTCGTAGTCCAGCGTCGTCCTGGCCGCCTCCAGCGCCTGCCCGAGCAGGTCGATGCCCACCTCCCGCTTCGGCTGCGGATTCACCAGTGCGATGGTGGCCGCGAGCAAGGCCCGTTGCACCGTCCGCGCCGCCGTCCCGACGGGTTTCGGCGGGGCGGGCGACGTGGACAGCGTCAGCCCGGTGTCGGGTTCGGTTCGCAGCGACTCGACCAGGTCGCCGATCAACTGGACGGTGCGCTCGAAGAAGCCGACGACCGTGAGCGGTCCCTGGTCCGGGTCCGGGTCGCCGGGCTGGTGCGCCGTTCGCGAGAACCTGCCCAGCCATACCTGCCACCCGCCGTCGAAGTAGTCGGCGGCGCCGAGGTCGTTGGCCGGGATCAACGCCTGGTCCCAGTCTTGGATCGGCGACTCCGGGTCGGTGTTCGGGCGGTCGAGTTCGGCATAGCACTCGCGCAACACCGTGAACGCGTTCTCGTAGGAGCCGAGCCACACGTGCAGGCCGTGCTCCTCGATGCGGCCGTGCTCGCCGCGGCTCGAGGCGCCCTTTCCGCCGACCCGCCAGCCGCGCTGATAGACGGTGATCGATTCGAAGCGGTCCTGCCAACCGGGTTCGCTCAGCCGCCACGCGGCGGTCAACCCTGCCATTCCGCCGCCCAGGATGGCGACCTTCTTCTTGCGCCGGCTCACGCGAGAGGCTTCCGCGCCACCTCAGACGGCGATCTCGACGTCGACGAGGTCGGCGTGCGGGACGCCCGCCACGTCGGTGTACGCGACCTCCACCTTGCCGATGTAGATACCGCTGATGAGGGGCCGCGGATCGACGCCGAGACGGAAGGACGCCTCGCCGCCGGGAAGACGGCCATCGGCCAGTCTTGTGTCGGAGGCGGCGTGGCGGAAGGACACCAGGGTGGCCGGGATGGGGTCCGACGTACCGGGGCGCCGCAGCCCGTCGGCGGTCAGTGTCAGCGTCCGGTCGCCGTTGCCCGGGGCCGCGAACACATCCGAGAAGATCACATGCTTCTCGTACTTGGCCGGTCCGATGAGCGCGGTCTCGGCCAGCTCGATCGAGCCGAGCAGCGAGATGTTGGCCAGCTTGACCATCGAACGCATCCAGAGGTTCGGGCTGTTGGGGGTCTTCTCCATCTGGGTGGCGGTGTCACTGGCGACCGCGCCGGCCTGCCGCACCATTCTCCGGCCGATTGTCTCCATCACGTCGGCGACTTGTCTTCGGCCGGCTTCGTGCGGGTCCGGCGGTCCGGGCTGATCCAGTACGTCCTTGGCGAACTGGAGCCCGCTCTTGACGGCCAGATCGACCGACTGAGTGAAGGTGTTGATGAACTGGGCGGCGGTGTATTTCTCGGTGTCGGCGGATTCGGCGATCGCCTGCTTGGCCAGAACACGCGCCTGGTCCGCGAGGTCCTTGGCGGTCTTCGTCAGTCGGGCGGCAACGACGGCGGGATCTTCCATGGCTGCTCCTACTTGCCCGGCTTGGGACGGAAATTCGATGTCGCCGTGGTGAAGACATCCTTGGTGAGCTTCCGCAGGCGCCCGCTCATTGCGTTGGTCAGCTCGTTGAAGTCCTTCACGTCGATGCCGTCGTTCCACCGTCCGATGTATTCGGCGAACTGGTCGTTGGCCATGTCGAGGCCCTCGTGCAGCAGGTCGTTGGTGTCCTTGCACATCTCGTCCCGAAGATCGGCGGGCAGATTCGGGATCACCACCGGCCAGGTGGCGGAGGTGTCCGCCGGCGGGGTCTTGCCGACCGCCGACGCCATGAACGCGTCGAGTGGGTTGGTGTAGGTCTGCAGCTTTCGGAACATGTCGGTGGCGTTGGTGGCGTAGCCCATGGTTCTGGCCAGCACCGCGAATGCGGTGGCGCTCAGCCCGCTGATGAGCAGTTGCTTGCTCGTGTAGACGCGGACCCCGTGGTCGCCGTTGTTCGGGTCGAGCTTGGTGATCCAGATGTAGCCGTTGTCGACGAGCACCAGGGGATCGGCCTCCGGCCACCAGTCGCCGCGTTCGATGTCGTAGTTGAGAAACAGTCCGGCGCCGCGCTTTTCGCTCCAGAACCGCAGCGGGGTGCGCAGTCGGTACCGGCCACACTCCCCGCTCACCTCTTCCTTGATCCGGGTCCAGCCGTAGTCGTTCAGCCCTGGGGACGCCATGCCGCAGAAGAAGCCGGTGAAGTAGTCGTCCCAGTTGGTGGGGTTGATGCCGGCCAGGATCTTGTCGTAATGGATGTCCGGCCAGTCGACCCGCGTTCGCACGACGGCGCAGTATTCGTCCTTGACCTTGCGGAGCCGGGCGTCCATCCGGGCGGTCTTGATGGCGGCGTGCAGCGGGCTGCCCGGAGCGTCCAATGCGTTGTGCAACTGGTTGAGCGACATGATGAGACCGGCGTCATCAGCGGCGCGGAGCTGATCCGCGAAAGCCCGTCCGACGGACGGGCCGAGGGTGCCGCCGTCGGCGAACCCGGGAAGAGCCGGTGTCGCGGCGATAACGAGGTCCAGCACGGGGGCGGCGTCCCGATTCTCGAGCCGGCGGACGGCGTCGAGCACGAATGCGGCCTCGATCGCCCGGCTCGCCCATGACGGCTGCAACCCGTCGGCGTCCGTGACGATGCCCTCGTCGCCGATCCGGCGGATCTCGTCGACGGCGTCCTCGAATGCCGGTGGCAGCACCGGCCCGGCCGAATCACCGACGCCGGTCGAATGCGCGTCGAAGAACCGGAACAGCTCGCCGTACCAGCCGATCTCGCCCGCGCTTCCCGTCAAGCCGGCGATGTTGCGCGCCTGCCGCCGGACCTTGCCGGTGCCGGGCTCCTCCAAGCCGGGACCATTCAGATCTGCGAGCGCGTCGCTGACCGCCCCGTAAAGCGCTAGTACTGAGTGTCTGACCGGCATGCCCCCACCTCCCGCCAACCGAGGCCTTAGCATACCGTTGAACGCGCCGCAGAACAGGGGGAACGGATGGCCGACCAGCCATACGACGACGGCAGCATTTCCGATCTGCCCTGGGGTGTCGTGTTCGATCCCATCGTCAACGCGCGTGCACTCAGCGCCGTGCAGGCGCGTGGGTTCCGCGCCGCGCGCGAGGTGGTGGACCGGCTCCTCGCGGTTGCCGAGGGTTTCGATTTCCCGGCCACCGGACCCGGTCGGGACGACACCGCCGCACCGGACGTCGACCGGGTTCTCGGTTCGTGGCAGAAGTTGCTCGGCCAGTTGGGCGATACCATCCGCGGCACGCTGGTCGACGGGGCGGCCGGTCCGACGGCCATGTTCGACCTGCGCACGGCGAATGTCGCGGGACAGGTGATGCTGGACACCGACATACCGGGGGCGGTCTCCACAGAGGTCTGGTTGCACAACGGCGGCCCCGAGGACATGGGCAAGATCCGGTTGCGCTGCAGCGATCTGCTCGCGGATGACGGCGCCCTGATCGAATCCGGTTGTGTGCGTTTCGAACCGGACATGGTGGCGATGCCGGCGCGGTCCAGCCGCGGCGTGATCATCGAGGTCGACGTGTCCGAGGAGGACGCCACCGGCACGTACCGGGGCACCCTGCTGGCCGACGGTCACCCCGATGTGTGGCTCCCGGTGACGCTGGTGATTCGTTCCGAGATCTGAACCGCTACAACGCGAATTCGGCGTTCAGTGTGTCGTCGCCGATCTGAACCGTGCCGCGATAGACCCCGCTGGTCAACTGGTAGGGCTTGATCAGCATCCGGAAGTCGGTGTCGCCCGCCTCGAGCTGAGGCGGCTCGAAAGATATCAGTTCCCTTGGGATTTGGGGTTCGTCGTCGGGTCCGTATCGTCTGAGCACGACATCGCCGAACTCTCGGCGGCCGGCGGCCGGGGGCGCCGTCAGGTCGACCACGTGCGGTTCGTTGTCGAACCGCGCGGGCCCGGCGAACAGCGTCTGCGCGATCTCCAGGCCGCCGACGACGGCGATGTCGGTCAACCGGGTCAGCGACACGACCCAGTCGTCGATGTCGTAGCTGCCCTCATCCATCTTCTCGGTGGCCGCTTTGGCGACCAACCGGGTCTCCCGCGCCATCCGGCGACCGACCGCCCTGCTGTAGTCGCCGATGCTCCGGGCGCCGGCGGGGGTGTCGTCGGCAAGTTGCCGGGTGAGTTTGACGCCGCCGCCGACGGCGATGTTCACCAGTTCGGTCATGGTCAGCAAAAGGTCGCGGGCGCTGAGCTTGTCGTCGTTGACCTTCCTGGACGCGTCGGTGGCCACCTTGGCGGCATCGGTGACCATCTGTTTGGCCGTCGACGTCAAACCTTCGATGAGCGGACCGAATTCGGACATCACGCGCCGCCTTCCGGTGCGTCTCCGGACGTCGGCCGCATCGTGTCCATCGCCGCCTCGAACGCGTTCACCGCGTACGCCGTCAGCTGTTCGCTCCATCGACCGCCGAGGCTCTTGACGTCGTCGACGTCGATGCCGTCGCCCCACCTGTCGGCGGTCTCGACCGCCAGCTCCGACAGGGTGTCGACGTAGGCGTTGACCTGGCCGCTCATCGTGCCGATCAGATCCTCACGCCACCCGGTCGGCAGGTCCAGGTGTTCCGCGGCCGTCTCCGCCGGTCCGGCCGGATCGCCGTCGGCCGCCTCGGCGGGCGGGTCCCCGTCATCGGCGGGCTCGGGCACGGGCGAGACCGGGTCGAAGGCGACGCAGCCCGGCGGTGGCGTCTTGGCGTCCTCGGTCAGCAGCTGGGCCCCCGCGTCGGACCAGCCGCTGTGGCAGGCCAGGGCCGCGGTCGCGCTCGGACTGAGTCCGCGGATCCGCAGCGCCTTGCTGGTGCGGATCCGGACACCAGGGCCCTCCGACGTGATCCAGATGTAGCCGCTGTCGACCTCGACGAGTCCGGAGTCCCGGGGATCCCGTACGTCGTCCAGGTCGTAGTTGATGCAGATGCCGGTATCGACCGTGGCGGCCTTCCAGTACTTCAGGGTGGTCCGCAGTTGCCACTTGTCGCGGTCGGGGCTGACCACCTCGAGCACCCGGGTCCAGCCGTTGTTCGTCCGCGGCCGGGTCCGGAGCATGTCGACGAAGAAGTCGTACAGCAGTGGCCAGTTGAACGGCTCGATGGTGGCCGCCATCTCGTCGAGGGTGATGTCGCCGCGCGGCCAGTCCGTGGTCACCACGCTGCAGAACCGGCCGCCGACGTTGCGCAGCCGCCCGTTGCAGGAGCCGGGCTGGGCGGAAACCGCTTGGGGGATCATCCCGTCGGCCGCGAGCCGGCCGACCTCGCGGCCATAGGCCGCCCGGTCGCTCGCGTTGCGCAGCCGGCCGGCATAGGTCCGGCACTCCGACCGTTGCCGCTGCGAGGTCTGCTCGAGCAGCAGGGTGAGGGGGTCTGCCTCGTCCGGCGACCGGAACACATCCTCGTTGCCGGCGCCGAAGACCTGGGGCTGCTCCATCTCGGCGATCTTCCCCAGAACCGTCGAGGCGTACAGCAGCTTGGCGGTCACGGGCGCGGTCTTGGGGTCGCGCACACTCGTGTCGTCGTCGCCGCGGGAGCCCCGCTCGACCGGCGGCTGTGTGCTGACATCCTGCACCGCCCGGGCCAGGCTCGGAAACACGATCGGTGGGGATTCCGGAGGAGCATCCGTCCGCTCGGCGGGCGGCGTGACCGGTTGCAGCGCATCCCGGTTGCGGTTGACGTAGCGCTGGAGTTCGCCGTACCAGCCGCGCCGGCCGGGACTGGTTGAACCGGGCAGGAATTCGTTGACCATCTTCAGGGTGTCGGGGTTCGTGGCGCGGCATACCGCGTCGTCGATGGCGCCGAAGTATGCCAGCTGGGCCTCGCGGTTAGTCATGCCCCCGGCCTCCCGGTCGTCGTCGGCTTAGCATATCCGCATCCGAACGACAGAGAGGGGGGTCGGTGACCGACACGACCGACCGGGCGGATCTGATCGCCGGGGTGGAAAGCCGACTGCGTGAGGTAGGTCGGGTCATCCGCAATTCGATGCTCGACGCGATGCCCGACGGGGATCCGGTGCGGTGGCTGTACGGTCCGATGCGGGACTACCCGTCCCGGCCGGGCAAGGCGCTGCGGCCGGCGCTGTGTCTGTCGTCGGGCCGGGCGTTCGGCGGCAGCCCTGACGACCTGCTCGGGATATCGGTCGCAATCGAGTTGCTGCACAACGCTTTTCTGGTACACGACGACGTCGCCGACGGCAGCGAGATGCGCCGCGGACGGCCCACCCTGGCGGCCGAGCACGGTATCGCGGTCGCGCTCAACGCGGGTGACGGGCTGGCCGTGGTGGCCGGCCAGGTGCTGCGCCGTGCCACGCGCCGGCTGGACCGCGACCTCGCCGACCTCGTCTGGGGTGAGTTCGACACGATGGCGATGCGGACGCTCGAGGGTCAGGCGACCGAGGTGGGCTGGCAACTGGACGACGTCGCCGACCTCGGTCCGGAGAACTACCTCGAGCTGATCATGCACAAGACGTGCTGGTACACCACCATCCACCCGCTGCGCGTCGGCGCCATCGTCGGTTCGGGCGGGCAGGCCGACCTGGGACCCTTGGTGCGCTTCGGTTTTCACGTCGGCGCGGCCTTCCAGATCCGCGACGATCTGCTCAACCTCATCGGCGACGAGCAGATGTACGGCAAGGAGATCCTCGGCGACCTGTACGAGGGCAAGCGGACACTGCCGCTCGTTCATCTGCTCGCGACGGCCACCGGCGCGGACGGGCAGTTGGTGCGGGACTATCTGCGCCGCTCCCGGCCTGAGCGTTCCGCGGAACTGGTCCGCACCATCCGTTCCCTGATGGACGACTACGGCAGCATCACGTTCACGCGCGAGTTCGCCGAAGGCATCCTGGTCGTCGCCGAGGACTACTTCGAGCAGGCCTTCGCCGACGCGAGGCCGGGCCCGGACCTGGACTTCCTGCGCTCGCTGGTGCCGTACGTGTGGGCCCGCTGGCACTGACCTGTGCAGGGCCGCACCCGCCGAGCGCCGCCGACGCCTACCGTGAAGCCATGACAGCACGGCTTTCTCGACAACTGCGGACCAGTGGGCACCGGTTCGTGCTGCGCCGCCTCGAATCCGCACTGCTGTACGGCGATCCGGACAGCGACGCGGGTTCGGTTGCTGCGCCGCGGTTCTGGTATGCGTTCGGCACGGTGCCGGTCGCCCTGATCGCGGCCGGGCACCTGCTGATGCCGCTGCTATGGCCGGCGTGACCGAAATGCCAGCGACAGTGCCGCCAGCGTCAGGGCCGCCACCGTCACGCACACCCCGGCGCCGATGATCGCGGCGATGCGGGCATGCCCGGCGGGCGGCCGCGCGACCTCGGCCGCCGGCGTGGCCGGTGCTGACGCTGGACCCGGTTGGCCCAGTGCCGCAGAGGGATTCACCGCGCCGAAGCCGATCAGTGCGCTGCGTTGCTCCGCCGATCCGCGAGCGGTCGACTGGATTCGCCGCATCACCTGCCGGGCGGTCAGCTCGGGGGAATGGGCCCGCAGCAATGCGACCACCCCGCTGACCACCGGTGCGGCATAGCTGGTGCCCGACACCGGTATTCCCGCGGGCGCGTCGGGCACCATGTCCTCGCCGGGCGCGGCGACGTCCACCCACGGGCCCGGCTGGGTGAACGCGGACGGCCGGCCCTCGTCGTCGACCGACCCGACCGTCAGCACGTAGTCGTCGTACCAGGCGGGACTTACCGCCACGGTGGCCTGGTCCCAGGTCATCGGATCGCCCGATCCGGCCTGGGCCGGGCAGCCGCCGACGTTGCCGGCCGCGCTGACCACGACGACGTCCTTGACGTCGACGGCGTAGGCCAGCGCGGCGCCCAGTGCCGCGTCGTGCAGTGGGCCCGCCGCGCACGCGACCGCCGAGATGTTGATGACGGTCGCGCCGAGGTCGGCCGCCGTCCGAACCGCCCGGGCCATCGTGTCGACGTCGCCGAAGCCGGTGCTGGCCGGATCGTCGACCGCCGCGAATCTGAGGGTCGACTGCCGGATCGCCAATAGCGTTGCCTCCGGGGCGATGTCGGCGATGATCCCGGCCACCGCGGTGCCGTGGCCGTCGCAGTCCCGGGTGCCGTCGCCGGTGGACACGTAGTCGCCACCCCCTTCGAGGTGCGCCAGTCGTGGATGATGGTCGACGCCGGTGTCGATGACCGCGACCCGCTGCCCATCGCCGCGCGAGCGTTCCCCCGCGCCGCTTACGTCGACGCCGCGCGCCACGCCGACGACCGGTTCGACGCACGGCGACCGCTGCGTGGTCGGCACCGGCGGCGCCGGGGCCGCCGCGGGCGGCAGTCGGTCGCTGTCGATCACCGGTGGCGTCAGCGCGCTCGCCGGGGCCATGGGACATCCCGTCAGCCACAGCGCCACGGCGACGGCCGCGTGGACGACTCGCCGCCAACCGGTCATCGCGCCGGCCCCAGCGCGTCGAAGACACCGAGCGTCCAGCAGGCCAGCGGTAGCACGGCCGCCAACCCGGCGTACTCGGCCACGCCCAGCGCCTCGCCGAAACCGGGGGAGGACATCGGCCGGTACGCCACCGTGACCGCGGCGGCGGCCGCCGTCAGCGACGTCAGGCACAGCCACGGGCACCATGCGGGTTCGAGCCGGGCCAGCGCCGCGAGAGTCACTGCGGCGCCGGCGATTCCGCCGGACAGCAGGGCGCGCCGCTGCACCGGAACGCGATGCGCGCGGGCCCGGAGCAGGACCACCGCACTCACCACCGCTCCCAGCACGCACTCCAACCGGCCGGCCGCGACGGCGAGGGCCACCCCGGCCGCGGCGGCCGCGGCGCCCGCGGACACGATCGCCGACAGGCAGTCGGGCGCCCACGACCTCGGGCTGTCGCCCGCCAGCCCGCAGACCGTCAGCGTCACCCGGGTCGCGCCCACCAGGACCGCCACGGCGAGGACCGCCAGGAGCACGCCGGTACGGTGCGTGTCGCCGGCGAGGAGCGTCCCGCACAACGCCGCGGCCGCCGTCAGCGCGGCACCGGATGCCAGCCCGGCGAACAGGGTCCGGCGGTGGGACAGCCGGGCGGCGACGGCCGCGGTGCCGCCGGCCGCGCTGGCCGCCAGCAACAGATGCGGCGCACCCGGCGCGCCGGACAGGGCGGTCAATCCAGCGGTGCCGGCCAGTGCGGTCGCGGCCAGCAGCCCCGCGGTACGCCCGTCCCAACCTTCCGTACCGGAGGCGGCCGCGAGCTGCCGCACGGCGTCGAGCGTCACACGCGGCGGAGCGGGCGGCTCGGACACGCTCAGGACCAGGATGTCACCATCCCGTATTCCACTGTCGGACAGTGATTTCGACGTATCCAGCGCCTCCCCGCCGGGGGCATGCAGCCGCCGCGGCCGGTCGGGTGGCCGCCCGCCGCCGACCCGGTCGACGATGTCACACAGCCGGGGCAGCAGTTCGGCGAGCGGCATCCCGGTCGGCAGGGTCAGGTCGACGAATTCGCGGCCGGTGTGCACCGACACCCGGCACATGTCAGCTTCCATGGCCGGCGACGTTAACCATCCCGGCGTTGCCCGGTGGACGGCCATCCACAACTGAATTGCGGCCGGCGACCGGTGTTGCCTAGCGTCGCCGCAGAGTCGGGAGGAGGTGAGGGTGTCCGACATTCACGTCGAGGCGCCGCCGGCGGTACCCCGCCGGGCGGACGCCGGGTTGGCCCGCCTCGCACCGGTGGTGTTGGGAGTGGCCTCGGCCGGTGCGACCCTGGCGATTCTGACGTCGCGGTCGGGCGCCGGCCACGGACCCGCCCTGATTGTCTTTCCGCTGCTGATGCTGTTGTCGGCGGTCGCCGCGTCGATGTCCGGCGGCGCCGGAAGATGGCGCGCCGAACTCGACGCGGACCGCCGGCGTTACCTGCGCTACCTCGACTCGGTGTGGGACCGGGCCACCGAAGATACTGCGGCGCAATATGATCGGGCACTGGAACGCAATCCGCCACCCGAGGATCTGTGGGCGCTGCCACGACAACGGTGGTGGGAACGCGACCGCGCCGCGGCGGACTTCGGGGCGGTGCGGGTGGGTCTGGGACCGGTTCCCCCGGCAACGCGGGTCGTCGCACCGGACGGCTCCGGTTCCGGTGAACAGGACCCGGTGACGACGGCCGCGCTGGCCCGGCTGGTGCGCGCACACGAATCACACGCCGATGCGCCCGTCACCGTCGGGCTGGCGGACGCGTCCGCCATCGTGGTGACCGGTCCGGCCCAGCGGGCCCGGGCACTGGTGCGGGCGATGATCTGTCAGCTGGCCGTCGCGCACAGTCCCGCCGACGTGGCGGTGGCCGCCGCCGTCACCGGGCGGGCGGCGGGCGCCTGGGAGTGGCTCAAATGGCTTCCGCACCAACCGGATCGGACCGAGTCGACCGACCGGCTTCACCTGACCGTGCTGGACGGCGCCGACGGCGCGGCCCCCGGCCCGGTGATCCGAATCGTGCCGGCCGAGTCCGAACTGGTTGTCGAGGCCGACGGGACCGCCGTGCCGCTGAGCCGGCCCGACGAGCTCTCCGCCGCCGGCGCTCTCGCCCTGGCCCGCCGGCTGGCCGGGCACCCGCGGCCGCACCGTCCGGGCGACTGGATGTCGCGGCTGGACCCGGACCGCCTGTGGCACAACGACACCGGGACGGTGCGGGGTATCCCGATCGGCACCGGCGCCGACGGTGCGCAGGTGGAACTCGACATCCGAGAGGCCGCCGCCGGCGGCATCGGGCCGCACGGCCTGTGTGTCGGAGCCACCGGATCGGGGAAGTCCGAGCTGTTGCGCACGATCGCCCTCGGCATGATCGCCCGGCACCCGCCGACCACGGTCAACCTGATCCTGATCGACTTCAAGGGCGGCGCGACGTTCCTGGACCTGGCCCGCGCACCGCACACCACGGCCGTCGTCACCAATCTCGACGAGGAGGCGCATCTCGTCGAGCGCATGCGGGAGGCGCTGACCGGGGAGATCGACCGACGGCAGCGCCTGCTGCGCGCGGCCGGCACTCTGTCCGCCGCCGACCTCCCGGAACTTCCCATTCTGTTCATCATCGTCGACGAGTTCTCCGAAATGCTCAGCCGCCATCCGGAATTCGCCGACGTCTTCGTGGCGATCGGACGCCTGGGCCGGTCGCTGGGCATGCACCTGCTGTTGGCCAGCCAGCGTCTGGAGGAGGGCCGGCTCCGCGGCCTCGACTCCCATCTTTCCTACCGGATCTGTCTGAAGACACTGTCCGAGACCGAGTCCCGGATGGTGCTCGGCGTGCCGGATGCCCACCACCTGCCGGCCCGGCCCGGTGCGGCATACCTCAAAGCCGCTGCGGCAGAACCGGTTCCGTTTCGCGCCGGCTACGTATCGGCGCCGGTGCCGTCACGGCCCCGCACTCCCGCGGGTCCGCGGCTGTTCACCGGTCACGAAACGTCCGGCGCCGATGCGGCCGGGCCGACGCTGTTGCACACCGTCCTCGACGTGGTGGCCCACGCGTGGTCAGCGGACGGTCCGGCGCCGCACCCGGTGTGGCTGGCCCCGCTGACCGAGACACCGGCCCTGGCGGCGCTACTGCCCGGCTCACCGGCCGGTGTGCTGCGGATCCCGGTCGGGATGGTCGACCGGGTGTACGAACACCGGCGCGACCCGCTCGTCATCGACCTGTCCGGCGCCGACGGCAACGTGGCCATCGTCGGAGGACCGCGGTCGGGGAAGTCCACCGCGGCGCGGACGGTGGTCACGGCACTGGCCGCCACCCAGTCGCCGCGCCGGGCACGGGTGTACTGCCTGGACTTCGGCGGCGCCCTGACCGACCTAGCCGCGTTGCCTCACGTGGGCGTCGTCGTTCCGGGGACCGACGCGGATCTGGTTCGGCGGACGGTCACCGATCTGCTGGGTGTGCTGCGGCGCCGGGAAGCCGGCGACGGTTCGGCCGAGGCGGATGGCGCGGTGTTCCTGGTGGTCGACGGCTGGGGGTCGGCACGCCGCGACTACCGGGAATTCCAGGAACTGGAGTCGGCGCTGGGCATCCTGGGCGGCGGCCTGGCCCACGGCGTCCATCTGGTTGTGACCGCGGGACGCTGGGCCGACATCCGGCCCGCCCTGCGTGATCAGCTCGGCACGCGCATCGAACTGCGGTTGGGCGATCCCGCCGACTCCGAGATCGACCGCGCCCGGGCGGCAGCCGTGCCGCGTGACCGGCCCGGTCACGGGCTCAGCCCCGA
>CAZTAA010000062.1:0-23180 GCA_964611465.1 uncultured Mycobacterium sp. | reverse complement strand
CCGGGGGAGATGTTCTCGACCTCGCCCATCACCCGCTCGCCCGCGCCGTAGACGTAGAACTCGGTGACCTTGTCGCCGTTGTTGGTGATGTGGAACGTGGTCGCGCCGGTGGTGCCCGTGGTGCCGGACAGCTCGCACGTGGTGTCGGTGGCGGTCACCGTGATCGCGGACGGCGCGCCGGCGGTGTCGCTGCCGGCGCCGCTCGTGCCGGCGTCCTCCTTGGCGGTGCAGCCGGCCAGGGTGAGGCCGGTGAGCAGGGCCAGCGACGATGCCGTGGCGGCGATCAGGGGAGTGCGGTTCACGTGGTCGACCTTTCGGTTTCCTGGGTGGTTACGGGTTCCGGAGCCGGTCCGGAGGGGTGAGCGCCCCGGTTGGGACGCAGGAAGAGCGCGAGGACGACGACGAGATAGCCGAGCCAGCAGGCGATCTGCAGCACCGTCGGTGTCGGGGTGATGTTGAAGATGCCCTGCACGGCCTCGCCGTACCAGGACGACCAGTTGAACCACGACGTGATGTCGAAGGCCTTATCGGCCAGACCCGGCAGCCAGCCGACGGTCTGCAGCGCGCCGATGCCGTAGGACAGGATCCCGGCGGCGACCAGGATCAGGAACACGCCGGTGTAGGTGAAGAACTTCGCGAGGTTCAACCGCACGGCGCCCTTGTACATGCCGTAGGCGATGGCGACGGCGACAAGCACACCGACGAGCAGGCCGGCCAGCGGCCAGAACGTCGACGCTTCGGCGTAGCCGACCATGAACAGGGCGGTCTCGACGCCCTCGCGGCCGACGGCGAGGAAGGACAGTGACACCACGGCCAGCGCACCGGTCTGCAGGGCCTGCGACATCTCGGCGCGGAGCTGACCGGACATCCCGGCGGCCGCCTTCTTCATCCACAGCACCATCGTCGTGACGATCGCGACGGCCAGCAGGGAGGCGATGCCGGCGATGGCTTCGGCGCCCAGTCCGGAGATGGTGTTCTCGCCGAACTGGATCACCGCGAAGACGCCGATGGTGATGGCCAGCGCCGCGCCCACCCCGAGCCAGACCCAGCGCAGCGCGTCGCGGCGGTCGGACTTGACCAGGAAGGCCACCAGGATCATGACGACGATGGAGGCTTCCAGCCCCTCGCGCAGTCCGATGAGCAGGCTGCCGAAGAACTGCGACGAGGTGCTCGGGCCGTCCGCCGCCAGGGTCAGAACCGATAGCGGCAGGTCCGCGGCGACCGTCATGGCATGTTCCTTCCGCAGTGCCAACTTAGGGTTAGCTATCCAAAGCTAGGTATGGCTCACCTTAACAGCGGGCCGGTCGGGACGGTACACCCACCACGCCGCGACGCCGAGCGAGACCGACGACTCGAACACATGGGACGATGGTCGGCGACAGGAAGGGTGTGCAGGGTCCAGTGGCGGTTCGGTGGCTGCGGGCTGTTGGCGTAGTCGGCGCAACGGCCCTGCTGATGGCTTCGGGGTGTTCCTGGCGTACCAGCGCGCCCATGCCCGAGGGCGTTCCCCCGCCCGCCGGCGACCCGGTTCCGGCCGTCGACACCTACGCCAAGGGACGTCCCGCCGACCAGCTGCGCGACTGGGCCGAGGCACGCTCGCCGGCACTGCATATCCCGGTGACCGCGCTGGAGGCCTACGCGTACGCGGCGCGCGTCGCCGAGGTGGAGAACCCGAAGTGCAAGCTGAAGTGGACGACACTGGCCGCGATCGGCCAGGTCGAGAGTCACCACGGCACCTACGGCGGCGCGACCATCGCCCCGAACGGCGACGTGAGCCCACCGATCCGCGGGGTGCAACTCGACGGGACCGACGGCAACGAGCACATCGCGGACACCGACAAGGGGAAACTCGACGGCGATCCCAACCTCGACCGCGCGATGGGGCCGATGCAGATCATCCCGGACACCTGGCAGCTCTACGGCGTCGACGCCAACAACGACGATCGCGCCAGTCCGGACAACCTCGACGACGCCGCGCTGACGGCCGCCGGCTACCTGTGCTGGCGCGGCAAGGACCTGTCCACGGCTAGCGGGTGGGTGGACGCGCTGCACGCCTACAACCACTCCGACCAATACGCCAGGTTGGTCCGGGACTGGGCGACCGCCTACGCGAACGGCCATCCGCTGTGACTGGCCGCGCATCTGTTCAGCGCCGGCTGCGAGGAAGTTCGAGTGCGAATCGCAGTGGACGCTGACCAGACCGGGTCCAGCCAGCAGCCACCCGCTGTGACGGCCGGCCTCAACCCTTAGGCTGATCGCGACAGCAGACCCCGACTTAAGGAGACGGCAGTGCCCATCATCGAGCAGGTCGGCGCCCGCGAGATCCTCGACTCGCGCGGCAACCCGACGGTCGAGGTCGAAGTGCTTCTCATGGACGGCACTTTCGCCCGGGCGGCGGTGCCCTCCGGCGCGTCCACCGGTGAGCACGAGGCGGTCGAACTCCGCGACGGCGGATCCCGTTACGGCGGTAAGGGTGTCGAGAAGGCCGTGGAGGCGGTGCTCGACGAGATCGCGCCCGCGGTCATCGGCATCTCCGCCGACGAGCAGCGTGTCGTCGACCAGACTCTGCTGGACCTCGACGGCACCCCGGACAAGGGCCGGCTCGGCGCCAACGCGATCCTGGGTGTCTCGCTGGCGGTGGCCAAGGCCGCCGCCGACTCGGCCGCACTGCCGCTGTTCCGCTATGTGGGCGGACCCAACGCGCACATCCTGCCGGTGCCGATGATGAACATCCTCAACGGCGGCGCGCACGCCGACACCGGCGTCGACGTCCAGGAGTTCATGATCGCCCCGATCGGCGCCCCATCCTTCAAGGAGGCGCTGCGCTGGGGCGCCGAGGTCTACCACACCCTCAAGTCGGTGCTCAAGAAGCAGGGCCTGGCCACCGGTCTTGGTGACGAGGGCGGCTTCGCGCCCGACGTCGCCGGGACCCGGGCCGCGCTGGACCTGATCCTGTCCGCGATCGAGCAGGCCGGCTTCAAGGCGGGTGCGGACATCGCGCTGGCGCTGGACGTCGCCGCCACCGAGTTCTACACGTACGGAACGGGTTACGCGTTCGAGAGGCAGACTCACGACGCCGCGCAGATGACCGCCTTCTACGAGGAACTGATCGGCGCGTATCCGATCGTGTCGATCGAGGACCCGCTGTCCGAGGACGACTGGGACGGCTGGGTCGCGCTGACCGCCGCGATCGGCGACAAGATCCAGATCGTCGGCGACGACCTGTTCGTCACCAACCCCGAACGCCTCGAGGACGGCATCGAGAAGGGCGCCGGCAACGCGCTGCTGGTGAAGGTCAACCAGATCGGCACGCTGACCGAGACCCTGGACGCCGTGGAGATGGCCCACAGCGCCGGCTTCAAGACGATGATGAGCCACCGTTCCGGGGAGACCGAGGACACCACGATCGCCGACCTGTCCGTCGCGGTCGGCAGCGGCCAGATCAAGACGGGCGCCCCCGCCCGCAGCGAGCGCGTCGCCAAGTACAACCAGTTGCTGCGCATCGAGGAGGCGCTCGGCGACGCCGCCCGGTACGCGGGCGACCTTGCGTTCCCCCGGTTCGCCGTCTAGGCCGGTCCGCTGACACGCCGTCCCCGGCGATCTTCCCCGCGAGCGTGCACCCATGTGCAACACCGGGGCCCGCGAACGCACATGAGTGCACGCTCGGCCGGAGCCCGGCCCGGTACCTTTGACAGCGATGTCTGACGCGAAGCGGCCCGACCCGAAACGGCGGTCTCCGACCTCCCGACCGGGAAAGCCCGGCGAGGCGAAAGGCCGTGCCCGCCGCGCCCAGCAGCCACCGTCCTCGCCGACGGCGCAGCGCCGCGAACCCAGGCCGGCCGAATCGCGGCCGGACATCGACACCCGGGCCCTTCCGGTGCCGATCGCAGCGGTCAAGCAGTCGATCGCCGAGTCGGCCGAGCAGCGGCTGGGGTTCACCGCGCGGCGGGCGGCGATCCTCGCGGCGGTGGTGTGCGTGCTGACCCTGACCATCGCCGGACCGGTCCGGACGTACTTCGCCCAGCGCACCGAGATGAATCAACTGGCGGCCACCGAGGCCGCGCTGCGCGAACAGATCGACCAACTCGAAGGCCAGAAGGCCAAACTCGGCGACCCGGTGTTCATCGCCGCGCAGGCACGCGAGCGTCTGGGTTTCGTGATGCCCGGCGACATCCCGTATCAGGTGCAGCTGCCACCCGGAGCCGCCGTGCCCGCCGGTCCGGGCGAGCATCCCGGTATCGCGCCCAGCAACGAGCCCTGGTACACCGCGCTGTGGAAGACCATCGCCGACACTCCGCACGGCCCTCCGCCGGCGCCGGCCCCGCCACCGCCGGACCCCGGCGCGCCGCCACCCGTCGATCCGAACGCGCCGCCGCCGCCACCGCCACCACCGGCTCCCGGTGGTTGAGCAGGCCGACCTCGACGCGGTCGCCCGTCAGCTCGGGCGCGAACCGCGCGGGGTACTCGAGATCGCCTACCGGTGTCCCAACGGCGAGCCGGGCGTCGTCAAGACGGCCCCACGGCTGCCGGACGGGACGCCGTTCCCGACGCTGTACTACCTGACGCATCCGGCGTTGACGGCCGCGGCCAGCCGGCTCGAATCCTCGGGCCTGATGCGCGAGATGACCGAGCGCCTGGCGGGCGACCCGGAACTGGCGGCGGCCTACCGGCGCGCGCACGACGACTACCTGGCCGAGCGGGACGCGATCGAGCCACTCGGGACGACGTTCTCCGGCGGCGGGATGCCGGACCGGGTCAAGTGCCTGCACGTGGTGATGGCGCAGTCGCTGGCAAAAGGGCCGGGCGTCAACCCGTTCGGCGACGAGGCGCTGGCCATCCTGGCCGCCGAACCGGGCATGGCCGGCATCCTGGACGCCGGGGTGTGGACAGGAAGTAGAGAATGACCGGGAGGGTTGCCGCGATCGACTGCGGGACGAACTCCATCCGCCTGCTCATCGCGGACGTCGACGGGAGCGGCGTACACGACGTACACCGCGAGATGCGGGTCGTGCGGCTCGGTCAGGGCGTCGACGCCACCGGCCGGCTGGCTCCGGAGGCGATCGCGCGGACCCGCGACGCGTTGAGTGACTACGCGGATCTGTTGCGGCAGTGCGGGGTTGGCCGGGTGCGGATGGTGGCGACGTCGGCGACCCGCGATGCCGCCAACCGCGACGAGTTCTTCGACATGACCGCGCAGGTGCTGGGCGCGGTGGTGCCGGGTGCGGTGGCGGAGGTGATCAGCGGGACGGAGGAGGCCGAGCTGTCGTTCCTGGGTGCGGTCGCCGAGTTGGGTTCGGCCGCAGCGCCTTTCGTCGTCGTCGACCTGGGTGGCGGCTCCACCGAGGTGGTGGTCGGTGACCGCCACGCCGAGGCGGCCTACTCCGCGGACGTCGGCTGCGTCCGGATCACCGAGCGGTGCCTGCATTCGGACCCGCCGACCGCCGACGAGGTGGCGGCCGCGCGTGCCGTGGTGCGCGAGCGACTCGACGCGGCGCTGCGGGCCGTGCCGGTCGAACGAGCGAAGACCTGGGTCGGGGTGGCGGGCACGTTCACCACGATCGCGGCGCTGGCGCAACGGATGACCACCTATGACTCCGACGCGATCCACCTGTCCACCGTCGGCTTCGACGAACTGCTGCCGGTGTGCGACGAACTGATCGCGATGACCCGAAAACAGCGCGCCGCGCTGGGGCCGATGCACGAGGGCCGCGTCGACGTGATCGGCGGGGGAGCCGTCGTAGTTCGCGAACTGGCACACGAATTGGCTTCCCGTGCTGGCATTTCCGCGCTGACGGTCAGCGAGCACGACATCCTGGACGGGGTCGTCCGCGCCCTGGCCGGCTGAGGATGCGACGCGCCGCGGGCCTGCTGGCGGCACTGGCCCTGCTGGTTGCCGGCGCGGGCTACCCTGTCTACGTTCGCCCTCAGGTGGACACGGTGCGGCACGCCGACGCCATCCTGGTGCTGGGCGGCGACGCGGCCGGACCGCGATACCGCTACGGGCTGGACCTGGCCCGGCAGGGCTGGGCGCCGACCTTGGTGCTGTCGAACCCGTACGGCGGTTCGCAGCCGTTCGTCGATGCCCTGTGCCGCACGCCGCAACCGCGGTTGCGCGTCGAGTGCTTCGTGCCCGACCCGCACACCACGCTGGGCGAGGGCCGCGCGCTGCGCCGCCTGGCGGGCGAAAGGCATTGGCGGACAGTCATTGTCGTGACATCGGTCCCGCACGTGTCCCGGGCTCGTTACATCATCGGCAAGTGCTTCGACGGCGAGCTCGTGATGGCCGCGACCCCGGTGCACCTGGGGCCGGTGGGCTGGACGGCCATCTACCTCTACCAGACCGCCGGCTACCTGAAATTCCTGCTGCAGGGTGACTGCTGAGTCAGTCGATCTCGGTGGGCAACGGCTCGCCCGCCGCGCCCGTCGGGACCCGCGCCCCGGCCAGTGTCAGCGCCAGCACGATCATCGCCACGCCGAACCCGAAATGCAGCCAGCCGTCGGCGATCTGGTGGTGCTGCGCGAGGAACAACTCGTAGCTCCACAGGGCGAGAAACAGCGCTCCTGCCGCCAGCAGGTACGCGCGTGACCGTGCGTAGCTGCGCGCCACGAGCAGCCCGCACAGGCCGACCAGGATGTGGAACATGTTGAGAAGCACCGAGACACGAAACACGCCGAACAACGCCGCGCCGGATCGTGAGGCGGTCCACTGCATCGCCGAGACGTCGGTGGTCAGGCCCGGCACGAAACCCAGCACCCCGATGCCGAGCAGCAACGAACCGACCAGGATGGCGGCAGCCTGCACGGCAAGGAAGGTGAAGTTCGGGCGCTTCACCCGCCGCGGATGCCCGGTCGTCATGACCCCTCCTCACACTGCCGGTCTCGACGGTGGCAGGGTGGCGGAATACCCCGCTTCGGCCGCTCCCTAACCGGGTGTCACACCTGGAAGCGGTAACCCATCCCGGCCTCGGTGAGCAGGTGCACGGGGTGCGCCGGGTCGGCCTCCAGTTTGCGGCGCAGCTGCGCCAGGTACACCCGCAGGTAGTGGGTCTCCTTGGCGTAGGCCGGACCCCACACCTCGCGCAGGAGTTCTTCGCGGCCCACCAGCTTGCCGCGGTTGCGCACCAGCATCTCGAGCATGCCCCACTCGGTGGGGGTCAGATGAACCTCCGCGCCGTTGCGCGTGACCTTCTTCGCCCCCAGATCGACGGTGAAGGAGGCGGTTTCGACGACGGGCTCGTCGGTGTCGGATGCCGCGGTGCCCCGGCGGACCGCGGCCCGCAACCGGGCGAGAAACTCGTCCATGCCGAACGGTTTGGTGACGTAGTCGTCGGCGCCGGCGTCGAGGGCCTCCACCTTGTCCGAGGAGTCCGTTCGCGCCGAGAGGACGATCACGGGAGCGGTCAGCCAGCCGCGCAGACCGGCCAGCACCTCGATGCCGGACATATCGGGCAGTCCGAGGTCGAGGATCACCACGTCGGGCTTGTGCTCGGCGGCGGCGTGCAGCGCTGCCGCGCCGGTGGCCGCGGTTGTCACGTCGTAGCCGCGCACCGACAGGTTGATCCGCAGGGCGCGCAGGATCTGCGGCTCGTCGTCGATCACCAGGACCCGGGTCTTGACGGTCACCCGCGGGCCCGTCCCGCCGGTGCGGCGAGGTCGACCACCATGGTCAGTCCGCCGCCCGGCGTGTCGGTGGCGCCGATCGTCCCGCCCATCGCCTCGACGAAGCCGCGGGCGACGGACAGGCCGAGTCCTATCCCGGTGTTCGTGTTCTGGTCACCGAGGCGCTGGAATGGTTCGAAGAGCTGTTCCTCGCTGCCGCGCGGGATACCGGGTCCCTTGTCGGCGACGGTGATCAGCACCCGTTCGCCGACGGTGCCGGCGTTGATGCGGATCGGGCTTGCGGGCGCGTAGCGAAGCGCGTTGTCGAGGAGATTGGCCAGAACCCGTTCGAGCAGGCCGGAGTCGGCCATTGCCACCGCATTGTCGACGTCGACCGTGATGCGGTCCAAGCCGCCACGGCCGAAACCCGTTGTGCCGCGGCTGATGCTCAGCAGCGCCCGCTGCACGACCTCTTCGAGATAGACCGGCTTCAGCTGGGGGCGAACCACGCCGGCGGCCAGGCGTGAGGAGTCGAGCAGGTTGTCCACGAGCGCGGTCAGCTGGTCGACCGACTCCTCGACGGTCGCCAGCAACTCCGCGGTGTCTTCGGAAGAGAAGCCGACATCGTCGGAACGCAGGCTCGATACGGCAGCCTTCGCGGCGGCCAGCGGGGTGCGCAGGTCGTGGCTGACCGCCGAGAGCAGCGAGCGGCGAAGCTCGTCGGCCTTCTCGATCGCGGCCGCCTTGTTGGCTTCCTCGGTGAGTTCGCGCTGACGGATCAACCCGGCCGCCTGTTTGGCGACAGCGGTCAGCACCCGCCGGTCACGGGCGGGCAAGCCGCGCCCGGCCATCAGCATCCAGAACTCGTCGTCACCGACCTCGACCACGGTGTCCGCGGAATCGACCGTCGTACAAGGCTCTTCGCCGACGCACGCGACGACGCGTTCGTCATCGCCGCGTACCCGCAGGATGCTCACCGCACGCTGGGAGTAGGTTTCCCGGACCCGCTCCAGCAAGGTGGTCAGATCCGCCCCGCGCAGGACGGAGCCGGCGAACAGGGCCAGCAGTTCGGCCTCCTGGGAGGCCAGCCGGGCCTCGCGGGCGCGTTTGGCGGCGTTGTCGACCAGGGCCGCCACCGCGAGTGCGACGGCGAGCAACACCACGATGGTGATCGCGCTGTCCGGTTCGGCCATCGTGAACGTGTGCCGTGGCTCGACGAGGAAGTAGTTGAGGAGTAGCCCGGACAGCACCGCGGACACGGCGGCGGGGGTGACACCGCCGAGCAGCGCGACGATCAACACTCCGATGAAGAACAACGCACTCTCGCCGCCGATCCCGAGGAACCGGTCCAGCAGCAGCACGATCACCGCGCAGATCGCCGACGGGACGACGGCCGCCGCCAGCCAGGACAGCAGATGCCGTTGGCGCGGTGTGGCTTTGGAGAACCGCCAACCGGTCCTGGCCTCCTCGTGGGTGACCATGTGCACATCGATCTTGCCGGAGTGCTGGACCACCGCGGCGCCGATGCCTTCGTCGAAAATCCGGGCCCACCGGGACCGCCGCGAGGTCCCCACGACCAGCTGCGTCGCGTTCATCTGCCGGGCGAAATCGAGCAGTGCCGTCGGCACGTCGTCGCCGACGACGGTGTGCAGAGTCGCGCCGAGGCTGCCGGCGAGTTCGCGTATCTTGCCCATCTGTGGGGCGGAGATGCCGGACAGCCCGTCGCCGCGGACCACATGCACGATCATCAACTCGGCGCTCGACTTCGACGCGATGCGTGAGGCCCGGCGAACCAGCGTCTCCGATTCGGGCCCTCCGGTGACGGAGACGACGACGCGCTCGCGCGCCTCCCAGGTGTCGGTGATCTTGTTGTCGGCGCGATATTTCGCCAGCGCCGCGTCGACCTGATCGGCCAGCCACAGCAGGGCCAACTCCCTCAGGGCCGTCAGATTGCCGCGGCGGAAATAGTTGGACAGCGCCGCATCGATCTTCTCCGGTGCGTACACGTTGCCGTGGGAGAGCCTGCGCCGCAACGCCTCCGGGGTGATGTCGACCAGTTCGATCTGTGCTGCCGAACGCACCACTTCGTCCGGCACCGTCTCCTGCTGTTCGATGCCGGTGATCTGCGCGACGACGTCATTGAGACTCTCGAGATGCTGAACGTTGACGGTCGAGATCACCGTGATGCCCGCGTCGAGCAACTCCTCGACGTCCTGCCAGCGCTTGGGGTTCTTGCTGCCCGGCGTGTTGGTGTGGGCGAGTTCGTCGACCAGAACGACCTGCGGGTTACGGGCGAGCACGGCGGGCACGTCGAGTTCGGGGAACCGGGTCCCGCGATACGAGATGTGGCGCGGGGGCACGACTTCGATGCCCTCCAGAAGCTGGGCGGTCTTCGCCCGGCCGTGTGCCTCGACCACCGCCGCCACCAGATCGGTACCGCGTTCCAGGCGGCGGTGCGCCTCCCCGAGCATGGCGAACGTCTTGCCGACACCCGGAGCCGCTCCCAGGTAGATCCTCAGCTCGCCGCGTCGGGGCTTACCGCCGTGCTGCACGGGCGAAACCGCGGAGTCGCTTTCCGACGACGTGTCCGGCGGCGGTTCGCCGCCACTGGTCACGCGCGGCGGTTGCACGGTATCCACCCGACTATCATCCACCGCCATCGACCGCTCCGATGCCCCGCCGGTCAGCTTCGCACGGGATACTTGCGATCCAGTTCGGCGTTGAGTTCGAGCACGTTGACCCGCGGTTCGCCGAGGAAGCCCAGGGTGCGGCCCGCGGTGTTGTGGGCCACGACCCGGCGGACGTCGTCGGCGCCGATGCCGCGCGCCCCGGCGACCCGCGCGACCTGCAGGTCGGCGTAGGCCGGCGAGATGTGCGGATCCAGTCCGCTGCCGCTGGCGGTCACCGCGTCGGCGGGCACCGCCGGCTGATCGGGTCCGGCGCCGCGCACGGGCAGGATCTGGCCGATCGCATAATCCTCGTCGGCTTTCGCGCACTCGACGTGCACGCCCTCATAGCTGTCCAGGAACGGCCGCTTGGTGCTGGTGCAGGGTTCGTTCACGCTGACGACCCGGGTCGGGTGCACGACGTTCCCCCGCGAGTCGCGCGGGCCGATGACCGAGAGCACCGCGCCCACACCGTCACCGGTGCAGAACGGGCGCGCCCCGCTGACGCCCTCGAGGTCGCCGACGGCCTTGCTGCGCGAGCACACCAGGGTGAGCAGGCTGGCCTTGCCGGTCGTGTCGACGACGCTTTCCGGTCCGAGGTTCGACGCGCCGGTGGCCAGCGGGTCGTAGCCGTTTCCGGCGGCTGACGGGCGGCTCTGGAAGTACTGCGGCAGCGCGTTGCCTTTGTCGTCGGTGAACGACTGGCCGATCAGCCTGCTGCCGAACGGTTTTCCGCCGACCTCGAGGAGGGACCCGTTCGCGTTGTCGTGCAGCCCGGGAACCTGTGCGATCAGCCAGACGAGTGCCGGGTAGCCGAGACCGAGGATCACGGTGAGCACCAGCAGCGCGCGCAGGGCGGCCAGGTGCTGGCGGATGAGGTTGGAGATATTCATGTTCTAAGACATTCCTGGAAGGAGGTGAACGACGAGGTCGATGAGTTTGATGCCGATGAAGGGCGCGATGATTCCCCCGAGGCCGTAGACGTAGAGGTTGCGGGACAACAGTTTCGAAGCGCTGGCCGGGGTGTAGCGCACGCCCCGCAGCGACAGCGGGATGAGCGCGACGATGATGACAGCGTTGAAGATCACCGCCGACAGGATCGCCGACTGCGGGCTGTGCAGCCGCATGATGTTCAGCAGGTCCAGGCCGGGGAACAGCGCGACGAACATGGCCGGGATGATCGCGAAGTACTTCGCGATGTCGTTGGCGATCGAAAACGTCGTCAGCGCACCGCGGGTGATCAACAGCTGTTTGCCGATCTCGACGATCTCGATCAGCTTCGTCGGGTCCGAGTCGAGGTCCACCATGTTGCCGGCCTCTTTGGCCGCCGACGTGCCGGTGTTCATCGCCACGCCGACGTCGGCCTGGGCCAGCGCCGGTGCGTCGTTGGTGCCGTCGCCGGTCATCGCGACCAGCTTGCCGCCCTCCTGCTCGTGCTTGATCAGTGCCAGCTTGTCCTCGGGTGTGGCTTCAGCGAGGAAGTCGTCGACACCGGCCTCGTCGGCAATCGCCCTGGCGGTCAAGGGATTATCGCCGGTGATCATCACTGTGCGGATGCCCATCTTGCGCATCTCGTCGAACCGCTCCCGCATCCCCTGCTTGACGACGTCCTTGAGATGGATGACGCCCAGCAGCTCCGCGCGTCCGGCCAGGGTCTGGGCGACGACAAGCGGCGTGCCGCCGCCGGCCGAGATCCCGTCGACCAGTTGACCGAGTTCCGACGGCACCTGTCCGCCCTGTTCGCGCACCCACTCGGCGACGCTGCTGGCCGCACCCTTGCGCAACTGATGGCCGTCCGCGAGGTCGACACCGGACATCCGGGTGGTGGCGGAGAACTCGACCCAGTGGGCATTGGTGAGTTCACCGGCGGTGCGGGCCCGCAGACCGTGGTTCTCCTTGGCGAACACCACGATTGAGCGGCCCTCCGGGGTCTCGTCGGACAGGCTGGACAACTGCGCGGCGTCGGCCAGTTGCTCGGCGCTCACCCCGGGCAGCGGAACGAACGCGGACGCCTGCCGGTTGCCCAGCGTGATGGTGCCGGTCTTGTCCAGCAGCAGGGTGTTGACGTCACCGGCCGCCTCGACGGCCCGGCCCGACATCGCCAGCACGTTGCGCTGCACCAGCCGGTCCATCCCGGCGATGCCGATGGCGCTCAGCAGCGCCCCGATGGTGGTCGGGATCAGGCAGACCAACAGTGCCACCATGACGATTCCGCTCACCCCGTCGCCGGTCAGCGCAAGCGAATCGGGCACACCGGGATTGTTGGCCTTGGAGTAGATCGCCAACGGCTGCAGCGTCGCGACGGCGAACACGAAGATGATCGTCAGCGCGGCCAGCAGGATGTTGAGCGCGATCTCGTTGGGTGTCTTCTGCCGGTTTGCGCCTTCGACGAGCGCGATCATTCGGTCGATGAAACTCTCGCCGGGCTTTTGGGTGATCTGCACGACGATGCGGTCCGACAGCACCGTGGTTCCACCGGTGACCGCCGAGCGATCGCCACCCGACTCCCGGATCACCGGTGCCGATTCACCCGTTATCGCCGATTCGTCAACGGAGGCAATGCCTTCCATCACCTCGCCGTCACCGGGGATGACCTGGCCGGCTTCGACGACGACGATGTCGCCCTGGTTCAGCAGGGGAGCGGCGACCGGCTCCTCGGCTCCGGGTTCGCCCGGCCGCCAGCCGATCAGGCGGCGTGCCATTGTGTCGGCCTTGGTCTTTCGCAAGGTTTCGGCCTGTGCCTTGCCGCGCCCTTCGGCTACCGCTTCGGCGAGGTTGGCGAACACCACTGTCAGCCACAGCCACACCACGATCAGCCAGCCGAACCAGTT
This sequence comes from uncultured Mycobacterium sp., assembly GCA_964611465.1. Classification (GTDB taxonomy): domain Bacteria; phylum Actinomycetota; class Actinomycetes; order Mycobacteriales; family Mycobacteriaceae; genus Mycobacterium. The sequence goes on along the minus strand of CAZTAA010000062.1, from coordinate 10,084 downwards.
CGGGTCGAGGATCGCCAGAATGGTGCTCCACACCGCACCCAGTTCGACGATGAACATGACGGGATTGCGCCACAGGGTGCGTGGATCGAGCTTCCGCAGCGCGTCGGGCAGCGACTTCCACAGCATGCCCGGATCGAGCAGCCCGCCTTGGATGCGTTTCTTGGGGTCGGCGGTCGAAACAACCTGTGTGACCGTCATTTTCAGTGGATTCCTTCGGCAAGGGGGCCCAGCGCGAGCACGGGGAGAAAGGTGAGGGCGACCAGGATCAGCGTGACGCCGGCGACCATCCCGACGAACTGCGGTCGGTGCGTCGGCAGCGTGCCGATCGATTCCGGTGTATGTCCTTGGCTGGCAAGGGATCCGGCCAGCGCCAGGACCAGAACCACGGGCAGGAACCGGCCGAACACCATCGCCAGGCCCAGTGCGGTGTTGTACCACGTGGTGTTGACCGAGAGCCCGGCGAACGCCGAGCCGTTGTTGTTGGCCGCCGAGGTGAATGCGTAGAGCACTTCGGACAACCCGTGCGGACCGGTGTTGAGCATGCCGGCACGTTGGCCGGGCATCGCCATCGCGAGGGCGGTGCCGGTCAGGACGATGAGGGGCGTCACCAGGAAATAGCTTGCGGCGAGCTTGATCTCGCGCGGATTGATCTTCTTGCCGAGGTACTCGGGTGTGCGGCCGACCATCAGGCCGGCGACGAAGACGGTGATCACCGCGAGGATCAGCATGCCGTACAGACCCGAGCCCGTCCCGCCGGGTGCGACCTCGCCGAGCTGCATGTTGAACATCGTCATCATGCCGCCGAGGCTGGTGTAGGAGTCGTGGAACGAGTTGACCGCGCCGGTGGATGTCAGAGTGGTGGCGTCGGCGAAAACCGCGGAATCCGCGATGCCGAAGCGCTGTTCCACACCTTCCATCGCCGAGCCGATCGCCGTCGGGACGGTGCCGTGGTGCTGCAGCTGGAACCGCAGCATCAGCGCGACACTGATGCCTGCCAGGACCGCCATCACGGCCGCGATCGCGTAACCCTGCTTCTTGGACTCGACCATCCGGCCGAAGGTCCGCGGCAGCGAGAAGCTGATCACCAGGAGCAGGAAGATCTCGATCCAGTTGGTCCACGTCGTCGGGTTCTCGAACGGGTGCGCCGAGTTGGCGTTGTAGAAGCCGCCGCCGTTGGTGCCCAGTTCCTTGATGGCCTCCTGGCTGGCGACCGGGCCGCCGGTGATGGTCTGCTGCGCGCCGGCCAGGGTGTCGACCACTTGGTCGTGCAGGTGGAAGTTCTGGATCGCCCCGCCGGCCACCAGGATGACCGCGCCGATGAGCGAAATCGGCAGCAGGATGCGGATGGTGCCGCGCACCAGGTCCACCCAGAAGTTGCCGAGTTCGTTCGCGTGCCGGCGCGCGAACCCGCGGACCAGGGCGATGGCCACCGCCATACCCACTGCGGCGGAGACGAAGTTCTGCACCGTCAGGCCGGCCATCTGGACGAGGTGACCCTGCGTCGACTCACCCGAATAGGCCTGCCAGTTGGTGTTGGTGACGAAACTGACCGCGGTATTCCACGCCAGTGCCGGCGTCATGGGGGTGGCCGGGTCATTGAGGTGCAACGGCAGCTTGCCCTGAACCAACTGGAAGAAGAACAGGAACAGGATGCTCACGGCCGAGAACGCGAGCACGCTGCGCGCGTACGCGCCCCAGGACTGCTCGGCCTCGGGGTCGGCGCCGATGAGCCGATAGATGATCCGCTCGGCACGGGAGTTCTTGGTGCCGGTGTACACGCGGTACATGTAGTCGCCCAGCGGCACATGCACGGCCACCAGGGCGACGATCAGCGACGCCAGGAAGAGCATCCCGGCGGTGGTGGCGCTCATCTAGAACCTTTCCGGAAACAGCAGGGCGGCAACGAGAAACAGCGCGACGGCGACGGCCAGCACCAGCCCGACGGCATTGGTGGGGCTCATCGCTCGATGATCCGCTGCAGGTATCCCAGAAGCGCGAAGACCGCGAGGGTGAAGAAGACGAACGCGAGAACAGCCATGTGCTCGACGCTATGACCGCGCCGACGGCCCGGGCCTTCCCTTGACGGTTTCTTTACGACGGCCGCCGGGTCCTTTACGCCTTTCCGACGCTGCGCGTATCTCGAGGCGTCTTCGCGGTGCGCCGGCCCAAAAAAGAGCAGTCCCGCCGGGCCGAAGCCGGGCGGGACTGTGGTGAACGCGGGTTGTCAGACGGGAGTGCCGACCGGCGCATCATCTGGCGCCGGCGCGGGAGCGGGCATCTCGACGTTGTCGGCCTGCAGGATGACCGGGGCCTCGGGGGCCGGCGGCAGTTCGGCGTCCGGTGCCGGCGGTAGCAGGGCGTCCGGGGCCGGCGGCAGCGGGGCGTCGGCAGGCGGCGGAGCGGGCATGCTCGCCAGTTGCGCGGCCACCGCGGCGGCCTGATCCTGCAGCGCCGGGTCGGCGACCATCGGCGCATCGGGCAGCGGGGGTGCCGGAGCCAGGTCGGCGACCTGAACGATCGCCGGATCGGCCGGGGCGGCCGGATCGGCAGGTAGGGCATCGGGCGCGGGCGCAGCGTCGTCGGCCGGCAGGTACATGTGGTGGTTGAACTGGGGCTGGTAGGCGCCGCCACCGCCGATCTTCACGCCGCCACCGCCCTCACCGGAGGACACCGGCGTGCCGTCGGGCAGGGTGACCGCGGTGTGGCCGCCGTTCCAGCCGATCACCAGGGCGCCGGGGGCGGTGCCGTACTTGAAGCCACGGGCCAGCAGGGCGGCTTCCTCGTTGCCGGTGTGGAACCGATCGCCGAACGTCGGACGGCCGGTGGCGGTGTTGGCAACCCACGAGGCCAGACCCGAGCAGTCGGTGCCGGCCGGGCTGTCTCCACCGGGGATGTACGGGGTTCCTGAGACCTGATTGATGAGTCCCATCAGGGTGACAAGAGCGAACATAAGGAAGCACGCTAAACACACATTTCGGGCTTCGCCAATTCTGTGAACTGGGTCACCCTTGCCGAAATGGGGTTCTCTGCCATGCCGCGGATAATGGCGAAACATCGGCCTGAGCTGGCACTTTAAGAATTCTGGCGAATTCCATAAGGGATAAATAAGACCAGTTCAGAATGGCGTCTGTGAATTTTGTCCGAAGTTTGTGAGATAGATCCGTGTCGCTTCTGTTGCGCTTGTTACCGGTTTGTGATCGGCATACGGTGCGCCGACAGCCATTCCAGCGGCGCCAAGGCCGGCCCGACGGCGGCGCGGTGGCGCTGTGCCGGACTTGTGGGCGCTAACGTCGTGAGGGCGTGCGGCCCCCATAGCCCAATTGGCAGAGGCAGCGGACTTAAAATCCGCCAAGTGTCGGTTCGAGTCCGACTGGGGGCACTGGTGAGAGTATGTTTCCCACTTTCCCGGCTCGCAGATGTATGCAGCTTGTAAACTCGACGCCATGGAGACGACGCACGTACCTGCGGATATGCCGGAGCCGGTAGACCTCGACGCCACGCCTGTAAGCACGCCTGTAAACACAGGCAAGCCCCGCAAGCCCATCAAGCGCACACCCGGCACAGGTGGCGTGTCCGACCTATGGAAGGACAAGGACGGCAAGCCGACGAAGAGGGCCACCGGCCGATGGGCGCAGGGCCTAGGCAAGCCCCAGGGCGTCGGTAGCCGCTGGCGCGGCTGGTACGTAGGGGACGACGGCAAGCCCCGCACAAAAGACTTCCGCACCGAGGCCGAGGCCGAGGCGTGGTCAAACACCGAACGCGGCAAGGTCGTCACCAACATGTGGGTATCGCCTGACGTTGGGGCCGATAGCTTCCGTGTGGTGGCCGAGCAGTGGTTCAAGACGAAGCAAGGCGCACAGCGCAAGCCCAAGACTCTGGTGGGTTATCGGTCGATCCTCGACACCCTGGTCCTGCCGAAGTGGGGAGACACCCCGGTCAAAGAGATCACGTTCGCCGAACTGTCATCGTGGATTGCTGGCCTGTCCGTTGACGGTTCCCAGGCTGGCACCGCATTGTCGGCAAGCCGCATCCGGCAGACGCACCAATTGATGGGCGCAGTGTTCAAGTACGCGGTCAAGGCGGGCCTGGCTTCAAAGAACATCGCCGCAGAGATCAGTCCGCGCCACGATCTGCCTGAAGAGACGGAAACTGAACAACATCGCCTAAAGCACGCGCAGCTCATCGAGTTCGCCAGCGCCACAGGGCGATTTGAAACATTGACTCTGCTGCTTGGCTACTGCGGATTGCGGTTCGGGGAGGCGGCAGCGTTGCGCCGCAAGGACATTGACGGCAAAGAGATCACCGTTCGGAACTCGGCCACCTACGTGCAGGGCCAGGGCATCGTAGAGACTGAGACGAAGACGAAGCGGACCCGCAAGGTACCCATACCCGCCCCGGTCTGGGACCGGCTCAAGGATGAATTGCCGAACGAACGTGACGCGTTCGTATTTCCCAGCCGCAAGGGTGGCCACCTGCCGCTAGGCGAATACCGGTGGGCATTCGACAACGCTGTTAAGGCAGTGCAGGCCGCGACCGCCGACAAGCGCACCGAGGAAATCGCCGAGGCAGGCGAACCGATCACCCCAGAGTTTCCGACCATCACGCCCCACGACCTGCGCCACACCTGCGCATCGCTGGCGATCTCTGCCGGGGCGAACGTGAAGGTGGTGCAGCGGATGCTTGGCCATGCCACAGCGGTGATGACGCTGGATCTCTACGCCGACCTGTTTGACGACGATCTCACCGCCGTTGCCGACCGCCTGGGGGAGGCGATGAGGGCAGCGCAAGCAGCCGCATAGCACCGCGTCTACAGGCCCCAGCGTTCCCGTTCGCGGACATTCGGGGCCTGTCTGCTGTCTTCGTATGGCGGCTTCGGCACAGGGTTACTCAGCCGGTTTCACCCGGTTCACGCCGGTCCCTCAGTCTTAAACTGATGGGCAGCGTTGGTGAGCAATTGACAGTCAACGACGCTCAGCGGAAACCATGAGATAATAGATGCGGGAGCCGAAACCTTGCTTCTCTGAACCACTCTCATTCTTTAGTGAGTGGAGCCCTATGTGGCCGTTCGTATTTCAACTCTTGGAGCAGCAAGTGAGTACCACTCTTCTACGCACCGCCGAGGTATCCGAGCGCACCGGCATTCCCGTAGCCACCCTGCGGTGGTACCGACACCGCAACGAAGGTCCGCCGTCCCACAAGCTGGGTAAGCGCACGGTCGTCTACCCTGCCGATGACCTGGCCTTGTGGATCGCCCAGCAGAAAGCAGCGACCACCAAGGGCGACCGACTGTGAGCCGACTACCGGCCAAGCGGTACAAGACGCTGCCGAAGTACAAAATGGTTCTGGAAGGGTTCGCCAAGAGTCAGGCACTCAACCACGAACTGACACTGCGGGAACGCTTGTGGTGGCTGGCAATGTGGCACGCAAAGCCGAATGGGCACGCCACATTTCAAGATGGTGAGATTGCAACCGTGCTCACCGTACGGAAGCCTGACGGCAATGTCGGACCCGCTACGGATCGGGGTATCCGCAAGGCGCGCAACGATGCGGTCGCGGCCGGGCAACTCCATCCGATGAGTGATGCGAACTGTCTTGTCCTACCTGCCGACACAGTGGGGAACCGGCTAAGCGGATGGGACAAGCCCTGTCCTCACTGCATGGGATCTACTCCCGAACCCCGTACCACGATTGCGCGCCGCGACTTCGAATCTGAGTCTATTGATAGAGATTCTTATAGGGGCGAGATGAACCGGCAGGCCAGGGAGGTTCTAGCGGAACGAATCGTTCCGCATACCGGAACAGATCGTTCCACCGACCGCGAACCCGAGGGGATTCCGGCATGAGCCGACACAACATGAATCGCGAGTGCATCGCTTGTGGGAACTGGCGCTCCACCAGCACCCGGACCGGTGCATTCCTCCCGCACGGTCCCCGTACTCAGCCCTGCTTTGGATCCGGTCGCACGCCCGAGGAAGTCGCCGAGTGGGTGCCGGTACTGCCACCACTGACCGATGCGCAGATCGAACTGTTCCGTGCCTGTTGGCGCGTATCAGACTGGCGTCCAATCGAATTGGAGTACGGCATGAAAGCACCGAAGTTCCGCACACGGGGCGACACCGTGGACGCCGAGCTGGCCAACATGATGGCCGACGTACGCGATTGGCTGGAATCCCTTGTGGCCGTGTCGAACTATCATGCAAAGGCGCGGCAGGCCGCATGAGCGCAATCACCCTGTACCCGTGCAGTATTAGCGTCACCGGTCACCCCGCTAACCGAGGCATCGCGGACCTCGCGCTAACACTCGCAGTCGACGTGAACTCCACCTCGGACTACCACATCGTCTGCACTGCAGAGCAATTGGTGAAGATTCGCGACGACATCACCCGCAAGCTCGACGGCGTCCACCTTGTCGCGCTGGAGAACTCACGATCTGGCTATTGATTCGTCCCAGTACGCGGGGCAGAACGCGGCAACCGCGATGGATACCAGTCTCGCCGAGTATTGACGGTCCAGTTGAGAGAGCCGGTCCACTCGGTCGATATAGACGCTCGGCGGTACGCCCGTTGAGATCTGCTGACAAGCCCCATGCCCCACCGTGAGAGCTGCTGCGCTATCGCCGTAAGGGACACCGGCCTGGTTCAAAACTGTCAGGTAGGCCGCGTCTTCATACTGATCAGCCTTTGCGGTCGGCGCGAACGCCAACACGCAAGGCGTCATCAAACTGGCAACCAGCCAACCAACCTGGTACATGGATCGATTCCCCTTTAACTCCTGATCACCGCAACCGCACGAAGCGCGACCCCCTAAACCATATCCGCCGCATCGATACCTGTAGGTCGTCCCAAGAAAAAGACCCGGTGGGCCTGACTCAGCCCAAGGCCGTCACGCTGCTGACCGAGGCTTAACCATGGCTGCGCCCACCGTTAACGACTTGGGCGATTTCGTCGGGAGGGCCGTGTCTGCAGAGCAGGCGGGCGCGGCCCTCCGCGTGGCCACCAGCCAAGTACGGGCCTATGTTCGCGGTGTCGGTTTCGATGCGGACGGCAGCCCTAACGATGAACTCGGAGCGGTCGTATTGTGCTTAGCGGCAAGGTATTTGGCGCACCCGAGGATTATCGGACTCGATGAGTCAGAGCGACCGGCCAGCGTAAGTTTCCGGACCTCGCCTGGATCCTTCACTGTCGCTGAGCTTTACACCCTCAACCGGTATAGGCAGCGGGCACTGTGAATGGTTCCGTTTACCGTGCCGTCTCACGGGATAAGCATGGTGATGCTGTCGGGGTGGAGGCGGTCGGCGAGATTACCGGCCTGATCCTCGGCGCCCAGGCTGTCGAGTCCACCAATGCCCGCGGCCACGTTGTGAGCACTGAGGGTCTGGTGGGTGTGCCCACTGACTCGGCGGTGCAGCTGCAGCACGATGACGTGCTGGTGACTGACGACGGGCAGCGTTATCGGGTGAGTGGCCCGCGCTTGTGGGACAGGCCGCACAGCCTGACCGGCACACTGCGCCGCTATGCGTGGATCACGGTCACTGCTTTGACGAACTGAAATCTTCCCCGCCGACATCTGACGCCACGGCGGGGCTCAAACTTCCCCCGGCTCGGCCCTCCTCTGAGTTGGGTCGGGGGAGACTATGCAACGCACCGCCGTCCTTAGGTGCGGGTACCGGAGTGATGACCCGGTGCCACCGCCGCGCGGGCCTCGTTGGGAATCGGGCACGCCTGCGCGCGACGTAGCCCCGACCACGGCTGCTGACTGCCGTGGCCGGGGCTTTGTCATGGGTGGGTGGATCTGTTGTCAACGAGGATGGCCGAGCAGCTCCCACACGTTGCGTTCAATGTCATTGATCTGTTCGGTCAGCATCTGCGGCAGAACTCCTATCCGTTGCTCGATGGGTTGGGAGTTCAATGCTTCAAGTTCACGCCTGTCGTGATCGCTGAGTTCGAGCTTAAGAGTGCCCCACCAAGATTTGCTTAGCAGGTTAATGAGGCCGTGGTGAGGCACGACCATCTCGTAACGGGGTGGGGCCGCGATGTTCCCCTGCTCATGTAGCGGCACGAGTCGCCGCACAGGCACACCATGCCGGTGCTCATCCGCAAGCAGTTCAGCTACACCTGCACGCCATTCCTCAATGCGTTCAATCCGGCGCTGTCGCGCGAGTCGGCGCTTCTCCACACCCCAATTAGCCCAAGGCGCGAATAGCGAGCCGACAACTCCCGTCGCCATTCCCGCGCCGCCGCCGATTAAGGCGACCACGATTTCTGATGCCATCGTGGGAGTGTCCCAGCCGAACGGGAAGTCGACACGCGGTGGGTCGCCGAGCCCCTGGTTGAACGACCGAGTGGCATTGCCGGATGTAAACAACTTGTATGCACACGTCACCGAAACTCCCCAAACGCTGCCAACGTTCAGATCTGCATAAGGCGACGTAAATGGCTATTTCTGCACAATCGCCAACGCGCACCAACGTATGCAAACGCCCTAGAGGGCGATCTTAAAATCCGCCAAGTGTCGGTTCGAGTCCGACTGGGGGCACTGGATACAGCAGGGTCCGTTCGTCTACGCGTGCTGGCCACGCTGACTGGGGCCGGCCACTTCCGGCGCGCCATCGTGTCGACGAGTCCTACGATGCGGATCAACGGCCGGCGCTGAGGGAGGACCGCCATGCCAATGCCCGCGTTGGTGCTCATACATGGGGGTGGGCTTGCTGCCGATTCCTGGGACCTAACTATCGACGAGATTCGTCGGCTGGCGCCAGAGTTGAACGTGCTCGCCCTCGACATGCCGGGACGACGAAGCAAGCCCGGCGACTTGAGGGAAATGATTATCGCCGACTATGTGGAGTCGCTCGTTAACGACATCGAGAACGCAGGGTTGGAGGAAATCATCATCGTCGCCCATTCGATGGGAGGTCTGCCGCTGCCGGGAGTGGCCGCCAAGCTGGGATCGGCGCGGGTGCGGGAAATGATCTTCGCCGCCGCATTCCTTCCTCAGGAGGGAACGTCGATCGTGGACGGCTCACCGCCGCACATCGCGATGATCGCTCGGCAGCGGGCGAGGAAGAATGTCCCGAAGCCGACGCCTAAGTCGTATGCGCGATTCCTGTACATGAATGGCGTTCCCGCGCATCGTCGCCGGTTCATGACCGGCAAACTCTATGCAGAGTCCTTGCGCATCCTCACCGAGAAAGTGTTTCGGTTGGGAATGCCCGACGACATCCCACGAACCTGGATTCTGACCAAGCGCGATCGGGCACTCACTCCGAAGATGCAGCGCGAATACATCGAATCCCTTGGCGGCGTGCAGACGCTCATCGAGGTCGACACCTGCCACATGGTTATGGTCAGCGAGCCGGAACGACTGGCGGAAATACTCGTCGAGCGCTGCCGTCTCTACGACTAGCTCGGGCAAAGCGAGACCTCGGCAACCGCATCGGGCACCTGACGCTCGTACTAACGCAGCCACATGCGTGCGATCGGTGCACCACTACTCCCTACGAAGGACCGTAAGCGCGGCCAGTGGTGACGGGTACACCGAAGTCGAAGAAGTCCGTCGTACGCATCGACGCCGGGTGTCGCGTCGGCGATGTTAGGGCCGCGAAAGATTCGAACAAACTCGGCCATCACCTATTGCGCAGAGATGTTTTGGTCGGCAAGGATTTACCGCAGGCGGGGGCCGGAGCTTGCCATGGGGAGGCGGGCGTGACTGAGGACGCAATCAGCATCGGCGGTGTCGATCTGACGGACCCGAATTCTTACCTGGCGGGTCCGCCTCTGGACGCATTCCGAAAACTCCGCGAACGTGCGCCAGTTGCCTGGCACCCCTACCAGGACGGTCCCGGCTTCCTCGCGCTGACGGGCTATGACGAGGTGTTGGCCGTATCCCGTGACAGCACTACGTGGTCCTCGGAAGTCGACGCCGTGTACTTCGAAAAGCCCGGTCCCGACTCTCCCGCGGACATGCGCGGCGTCATGATGCTGACGATGGACCCGCCCCGGCACACAGCGTTGCGCAGCCTGGTCAACAAGGGTGGCCTGACCCCGATCGGTTGATCCATGGCTTATGAGAGTCTTGCGGCCCACGT
>CAZTAA010000061.1:0-23331 GCA_964611465.1 uncultured Mycobacterium sp. | reverse complement strand
ACAGTCGTCGCTCAGTGCGCCATGTTCGTGAACCGCGACAGATGCAACTGATGCGCCACGGTTACCGTCTTCGTCGGCCCGTTACGGTGCTTGCCCAGGATCAGGTCCGCTTCGCCACCGCGGGGATCGTCACGTTCGAAGGCGTCCGGCCGGTGCAAAAGTATGACCATATCCGCATCTTGTTCTAGCGAGTTGTGTAGACTGACTAAGTTTGCGACGAAATTGTGTGTCCCACTTACGGTTCCGTCGTACACGTCCTGTTCGCCGATACTGGTGATCTCGACGACCTCGTCCCAGAAGACGTCGTTGGTCGCCAAGTCGTGCACAGCGCGATCCTCCAACAGCACGGCGGCCCGGTGCAGGCGCGAACGGCTGGGTGAGTGTTTCCACATCGTCGAGCCGCAGAACTGGGTGCCCATCGCTGCGGCGAACTGGCGGTGCGTCATCTGCCGTTCGGCCAGAAGCGCACGTACCTCATTCCACACCTCTTTGGGAACGGTGTCCGAATTGGTGTTGCGGACAAGGCCTTTGAGGTTCGCCAGCACTTCACGGCCTTTAACGCCGCGTTCACCGTGCACACCGACATGCGCCAGGAACCGGTGCTGGTTCTCCCCACCGTAAACGTGGAGGTGCCAGCAATCCCGATAGCCGGCCTTCGTCACCTTCTTGATCCGGCCGAACACGCCCACGCGGAGCAGCAGTTGGGCGACGTCATCGATCAGCCGCCGACTGGTTGAGGCGTAATAAACCCGCCCCTGTCCATGCCTTGCGTCCCACGATACCGACCCGTCCGTCGCCCACAGATGCCGCAGGAACAGGGCGACCTGATCGTTCGGTAGCGCGAAAACCTCAGCGGGAACGAACTTCTCGTAACTGCGCCGCCCGAACAGTCCGAGCTTGTCCAACCAGGCGGCGATCGGATTGCGCTTGCCGTGGGTCACCTGATACGGCGCCGGCATCCGGAGGGTGGTCACCCGGGCCGCCGGGTAGTCGTCACGCACCGCGGTCACACCGAAGTGGGTGGCCGCCTTAGTGACGGCGGCGAGGTTCTCCTCGTCGATCGACGCATACCGAATCGGCTGACTCTTCACACACGACCCGTCACCGATCATGTGTGCCAGCAGGATGATCTCGTCGTCGGCCATCCGCTGGGTGTGCACCGGCTCGGGGACCCGCCGTGGCGCCGCGACCCGGGCACCAACCGTCAACTCGCCCAACGGAACCCAGCCATTCAGCGTCATGAACGGGTGGTTCGCCGTCGCCTCCACCTCACGGCCCGAAGCAAGCCGGACCTTGAAGACTTCCTTGTGGCCGCTGTAGAACGCATTCGTCATGGGTCGGGCCACCATGCGCTTGCGCTCGTCCAATGACCACACCAACGGCCGCTCGCCGGTGGCCATCAATTCGCCGAAGGTGACCTCGGCGCCGTTGTCGGCCCGCAGGATTCGGGTGGATGCCGTCAGACAGCCCGACTCACGAAGGTCGGAGACCATCGGTTTCTTGTCGGTCCGCTGTTCCGGACCACGGTTCAGCTGGCTAATCGCGACCACCGGAACCTCGAGCTCCTTGGCCATCAGTTTCAGGCTGCGGGAGAACTCCGAGACCTCCTGCTGGCGTGATTCGAACTTCTTGCCCGAGGTCATCAGCTGCATGTAATCCACCACGATGAGTCGCAGATCGGCCTTCTGGTGCAGCCGGCGCGCCTTGGCGCGGATCTCCATCATGGTCAGGTTCGGAGAGTCGTCGATGAACAGTGGTGCCTCGGAGATCTCGCTCATCCGCCGGGCCAGCCGGGTCCAGTCGTCGTCGCTCATCCGGCCCGAGCGCATATCGGCGAGCTTGATCTTCGCCTCGGCCGAGAGCAACCGCATGACGATCTCGGACTTGCTCATTTCCAGCGAGAAGATCACGCTGGCCATCCGGTGCTTGATCGAGCAGGACCGCATGAAGTCCAGTCCGAGCGTCGAATTGTGGGTGGGCACCATCCCGGAACCCGCCAGATAGAGGTGCTCGGGGTTGTCAACCTGGACGCACCGCACCGGCACGGTGGCGACGCGGCGAATCCCACTGATACCCAATGCCGTTCGCGGCAACGTCAGTGTCGCGGCACCACCCGCGGTGAGGGCCCGCGGGGCGACCGCGACGGTGTCCGCACCGGCGCGCAGCATCGCGGTGGTCTGAACACCGTGCGTCGTGGGCCACTGGTGCTGTTCATCGGCGACGATCACGGTGCCGTCGGAGAACTCGATCTCGTAACACGGCCGGCCGAGCATCACCTCGGTGGCGCCCACCACCGTGGTCGGCAACCCGTACCCGTCGAGCAACTGCTCGCCGACGGCGACGTCGCCCATCGTGGTCCAGCCAGTGGCCGTCGGCAGCGGCGTGTCGAGCGCCAGCGCCTTCCCGACACCCGGCCGGGCCGCCACGATGATCATCTGTCCCGGGTGCAGGCCATTGGTGACCTCGTCGAGCTCCGTGAACCCGGTCGGCACCCCGCGCGCCAAACCGCCGTTGGACGCGATGGCGTCGATCTCGTCCATGGTGGGCTGCAGCAGGTCCTCGAGCGGAACGAAGTCCTCGGAGGTGCGCCGGTCGGTCACCTCGTAGATCTCGGCCTGCGCGCGGTCGACCACTTCGGCGACATCGGCACCCTCGGCCCCGGCGTAGCCGTACTGCACGACCCGAGTGCCGGCCTCCACGAGCCGACGCAGCAGCGCCTTCTCCGCCACGATGCCGGCGTAGTACCCAGCGTTGGCGGCGGTCGGCACGGTCGAGATCAGGGTGTGCAGATACGGCGCCCCGCCGATGCGCTTGAGCAGACCGCGCCGGTCGAGCTCGGCGGCCACCGTGACGGCGTCGGCGGGCTCACCGCGGCCGTAGAGGTCGAGGATGGCGTCGTAGACGTTCTGATGCGCCGGGCGGTAGAAGTCCCCGGGGCGCAGCTTCTCGAGGACGTCGGCGATGGCGTCCTTGGAGAGCAGCATGCCGCCGAGCACCGATTGTTCGGCGGCCATGTCCTGGGGCGGCTGGCGGCCGAAATCCTCCGGCGGAGGAGCGTCTCTGTCGGACTGCCCGAGGTCGTCAACAACGGCCATGGCGGCGGTGAGCCTCCCTCCCGAACCAGCTCGAACGTCTATTCGATTTCATGCCCTGGACAGTACGGCCGGCCCCCGACATCATCCCCACGGGAGCCGCCGCGCCGCAGTGCGCCGGGTTGACGGTAGACGTTGCTGGCCGCACCGCAAACCGTGGTTGTTGACGAACCTGTGGATGGCGTGTGGACAGCTGTGTTCAGTCATGTTGAGGGCATGGGGAGAACTTGTGGATTACCGCCGACGTTTCCGGTATCTCCGCTGTTAAGCGCACCACAAACCGCGGTGTTTTCTGTGGATGGGAAACTCGTCGGCGTGTCGAATCGGGTTGCCATCCCGGGCGTGTTGTATTGCGGCTGATTGTTGCCCGGGTTAACACCCGGTTAGCTTCGCTGCCAATCCGACTCCGAAGTCAGTTCGCCAGCCCGAACAGCAACACCCCGGTGTGGCCCGTGATGGGCCGCTACCGGGGTGTTGTCCGAGAACAGCTAAGTCGTGCGGGATTCACTCACTGACGACGTCGACGGAAACCGTCGCGTTGACACTGGGGTGCAGCCGCACCTCGACGGCGTGCTTGCCGACCGACTTGATGTGCGCCTTGGGCAGGTGCACCGTGCGCTTGTCCAGGTTCGGGCCGCCGGCCTTCTTGATCGCCGCGACGATGTCGCCCGCGGTGACCGAACCGAACAGCTTGCCGCCGCCGGCCGTCTTGACCGGCAGCGACACGCCACCGAGGCCGTCGATGGCGGCCTTGATCTCGTTGGCGTGCTCCAGGTCGCGCACGGCCTTGGTCTCCTGCGCCCGGCGGATGTCATCGGCGTGGCGCTGGGCGCCCCGGGAGGCCACGATGGCCAGCCCGCGCGGGAGCAGGTAGTTGCGGCCGTAGCCGTCCTTGACCTCGACGGTGTCACCGGCAGAGCCGAGGTGGTCCACCTCGGCGGTGAGGATGAGCTTCATATCCAGATCTCCTAGCGGGTGCTCGACGTGAACGGCAGCAGAGCGACCTCGCGGGCGTTCTTCACGGCGACGGCGATGTCCCGCTGGTGCTGAACGCAGTTGCCGGTCACGCGGCGGGCGCGAATCTTGCCGCGCTCGCTGATGTAGGTGCGCAGCAGATTGGTGTCCTTGTAGTCGATCGACTGCCCCTTCTTGGAGCAGAACACGCACTTGCGCGTCTTGACGGGCTTCTCGGGCGCGGGGCGCCGCTTGGTGGCCTTGGCCATGTGGGTATCTCTTTCTAACTTCTACGGATTGTTCAGGTGGTATCAGAAGGGTGGTTCGTCGTCGGCGCCGCCGAAGGAACCCGATGCGGGCGCACTGCCCCAGGGATCGTCGGCCGGGGCGCTGCCGCCACCGCCGCCCGCGGCCGGGCGGGAAGCTCCGCCGCCACCGCCGCTGAACCCGCTGCCACCGCCGCCGTTGCGGCTGGCCTTGTTGACCTTGGCCGTCGCGTACCGCAGTGACGGGCCGACCTCGTCGACCTCGACCTCGACCACGGTGCGCTTCTCACCCTCGCGGGTTTCGAACGAGCGCTGCTTGAGCCGGCCGGTGACGATGACGCGCGACCCGCGGGTCAGGCTCTCGGCGACGTTCTCGGCCGCCTCGCGCCAGATGTTGCAGCGCAGGAACAGCGCCTCGCCGTCCTTCCACTCCCCGCTCTGACGGTCGTAGATGCGCGGCGTGGACGCGACGGTGAAGTTGGCCACCGCCGCACCCGACGGCGTGAACCGCAGTTCGGGGTCGGCGGTCAGGTTTCCGACAACGGTGATGGTGGTGTCACCAGCAGCCACGGGATCCTCCTGGGAATTGAGTGGTGTCTGCCAGGAGCCTACGGAAGGCCTCGGACATACACCCGCCCTTGTGACTAGTGCTTGTCGGTCCGCATCACCTTGGTGCGCAGCACCGACTCGTTCAGGCTCAGCTGACGGTCGAGCTCGGACACCGTGGCGGGTGCGGCCTTGACGTCGATGACGGCGTAGATGCCCTCGGCATGCTTGGCGATCTCGTAAGCCAGCCGGCGACGGCCCCAGATGTCGACCTTGTCGACAGAGCCGCCATCCTTGCGGACGACGTTCAGGAACGTCTCCAACGACGGGGCTACGGTGCGCTCGTCAAGTGTGGGGTCGAGAATGACCATGATTTCGTATGGACGCATTAGAACCTCATCACCTCCTATGGTCGTTGCGGCCACGGCGTGTTCCGTGGCAGGAGGGTCGCCTGCGTCGGCAACCGGGCCAGGCTACAGGAAGGTGGACTTGACATGCCAATTCAGCGCGACGGCTCAGCCCGCAAAGACATCGCGTTCACCTCCGGCGGCGGCGATACCTGCCGCGGCTGGCTGTACTTGCCCGACACCGACGAACGACGTCCCATCGTCGTGCTGGCCCACGGGCTGGGCGCGGTCAAGGAAATGCGGCTGGACGCCTACGCCGAGCGGTTCCGCGCCGCCGGATATGCCTGCCTCGTCTTCGACTACCGCCACTTCGGCGCCAGCGACGGCGAGCCCCGCCAACTGCTCGACATCGAGCGCCAGCGCACCGACTGGACGGCGGCGGTGGCGTTCGCCCGCTCGCTGCCCGAGGTCGACGGCCGGGTCGTGTTGTGGGGGTCGTCGTTCGGCGGCGGGCATGTGATCGTCATGGGCGCCCGACTGCCGGGCATCGCCGCGGTCATCTCCCAGTGCCCGTTCACCGACGGACTCGCCTCGGCCATGGCGACCAGCCCGGTGACCACCGCCAAACTACTGCCCGCAATGCTCGCCGACCTGGCCGCCGCGGCCCGCGGCAAGCCTCCGGTCCTGGTGCCGCTGGCCGGACCGCCCGGCACCGCGGCATTGATGACGGCGCCGGACGTGGTACCCGGTTACCTGCGCCTGGTGCCGGAGGGCATGGCGTTCCGCAACGAGGCGTCCGGCCGGATCGGACTGCGGATCGCCACCGCCAGCCCGGGCAGATCGGCGCGAAAGGTGCCGTGCCCCATCCTGTTCTGCGTGTGCGACGACGACACCGTAGCGCCGGCGCGGGCGACGCTGCGCCACGCCCGGAAGGCACCGCGCGGGGAGATCAAGCGCTATCCGTTCGGGCACTTCGACATCTACGTCGGCGGCGGCTTCGAGCGCGCGGTACGGGACCAGATCGATTTCCTCAACCGGCACGTGCCGATCGGCTAACCTGCGGCGCCCGCCTCCGCGTAGTCGTGATCGGTCGGCGGAGTGGCCACCGGAAGTCGCTTGGGCCGCAACCAGTTCGGCAGCCAGCGCACCGGATCGTCCGGCGCGTGGTCGTAGGGCCCGCCGGCCGGATCGTCGACCCGGCCGTGCCAGCGGACCAGATCCAGCTGCGGGCGGTAGATCTGACGGATCACCAACGCGCACAGCACCACCACCGCGATATCCCGCAACAGCACGGTTGTCGTGAACCACTGCTCGGGCAGGCCCTTGTTCTGCTCGCCGTACAGGTACAGCATCCGCGGCACCCAGACCAGGGCGTCAATCGTCATCCATGCCAACAGGATCCGGCGGTGCGGCAGCGCGAGCACGGCCAGCGGCACCAGCCACAGCGAGAACTGCGGGCTCCACACCTTGCTGGTCAAGAGGAACGCGGCCACCACCAGGAATGCCAGCTGGGCGACCCGGGGCCGCACCGGGGCGGTAAGCGCGATGTAAGCGATTGCCGCGCAGGCCGATACGAACAGCACCGCCACAACGGTGTTGAGTACGGTCGGCGGCTGCCAGAAACCCAGGTCCGGGTCGAAGCCGCGCCATCCGGTGAACGACTTGACCACGTTGTACAGCGAGTCCATGTCGTCGCCGCGGCGCGCGTTGAGCCGGAAGAACTCCGACCAGCCGCGCGGGAACATCAGCATCACGGGCAGGTTCACCGCGAACCAGGCCAACCCGGCGGCCAGCGTCGTGCGCGCGACGTCGCCGAGCCGACTGGTGCGCAGGCCCAACATAAGCAAGGGGCCCAGCAGCAGCAGCGGATACAGCTTGGCGGCAACGCCGAGACCGATCAGCACCCCGGCCAGGACGGGTCGCCGGCGCGCCCACGCAAACAGCCCCGCCGTCGCGAACGCCGTTGCCAGCGCGTCGAAATTGGTGAAAGCCTGAAAGATCAGGATTGGCGAACCCGCCACCAGGGCGGCGTCCCACACCCGGCGCCCGGACAGGCCGGCGGCGGCCCACACCGTCACCAACCAGGCCAGCGCCAGACCTACCGCCGCGACGTCGAAGAACATCACGACTTCGGCAACGACGGGCAGTGCGGCAACGGCTTTCGTCACCGCGGTATAGGTCTTGGCCAACGCCATCGCGGTGTACTGGTACACGCCGGTGAGCACGGGGTACTCCATGTAACGCACCGCCGGGGTGCCGTCGTACTGCGTCTTGGGCTTTCCGGCGGAATCGGTCTCCAGCCAACTCGACTTGTACGGAAACTTGCCCTCGCTCAACAGTTCCGCGCCGTACAACGGCACGGTGTCGGAGTAGCACAGCTGGAAATATGCGCGCTGACCGGACCAGTTGGCCACCTTGCGGTCGGGGCCGCCGTCGCCCACGGTCTGCAGGCACGGCGACTTGGTTGTCCAGCCCAGCGCCAGCGTCACCAGCGCGATGATGAACATCACCCGCAGCGGGGTGAGGAACCGCTGCCGGCCGATCAGGGCGTGCCGGCCCACCGGGCCGCCGACGACCTCCGAAAGACGATGTACCAGAACATCATTGCGGCTAGGCAGGTCGCGGTCGTCGGCACTGCGCAGATCCGCCGCCAGCGGTTCCGGCGAGGTGTCCTCGGCCGTCACGGTGCCGGCGCCGGCACGACCGCGTTCGGATCACCCGGCGGCGGGCCGAGGGGCTGCTCGACGGGTGGGACCGCCGGTCCCGGGGGCGGGGGCGCCGGTCCCGGCGGAGGTGGCGGGGGCGGAGGCGGTGGTTCCGGCATGGGCACCGTTGTCGGGGGACCCAGCGGAATGGTGATACCGGGAGCCACCACGATGCTCGGCTGGATCACGCTGCCCGGCGGCGGCGGAGGCGGTGTCGCATCGGACGGTGGCGGCGCGGTCGTCGCGGGGGCCGGCGGGGGCACGTAGACCGGCTGCGGAACCCCGGCGTACCCGCCTACCTCGGTGGGCTTGGGGAACGACTCCCAGTCGCTGCCCTGCAGCGCGCCGTCCATCGTCGCCTTCCAGATGTCGGACGGCAGACCCGATCCGTACACGGGACCGCCCCACTGGTTCACCAGTGGCTTGTCGCCGTTGACGGTGCCGACCCACACCGCGGTCGACAGGGACGGGGTGAACCCGACCATCCAGGCGTCGCGGTTGGCGCCGGTGTCGCCGAGCTGATTGGTCCCGGTCTTGGCCGCCGACGGGCGTCCGCCGGCCAGGTTGTGGCCGTTGGACCAGCCCGCGATCGGCTGCATGGCGGCGGCCACGTTGTCGGCGACGGCCTTGGAGATGCGTTGCTCGCCGCTGTTGTCCTGGGTGCCCGCATCGAAGAGCACCTCGCCCTTGGCGTTGACCACCTTCTGCACGAAATGCGGTGTCCGGTAGACACCGGAGGCGGCGATGGTGGCGTACGCGGAGGCCATGTCGATCACGCGGGTCTGGTACTGGCCCAAAACGATTCCGTTGCCCGGCGGTCCGCCTTGACCGTCCTCGGACAGCGTGTGCTCGACCCCCGGGAAGCTCTTGGCGATGCCGGCCCGGTGCGCGGCGTCCGCGACGTCCTCGGGTCCGTTTTTCAGCTTCAGCATCAACCGGTAGAAGCTGGTGTTCAGCGACCGCTTCAGGGCCTCGGCGATGTTGCAGGTGCCGCAGCCCTCGCCTTCGACGTTGGTGATCTTGATGTTGTTGATCGTCAGCGGCGAGCTGTCGATCATGTAGCCCAGCCCCATGCCCTGCTCGAGGGCGGCGATGAGGGCGAACACCTTGAACGCCGAACCCGTGGGCAGGCCGGCCTGGGCGAAGTCGAAGCCGTTGGCGTCGTTACCGCCGTAGTAGGCCTTCACCGCGCCCGTCTTCGGGTCGATCGACACCACCGCGGAGCGCATGTCGGGATCCTGGCCGTCGAGGGTGTCGGTGACGGCTTCCTCGGCCGCCTTCTGCGCCTGCGCGTCGATGGTGGTGGTGACCTGCAGGCCCTCGGTGTTCAGTTGCTGTTCGCTGATGTTGAACAGGTCGAGAAGTTCCTTGGTGACCTGACGTTCGATGAGCCCGTTGGGTCCGCTGATCTGGTTCTGGTTCTGCGCCTGATCCGGCGACACCGTCGCGGGGAACACCTGGGCCGCGCGTTCCTGCGGCGACAGCGCACCCATCGACACCATGCCGTCGAGCACCCAGTTCCACCGCGCGGCGGCCCCTTCGGGGTCCACCGCCGGATCCAGTGTCGACGGGCGCTGAATCAGCGCGGCCAGCAGCGCGCCCTCGGCCACCGTCAGCTGGTCGACGGGCTTGTCGAAGTAAGCCTTGGCCGCCGCGGACACCCCGTAGGACCCGCGGCCGAAGTAGATGATGTTCAGATAGGACTCGAGAACCTGGTCCTTGGACCATTCGCGGGACATCTTCGTCGAGATGACGAGTTCCTTCGCCTTGCGGATCAGACCGCCGAGGCCGGTCCGCTGATCGCCGACGAGGGCGTTCTTGACGTACTGCTGGGTGATGGTCGACCCGCCCTGCAGATCGCCGCCGAAGATGTTGTTCTTGAAGGCGCGCAGAAACCCGGTGAAGGAGAAGCCCGGATTGGTGTAGAAGTCACGGTCCTCGGCGGCCATCACGGCGTTGCGGAGCTGCACCGGGATCTGGTCGATGCCGACGTCGACCCGGTTACCTTCCGGCGGAACGATTTTCGCCAGTTCCGAGCCGTCGCTGAACAGGACGGTGGACACCTGGTTGGTCCGGATGTCACCCGGTTTGGGCACGTCCACGATCGCGTAGGCCATTCCGAACGTCACCAACGGCACGACGATCAGGAGCACCGCGGCCGCGGCACAAAGCCGGCGCACCAGCCGCCAGTTGACACCGCGGCGCGGCCGGGAGCCCGGCGGTTTCCCGTCGCCGCCGGTGCGGGAGGGCCCGGGCGGCGGCGGCGGTGGCGGTGGGGGGGTCTTCGGCGGCGCCGTCGTCCCGTCCAGTGCGCGCTTGACGACGTCGATCGGATCGCGAAGCGCCGGATCGAGGTCGTCGCGCGCCGGCGGCAGGATCGCCGTCGGCCGGTGGTCGGCCGGCGGCGCCGATCCCGCGTGCCGTCCTGAGGTCTCGGGCGACGGCACGACCGGCTGTACCCCGGTATCGGCCGCGTGGCGCCCCGAACCGGACGGGCTCTGGGGGGCTGAGCGGTCCTCGGGCTCTTCGCTATTCACTGGCCGTGCGCACGCCGTTGCGCGCCGCTCGGGTGCCGCGGCCCCGCGAGGGACCCGAGGGCCTCGGTGTGCCGAGCACGTACGACTTGACCAGGTGATTCCAGCTGCAGGTCCGGCATACCTCCACCACATGTACCGCGAACTCGTCGTAACGGGTTGCCAGCAGGACCAATTCCTCGGCGGTGCGCGCCGACCCCGACACCGCGCCCAGGTGCTCGCCGAACACCCAGGACACCAGCGTCAGCTGTTCCTTGCGGCAGATGGGGCACATCACCGTGCTCGGCTTGCCGTGAAACTTCGCGGCGCGCAGCAGATACGGGTTGGCGTCGCAGACCTCGGTGACGCCCGTGCGGCCGGAGTACACCTCGGCCAGCAGCGAACGACGCCGGAGGGCGTAGTCCACCACCTGTCGCTGCAATCGCACGGACACCAGAGTACGTCGGCCCGCCGGACGCCGAGGCTCGACCGGCCGGTCCGAGTCGGCGGTGCGTCGCCCCGATCGCGTCCTACCTCTTACGATCATCGCGTGGCGACGCGTCAGACGGCCGGTACCCGGGCCAAGGACAGTGACCGCAATGACACCTGCGCGGTGCTCGACAGTGCGCTCGCCGACGGCCAGCTCTCCAACGAGGAGCATCGACAGCGGGTCGCCGCCGCGACGAATGCCGCCACACTGGGTCAGTTGCAGGCTCTGGTGACCGATCTGCAGACCGCCAATGCTCCTGTGAAGCTTCCCGATCTCAAACCGCGCATTCCCGGCGCGGCGGGCGGTTGGGGCATCCGCGCGGCGATCGCCGGAGTGCTCGTGCTGCTCGGCGTCGGGATCGGGTGGGGCCTGTACGGCAACACCCCCTCACCGCTGAACTTCACCTCCGACCCCGGCGCGAAGTCGGACGGGATCGGGCCGGTGGTGCTGACACCGCCCCGGCAACTGCACTCTCTGGGCGGGCTGACCGGATTGTTCGAGCAGATGCGGCAGAAGTTCGGCGATACGACGGGCTACCGGTTGGTGGTCTATCCCGACTACGCATCGCTGGACCGGCCGGACCCCAGCGAGGACCGGCGGGTGCTGAACTACTCCTACCGCGGCGGCTGGGGCGACCCGAGCAGCTCGTCGAAGTCCGACGAGGCCCGCGTGGTGGACCTGGCCAAGTTCGACATGAAGGCCCTAATCGGGGCGATGCGCGGGGCACCGGAGACTCTTGGAATCAAACCGTCCGAGGTCACCAGCACCTATCTGATCGTCGACCCGTCCGGCGACCCGACCACACCGGATGCCGTCACGCTGTCGATCTACGTGTCCAGTGACTTCGGCGGCGGGTCGATCGAACTCAATCCCGACGGAACGTCGAAGCGGGTCAATTACCCGTCCTGATCTATCGGATTTCGGGTTGTCAGGTGCGCTGAGCGCCGGTGAGCACGCCGAATTCAGGTGAATTAGCGCTGAATATATCGGCGCGATACTATTGCGCGAGGTGTTGGTCCGCCGTAACGGCGTAATGGGTCAAGGGAGGTGATTCGGGTGCTGGAACTCGCGATTCTCGGTCTTCTGCTCGAATCACCGATGCACGGCTATGAGCTCCGCAAGCGGCTCACCGGTCTGCTCGGTGCGTTCCGCGCCTTCTCCTACGGCTCGCTGTATCCGGCCCTGCGCCGCATGCAGGCCGACGGCCTGATCGTCGAGGACGCGGCGCCGCTCGGCACCGTCAAGGTCCGCCGCGCCCGGCGCGTCTACCAACTGACCGAGGCCGGCCGGCAACGATTCGCCGAGCTGGTGGCCGACACCGGACCGCAGAACTACACCGACGACGGCTTCGGCGTGCATCTGGCGTTCTTCAACCGCACCCCGGCCGAGGCCCGGATGCGGATCTTGGAAGGGCGCCGCCGCCAGGTGGAGGAGCGGCGCGAGGGTCTGCGCGAAGCGATCGCCCGCGCCAGCAGCTCGTTCGACCGCTACACCAAGCAGCTGCACCAGCTCGGCCTGGAATCCAGCGAACGTGAAGTGAAGTGGCTCAACGACTTGATCGCCGCCGAGCGGGTAGCCCAGACCCATCCCGAACAGACCTGACCAAGACAACACAGCAGCACCACTGCAGTACCGGATATAAGGAGAACCCATGAGTGAGAAGAACGCGACCGCGACGGCGGGTGCGGCCGGGGATGTACGCGTCGCCATCGTCGGCGTCGGGAACTGCGCGTCCTCGCTCGTGCAGGGCGTGCAGTACTACCAGGACGCCGACGAGAACGGCAACGTTCCCGGCCTGATGCACGTCAGGTTCGGCCCGTACCACGTGCGCGACGTGAAGTTCGTCGCCGCATTCGACGTGGACGCCAAGAAGGTCGGCTTCGACCTGTCCGAGGCGATCTACGCCTCGGAGAACAACACCATCAAGATCGCCGACGTGCCGCCGACCGACATCGTCGTGCAGCGCGGGCCGACCCTCGACGGCATCGGCAAGTACTACGCGGACACCATCGAGATCTCCGATGCCGAGCCCGTCGACGTGGTCAAGGTGCTCAAGGAGAACAAGGTCGATGTCATGGTCTCCTACCTGCCGGTGGGGTCCGAGGAGGCCGACAAGTTCTATGCGCAGTGCGCCATCGACGCCGGTGTGGCATTCGTCAACGCGCTGCCGGTGTTCATCGCCAGCGATCCGGTGTGGGCCAAGAAGTTCGAGGACGCCGGTGTCCCGATCGTCGGCGACGACATCAAAAGCCAGGTCGGCGCCACCATCACCCACCGCGTGATGGCCAAGCTGTTCGAGGACCGCGGCGTCACCCTCGACCGCACGTATCAGCTCAACGTCGGCGGCAACATGGACTTCAAGAACATGCTCGAGCGCGAGCGGCTGGAGTCCAAGAAGGTGTCCAAGACCCAGGCCGTGACCTCCAATCTGACCGGCTCGCTGGCCGGCAAGATCGAGGACAAGAACGTGCACATCGGGCCGTCGGACCACGTCGCGTGGCTCGACGACCGCAAGTGGGCCTACGTCCGCCTCGAGGGTCGCGCGTTCGGTGACGTGCCGCTGAACCTGGAGTACAAGCTCGAGGTGTGGGACTCGCCGAACTCGGCGGGCATCATCATCGACGCGGTGCGGGCGGCCAAGATCGCCAAGGACCGCGGCATCGGCGGTCCGATCATTCCGGCGTCGGCCTACCTGATGAAGAGCCCGCCCGAGCAGCTGGCCGACGATGTCGCCCGCGCGGAGCTGGAGAAGTTCATCGCCGGCTGATGACGACGCGCTCCGCGGAGCCTGCGACGCGAAGCGAGGAGGGCTCAGCCAATCAAACCCGGCTGACGACGACGCGCTCCGCGGAGCCTGCGGAGCGGAGCGAGGAGGAGTCAGCCAATCAGGACCCGGCTGATGACGACGCGCGAAAGGCGGTCAGACCGAAACGGTCTGGCCGCCTTCGCATTTGGTCAGCGGGTCGTAGACGAACAGGTTTTCTCCGGCATAGTCGAGGAGATCGCCCAGCATTGTGTCGAGGAACTCGCCGAGCGGCGACGGCCCGGCCGGCCCGAGGGGAAGCACCACCGCGGTCGCCGGCTTCGTCGGAGTGGTGATCGAAATGCGTTCACCCGGTTGGCCGTAGACGCCCATGGTGGTCGTGTGGGAGAACAGGTCGTTCACCCAGCCGGCCGCGATGATCCCGGCCGCGTCGATGTTCTCCCGATGCGAGAACCCGGAGATCAGGTACTCGGCGAACTGGAGCAGCGCGTTCCCGCCCTCCATGTAGTCGATGTGCGTGCCGTCGGTGAGAGCGACGCCGTTGAACGTGTCCGGGCGCGCGGCCATCAGCTTGTCGGCCATGTCGCCGTGGCGGTTCCACATGTAGCGCTGCGAGGAAATCAGGTAGATCGGCCGGTAATGGTCGCCGGTCAGTTTGGTCAGCGCATCGGTGACGGCATGTGAACCCTTCGGCTCCACGCCGTCGAGCATCACCACACCGGCCAGGCCGTCGAGAGCATCGTCGTCGGCCAGATACCGCGCTACGGCGGTGACCAGAGTTCCACCGGCCGAATGGCCCATCAGCACAAACCCTTTCGGCAGCGTGATGGTGTGTCCCGCTGCAGCGCTGGCGCTTTCGGTCAACGCGGTTCGGCTGCCCTCGAAAAGCTTCGCCACTGCCTTCTGCATGGTGGAGCCGCCGACCCATTCGGCGTTGGCGTCGAAGAAGTTCGACGACAGTGACGGCACCACGACGATGCTGTCGGTCCGCTCGGCGATGTTGGCCGCGGTGTAGCTGTACATCGGGCCGCTGGCCATGAAGCCGTGCTGAAGATAGATCAGGCGCGTCGAGTCACCGATCGTTTCCGGGAAGTACCAGTCGGCCTCCACCCGCCTGCCGCTGCCGATGGGCAGGATCAGCGACGAGGTCCGCACTGTGACAGTGCTTCCCGCCGGTACGACGGGCGCACCGTCGACCAGATGGATAAGCCCCATCAGGACGTTCATCACCAGGGACCCGATCACGGTGACCAACGACGGATGCCGCGCACCGACCGCCACGGACTGCGCGGCGACCGCGACCGGAGCGACGACGGCGGCCTGCGTCGAATCCGGTTCAGCCGCAGCTTGTTTCAGACTGACCGAGAGGGTCTGGCCGCGCGCCTCGGCAGTTTTCGCCGGCGCGGCTGTCGCGAAATCGACTTCCTCTACCGTCGCAGTGTGGTCCAGAGCCGCACCGGCGGCGCTATTCACGAGTTCTTCGGTCCCCACCATCTCGGCGCCGGGCGCCGGCGCGGAGTGCGCCGGCCGATTCTGCTCGGTCGGTTCGGCGCGCTTCGACTCCGGTGAGGTGGCCGGCGTTTCCGCCGAAACCTGTTCGGCGCCGGCGTCTTTGGCCGCAGGAACCTTGTCTTCGTCCGGTTCGACGGTGTTCGGTGCGCTGTCCTCGACGTCATCAGCGCGAGGTCCGGGTGTTTCGGCAGAACCCGGTGATTGGCCCTCTCCCGATGGCTTCTGCGCGGCGCCGTCGCCGGTCTCGCTGGTGGTCTGGGAATCGGTTGCGTCGGCGGTCCGATCCCCGCCCGCATCCCGAGTGGTCGAGGTACCCGTATCCGCCGGAGCCGTCTGCGGATCAGCGACGGCGATCGCGGCGCCGGTCAGCATTCCGGCCGTCAGCGCGGTGACGACGAACCCCGCTCCGGTCAGAGCCTTCCATGGACGAACAGCCATGACCCTCCCCCAAATAGACGCAATGGCGATATCGTCTATTTTTACGGCGTTGTGGCCCCGATCACAAGGCCCTAGTTGCGGCATACTGGGAATCACCTGCGATTCCCGGACGGATACCTTTGTCATCGCCACTGCCACGCCGAGCCCGCGGCCGGCCGGCCGGGGGCGGAAACACCGCCGACCAGGCCAAGGAACTTCTGCTCGATGCGGCCGAGCGGCTGATCCTGGAGCGCGGCTACCAGGCGTCGACCATGGAGCTCATCGCCAAGGAAGCCGGCTACTCCCGGGCCCTGATCTACCGGCAGTTCCCCAACCGTCAGCGAATGCTCGAAGCTCTGGTCAACCGCGTCACCCGGCGTCATCAACTCGCGATCCTCGAACGCATGCCTCCCGGCGCGGGTCTGGCCGAGCTTCTGGTCGAGAGCATGGTCATCGTGGCCACCGAACTGGTCCATGCGCCGCTGTTCAAAACCATTTCCGAACAGACCGAGGACGGCACGGTGGCTCGCTTGATCGCCGCGGACCCCAACCTCCCGGCTCTGATCGAGGTGATGCTGCAGGGTTACGGCGACTCCCAGATCCGGCCGGGGCTGACCGCCACCGACCTCGGACAGTTCCTCGTGTCGACCGCGTTGAGCATGCTGCTCGGCGTCATCCCCGGCGCAGACGACCCGGACATCGCGCGTCGCTACCTGCGGACCTTCGTGCTGCCGTCGATCCTTGTGCATCCGCCCGCCGCGGAGCCGGTGTTCCGCGCGGCCACCCGACTGCCCGCCGACGCCGAGTAGGGTCCGCGGTGTGAGCGCGACAGACTATTCCGACGAGGAGCTGGCGGCCCTCGACGAGTTCGCCCTGCTGCCGCAGAACGCCGAACAAGCCGGGGTCAGCGGACCGTTGCCGCCGGTGCACCGCGTCGACCTCGGGGGCATCAGCGCGCTGCATTGGGGCCAGGGGCCCGCCGAAGCGCTGTTCCTGCACGGCGGCGGCCAGAACGCCCACACCTGGGACACCGTGATCCTCGGCCTCGGGCTGCCGTCGGTTCTGGCCGTCGACCTGCCCGGCCACGGCCGCTCGGCCTGGCGCGAGGACGGAGACTACGGCCCGAAGCTCAACGCGGACACACTGCGGCCGGTGCTGCGCGAACTCGCCCCGCACCCACGCCTGGTGGTCGGCATGTCGCTGGGCGGTCTCACCGCGCTGCGGCTGGCCGCGACCGAACCGGTGCTGGTGCCCGAGTTGGTGCTCGTCGACGTCACCCCGTCGGCCCCCGAACGGCACGAGGAGATGACCCGGGCACAGCTCGGCGCCGTCGCCCTGGTCCAGGGCGAGCGCACCTTCCCGACGTTCGCGGCGATGGTCGACGAGGCCGTCACGACGTCGCCGCACCGCAGCCGAGAGTCGTTGCGGCGCGGCGTTTTCCACAACGCCAAGCAACTCGACGACGGCACCTGGACGTGGCGCTACGACACCTTCCGAAAAGGTGACGGCTTCGAAGGCCTGTGGGACGACGTGCCCTCCATCACCATGCCCACGACGCTGGTCCGCGGCGCGAACTCGTTCTTCGTCAACGACGACGACGCCGCGCAGTTCGCGCGGAACGCCCCCGGCTTCCAGCGCACCATCGTGGTGCCGGACGCCGGGCATTCGGTCCAGGGCGACCAACCGCGCGCGCTGATCCAGATCCTGCGCGACATCCTGGAGAACCAATGAGCCTCCCCGTCCGCATCGGCGTCCAGCTGCAACCTCAGCAGTGTCCCGACTACGGCCGCATTCGCGACGCGGTCCGCCGGTGCGAGGACATCGGCGTCGACATCGTCTTCAACTGGGACCACTTCTTCCCGCTCTATGGCGATCCCGACGGTGCGCACTTCGAATGCTGGACCATGCTGGGCGCCTGGGCCGAGCAGACCTCCCGGGTGCAGATCGGCGCGCTGGTCACCTGCAACTCCTACCGCAACCCGGAACTGCTCGCCGACATGGCCCGCACCGTGGACCACATCTCCGGGGGCCGGCTGATCCTCGGCATCGGCTCCGGCTGGATGCAGCGGGACTACCGCGAATACGGGTACGAATTCGGCACCGCGGCAAGCCGTCTCGACGACCTGGCGGCAGCGCTGCCGCGGATTACCCCGCGGCTGGCCAAACTCAACCCCGCGCCCACCCGGCACATCCCGATCCTGATCGGCGGGCAGGGCGAACGAAAGACGCTGCCACTGGTCGCCCGGTACGCCGACATGTGGCACGGCTTCACCACACCGCAGACCTACCCCGGCAAGGCCCGGATACTCGACCGGCTCTGCGCCGATCTGGGCCGCGACCCCTCGGCCGTCGAACGTTCCGCCGGTGTCGAGAACAACAGCGGAGTGGCCGCCGGTGAGGGACCCGCCGCCCTGATCGCCAACGCCGAGGCCCTCGCCGCGCTCGGCGTGACCCTGCTGACCGTCGGGTCCAACGGTCCCGACTACGACCTGAGTGCCGCCGACGCACTGTGCCGCTGGCGCGATCGGCGCTGACCGAGCGCAACCCTTCACCCATCCGCGCGCGACGGCTACGTTTCGTAGATGACCCGATCCCGACGGGCCGTGACCGCCGTCCTGGTGATGCTGTTGGTGACGGCGCTCGGCCTGGCTCCGCCGGCGCGCGCGGATCAGTGCGCGCCGCCAGGTGCCGACAGCGCCAGTGCGCTGCCGACCAACCTGGCCGCGGCGGCCGGCAACCCCGGCTCGGATAGGTACACGACCGCCGGCGTGGTGCCACTGGACCGCATCGACCGCGCCGCGCTGGGACTCGGCAAGCCCGGCATCCTGACGGTGGGCACGCTGTCGGACGCGCCGCCAAGCGTGTGCATCGATTCCGCGGGCCAGTTCACCGGCTTCGACAACGAGTTGCTGCGCGCCATCGCGGAAAAGCTCGGTCTGCGAGTCAATTTCGTCGGCACGGACTTCTCGGGGCTACTGGCCCAGGTGGCATCCCGCCGGTTCGACGTGGGATCGTCGTCGATCACCACCACCGACGCGCGACGGCGCACGGTCGGATTCACCAACGGGTACGACTTCGGCTACTTCTCGCTGGTGGTGCCGCCCGGCTCGCCGATCGACAGCTTCTCGAAACTTGCTGCCGGGCAACGTATCGGAGTGGTGCAGGGCACCGTGCAGGAAGCCTACGTCGTGGACACCTTGCATTTGGACCCGGTGAAGTTCCCGGATTACAACACCGTCTACGCCAGCCTGAAGACGCGGCAGATCGACGCCTGGGTGGCGCCGTCGCAACAGGCGGTTGGCACGGTGAAGCCCGGGGATCCCGCGCAGATCGTCGAGAACACCTTCAGCCTGGACAACTTCGTCGCCTACGCGGTGGCCCGCGAGAACAAGCCGCTCATCGACGCGCTGAACTCGGGGCTGGACGCGGTCATCGCCGACGGCACCTGGGCCCGGCTGTACTCCGACTGGGTGCCGCGTGCGCTGCCGCCCGGCTGGAAGCCGGGGTCCAAAGCGGTTGCGACGCCGCAACTTCCGGACTTCGCCGCGATCGCCGCCGCGCGCGGCGCACCGCAGTCCGGCGCGGCCGCCGGCCCGAAGTCCACCCTGGCGCAGTTGGGTGAGGCGTTCTTCAGCTGGGATCTGTACAAGAAGGCGATTCCCGACCTGTTCCGAACGGGACTGCCCAACACGCTCATTCTCACCGCCAGTGCGGCCGTGATCGGGCTGCTGCTCGGCCTCGCACTGGCCGTCGCCGGTATCTCGCGGTCACGGTGGTTGCGTTGGCCCGCAAGGGTTTACACCGACATCTTCCGCGGCCTGCCGGAAGTGGTGATCATTCTGTTGATCGGACTGGGCTTCGGCCCGGTGGTCGGCGGGCTCACCGGCAACAACCCGTACCCGCTGGGCATCGCCGCGCTGGGCCTGATGGCCGCGGCGTACGTCGGCGAGATCCTGCGTTCGGGAATCCAGAGCGTCGAACAGGGCCAGTTGGAGGCGTCACGGGCCCTGGGTTTCAGCTACCCGGCCGCGATGCGCCTGATCGTCGTACCCCAGGGCATCCGGCGGGTGCTGCCCGCACTGATGAACCAGTTCATCTCGCTGCTGAAGGCCTCGTCGCTGGTGTACTTCCTCGGGCTGATCGCCAGTCAGCGCGAACTGTTCCAGGTCGGTCGCGACCTCAACGCGCAGACCGGCAACCTCTCGCCGCTGGTCGCCGCGGGCCTGTTCTACCTGATGCTGACCATCCCCCTGACCCATCTGGTTAACCTCATCGACTCCCGGCTGCGCAAGGGCCGGACACCCGTCGACGAAGAACGCCTCGCCGAGGAGATGATCTGATGACAGCAGCGACCCCGGTGTCGTTGGCGGCGCGGGACATTCACCTCTCGTTCGGCCCGAACGCCGTGCTACGCGGGGTCGACATCGACGTGCCCGCCGGCAGCACCGCCGCCGTGATCGGCCCGTCGGGGTCGGGCAAGTCGACGTTGCTGCGCACACTCAACCGGCTCTACGAACCCGACCGCGGCGACATCCTGCTCGACGGCCGATCGGTACTGCCCGACGACCCCGACCGGCTGCGCCAACGCATCGGGATGGTGTTCCAGCAGTTCAACCTGTTCCCGCACCGCACGGTGCTGGACAACGTCGCGCTCGCACCGCGCAAACTGAAGAAGCTCTCCGCCGACGCGGCGCGCGACCTGGCGCTGACCCAGCTGGACCGGGTTGGCCTGCGGCACAAGGCCGCTGCCCGGCCGGGCATGCTCTCCGGCGGCCAGCAGCAGCGGGTGGCGATCGCGCGCGCGCTGGCGATGTCGCCGCAGGTGATGTTCTTCGACGAGGTCACCTCGGCGCTGGACCCGGAGTTGGTGAAGGGCATCCTGGCGCTGATCGCCGAGCTCGGCGCCGACGGGATGACGATGGTGGTGGTCACCCACGAGATGGGTTTCGCCCGATCGGCGGCCGACACTGTCGTGTTCATGGACCACGGCCAAGTGCTCGAGGAGGGGCCGCCGGCGCGGATCTTCGAGTCGGCCGAAACCGACCGGTTGCAGCGCTTCCTCGCCCAGGTGCTGTAGCGGGTCCGCTACCCGGGGAAACGGGCTGCACGGCGCCGGTAACAGGTTAGACTGCCAAATCATGTCTGAAGCCGACGCCGGAGCAGCGACCGCGCCCGAGGTGACCGAGCTCGCCGAGGGTCTGCAACGCACGCTGTCCAAGCTGTTCTCGGTGCTCCGGCGGGGCGAGGTGAATCGCGAGACCGCCGGCGAATTGACGCTTGCCCAGCTGTCGATCCTGGTGACGCTGCTCGATCAGGGTCCGATCCGGATGACCGAACTGGCCGCCCACGAACGGGTCCGCACGCCGACGACGACGGTCGCGATCCGCCGGCTGGAGAAGCTCGGTCTGGTCAAACGTTCCCGCGATCCCTCGGATCTGCGCGCCGTGCTGGTGGAGATCACCCCCAAGGGCCACGCGCAGCATGCCGAGTCCCTCGCGGCGCGGCGGGCCTCCCTGGCGAACATGCTGCGCAGGCTCAGCCCGGAGGACGTGCAGGTGCTCGAGTCGGCGCTGGGTCCGCTGAGCCGGTTGGCCGGCGAATAACGCCTCAACCCAGCCAATCCAGCACGGCCGCCGCGGTCCAGGACTGCTGCATGCTGCCCAGTGGTTCACCGGTGAACGGTTCGTAGTACTCGGCGAACGTGCCGTCACTGGCCTGCCGCAGCCCCTCGCGGCGCAGCACCGCCGAACGCTCGGCCCAGCCGCGGCGGGCGAACGCCCAGGAGAACAACCACGTCATCACCGGCCACACCGGCCCGCGCCAGTACTCGCGGGGCCGAAAATCCCGGGACACCGGGGAGGTCGACGGAATCAGCGGGTATCTCAGGTCGGGGTGACCACTGAACCGCGGCCCCTCCAGCAGCCGCAGCAACGCCCGCTCCCGGTCGTGCGGCAGGCCGCCGCACAGCAGCGGGGCGAACTGCGCGACCGTTTCGGTGGCGATCCAGCTTTCCGCGCGCACGTCGTAATCCCTTGCCGCACCGGTTCTTTGGTCGGTGGTCTCGACCACGCCGGCACGGAACCGGTCGGCCCAGCCGTACAGTTCGCGGACGTCGGCGAGCGGCCGCTTGTGGTCCTCGCCGATCTCGGCCAGCACCTGGCAGGCCACCGAGAAGATCGCCGAGACGAAGACGTCCTCGACCGCGAAGCTCATCACCTTCGGCAGCAGGCCGTCGTCGTACCGCACGCTCTTCATTTCCTCCAGCAGCCAGAGGTATCGGTCGTACTCGGCGTCGGAGGGCCGCTGGCTGGCATCGGGGTTGATCTTGTTGTCCTCGCGCTGATACTCCGGCACGGCGCCGGGAATCACGTTGGCGTACGGGCAATCCCAGCGCGGTGAGTTGTCCATACCGGATTCCCAGCCGTGGTAGAGCGTGATCCGGCCGCGGCTGTTCTGATCGCGCGCCTCGGCCAGCCAGCGGTGCCAGGCCACCAGATCGCCCCACCGGTGATCCAGGAACGCCTCGGCCACCGCCCGGGTGGAACGCCCGCGGCTACGCGCGTGATCGAGGATGCGCTGCACGGCGATCGCGTGGACGGGCGGCTGGGTGATTCCGGAGGTGTGTCTGGTGCGCGGCGCGTGGGTGGCCAGCGCCGCGCACGCCCACCGGGCCGGCCCCGGGAAATACCCGTCGACACCGTTGGCGAACACGATGTGCGGGATCATCCCGTTGGTCCACTGCGCCGACAGCAGGGTGTCGAGTTCGACAACGGCACGTTCGACGCTCAGCGGCGCGAGCCCCACCGCGACGAACGCCGCGTCCCAGCTCCACATGTGCGGGTAGAGCAGTGGCGCGGCCGTCGTCATGACGCCGAGGTCGTTGCCGCGCAGCAGGTAGGCGGCGCGGGCCGCCAGCTGGGTCGGCGTGAAACTCGGGTCCGGAGCCATACCCTCATTTTGCTGCCCCGCCGGGCCGCACGCTGGGCAACCGGC
Source organism: uncultured Mycobacterium sp. (assembly GCA_964611465.1). Taxonomy (GTDB): domain Bacteria; phylum Actinomycetota; class Actinomycetes; order Mycobacteriales; family Mycobacteriaceae; genus Mycobacterium. Next base: position 732 of record CAZTAA010000061.1, on the reverse strand, counting down.
CTCCGTTACGGTTGCCACCATGCCCACCGCCATGATCACCGGCGCCGGGGGCGGTCTGGGGGCCGCCATCGCCGACGCGCTGGCGCCCACGCACACGCTGTTCCTGGCGGGCCGGCCGTCGGCGCGGCTGGACTCCGTCGCCGAGCGCCTGGGGGCGACCACCTGGCCGGTGGATTTCGCCGATCTGGACGCCATCGCCGAGACCGTCGAGCCGATCGTCGAGCTCGACGTCCTGGTGCACAACGCCGGGGTGGCATATCCGGGCCGGGTCGCCGAGTCGAGCATCGACGAGTGGCGGGCCACCATGACGGTCAATGTGGTTGGCGCCGTGGCCCTTACGCTGGCGCTGCTGCCGGCGTTGCGGGCCGCCGGCGGACATGTGGTGTTCATCAACTCCGGCGCCGGCCGCGCGCCGTCGGCGGGCCTGGCGTCGTATTCGGCGAGCAAGTTCGCGCTGCGGGCGTTCGCCGATTCACTGCGCGCCGACGAGCCGGCCCTGCGGGTGACGACGATCTATCCGGGGCGCATCGACACCGACATGCAACGCGACCTGGTGGCCTACGAGGGCGGCGAGTACCGACCCGAACGGTTTCTGCGGCCCGAGACGGTGGCGCGGTTCGTCGCCGAGGCGATCAACGCGCCGGCCGACGCCGACGTGCACGAGGTCGTCGTCCGGCCCCGGTCCCGGTGATTTCGGTGCATTTCCCGTCGCTGAGTGGCTGTTGCGAAATG